>FR887734.1 GCA_000432735.1 Bacteroides sp. CAG:443
TTATTAAAATAACAAAAATTTAATAATAATAATTATTATATATCTGAATATATCTATTTTCAGTTTATTATATAAATCACAAAAGTACTTATCAATTACTTTCTAAAAGATATATTTAATCTATAAAATCAATCACAATTCATTGTATTTTCGAATATTTACAACATATAGAGCATAAATAGCAATAAAACGTAAACAGCCCACCATAAACACATTAAAGAAAATCAAAAATAAAAGGAAGAATGTAACGATGAAGAAAAGAATCAATTACACATTATTATATATAGTGGTAATTTTTATTCTGTTTGCCAATTGATAAAGTAGGCACAATTGGTTCAGCATGTCAAATAGATTGCTGAATAAAGAAAAAGAATTATAGAGCCCTTTTTATCATAAAAATCTGTAGGATTAAGATAAGAGGACTTATAGATTTTGTAAAGAAATTTATAAAATAATTACTAATTTTCAGTGACTATACCCATTATATTGTAAATATTTTATCAACTTCATTACCATAAAAAAGAAAACCCCTGTGCAGTAATGCACCGGGGTTAATGAAATTTAGATGTATAGAATATTCGAGTTATCAATTATACCAGTTTTCCAAAGACACATTTATGTAATTCAATGTTTCGCCCCAGACATCTGTGTCCAAGTAATCTTCCCAAACACTCTATCATTATGAATAACTTACTGAATGAAATTATTAATCTGATTAGCCGGATTCAAAAGCAGCTGATCGGATAAAACCAAGTTCTTGACCATGTGCAAGGTTCCCTGCTTGTATTTCTGGAAATGTTTCGATGCGATGTGCGACTGATAAGCAGCCTGACTGGCATAAGTTTCCAGAATCGTTATCCTACAGGGATTTTCCTTTTCGGCAACTGCATACATGGTCAGTACTCCCGGTTCGGTCCGCAAAGAAACCTCTCCCACTTCAGTAGCATACTTCATGTATTCTTCCAGATATTCCGGATAGACCTCTATCTTAGACAACCGTATGATTCCATCGGAAGCCATCGGCAGTTTGGCACACATACCTGTTTTTTCATCTAAATTCAGGCATTTACCAATAACCTCTCCTGTAGCCAGATAAGAGTAAGTCGGGAACTCAAACAATACGGGCTTCAGCCGGGTGTAATCCAGTTTACCGTCAGCCCCCAAAACCTCCGGACTGGCATATGTATTGACTACCGAGCAGATAAAGTTGTCGAAGCCATCAGTTTCATAAATATCCTCCACATCACATTCCATTGTCAAAGGAGATTCATCGATCACCGGAGTACCGTTCTCCCCGAAATGGAAAGCAAACACTTTCGACTTGTCGACAGAGGCTCCGCTGACGCTCCCTACATAATCGGCCTTAGGCAGCATATTCCGGCTCACTAAATTGATAGAAAGTTTCTTCGACTTCTTGATTCCTCGATTCGTATAATGCTGCTTACTCATGCTTACCAGTATACGGTCATGCCCTATGATTCCCGTATGTCCGACGACCAGCCAGTTTACTTTTCCTCCTACCTCGGCACCAATCACCGTCATCGGCTTCGGATAAAGTGCCAGCAGACTTCCAAGATTCTTCTTTTCCATACCTACTTCATTTTGTTGTTTCACCTGTTTTCTTTCATTCGTAGTACACGAACACAAAAGGACCGACAGCAGTCCCAGTATCAATAATATCTGTTTCATCTCTTTCTTATTTATCAATCTGACTTTCTGTAAACGGATCGGCACGATGTCCCATCAGATCTATTTTAGCATAGTCGCGGTCGAACTCTTCTATCTCCCATGCAGAAAGACGAACTTTTCCCGCCCCAAGAAAATCATCCAAATGATCGGGATTGGTTGTTCCCGGAATGGGAGCAATCCAAGACTTGCGCGAAAGCATCCATACAAGCGCGAACTGCGCGGGGGTAATACCTTTACGTTCTGCCCATCGTTGCACCAGATATACCAAAGGCATGTTGTGTTTCAATGCTTCCGGCTGGAATTGCGGCAGGTTCCAGCGTCGGTCGTTTCGGGAAAAGGTACTGTCTTCGTGAATGACTCCAGTAAGAAAGGCACGTCCCAACGGACAATAAGGCACAAAGCCTATACGCAATTCTTCGAGCGTCGGGAAGATTTTTGTTTCCGGTTCGCGTCACCAGATAGCATACTCGCTCTGTACCGCCGAAAGCGGACAAACAGCATGGGCACGCCGGATGGAACGGGCACTTGCCTCGGACATACCCCAATGCAAGACTTTTCCCTCTTGCATCAACTCTTTTACCACTTCGGCAACTTCTTCTACAGGTACATTCGGATCAACGCGATGCTGATACAAGAGGTCGATGTGGTCGGTACGAAGTCGCTTCAGCGAGCCTTCTACAGCCCGACGGATATGATCGGGACGACTGTTTAAGGCCGTAGGTTCCCCTTCTTCTACTCCAAAGCCGAACTTTGTTCCTATTTTTATTTTACTACGAAACGGCTGTACAGCCTCTCCTACCCACTCTTCACTGGTATGAGGACCGTACACTTCTGCTGTATCGAAAAAAGTTACTCCTTTATCGTATGCCCGACGAATCAAAGCAATCATATCTTGTTTTTCGTATTTGCCACCATAATAACCTACCATCGGCAGACAACCCAGTCCGATAGCAGACACTTCCATATTTCCAAGTTTCCGGTATTCCAGATTATCATGATACTCGTTCGATGAAACGGACTGCGCAAAAGTTTTTGACACTCCCGTCCACATACCAACTGCTGATATTGCTGCCAAAGATGACATTTTCAAAAAATTTCTTCTATCCATAAACTTTCAATTAATTACCATAAGACTCTACATGCCAACATTTTACTACCACAAAAATACTAAGCGATATAAAATCGGACGTAACGATATCCATGAACTTCATACCGTTTTTACTGATTTCACCGCCTTCACACACTATCTTTTATGAGAATAACGTATTTTTGTATATAGCATACTGAAGTAAAATCGTAGGAAGCCATGAGTAAGATTATGAAAATAAAAAACGTAAGCGACTACAGCCGCTACCTCGGACATACCGACCGGCATCCGTTGGTCAGTGTCATCAACTACGCTGAAGTATCGCCCATACGGCATAGCCTGAACAGTTATAGTGTATATGGCATTTTCTTTCACGACCAGCAAGACATTGATCTGACATACGGATGTGGTAAATACGATTACAAGAGTGGAACTGTAATTTGTGTCGCTCCCGGACAAATCGGCGGAAAAGAAGATAACGGCGAACGGGTCATGCTGACCGGCTGGGCATTGCTTTTTCATCCTGACTTATTGCGAGGCACTCCTCTTAGTAAAAACATCAAACAATATACATTCTTCGATTACCGTGTTCACGAAGCATTGCACATGACGGATGAGGAACACGACATATTCGTTTCACTCATGCAGCAAATAAGGAATGAACTGCAAAAGCCACACGACGAACTACAGAATGCTATCCTGATAGCATATATCGAGCTGGTACTAAATTTCTGCCAGCGTTTCTACAACCGACAGTTTACTACCCGAAAGCTAGAGAACTCCGACATTCTCATGAAGTTCAATAATTTATTGAATGATTATTATGAAAAGAATACACAACTTACACTTGGACTGCCTACCGTCCAGTATTGTGCCGATAAACTGTGCATGTCGTCTAATTACTTCGGAGATGTAATCAAGAAAACAACTGGTGACACGGCAAGCAATTACATCCGTCAGCACGTTATTCAACGCGTGAAAAATGAATTAGCTACGGGGGCAAGTATCGTGCAGGTGGCCGACGACCTAGGCTTCAAATACCCCCAGCATCTCAGCCGGATGTTCAAACAACAAACGGGGATCACTCCCTCGGAATACTGCGAATGCTTGCGCCAAAAATAAATTTTCAGCTTGTTTTATTCAAATCACCTAAGTGAAGCTATCGCCCCACCTTAGTGAAACGATAGCCTCACTTAGGTGAAACTTTATCTTCACCTAGGTGAAAAGATTATATGCTGCCCGTCGAAATCTCTCTCAAACAGAAAGTCCTGTAATATAACAAGCTGTCATCCCGACGGGCAGGCAAGAAAAAGCGAGTTAAGCTTCAGCCAGTCCCGGATGCGTCATGGGGATTCCCAACGCATCTGCTACTCCTTGACCATACTTTTTATCTGCTTTCATGCAGTTCCGGATATGGCGGAGCTTTATCTCTTCCGGGATATCTCCCATCGATCTCGCCGTATTCTCAAACAGAACCTGTTGCTGGGCAGGGCTCATCAGACGGAACAAGTCGCCAGCCTGAGAATAATAGTCGGAATCATCCTCCCGGTATTCCCACTGATAAGCAGCTCCATCCAGTTCCAAAGGCGGTTCCTTATATTCCGTCTGGTTCTGCCATTCACCGTAACTGTTCGGTTCATAGCCTAAAGTAGAGCCATGATTTCCGTCTATACGCATCTGTCCGTCGCGATGATACATGTTCAGGAACGGACAACGGCTACGGTTTACCGGAATCTGATGGTGGTTTACTCCCAAACGGTAGCGCTGGGTGTCACCGTACGAGAAGAGACGTCCCTGAAGCATCCGGTCGGGTGAGAAGCTGATGCCCGGTACCACACTGGCAGGATTGAAGGCTGCCTGCTCTACATCCGCAAAATAATTTTCCGGATTACGGTTCAGTTCCAGTACACCCACTTCAATAAGCGGATATTGTTTCTGCGACCATACTTTTGTCAGGTCGAACGGATTGAACGGACAATTTGCCGCCTGTTCTTCCGTCATCAACTGGACAAACATGGTCCAACGTGGAAAATCTCCTCTTTCAATGCTTTCATACAAGTCCCGCTGATGGCTTTCACGGTCTTTCGCAATCACAGCCTCCGCTTCCTGATCTGTCAGGTTCTTGATGCCCTGCTGTGTATGCAGGTGAAATTTTACCCAAGTACGTTTCCCTTCAGCATTGATAAACGAGAACGTATGACTTCCATAGCCGTGCATGTGGCGGTACGAAGCAGGAATACCTCGGTCACTCATCGTAATTGTCACCTGATGAAGTGCTTCCGGCAATAACGTCCAGAAATCCCAGTTATTACGTGCACTGCGCATATTGGTGCGAGGGTCACGTTTTACGGCGTGATTCAAATCCGGGAATTTAAGCGGATCACGCAGGAAGAATACCGGCGTATTATTTCCTACCAAATCCCAGTTACCTTCTTCGGTATAAAACTTAATGGCAAATCCCCGGATATCACGTTCAGCATCAGCCGCACCCCGTTCGCCGGCAACCGTAGAGAAACGGACAAACACCTCAGTTTCCTTTCCTATTTCGGAGAAGATAGCTGCTTTGGTATACGGAGTAATATCGTGGGTCACGGTAAACTTCCCGAAAGCCCCCGATCCCTTGGCGTGCATCCGTCGCTCGGGAATCACTTCGCGATCGAAATGAGCCAGTTTCTCCAAAAACCATACATCCTGTAAAAGCATCGGCCCCCGACGTCCGGCGGTGGCGACATTCTGATTGTCGGCTACAGGTGCTCCTGCAGCAGTCGTTAATTTTTTATTTTCCATACGACATTATATTTATTAGTTAATGAATAGAATTTATATTGATAAAACGATCTAATACTTTTTTATCTGAATCCGTCAAGAAACCCGTCCGCGACTGGATGAAAGGCACCGTAGATGATCTGGGAATACCTGCAGCACGTTTCATACAAGCATACATGCTGCCAGTCCGAAACTTGTAAGTCGTAAAGAGCAACGTACGTTCCGTCTTTACAATTCCCCGAATTTGTTTAGCAAAATCTTTCCATCGCTTATGCGGATGCTGCCCTACAAGAAACCATCCGCAAGTCCAGCATCCGGAAATCAGGAAGTCGCAATCAGGCAACCGTTCCAGATTTGCATCCGAAATAGAACTCAGACTGACACTTATTCCCTTCGACCACAAATACATAGCAATCTCACGAGCCAGCCCTGCGGTCTTTCCTTTATGACTATAATATAGAACTACAGCTTTCATTTTATTCCATGTATAAAAGTTATGTTATCAGATTTTTCCCGGCAAATAACATTCATTTTCCACTCCGGCTTTCTTCTGATCTTTTCTTTACTGATAAAACAAAAAATCAAACCAACCCATACGGAAGTACTGCTTCCCCATCTCTTTTCCTCTTCCCATTGTTTTGCATAAAGATATAGAGATGAAAATTATTTGTATATATTTGCAAAATTCATTTTTCCGATAAGCTTTATAGACAAAAACGATTAACGAATGGAACTAAGACAACTAAAGTATTTCAAAGAAGCCTGCGAGCGACAGAATTTTTCGGAAGCTGCGCGTATGTTGCATATTTCCCAAAGTACGCTTTCACAGCAAATCAAGCAGTTGGAAGACGAACTGGACGTA
Source organism: Bacteroides sp. CAG:443 (assembly GCA_000432735.1). GTDB lineage: Bacteria > Bacteroidota > Bacteroidia > Bacteroidales > Bacteroidaceae > Phocaeicola. The sequence continues at coordinate 6,405 of FR887734.1, forward strand.
CTACTCTTCGACCGTATAGGTAAACGTATCGTACCGACTGAAGCCGGACAGGCTTTTCTGCCTTATGCAATACGTGCCATACACGATGCCGAAGACGGAAAACAGATTATCCGTGACTTGAAAGGAATTGAAACTGGAGTACTTCGTATAGGCGTAACGTATAGCATGAGCCCGCTCCTGATTGCAACGCTGGAACTTTTCAACCAGGCTTATCCTAAAATAAAGGTGGAAGTAACCTTCTCAACATCCGAAAAGCTGTTGAAACGGCTGAATGGCAGCGGACCGGATTTCGTACTATCCTTCAAGCCCGAAGACATAAAAGAAGAATTCGATACAATTCCACTTTTTTCTTCCCGGCTTCATTTTATTGTCCATCAGTCCCACCCGCTGGCGGGCCTGTCCTCCATTACGTTAAAACGCTTGTCGGAAACTCCTCTGATACTGCCTGAATGCGGATTTGCCACAAGAAAGAAAATAGAAGAATTATGTCAGACTCATCATCTGAAATTAAATATCGGTGTAGAAATGGACGATGTGCATACTATTATCCATTCATTGAAAAACGGCCAGTGGGCTACGATTCTCACACAGGCCGCTGTCCGTGGAGAGGAAGATCTGGTACAAATTCCCATTCTTTGTAATGAACACTTAACTTCCCGAGGCTATCTATTCTGGCCACAAGGAAGTTATCGGAAAAAGTCTGCATTAGCTTTTGCCGATTTTCTATTGAAAATAACAGGGAGCAGGTAACAATCCAATAATACAACGTAAAAGTTTTATATTCTAACAAATCGGCATATCACGATTCCCCAATAAAACAAAAATCCCGACAAAGTCAAGGAAGATATAACCACCTCAACTTGTCGGGAAATATAAGTATATTCCTAAATTACTATCTTAGCGTAAACGTTCGTACGCCTTTACCAACATTTCATCTTTTCCGATAGCACGGATAGCAAGCCAATTCAATATGATTGAAATCAGAGGAAGGCAAAGAGTCCATGCCGGGGTAAAACTTCCGCAATCTTTCAATGTTCCCCAGACGAATGTTGCCAAAGTAACATAATAACCAATCAGCACAATGCTACTGAAAAGAGTCAGACGAATTTGCAACATACGTTTTTTATAAAGGAAAATCGTAACAAGTGCAACGATTGCCACTACCATAAGAATAGCAAACAAAGCCCAAGGCGCATAGTTCACACTCCCATCCGGTGCCATCACCGCAAGATTTGTCATGTCAGAAACACTAGTCTCTGTATAAAAATAACCGACAGGGAAAGACATCATTACCACCATAAGAATGGCGACGATAAGTAAATAAACTGTCTGAATACGTTGTATCATAATAAATTATATTTTAAGGTAAAGAATAAACAAAAAAAGAACACAGAAGCGCATTATCACAGATATGAAAATATTCTCTTAAAGCGAAATGCGTTTCTGTGTTCAACCAATATAGCCTTATTGTAGTTTTTCTTTTTCCTTAGCAGGATTTCTGTAATACACCTTACCTTCTATGTATTCCTGAGTGGCAATCAAAGTAGGTTTCGGCAATTTTTCATAATAACGCGAAATTTCAATCTGCTCTCTGTTTTCGAATACTTCTTCCAGATTGTCGTTATAAGAAGCAAATTCTTGCAATTTCTTTGACAAGTCATTCTTCATTTCTACCGCGATCTGGTTCGCACGTTTACCGATGATTGCAACTGTTTCGTAGATGTTACCAGTATCTTCACACAGTTCCATCAAGTTACGCGTCACGGTATTGGTAGGAGCGTTTGTCTTTTTGTAATCCATAATTCTTTATTTAATTATAAACCTTGATTAATTCTCGTCTTTCACAAACTTACTTGCATCCTTAAATATCTGTTCCACCTCGTTTTTGTATTTACTTTCGGGGAATTCATTTATAAATGCATAATATTCATCAATAGTTTCACGCATACGGTCTTCCTTCTTCTCCGGCACACTTTCTTTTGCCATATCGTACTTCGCACGTAAAATCAGGATAGAAAGATCTTCACGTTTCTTGGTGTAAGGATACTCACGCAGGATATTCTGTGCAGTAACCACAGCAGCCAGGTAGTTATTACCCGTACTACTATATACAGTATTACCGGTATACGAACCCAGGTCGTAATACAATTTGGCTGACAGGTATTCCTTTTCAACTAATTTATCCTGTAGCTCAAAAATCATATTCTGTGCAATTTCCTTACGCTCGCTCTGGGGAAAATACTCCATAAACATTTGTAATTCCTCAATAGCCTTATAAGTACTGCTCTGGTCCAGACGCGGTTCCGGAGTATCCAGATACAAGGCTTTTCCGCTATAGAAACGGGCTAGCTCGGTGTAAGTTCCACGAGGGTAAGTCGTATAGTATGTATTGAAATAATGAGAAGCAGTTACATAATCACCCTGATTATAATAAGTCATTGCCAGCATATACGCAGACTCTTCCGCATTGCTCGTTCCCTTCATGATCAAGGCCAGATCTTCGAGAAGAGTAGCAGCTTTACTGTTTTGTCCCTTGGCAAAATAACTTTTTGCAGCTTCATATTTATATTCGTTGTCCGTGCATTTCAGCACTTTATTGTACTCTCCGCATGAAGATAATACTCCAGCAGAAAGGATGGCCATAACGATGTACTTTTTCATGTTTATCAATATAGATGCGCAAAATTACGCTTTTCCGACGAATAATGCAATAACTCAATGTTTTTTAATACAAAATTCACACTCCTGCACCATCAGACGAAAATAATGTGTATTTTTACACTTCATTAAAATACTTGTATAATGAATTTTGAACTTGTATCAGACTATCAGCCTACAGGCGACCAGCCGGAAGCTATCGCACAATTGACGGAGGGTGTCAAAGCGGGAGTACCGGCACAGACACTATTGGGGGTAACAGGCTCCGGCAAGACATTTACAATAGCCAATGTGGTGAAGAACATCAACAAGCCGACTTTGATATTAAGCCATAACAAGACATTGGCCGCACAATTATACGGGGAATTCAAGAGCTTCTTTCCACACAATGCCGTAGAATATTATGTATCATATTACGACTACTACCAGCCGGAAGCATATTTGCCTTCTACGGATACTTATATAGAAAAGGACCTTGCCATCAATGAGGAAATAGACAAGTTACGACTGGCTGCTACATCGGCCTTGCTTTCCGGACGAAACGATGTCATTGTCGTGTCATCCGTATCGTGTATCTACGGTATGGGAAATCCCGCCGATTTTTATAATAACGTTATAGACATTAAAAAAGGAAAGCTGCTGGACCGAAATGTTTTTCTGCGCCGGCTGGTAGATAGCTTGTATGTACGCAATGATATAGAGTTGAACCGAGGCAATTTCCGTGTTAAAGGAGATACCGTCGATATCTATCTTGCCTATACTGATAACCTGCTGCGCGTTATGTTTTGGGATGACGAAATTGATGCCATCGAAGAGATAGACCCGGTTTCAGGACATCGTATAGGAAGTTTCGATGAATATAAAATATACCCCGCCAATCTGTTCATGACAACGAAGGAAAGCACTTTGAGGGCCATCCATCAGATAGAAGACGATCTGACCAAACAAGTTGCCTTTTTTGAGGAACAAGGTAAACCTTATGAAGCTAAACGACTATACGAACGCGTGACCTATGATATGGAAATGCTTCGGGAGCTGGGACATTGTTCCGGCATCGAAAACTATTCGCGTTACTTCGATGGACGGGAGCCGGGGAGCCGTCCTTACTGTCTGCTGGACTTCTTTCCCAAAGATTTTCTGATTGTCATTGACGAAAGTCACGTAAGTGTTCCCCAGATACGTGCCATGTATGGCGGTGACCGTGCCCGTAAAGAGAATCTGGTGGAATACGGATTCCGATTGCCTGCTGCCATGGATAACCGTCCTTTGAAGTTCGAAGAATTTCAGGAACTGGCCAAGCAGGTGATTTATGTAAGCGCTACTCCGGCAGACTACGAACTGATACAAAGCGAAGGGGTTGTTGTTGAACAAGTCATCCGCCCGACTGGACTGCTGGATCCGGTCATTGAAGTACGTCCCAGCATGAATCAGGTAGACGATTTAATGGAAGAAATCCAGCAACGCATCGAACGTGAAGAGCGTGTTCTTGTCACCACGCTGACCAAACGCATGGCAGAAGAATTAACTGATTACCTGCTTCGCCACAACATACGCTGCACTTATATTCACAGTGAAGTAGAAACATTGGAACGAGTACGTATCATGGAAGATCTGCGACAAGGCGTTTATGATGTACTCATTGGAGTCAACTTGTTGCGTGAGGGACTGGATTTGCCAGAAGTTTCACTGGTCGCCATTCTGGATGCCGATAAAGAAGGCTTTCTCCGCTCCCATCGTTCACTCACACAGACAGCCGGACGTGCTGCCCGCAACGTAAACGGGAAAGTCATCATGTATGCCGACAAGATAACAGACAGCATGAAGCAGACCATCGATGAAACAAACCGCCGACGGGAAAAGCAGCTGGCCTACAATGAAGCTCATGGCATTACTCCCCAACAAATTAAGAAAGCCAGAAACAATGTATTACTGGATAGTACAGGAGATTCCAATGCAGCAAAACAACCCAAGGCCTATACAGACAACCCGGAACAAATGCACGCAGCAGCCGATCCAATTGTGCAATATATGTCTAAAGAGCAATTGCAAAAAAGCATGGAACGTACACGCAAGCTCATGCAGGAAGCGGCCAAGAAACTCAACTTTATCGAAGCTGCCCAATACAGAGATGAACTGCTCCGGCTTGAAGATCTGTTAAAAAACAAATCTTGAGTCCGATGTTAATTGTTACACTTTCCTGCTTCTTTGTCTGTTCGTTTTGTAAAAAAAAACAAATCTTGAATTTGATGTTTAGAACATGAAATAGATTCTGAAGAAAGAATAAGATTAAAATTTCGTAAGTATTCGAAGCAAACAAGAGCTGTACCATATAAACCGATAGGTACAGCTCCTGTTTGCTAAAAGACAAAAACAAATCACCCCGGACAAGGCAGATGCTTCATAAAAGCACTCGCTCTCATCCGGGGTAATTTCTATATACCGCTATGTATTATTATTTCTGAATATCAATACCTTTGTTGCGTAATGTCATTGCCATCAGACGCAGATAATCGCTGTACTGCTTCTCAGTCAATGTATTTTTCATCAGCTTCAAATTACCGTAAACAGCATTACGAACTTTCTGATCACTGTTTTTCTTTGAGCTGTTAGCTACTTTCATCTGTTCCTGGAAATAGTCACAAATGTTAGCTACTTCTTCATGCTGCTGAGAAGAAAGTTTCAGATACTGTGTCAATTTTGCTTTGTTAATAGCTCCATCCCATTTTTCAGTAACCTTAATTGTATCATTTGCACCGTTAGCAAATACAGAAACTGAAAACGTCAATGCCGCTACTAATGTAAATCCTAATTTTCTCATAATACCTAATTTTAATGTTACCTAAAAACTTGTTACCTTAAATTACTTATACTTATTAAACCTAGTCTAGCTTGAGCTCAATCTTTTTACCGCAACAAAGGTAAAAAATATATTCTACAACATACAAATGAATCCCCTAAAAAATGCATTACACATATCATTTATTGATATAAATCAAACAAACAATATCAGAACAAGCTTTGATGTAACTCTTTTGTAACACCAAGCCACCATTTCAATCAAATCGTTGACTTTTTGAAATACAACATGCAACAATATTATATACATAAGGCTTCCACCTCAGAGATTATTGCTAACTCACAACAATATTTCCCCAAAAGAAACATCCTTATTTTGGGCAACGTAAAAAAATATCCTACTTTTGCATATAATAACCCCAAAATAGTTAAGATGAAGAAACATGTTATTTTATTGACGATGACAGTTACTCTATTCGGATTGTCATCATGTATGAGTATTTTCTCCAGTTCACAACAGCCCATAACCATTACAGGAGAAAATGGAATCAAACTGTATGATGCAACAAATAATGTAAAACTTGCAGAAATCAAAGAAGGAGAATCTACCACAATCAGATTAAAGAAGAAACTTTCCGATAAAACTATTATAGCCAAGAAAGAAGGTTATAAAAACACTCCTTTTGTCATAGAATCGGCATTCAATGCAAAATCTTTGTGGAATATATTATTCTGGCCGGGTTTCCTGATTGATTTAGGCACAGGAAAAATCAACAAGTATGATCCGGTTATATATAATGTAGAAATGGAGAAAGAATAGACAAAACAAATCAAAACAAGTAGAAATAGACAAATAATTAAAAGAGGCCGTCTCAAAATGAATTGAGA
>FR887735.1 GCA_000432735.1 Bacteroides sp. CAG:443
CCGCACCCAAAAAGTTGCATTTATAAGTTGAACTCAAGTTTTTTGTTCCACCCTGTTCGTGAGGAATAGGGTGGAATTTTTTGTCCACTATACAAGAAGGATGAAATTGTTGATGTATGGTTGCTTTCATTAAACGATGTCAGTTAAGTGAATGACTTATTACATAGATAGCCAAACATAATTTGCATGTAGACTTTTGGGAATACAAAAAAAGCCAACTAATTCATGATTTGCACTATGAATTAGTTGGCTTTTTATGTTTTTGATAGGATATCCTATTCGCTTAAGGCTGTATTGACGGTTGTTTCATAAAGCGGGAACGACCAGCAATAAGTCGTTTTATCGGATGGAGTAGCAACGACAGTCCAGCTTCCATCTGTTTGTGGGTGACGGTAGTCTTCTGCTCTTCGTGAAATATCATAACCACGAAGCCCTTCTGCCATGAACTCCCAACGACGTTCATTATCGATGACCGTCCAAAGTGCTTCACCTGTTTCTGTATACGTTACAAGAGGATCCTGATCTGCCGGAATTGAGCGGGTACGAACCTCTTTTACATATTTAAGGGCCATAGGTTCATTGTCTTTGTTGTAGTAGCATTCTGCAAGGTTCAGCAAAATTTCTGCATAACGGAATACCGGAATCCACTCATATCGGGTAGAGCGTTCGTTATATTTTTCACAATACATATAGCCGCGTTCATCTGTATAGAGAAAGTTTGTACGAGCGTCACCTTTGATACCATAAGTGGTTGCAATGCCATTGATGTTGTTGACAACGGTAATCTGTCCTGCTTCATGATAAAAATATCCAACCGGATGGGTCTGGCTGTTCGATTTATCACTTTCACTCATCGGGATTGAGAAAATGTTTTCAGCTGTCAGTGCATAAGGCGCGTCGAACATGGTAGCGATTGAAGGAATCAATGAAAATCCAGTGATGGCATCTCCTTCAGCAATGGCGGCATCCCAATTCTCCATACACATATATACTCGCATTCGGAGAGCATGTGTCGATGCCTGTGATGCTTTGGTTGACGAAAAACCACTCGATTCATAGTTCGCAGGCAATGCGTCAATCTCTTCGGTGTCGGCCAGTATCTGTTTGAATACTTCCGAAATAGTCGATGCCGGACATGCATTGTGTCCTGCACCCGTCACAGCTTCGATTCTTAAAGGCACATTCGATGCATTGGGATCGGTTTTATAGGGCAAGCCATATAGCTGGCTTAGGTAATAATAGGAAATTGCCCGGACAAATTTACATTCCTGAACATAGCGGCGGGCTGTTTCTGCATCGCACGGTAACGAATTCGCATAAGTCTTCTCGATACCATCGATAAGCGTGTTTGCATAATTAATGGCCAGATATGCGTTACGGAATAAGGCATCGTTTTCGATACTTGATGCATTTACCGCATGGCTGTAAGTATCACGCATGGTATAACCGTTGTTTCCATAATTAATCATATCATCCGAACGGTTATCGCCGGCTAATGTAGCAAAGCCTCCCAGAAAATAACCATCACTTACATCATCGCTGCCTTTCAGAGCTGTATATACTCCTTCCACTGCTGCTTCAAGTCGTGTGGCACTTCCAAAGATGGATGCTTCTGTAACTTTCAGATCGGGGGTCTTATTGATAAAGTCCTCGCTGCACGCGGTTGCAAAGCCCATTGTAACCGCTGCTGCTATATAGTAGATATATTTTTTCATATTGTTGGAACATTAAATTTTTAGAATGATAAGTTAACACCAAAAGAATAGGTTCTTGTCAATGGAGCCGTATTTTTATCGATTCCGGAAATGGTATTCGAACTATCAGCACGAGAGTTGATTTCTGGGTCCATACCGCTATATCCTGTTATGCAGAACAGGTTTGTTGCTGTAGCATAAAGACGGAGCTGCGAGATACCGATTTTTTTAGACCAGTTCTTTGTATTGAAAGTATAGCCAATCACAAGGTTTTTCAAACGGAGGTAATCACCATTCTCGATAAAGTCGCTGATAGGATTAGCCGAACCGTTCGAATAGTTATCATTCACTTCTGGTTTTGCGTAATCGGATACATCTCCCGGCTGTCTCCAGATTGTTTTATAAACATCGGTAGAGTTATTCCAGAAACGCATATCCGACATGGTTGCTTTCATACCGTTATAAATTTTGTTGCCACCGGAAAACTGGAAGAAGAGTGTAGCATCCCAGCCTTTCCAGCTAAAGTTGTTTGTCCATCCACCATAGTACGTCGGTTTGGTATTACCCATGATATGTGGGTTCCAGTCGTCAATATCCAATGCTTCACCTGTGGTCCGGTCATAAACTGATGCTCCTTGTCCATAAGTGTAAACCAGTAAAGCCTCACGGGTAGCATTGCCGTTCGCATCGTCGAGCAATACGACACGACGTCCTGTTTCCGGATCAACGCCTGCTGTTGGATAAACATAGAGTTGTGCCATAGACAGACCTTCTGTTGTGATGTTGTTGGCTCCTGTACCGTCTTCTATAATATCACTTTCCAGTTCGAGTACTTTATTCTTTACAAAGGTAAAGTTTACACTACTATCCCAGGAGAATCCATTGATGTGCAAGATGTTGCCACCCAGCGAGAACTCCAGACCCTGATTCTGAGCCTTACCGAGGTTGGTGGTAATAGCGAAATCTGGAATACCGGTTGAGTAGGCCTGACTGGAGTTTAGAATCAGGTTCTTTGATTTTGACCGGAAGTAAGTAACTTCAAAATTGAATCGGTTGGCTATTTGTCCGGTAATACCGATATCTGTCTTCGCTGTCTGTTCCCAGCCCAGATTTGCGTCTGCGATGGAAGTCGGATAATAAGCACCTACACCGTTATAGTAAGTCGAGCTGTAAGTTGACAAGGAAGCATAAGCATCTACATTGGTATTACCAACGATACCATAGCTGGCCTTCAGACGTAAGTCGGAGATGGCACTCTGTAGAGGCTTGAAGAAGTTTTCGTCAGAAATACGCCATGACGCTGAAACTCCCCAAAAGTTACCCCATTTATTGCCTAAGGCAGAAAGACCGTCCCGACGGAAGCTTCCTTCCAGATAATAGCGATAATTCCAGTTGTAAGAGAGACGACCAAGATAAGAAATCATAGACCGTTCTTCACGTTTGTTGGTTGAGGCATCACTCGAATAAGTCAGATAAGGAGCTTCCTCGAAAATCATTTCTTTATCAGCAAGAGTTGAGGCATCGTAGTAGCGGCGTTTGTACTGCATTTCCTGTGCCTCCATACCAATTGTGGCAGCGAAGTGATGATTTTTGGCCAAATCGAACTGATAATTAGCTGTGTTGGTCCATGTCCAGGTCTTGCGGGTCGTTGCATAGGCGTAAAGGTTTCCTCCTGAGGCGTAACCATCACCACCGTTTGGCGAATACATCGTTGTTGAGTTGGTAATGAACCAGTCAACTCCGTATTGTGAACGGATATTCAATCCTTTGATCGGGTGTAAATCCAGAAAGCCACTAGCGATGATACGGTTGTTCTCCATGCGGCTGGCCTGTTCGTCTATATAAGACATCGGGTTGTAGTAAGTACAACCGATTTTGTTGTTTCCGTAGCCAAGGTAGTTTCCATTATCCATATAAGGAGTACCGTCTTCGTTGTATGCCGGAATGTTTGGAGGCAAGATAGCTGCCATACGTGAGAAACCGTTGATAGAGTAGGCTCCTGTACCATAACCGGAGTCGACGTTCTTTTGCTGGGTATTTGAGTAACTGCCGTTGAATCCTCCACTCAGCCAGTCGGTCGGATTGAAGTTGGTGTTGGCTTTGAATGAATAACGTTTGAATTCATCGCCCACTGTAATACCGTCTTGGTTCATAATGCCCGTACTAATATAGTAGTTTGCGGTATCATTACCTCCCGATACATTTAAATCGTGGTTCATGATACTTCCTGTCTGGAAAAGCAAGTCACTCCAATCGGTGCTGACTACATCTCCGTTGCTGTCGTACATTAATCCATAGGCATATTTGTCGTAGAATCCTTTGTCGCTTTGACGAGAAGCCGTGTTGGAAACTGCAAGATTCTTTAAATCGACGTATTGTTCTGCGTTCATCGCCTCGATCATGTTGGTCGGAGTAGTGACTGTATAGCTACCACTGTAGGAAATTTTTGCTTTTCCTTTTTGACCGGAGTTGGTCGTAATCATGATGACACCGTTGGCTGCTCGTGAACCGTAAAGGGCTGTTGCAGCCGCATCTTTTAAAATCTCAATCGATTTAATGTCGGCAGAGTTGATATCGGCCAGAGGGTTCTGACGGGTGCTTGATGTTCCATCCATCGATATAATCATACCATCGACTACATACAATGGGGTTGTACTGTTTGAAATGGAGGAAACACCACGGATATTGATGACAGGAGATACACCAACAGATCCGGAAGGTGAGGAAATCATTACACCTGAGGCACGTCCTTGTAGCATTTCGTCGACCGAAGGGCCAGGCAAATTCTTGATAGCTTCTCCTCTTACCGATGAAACAGCGCCTGTTAAGTTTTTAGAAGAGGTAGTACCATAGGCAATGACTACAACTTCGTCCAGATTTTGGCTGTCCGATTTCAACGTGATTTTTAAATTAGGTTTGATTCCTACTGTTTGGGAAACCATACCAACGTATGACACTTTGATTTGTCCGGAACCTTCTGGGGCTGTTAAAGTAAAGCTACCATCGACATCTGTAATGGTTCCTCTGTTGGTTCCAACCACGAGGATCGAGGCACCAATTACTGGTTCACCATTCTCATCCAAAACTTTTCCTTTAAAAGGAGTCTGTGCCATGGCTAAAGTTGAGCATAAAGCTAAACCAATACCTAAGGGAATTACCTTTCTCATAATGAAAACTGTTTTATGCGTTTTATATTACGCGTGTTTGTTAATTTAAAATAAAATACTATTGCAACAATCTTTGCTGCAAATATATGTATTTTTGATTTATGAAACCAGATAAAACAAGAAATTTGTTTTAAAAATATCTTTTATGATATCTATATGCTTCTTATTTTGTGATATAGCTAACATAATGAGATTAGACTTTTGGCTATATATTGTATCTTTATTATAAAATATAGTTAATAATAGGTGTCATTTATCTGCTTTCGTTTAAGGAATTTCTATGTTTATTATGAAAATATCTGTATTTATTGTGAAATAGTTATATTGCGTTCTGGTGCCTATGAATAATTTTATTATATCACCAGAACGGAGTTGTAGGACCTCGCAAAGAGGAAAAAAGTGAATGAAATAGATGGAGAGAATTGTAGAATAGATGTTGTTTGTAGGTTGTATTTAATCTACCCAAAGCATGTCACTCATGATGCCGTCGGAAATAAATACTCCTTTTTCTGTAAGTTTCAATACGCCGTTGCTAAGTTCCAGTGTGCCTTGCGACAAATGTGGCTGTGCCATGCGAAGGCAGTAGTTGTACAGTTTGGTACCGAACTGCTCTTTCAGTACATCGAGCTGCATACCCCACATGGTACGGATGGTTGTAATGACAAAATCGTTGTAGCGGGTATATAAATCAAGCTCTTCTACCTCAAAATACGTTTCTCCGTTGTTTACTTGTTCAATGTAGCGATCCAGTGAAGAAACATTCCATTGCCGGGAGATTCCGTTGTACGAATGAGCCGAAGGTCCGCATCCCAGATATTTCTTCCCGGTCCAGTAACTCGAATTATGGCGGGAGTACATTCCCGGCAGGCAGAAGTTAGAAATCTCGTAATGCTGGTACCCGTAGTCTTTCAGCTTGTGGATAAGCTGAGTAAAGAGCGAAACACTCAAATCCTCATCTGCTTCTTCCACCCGATGCTGCTCACGCAGTTTCCAGAGAACGGTACCTTCCTCGTAAATCAGGTGATAGGCCGATATATGTTCCGGTTTCATGCTGACAGCCTGCCGTAAGTCTGCCTCCCATGTTTGCAGCGTTTCTCCCGGCAGTCCATACATCAGGTCGATACTGATATTGGTGAATCCGGCTTTCCGGCAGCGTTCGAAGGCCTCGACAGCCTGCTGTGACGTGTGCCGTCTGTGAAGCAGACGCAGAATATTTTCCTGAAATGTCTGGATACCCATGCTCAGGCGGTTGAACGGAAAGGTGCGCAGCATGTTCACGTATTCGTCTGTCAGGTCATCGGGATTGGCTTCGATGGTGATTTCTGCCTCCGGGGAAATATCGTACAAACGGTGGAGTGTCTGGAAAATCTGTTCAAAGTCTTTGTCTTCGAGTTGCGACGGCGTACCTCCTCCCAGGTAGATTGTTTTAATCCTTTCTCCTTGCAAATAATCCTTTCTCTGATCCAGTTCACGGCAAAGTGCGGCGACATAAGCGGTTTTTTTCTCGCTTTGTGTCGTTGAGTAGAAGTCGCAGTAGATACAGCGACGTTTGCAAAAAGGAATATGAAGATAGATACCTGCCATGGATTTCTGTATTTTTTCGAGTGCAAAAATAATGAGAACTTACCAATTTCGGGGCGTTCGGTCTAAATTTAAAGCTGAAAAATGAAGAGAATTTCGATAGCTTTTACCTCGTTACGTTCGTGCAAAGATCTCATCACGTATGTGATAATATCTCGTCACGAACGTGATTAGGTCTTTATACATACGTGCCGAGGTTGCTTTCCGCTCTTGTTTCAGATTACCGGAAACAGAGTCTGGAGAATATCTTTTTGTTACAAGTTATAAGATTGCAAAGTGTCAGAAAAATGAATTATTTTATATCTATGTGAGAAATATGCAGAAAAAAAGTTGTTAATGCGTTAAATATATTTTATATTTGCAAATCACACAAAAAATAAACTTGTTCCTGAAAGTCTAAAATGTAAAAAATATGAATTGTTGTAAGTTGGTAAATCTTTTGGCCGTGCTGAGTGCAGGAGCTTTGCATGCGGAGTCTGCTTTTGCCGCGGAGGCTCCTGGCTGGGAAAAGGAAGTCGTGCAGCAGGCAAATCAACAGAAAAATGTCGTTACCGGAACGGTTCTTGATGAAAACGGATTTTCTGTACCAGGAGCTTCGGTTATAGTAGTAGGAACTACAGATGGTACAGTAACCGATATGGATGGAGTCTATTCACTTTCGCTATCGCGGAAGAAGGCTGTCTTGCGTTTTTCTTTTATCGGCTTGAAGTCGGTCGATGTGGAGTATACGGGACAGAAAACACTGAACGTTGTTCTGAAATCGGATAATCAGGTATTGGATGATGTTGTTGTCATCGGATATGGTAGCAAGAACCGCAAGAGTCTTACCAGTTCTATTTCGTCTGTCAAGAAAGAGGACCTGAATAAACTGTCGAAGACTTCTTCTACTGTTCAGGATATGTTGGGCGGAACGATAAAGGGTGTATTGGTAACTCAGAACAGCGGTGAGCCGGGAGCTACGATGACGGTCAACGTACGTGGTATTACCTCGCCGTATCCTATCGCTACTTCGCTGACGGCAAACAATGCTCCGCTTTATGTAATAGACGGAGTTCCGATGTTTGTAGACAGTAATGCGCTGAATCCGCTGATGAATATTGCACCGAACGATATCGAGAGTATCGACGTACTGAAGGATGCTTCTGCTACGGCTATCTACGGTTCTCGTGGTGCGAATGGTGTTATTATCGTTACGACTAAAAACGGACGGAAGGGAGAGAAGGCAACGGTAGAAGCCGGATATACGCTGAGCATTGCCAATCCGGTAAAGATGTTCAAGCCGCTGAACAATCAGGAGTTCCGCTCGTTGCAGGAAGAGATTCTGCGGAATACGATGGATGCGTACAATTATGACATGGCGAATTTTACCATGACTACGCAATACAGTATGATGTACGACCCGACGATGCTGATGGCTTACGGAAACTTTGATGTCGACTGGAATACGTTGATGTATACAAAGTTTTTGGGGTTGAACGAAAGTGCGTTTGGCAAGGAGAACATTAACTGGGAGGACGAGACAAGAAACAAAAATGCCATAACCAACCAGTATAATGTGTCTGTACGAGGCGGTTCCGAAAAGACGGACTATTCGTTTGCGTTCAATGCTATCGATCAGGAAGGATTGTATAAGAACGATAATTTGGGAACATATAGCGGACGTTTGTCGGTCAATACGGAGATAACCAAGCGTATACGCATGGGAGCATTGCTGAGCTATTCATACTCCAAGCGTACCAGCCCTAGTCAGGAAAGCATCATGATGCCCGATACGCACCCCTGGCTGGTTCGTCCGGACCTGCCGATTTACGATGAAAACGGCGACTATACTCGTCTGGATAAAAGTGCAGCTTATTTCACACCTGCCGGCAGTGTAAGCGGACCTAATCCGGTTGCCTTGCTGAACCGTAAGGCTGAATATGAGAGCGACCAGTTTATGGGTAATGTTTATGTGGATGTCGAGCTGCTGCGTAACCTGAAGTTTCATTCCGATTTTACCTTAGCTTCTTATAATTACGACAATAGTTATTTCTCGCCGAGTTATTTGCAGGAAATCTGGGTGGGCAGTCCTTACTATGCACAGCTTACGACTGCGCGGTCGAAGTATGTAAGTACATCCATCAATTTCCGTCTGGATTATAATTACCATACAGGTAAGCATTTGTTTGGTGCCATGGCGGGTTATGGAGCCGACCGTACACGCAGTACCGGCGGTACGAATATGTATCAAGGTTTCCCGAACGATGGTAACCTGGATAATGTAGGTTCGGCACAGTCTGTCCTGATGTATTCGGATTATGTCGTGAAAAGTGGACTGAACTCTATTTACGGCCGATTGTCGTACGATTATGACTCTCGTTACTTGCTGGAAGTAAGTATGCGTGCCGATGCTTCTTCGAAGTTCGGACCGGGCAATCAGTGGGGTGTTTTCCCGGCTGTTTCTACCGGATGGGTCATCAGTCGTGAAGCATTCATGGAAAAGGCTCCGTGGGTAAATAATCTGAAAATGCGTTTAAGCTGGGGACAGACTGGTTCTACCAACGTATCCGACTTCTCGTTCCGTCAGTTCTATACATCCAGCCAGTATGGCGAAAACTCTTCGGTCAAGTTGCAGGACTTGCTGCCTAACCGGGGTATTCATTGGGAAAAGACAAACGAAGTGAATTTCGGTCTGGACTTTTCTTTCTTCGACGATCGTCTGTACGGAAGCTTGGATGCCTATTACCGTTATACCAACGGTGCACTGGCACCTGCTCCTCATGTACTGGAGTCGGGTATGACAAGTTATTATGACAATATCATCGATGTATCGAACCGTGGTGTAGAAGTTGCCATAGGAGGTTATCCGGTACGCGGAAAGAATTTCTCATGGAGTTCGGATTTGAATATTTCGGTCAACCGGAACCGCATCGAGTCATTGAACAATGCTCAGATCAATTCATACATGCAGGATGCCTTTATTGTAGGTCGTCCGGCTGGTACGGTAAAAGGATATGTAGTCGACCATATCGTACAGAACATGGATGAAGTGAATCAGTTGAACGCCAAGGCAATGGAGAACGGATACGCTGAATATCAGTCGGGTACCGGAGTCGGAGATTTCCTGATGAAGGATATCGATGGTAATGGTGTCATCACATCCGATGACCGGGACGTGATTGCTACTCCCGAAGCGAAATTCTTCGGTGGATGGACCAATACGTTTACGTACAAGAATTTCTCGCTGTCGTTCCTGATGCAGTTCTCTTATGGAGGTCAGGCGGTATACAGTAATTTAGGAGAGGAAATGAGTGGTGTGCTGGGACAGAGCGTTGGTCGCGAACTCTACGGAAATACCTGGACACCGGAACGTACGGATGCGAAATATGCCCGTCTGGTAGCAGGTTCGATGAGCTATAATTATCAGGTAAACGACCGTTTCGTATTCGATACATCTTATCTGAGAATGAAGAATGTGACATTTTCGTATTCACTCCCGAAAGAGTGGATCAATAAATGCTATTTAAGCAATGCTTCTGTGTTTGTAACGGCTACCAACTTGTTTACGGTGACTAAATGGCCGGGACTCGATCCGGAAACGGTTTCTACCGGTATCACGAGTATGGGAACGAACAGTGACCCGTATCCGTTGAGCCGTTCATTCTCACTGGGTGTTAAACTGCAATTCTAAAAAGGACTGGTTATGAAAAAATATATAAAATACTGTTTGATGGCAGGTATGTTTTCGTTTACATTCGCTTCGTGCAGCCTGCTGGGACCGATAGACGATATTCATCCCGAAAACGTTCTGGATGATGAAACTGTAATTACCGATGCACGGTCGGCTGCCATTGCCGTGAATGGTATCTATGATGGATGGCGGTCGAAGAGTTCTATTTATAACGCAATGTTCCTGCGTACTGGAGTTTTGCAGAGCTCTACCGTGAGCGGGGCGAGAAGCTTTATGAACGGAGATATACAAGATAATAATGTGATTGTAGAGGAAACATATATTTACCTGTATTATATTATCAATCAGGCAAACTCTGTTTTAAAGGCTTTGGATAAGGACGTAAAGGGACTTTCGGCCGAAGATAACCTGAATTATCAGAAGGAAGCAAAGTTCAATCGTGCCATGGCCAACTTTATGCTGCTGCGTCTGTATGGAGAATTTTGGAATCTGGATTCTCAGTACGGTATCGTGCTGAACGATGAACCGGTACGCGATAATGTGTCCAAGAAGCGTTCTACGGTCCGTGAGTGTTATACTGCTATCTTGAACGACCTGACCGAAGCTGAAACGTTGCCGGTGAAACTGACTTCTTCCGGTACGCATGCCATGTATTATGGCAACGGATTGTCGGCCGAGGCGCTGAAAGCCAAAGTCTTGTTGTCGATGGGTGATTTCGATATGGCTTACCAGACATCAGACGAGGTAATAACCAAATGTAAAGATCAGGGTATTGTTCTGGAACCTGTATATGGAGATATCTTCAGCAGCTTCCAGAGTACGGACTTGCTGTTCTATCCGTATACGATGAATACCCAGCAAACCGTGGCAGGATACCGCTACGACTGGAGTGCCGGAGCAGGCAGCACGCTGAAGAAAATAGCCGCTCTCTATCCGGAAGATACTCGTTACAAATGGGCATTTGATGCTGAACACATGGTATCATCTTATCGGATGAACAAGTATCAGATGGATGATAACGTCGATAAGGTACCGGGCAATTCTTTGTATATGCTTCGTTTGTCGGAAATGTATCTGGTAAAGGCTGAGGCTGCCGTCCGTAAGACGACTCCTGATTTGGGAGCTGCCCGTGAAGCGCTTCGTCCGATAACCGATCGTGCAGGATTTGCTGCCGATTTTGTGGATAAGATTGCTGACAAGGATATGCTTATGGCTGTCTTTTATCAGAAGTATCTGGAGCTGTTCGGCGAGAACTTCGAAGACTGGTTCGATATGGTCCGCTATAATAAACTCGATGGAGTGGATTGGGTAGCCATGGGATATGTCAGCGCATGGACGAAATTGATTCTTCCCATACCTCGTGCTGCTATTGCAGGAAATGATTTGTTAGTCCAAAACCCTTAAATGAAAATACATAGTTATGAAGAAAATTTTTTTAGTAGGCATGGTGGCGGGCCTGTTGGCTTCCTGCCATACAAAGACAGACGGGTATACAATAGAAGGCACGCTGACCGGAGATGCAGCTTCGGGTAAAGCTTATCTGGAGCGTTCGGAATATCAGGCAGAGCCGACTGTTGTCGACAGTACGATGGTAGAAAATGGAAGTTTTACTTTCTCAGGAAAAGTAGAACGTCCGGGTTTGTATTATGTCGTGATTGATCTGAATAAACCGGGTGAGGAACCTGATTATCAGAATAAGATGTTCCGTACGATGCTGTATCTGGAAAATTCGGATATCACGTACAAAGGGGATGTTGCAACATTACCCGGATTCTATTATGCACCCGACCGTAAGAATGAATCTCCGCAGATAACGGGGTCTTCTGTACACGATCTGTTCACGAAGATGAATCAGGAAATGAAGACATATTCTGATACCTTGAATGTGCTTGCAGAACGTTATGCGGATGAATACTTGGTTCCTGAATCGGAAGGAAAGGAAGTGGCTGCCATCGGAATGGACATAGCTCGTGAAGAAATGAAGTGGAAAGATAAGTTGCTGGCTTTCCAGTTGCAGTTCATCAAAGACCATGCCGACTCTCCGGTTGCTATGGATCAGGCGATGTATTATCTTTCGGGCATGGAATATTTGCCGGATGTAACCGAGATTGACCAGTTGCAGGCTTTGTTTGAGAAGTATTGGGCTGGAACTCCTGAGTTGAAGCTCTTTGAACAGGCTGCATCGGCAGCGCGTCCGCTGGCAGTAGGACAGAAATACAAGGATATTGATGTCATCGACCGTAATGGCAAGACTGTCAAGCTATCTTCGATGATTCCAGAAAATGAATATGTCATGCTGGAATTCTGGGCCAGCTGGTGTGGTCCTTGCCGTGGAGAAATACCTCATTTGCGCAAAATACACGATAAGTACAAGGATTTCGCCATTGTAAGCATTTCGCTCGATGAGAAGGAAAAGGAATGGCAAAAGGCCATGAAGGAAGAAAACATGAGCTGGACGCAAGGACGTTTGGATGGAGGCATTTACGGCGAAGGTGCCAAAACTTATAACATTCAGGCTATCCCGATGTGTCTGATTCTGGATAAAGAAGGACGGTTTTATAAAACGAATATGAGAGGCGCGTACCTGGATGTCTTTCTGGACGACTTGTATAAAACGGAATAATTAAGAAATCGGATAGATAGAATGTCCCTCGACAACTAATTTTTAGTATGTGTCGAGGGACATTTTTTGTTAGTTCGCTGGAAACCGTTATCTTTGCATCCGCAAATAATGAGCAAATGGATAAAGAGTTACGATATAATGACTTCGCTGGCTTTTTGACGCGGAAGTTTCCCTTTAAGGTACAGAAACTGTCGGTCAACGCAGGTTTTACCTGTCCCAACCGGGATGGCTCGAAAGGTTATGGCGGATGTACGTATTGTAACAATCAGACGTTTAATCCCGAATATTGCCGTACGGAGAAAACAGTCAGTTTCCAGCTGGAGGAAGGCAAGCAATTCTTTGCCCGTAAATATCCGCAGATGAAGTATCTGGCCTATTTTCAGGCGTATACCAATACGTATGGAGAGCTGGAACAACTGAAGCGGATGTACGAAGAGGCACTGGCAGTAGAAGATGTGGTTGGACTCGTCATCGGTACCCGTCCGGACTGTATGCCCGATACGCTGCTGGATTATCTGGAAGAACTGAACCGGCAGACGTTTTTGCTGGTGGAGTATGGCATAGAAAGTACCGACGATGCAACGCTGGCAAGGATTAACCGGGGACATACATTTGCTTGTACTGAAGATGCTGTGCGGCGGACAGCCGGAAGAGGTATCCTGACAGGAGGTCATGTGATATTGGGACTTCCGGGAGAAGATTCCGAAAAGCTGATTCAGCAGGCCGAAACCTTGTCGCAGTTGCCGCTGACAACCCTGAAGATGCATCAGTTGCAGTTGATAAAGGGGACACGTATGGCACACGAATTCGCATTACATCCCGAAGCATTTCATCTGTATGCGGTCGATGAGTACATTGATTTAGTCATCGATTATATCGAACATCTTCGGGCAGATCTGGTTCTGGAGCGGTTCGTGTCGCAGTCGCCGAAGGAATTGCTGATTGCGCCCGACTGGGGACTGAAGAATCACGAGTTTACGGCTCGACTGAAGCGCAGGATGGAAGAGCGGGACGCATGGCAGGGAAAACAATTGAAGTAAAAAATATATAGTATATAACTAATTCGGATAACAAAAATGGAAATTAAAGGAAAAGTACATTATGTGGGTGTGAACGACCGTTCGAAAGCGTTGTTCGAAAACCTTTGGCCGTTACCTTATGGAGTATCTTATAACTCATACCTGATTGCCGACGATGAAATGGTGGCACTGGTAGATACGGTGGATGTAGCCTTTTTCGAGGTGTATTTGAAGAAGATTCGTGCCGTTATCGGCGATCGTAAGATCAATTATTTGATTATTAATCACATGGAACCCGATCATTCTGGTTCTATCGCACTCATTAAGCAGTATTATCCTGACATTGTATTGGTAGGAAACAAGAAGACTTTCGATATGGTGGAAGGTTATTACGGTGTAGGAGGTGATCGTTACGTGGTAGGTGACGGCGATTTCCTGAAGCTGGGACATCATAACCTGCGTTTCTATTTGGTTCCGATGGTACACTGGCCTGAAACAATGGTTACTTTCGACGAAACGGATGGTATCTTGTTCTCGGGTGACGCTTTCGGATGCTTTGGTGCACTGAATGGTGGCTGTATCGATAAGAATATCAATACCGATATTTACTGGAATGAAATGCGCCGTTACTATGCCAATATCGTAGGTAAGTTCGGCAATCCGGTACAGAGAGCATTGCAGAAATGTGGTGGTCTGCCTATCAAGATGATTTGTCCTACTCACGGACCGGTATGGGAGGAAAAGATTCCTCAGGTGATCGATATGTACGATAAGATGAGCCGCTACGAAGGTGAGGAAGGTGTGGTTATCGCTTATGGTACCATGTATGGCAATACAGAGGAGCTGGCCGAAACCATCGCAGAAGAGTTGAGCGCTCAGGGTATCAAGAATATTGTGATGCACAATGTTTCGAAGACTCATCATTCATTTATTCTGTCGGATATCTTCAAGTACAAGGGTCTGATTGTGGGATGTACTACTTATAACATGCACTTGTATCCTGAAATGGAGGCATTGCTGAGCAAGGTAGCTGCCCGCGAAATGAAGAATCGTGTGATGGGATATTTCGGCTCATTTACATGGGCAAGTGCAGCTGTCAAGAAATTGGGCGAATATGCTGAAAAACTGAAATTCGAAGTTATCGGCAATCCGGTGGAAATGAAGCAAAGTATGAAGGAAGATACTTTCCGTCAGGCTAAGGAACTGGCTAAGGCTATGGCCGACCGCTTGAAAGCTGACCGTTGATTGTTTTTCAGAAGGTTCTGACAGACTTGTGTTGTCAAAACCAATAGTATACAGATTATAGTATAAACACATAAAAGAGCCGCATCGAACTCTGCTTTTCGGAGTTACGATGCGGTTCTTCTTTATTTGTATTGCTATTCTCTGATTCCATTGTGCATTTGTAAACTATCGGAAAAACTTGCGATGAATAATCGTGATGAAAAGATGCAATTGTGTTTCAAAAAGCACTATATTTGCGACTATGATACAGAAATTATACTCCAAAAATAATGATCCCGATGTGCTACAGCACATTGTGGACATTCTGAATGATGGCGGGATAATTATTTATCCTACCGATACCATGTATGCTATGGGTTGTCATGCGCTGAAAGAGCGTCCTATCGAGCGGATATGTAAGTTCAAGAACATCGATCCGCGTAAAAACAATCTTTCCATTATTTGTTACGACTTGAGCAATATCAGCGAATATGCACGGGTAAGCAATGCCACTTTCAAGTTGATGAAGCGTAACTTGCCGGGCCCGTTTACGTTTGTACTGAATGCCGACAGTCGTTTGCCCAAAATATTCCGTAACCGAAAGGAAGTAGGTATCCGTGTACCCGATAATAACATTATCCGTGAGATTTGTCATTTGCTCGATGCACCGATCCTGACAACTACTTTGCCGTTACGTCCCAATGAAGATATAGAATATGTTACCGATCCGGAGCTGATAGATGAAAAATTTGGTGAGGACGTCGATTTAATAATAGACGGAGGTATAGGAGGAATTGAACCTTCTACCGTTGTAAATTGTTGTGAAGATGTACCTGAAATTATCCGACAGGGTAAGGGTATACTGGAAGAATAAATATTTATCATTAAAAAACAAACAAGTATGTTATTATCATCTTTATTGAACGCAACTTTCCTTAGTGCTGGTTCTCAGCATATAGACGTAGAACAGTTGCTGACTAAATTGCTTGACTGGGGAATCGAGGTTGGGAAAGACCTGTTGGGGGCAATTATCATTTACATTGTCGGACGTTTTATCATTAAGCAGATCGGACGTTTACTTTCTCGTATTCTGGAAAAGAGAAAGCTGGAGATCAGTGTTCAGACTTTCTTGAAGAGTCTGGTTAGTATATTGCTGAACCTGATACTGGCCTTTGCTATAGTAAGCCGGTTGGGTGTGGAAACAACCAGTTTTGCTGCTTTGCTGGCTTCTGCCGGTGTTGCCATCGGTATGGCATTGTCAGGAAATCTTTCTAACTTCGCAGGTGGACTGATTATTTTGGTATTCAAGCCTTTTAAGGTAGGCGATTACATAGAAAGTCCGAATGCAAGCGGAACAGTACGTGAAATTCAGATTTTCCATACGATTCTGGTTACAGTTGACAATAAGGTTATTTATGTACCTAACGGTTCGTTGAGCAGCAATGCCATTACGAATTATAACAAGCAGGAAACCCGTCGTGCAGAATGGGTGTTCGGGGTAGAATACGGAGAAGATTTTGAAAAGGTAAGAGAGGTTTTGCAGCGTATCATCGATGCAGATGACCGTATCTTGAAAGACCCGGCTCCGATGATTGCCTTGGGAGCTCTTTCTGCAAGCAGTGTAGACATCAAGGTGCGTGTATGGACGAAGTCGGCCGATTACTGGAATGTTTATTTCGACATGAACAAGATAGTGTACGATACATTCAATAAGGAGGGTATCGGATTCCCGTTCCCACAGCTCACTGTTCATCAGGCAAAGGACTGATTTAAGTTGAATTTCTAAATAGAAAAGCATTTTCCGTTCCCTGTATAGAGGGTTGGAAAATGCTTTTTTTGTTGGAAGAAAGTTATTTGCAATATCGTTGTATCAGCTGTCGTACTTCGTCTTTCTCTGAGGGAAAATCCATTGTATCGATAATAATCTGCTGGTTATGGCAGTCGTATATATGAGGTGCCATGACTTGCAGGAATTTCATTCGTTCGCTGTCGAAGTCACATATCGAAAGCAGTTTGACGCATTGCTTGCAGGTAATGCTTCGGCTGTTCAATCCTGTTTCCAGGGTTTTCAACTGCTCGGACGATGGAAAAGCGTTTTTAACTCTGTCGTACAGTGTATTGATTTCGGCATCGGTATACAGGCGATTGTTGTAATGTTTTTTGTTTAATATGCTTCGGGCTTTCTCTTCTCCTGAAATGAAAGTCATGGAATTGATAATGCGGTCTACATTCTGCCGGTCAATGATCGTCGGTTCCAGAATAGCTAATGCCTCCAGTCGATCATCGTCTGAATTGAATATTTTCATTAGCTGTACAATTTCATCGCAGGTAAAGTCAGACTGGCGGACAGCAGCTCGGAGTACGTCCAGACGTCCGTCTTTGAAAGGCTTTTCCTTCACCCGTTGATATAATTCACGGAACCAGGCCTGATCGTCTGTAGGATAAGGCAATGAAGGATTGCTTCCTGCAGGGGCTGGCGGGCAGACTGCTATAGGTGGATAGCCGGGAGACGGATAATTACCATCGTACGTATCGAATGAAACAACTTTGTCATTCCGAAAATCGAGTAGAATAACTGTTTGTGCTCCACTGAAATGCGTTTTATGAAATTCCCATTGTTCTATTCCATTGCTGGAACGTCTGAACTCGGGATTTCCTAATATGGCGACGACTTCACGTTTCGTCATACCTGTATGTAGGTTCTCCATCAGTTGGGCACGTTGTCCGGCGGTATCGTAAAGTCCGCAACTGGTCATTGCTACCAGTATGGCTAACATAGTGATTATTTTCATTAAGTTCTTCATATTCCTTATTCTTTTTTGGTTGATGTTGCAAAAATAGGTAATAAAATAAGGATAGAAGAATAGAAAATCCTATAAATATGCAGGTAAATTCCTATATCAAATAGGGATTTTCCTATGGCAAATAGGTATATGGTTGCTACTGTACGGTTGGAAGGTTAGCTAAACATTATCGTAGATAGTTGTTTTTAAGAAACATGTGTCTAGTCAATAAATTGCAAACTGATTTTGATGAATTGCTTATAATTGATTATATATCAGAATTGTAAGAGGAAACTTATATCTTTTTGGAAATACTTATATTCCTTGTATTGCTATGATTCCGGAATAATTTGAAAAATAAAATAATTGTTATATTTACAATTTTGTTGCAATATTAGATAAAGTTTCTATCTTTGCAAGAGTTTCATAAATCATTGATATATGAACTTACAGACTAACTTACTATTCATTTTATTATTACTGCTTTCAGTGGTTGCTCAATGTATCTTTGGCAATTTTCCGTTTGCCTTTTTTGCTTTTCCACTGGATGTCCTTCTAGCCTTGATCTGGATGGGAGGAATGGGATATGTATATAAAGAAAAGCGTTCCTCACGTTTTGTCAGATTATGGCTTTCCCCGCAGTGTACTTATTGGACCCTCGGTTGGCTTTTGGCCGGTTGCCTGGTGATTGGTTTGTTCCCTCAGCTTTCCGCTCAGGAAATAGCCGAGAAATCAGGTCTATTCGTTCGTTTGGGATGCTATCATTTTACTTCTTCTTGGATTTTTGTAGTGGGGCTGTTCGGATTGCTTACACATTTGGGAATGATTACCCTGAGGAGAGCATTCTTGCCGGGACGAAACCGATGGTGTTTTGTACTTAATCATGCTGGATTGTGGTTGGCTCTCTTCGCTGGGTTCATAGGTAGTGCGGAAGAGCAGACACTACGTATGCCGGTGTTTAGAACATCGCCTAGCAATGAGGCGTTTACGGAACAAGGTACGAGGGTGTATCTGCCGAAGTCATTGCAGTTGATCACTTTTACCGTAGAGCATTACCCCAATGGAAGTCCGCGTCATTTTTTTGCAGATATTTCGATTGATGGAAAGCCTGCTCATCTGGAAGTAAATCATCCGTATGCGGCAAGTTGGGCAGAAGACTATTATCTGACTTCCTATGATGTACAGTCATCCCAACCGCAGTATTGTGTTGTTCAGATTGTACGTGAGCCCTTGAAGTTTCTTATGTGGCTGGGTATTGTGATGATGTTGTGCGGAAGTTGTCTGTTGTTTTTGGCTGGTCCCGACAGACAGAAGGCACTGTCTTCTGAGGTTGATGCATCTTGTTGATACGGAGTAGATTAAATTAATGTGTTATGGGAATGATGATTACGTGGAACAATTTTGAGTGGTTTGCCTTGTCGGCCATTATATTGTGGGGAAGCGGTGCAGGATTTGCTTTGTTTTCCAAGGAACGAAGTCGCTGGGCTATCCTGCTGACTTTGCTGGGTATTCTGGTTTTTGCAGTGTTTATTGCAGGATTCTGGATCTATTTGCAACGTCCTCCCTTGCGTACCATGGGTGAAACCCGATTGTGGTATTCCTTTTTTATGGGAGTATCCGGTCTGCTGACTTATATTCGCTGGAAATATCCATGGATTTTGTGCTTTTCTACTGTGGTAGGTGCTGTATTTGCTTTAGTCAATATATTGAAACCGGAAATTCACGACCAGTCCCTTATGCCTGCCTTGCAGAGTCCATGGTTTATCCCTCATGTAACCATTTATATGTTTTCTTATTCCGTGTTGGGCTGCGCCTTTATTCTGTCGTGCATGGGACTCTTCAAACGTCGGGTAAACTACTTGGAGGCTGCCGATAAGTTGGTTTATACCGGACTTGCGTTTCTGACGGTCGGCATGCTTACAGGAGCGATATGGGCCAAGGAAGCCTGGGGACACTATTGGAGTTGGGACCCGAAAGAAACATGGGCTGTGGTGACCTGGACCGGTTATTTGTTGTATGTACATCTGCGCTTGTTCAGAAGTTCTTCTCCACGTGTTCTTTATTGGATATTGATTGTGTCTTTTCTGTCGCTCCAGATGTGCTGGTATGGGGTGAATTACCTTCCGGCAGCCCGTCAAAGTGTACATTTATATTCTCGTTCATAGTCTTATTTGTGATATATACTGGTTGTTTAATTTCTAAATCATTCTTTTATGAAAAAAATTTCGAAGATTATTCTTTCCATACTGGTGGTAGCCGTCGTGCTTTGCGTGGTGTACCGATTGGTGAATAAAGCACCTTCAGCCAGCCTGGAAAGTAATGCTCAAATGGAAGAAATCATTGAGAGCAGTGGTTGTATGGCTTGCCACACGGCTAATCCGAAGTTGCCTTTCTATGCCGGATTTCCGGTTGCAGGCAAACTGGTGAAAGAAGATGTCCGTTTGGGCTATCGTTCGTTTGATATGACTCCTATGATGGAGGCATTGAAAAAGGGCGAAAAGATCAGTGAGGTCGATTTGGCCAAGGTGGAGAAAGTGATTGCCGACGGTACGATGCCGCTGGCTAAGTATTATCTTGTTCACTGGGGATCTTC
Organism: Bacteroides sp. CAG:443; assembly: GCA_000432735.1. Taxonomy (GTDB): domain Bacteria; phylum Bacteroidota; class Bacteroidia; order Bacteroidales; family Bacteroidaceae; genus Phocaeicola. The sequence continues at coordinate 20,355 of FR887735.1, forward strand.
GCTGACAGATACGGAAAAGCAGATGGCTCTTGCATGGGTTAAATCTCAGCGTGGAGCTTTTTACCCTAATCCGCTGGCTGATGTGCAATGGATGAATGAGTCAATCCGTCCGGTTCAGGATTCCGTTCCGGTAGATATGCGTAAAGTGATATTGGGTAACTTGTTGTTCCACGACGTACGTTTGTCGGCAGACAATACTGTATCTTGTTCTTCTTGTCACGGATTAAATACAGGTGGTGTAGACAATAAGTCATTCTCTGAAGGTGTAGGCGGACAGTTGGGAGGTGTGAACGCTCCTACTGTATATAATGCATTGTATAATTTTGTACAGTTCTGGGATGGACGTGCCGCTACATTGGCAGATCAGGCAGCCGGACCTCCTTTGAATCCAGTGGAAATGGCTTGTAAGTCGTTCGATGAAATCTGTGAAAAGCTCAATGCGGATGTAGCCTTCAGCAAGGCATTCCGTGAAGTGTATCCTGATGGCATTAATCAGGCTAACATTACAAATGCCATTCAGGAATTTGAAAAGACATTGCTGACTCCAAATTCTCGTTTTGATAAATACCTGAAGGGAGACAAGACAGCAATGAATGCAGAAGAAATCGCCGGATATGATCTGTTCAAGAAATACAACTGTGCTACTTGTCATGTCGGAGAGAATATGGGTGGACAGTCGTATGAACTGATGGGTATCAAGCGCGATTATTTTGCTGACCGTGGTACGGAACTGACTGTGGAGGATAATGGTCGTTTCAAGGAAACAAAGAACGAAAGAGACCGTCATCGCTTTAAAGTACCTGGCTTGCGTAATGTGGCACTGACTGCTCCTTATTTCCACGATGCTACTCAGGCTACACTCGAAGATGCTGTCATCGCTATGGCTAAATATGAAGTCGGTGTGGATTTGTCGCAGCAGGAGGTAAAACAGATTGTATCATTCTTGCAGACATTGACTGGAGAGTATCAAGGCAAATTATTGACGAATGCAAATAATTTGAAGAAATAAATAAGACTATATTATTATAGAAAAGGCTGTCTTTAATTTGAATTGGATGTAGTTCAAATTTTAAAGACAGCCTTTCTTTTGTATCTTGTTATCTTGTTACATTACGAATTTGACTGCTACCCAGCGGTTCTTTTCCCGGTGGTGTACGAAAGTCATTCCTAAACTTTCAGCCTTTTCGCGGATGGCAGGAATATCTTCTACATAGAAGCCACTCATGTAAAGTTCCGATCCCTTGTGCATGCATGCAGCGTATGCTGCCATATCGTTCAACAAGATGTTGCGGTTGATATTGGCTATGATAATATCGAACGGCTTGCGTCCCTTCAGCAGCGATGCATCTCCTAGTTCGACCGTAATGTTCGAAATATGATTCAGAGCGATGTTGTCGCGTGAATTGTTAACACACCAGTCGTCGATGTCGATAGCTGTCACCGGATCGGCTCCTCTCATGCTTGCCAGAATGGCCAGAATAGATGTACCGCATCCCATGTCGAGTACAGATTTACCTTTCAGGTCGGCATCCAGTAACTCTCCTAGAATGGAACTGGTCGTTTCGTGATGTCCGGTTCCGAAGGCCATCTGTGGATTGATGACAATATCGTATTCTGCATGTGGGTAATCATGATGGAAAGTACTGTGTATCACGCAGCGGTTATCGATGACGATAGGCTGGAAAAAATTCTTTTCCCACTCTTCGTTCCAGTCCTTGTCTTCGGGTTCGGTAATGGTATACGTAATCTTCGTATCAGGAACAGGAAAGTTTGCCAGCATTTCTTTCAGGGCATTTTCGTCGAACAGGCTTTGCTGTATATAGGCCTGGACTCCTCCTTCACATTCGACAAAACTTTCGAAACCGATTTCGCCCGCCAGTGCCGACAAGACATCGGTTACAATTTCATTGCACGGCTGTGCAGTAAAAGTGACTTCAAAGTATTTCATATATATGGAGATATTCGTTTCGCAGACAAAGGTAGTGAAAATAGGGAAAACCCTATATCGAAATAGGGAATTTCTACTTGTACGTAACGATTAACTCTTTAATTTTGTAATTGAAATAAACCGTATAAATGATATGTGTATGAAAAGTAGAATATGGGCTTCGCTGCTGATAGCTTGCTTGCCGTGGCTGGCTATGGCACAGAGTAACGACGACCTTTATTTCGTTCCGAAAAAGGAAAAGAAAACGGAACAGAAAAAAGAGGTACAGTCCGCTCCGAAGCAGACTTCAAACAATACGACGGTGTATGCAGCTCCGGGATCGACTATCGTAGTGAAAGACGTTACCGGAAAAACTCGTGACATTGATGAATACAACCGGCGATATACTTCGCGCGACAATACCTTTTCAATGCAGAATGATACATTGTATATAGAGGAGAAGCCTTATGGTGAGCGCGGGGAATGGGTGAACGGTTTCGAAGGTTCACAGGATGACTATGAGTATGCCATGCGAATCATACGTTTCCGCAGTCCACGTTATGCTATTCCTATCAGTAGTCCGCTTTACTGGGATGTAGTATATGGAGCGTATCCGTCATGGGATTGGAATATTTATGAAGATGGCTTATATGCGTATATTTTCCCGACTGCCACTAATCCATTATGGTGGGATTGGCGCTGGAATTGGGGCGTTTCAGGTCCAAGATGGGGATTTGGCTGGGGATGGTCTTCTCCATGGTATTACAGCAGCTGGTATTCTCCGTGGTATTCCTCTTGGTATTCGCCTTATTGGTATGATGGTTACTGGGGCGGCTACTGGGGTGGCTACTGGGGACCAGGATGGCATCATCACCATTATCCGTACTGGGCCGGAAATTATCGTACAGGACATACCGACTATCGTCCGTCAAGATATACGGGATATACCTCTTCCAGACGAAATGGTGTAGGCATAGGAAATACTAGTCGATATATAAATACGTCTTCACGGAGAAGCTCTTCTTCAAATATAGGTCGTGTAGTACGCCCGGGAAGTGGTTATGAACATACCTCGAACTCTGTACGTCCTTCTGTTGGAGGAGGTTCCAGCTTCCAGCCTGGTAGCGGTTCTTCTGTTACTCGTCCTTCACGTGGAAACGGTTCTTATGTACGTCCAAGTAGTACGGTGGATCGTACAGGTTCTACCTACAATCGTCCGAGCAGTACCCGACGCAGTTCCAGCTATAACTCGAATACACGTTCCAGCAATGGCTATTCTACTCCTCGTAATTCAGGTAGTTCTTTCTCCAGAGGAGGAGGTAGCAGTTTCAATCGTGGATCGTCCGGTAGCTTTAACCGTGGATCGTCTGTAGGTGGAGGTTCTTCACGTTCCAGCTCCAGAGGGGGAGGTTCAAGCAGAAGATAAAAATGTCAAATAGAAGATTGTTTGGATTATGAAAAAGAAAATAATGGTTCTGACTGTGGCAGGTGCACTGGCTTCTGCCGCAGCAGCACAAAATCAATATGATGCACTTCGCTTTTTAGGAAATGATGTGAATGGTACGGCCCGTTTTGTAGGTATGGGAGGTGCAATGAGTGCACTGGGTGCTGATTTGTCTACCATCGGTACGAATCCTGCGGGTATCGGACTTTACCGGAGTAACGATGTGGCTCTGAGTTTTGGCTTTAAAGCCAATAAGTCGCACAGTGATTTTAGCGGCAGCGTGATGGACGAAAAGCGTAATCGTGCTTCGTTCGATCAGCTTGGTTTCGTATGGAGTACGAAGATTGGTAATAAGACCGATTTGAGATTTCTGAACTTTGCGTTCAACTATCATAAACTGGTGAATTTTAACCGTCAGTTTGCATCGAAAGGGGGACTGAACGGTAACTCACTGACCAGGCAGATGGCTGACATGATTAATGGAGCCGGATATCAGAACAAAACAAATTTTGATGCTCTGCTGGATGCTGGTAACCCGTATACGGAAAGTACGTTTTACAATACTCCTTATTTAGGCGCCATGGGTGCTCGTACCGGATTAGTAGATGTAGGCTGGAATGATCAAGGAAATATTACCCGTATTTATGGTTGGGAAGGTCTTGATGGAGAATATTACAGCCGCGAGACAGGATCTATCAATGAATATGATTTCAATATTGCCTTTAATGTCCGCGACCGCTTTTATTTTGGAGCAACATTGGGCGTATACGATGTAGATTATCTGCGTTATTCTTCTTATGGTGAAAATGTGCAAAGATCTAGCAGTAAATATCAGGGCAATTTTACACTGAACAATACGTATAAGACTGAAGGTACAGGACTGGATTTGAAGGTGGGTGCCATTATCCGTCCGTTCGAATATTCTCCATTCCGTTTTGGTCTGGCTATACATACGCCTGTCTGGTACAATATGTCCGATCGTTATACTTCTGTCTTGACAAGCAATTTAGCATTGGGTAATTCTACATCCAGCTATACCGAAAATCTGATGGATTATCTAAGCGGTGGACAATATGCGTGGGATTACAGACTGATTACTCCGTGGCGTTTCAACGTCAGTGCCGGTACTGTAGTGGGTGGTATCATGGCTTTGGATGCCGAATATGAATTTGAAAGTTATTCATCTACCAAGCTACAGGATTATGAAGGTCGGGAACTGAACGGTCAGGCTGCCGTGAAGGAAACCTTGAAAGGAGTTCACTCGTTCCGTGTAGGTATGGAAACAAAGGTTTCATCGGCTTTCAGTGTGCGTGCCGGATATCATTTCCGTTCGACACCTATCAAAAGTGATGCGTTTAAGAATATTCCGGCTACCGATAATACTCGTACCGATGCCGAGTACTTGAATTTGAAATCGCGTCAGGCAGTCAGTGTCGGACTGGGTTACAGAGGACGTCTGATTTATGCGGATGTAGCTTATAAGTACGATTTTTACAAGGGTGATTTCTATGCTTTCGATGGCGGAATAGATCAGGCAGGAAACTTGATGTTAGCGCCTACCAAAGTGAACAATGAACGTCATCAATTGTTATTTACATTAGGAGTACATTTCTAAATAATAGGATTTAAATTGTGTGTGTTTATCTGCTTCACCGCGGGCAATGGTGGTTGCCTGTGGTGAAGTTTTTTTATTGCTTCTGTTCTCTATATTCTTTCTTTTTCCAGAAATTGAATCCTACATATATACGCAGGCTGCCAAAGGAATTTGTCATCGAAAAGTCTGACTTGCGGTAATCGTACGTATTCAGTACGAGTGAGGCACCCACGTAATATTTGCTGTTGTTCCAGGTGATACCGGCACGAGTCACCAGATCGAAGTTGATATCATTGATCCATTCCATCCAGTTGTTTTCCATGTCAGCTGGCTGTCCGTTCAGTTTTGCTTTCTTGTAGGCTATGGCAGGCATCAGTGACACATTCAGCAGGCAGTTTTTGGCAAATACCCAGTTGTACCCGTATCCGAAGCTGAGATTAAAGTCGCGGTACTCCAGTTTGTTGAACTTAAGTGTAGACCGGATTTGTTCAATCATGTCGGCGGGTAACTTGGTATGGTCGAAGGATATGCTGTGGTGTGAGTAAGAAAACCCTGCCATAAATGAGCCACAGCTACGTCGCTGGTTGGTAGACTGGCTGTAGGCAGCAGGGTATGAAAATTTCTTATTATTGAAAATCCAGTAGGCATTCAGTCCTATAATCTTGCTTTGGAATCCTTCGAATTTGCGTCCCTCGTAGTCTTCAGGCAGGTTAAAACCCGAATAGGAAGCAATATGGAAGTCACTTCCGGTTTTCCGGTAATACAAATCGACTCCTACACGCGAGCTGTATAAATTGAAGACATACTCTTTTTTCGATTCTCCGCTATGACCTTTTCCTATCAGTTCCGGATAACTGAATGATATTCCCAGAAAGATCCATCGCCATCCGAAATAAGCACCTATCTTGGGTGTTGGAGTAGGAGCAAACGTAATATTCTGCCGCTGACCGTCTATACGTGTACCCAGCTTGTAGCGTTCGTGCCAGAAACTTTGTTCTATCATGAAAGCCAGGTTGTATTTGTTGGGCGCAATGTAAGTCGTATCTGTTTCACTAAATATTTTTCCCAAGCGCTGCATGAATGTCTGCTGCTTTTCGTTCTGTCCGTATAAAGACTGAGCGGAAAGCAGCAATAAGATAAAGATATTTCGTAATAGCTTCATGCGGTTTGTCAGGTGGAAAATAATACAGTGAAAGAAAGGCTCAGAGCTTGTTCAGGATGCGGTCCATCACCCAGTTGGTGGGAGTGGCGCTTACCCCGTCGCAAGTGCATATAGCTTTTCCTTGCAGATGTTCTACTACAGCCTGAATCAGCGGAAGCTGTACATAAGGTGGATTTTGAGGAAGTATTTCTTCACGTCCGCGTTCGGTATGCAGAGCTATCGGATCGTACGTAAAGACAGAGAAACAAATCATACCCTTGTCACCGATGATTTCGATGCGGTCTTCCTTTGCTGATTCGTGAGCAACGAAACACCATGATCCTGATCCGGGTAGTCCGGATGCAAACTTAAAGCAGGCACTGATGGTATCTTCTGCCTGATAAAGTCCACCGCGGTTGCTCTTGTATCCTTCGGCTTCGAGTATGCAGCCAAACATTTCCTGCAAGAGATCCAGTTGATGAGGTGCCAGATCGTAGAAGTAACCTCCTCCGGCAATATCCGGCTGGACACGCCAGGGTAAGTTGGTACTGTTGTAGTCGAGTGCTCGCGGAGGCTGGGCGAAACGTATCTGGACGTTGATGACATTTCCTATTTCTCCTTCTTCTACCAGTTGGCGTACTTTCTGGAAGTATGGCAGGTAACGGCGGTAATAAGCTACAAAACAGGGAATACCGGTTTCCTGCGAGATGCGGTTGATGCGGGCACAATCTTCGTAGCTGGCTGCCATCGGTTTTTCGATATAGACAGGTTTTCCTGCTTTCATTGCCATGATGGCGAAAGTAGCATGCGATGAGGGAGGAGTGGCAATGTAAATAGCGTTTACATCTTCATCGCCTATCAGTTCCTGAGCATCGGTATACCATCGCGGAATGTTGTGTCGGCGTGCATACGATTTTACTTTTTCTTCATCACGGCTCATTACAGCTACGACTTTCGAACCGTCTATCATGTTGAAGGCCGGACCACTTTTCTTTTCTGTCACTTCACCACAACCGATGAACCCCCAGTGTACATTATCTAATTTTATCATAGCTAACGGTATTAGTTAAAGTATTTATTATATAAGTTTTTGTATGCTTTGGTCTGGATAAAACTGTCCATCCACACGTTCAGACTGTCCAGTAGGGCAGGAGAGTGCTTGCTTACTCCCCAGGCATAAAACTGGGTGAAGCTGATGTCTGTATTTATATCCAGATTCGGAAATTCGTCTATAGACGCTTGGGCTATGTTTTCATCGCATACTGCATAGTCGATGTCTCCACCCGAAACCATGGCCAGCAATTGTTCGGGGCCGTACAAATCAACCTCGTCGATATAGATTGTATCGGCTATTTCACTGATGAGGTTATGGATACGCAACAAGGCAGGAGAGCCTTTGATCACGTGAAGATGTTTATTGGCTAGGTCGAGCTGGTTATGGATATACAAGCTGTCCTTTCCCTCTTCTTTTTTCCGTTGTACCAATACTTGTTTGCTCAACAGCAATGTCCGGGTGAAAAGCAGCGAATCTTTCAGCTGTGTGGTTACGACAGTTCCAGTTGCCAGAATGTCATATTGTCCGCTGATAAGTCCTTTCAGCCGCTTCTCGAAACTCATTTCAGGGGTAATTTCCAGCTTCAGGCCTTTTTCGGATGCAAAAAGGTTCAGTAATTCGTAATCAAATCCCTGCAAGGTATCTTCTGTTACATGATAGCTTACGGCATTGTATTCGGTTACCGCACGAAGAATCCCCGAACTGGCTATCTCGGCATAGTCGCGTGGAGAGAAAACGGGTCGTTGCTCTTTCTGCGTGTTCAGTATGATAACGCCTGCTGCGATGGCCAGGGCTATAATGCCATATCGTAACCAATTTTTTTTCATAGTCACATTGGTTTAATCGAAGAAATTCCATGACAATCCGAATTTCAGCAAGCGAGGATTCAGCGGGTAGTGAGGAGCCAGGAAATAGCTCTTTTCTCCTTGTCCTTGAATCAGGTTGTACATGGCTATGAAGATACGTGTACGTTTCAGGTGGAGATTGATATATCCGTTCAACAGCGGGTAACCGCCCAGTTTGTAGCGGGTCTCTTTGTTCTGCAAATAAAATTGTCCGATAGCCGGAGCATAATCGGGTGCATAATACTGTGTGAAGTAACGTACGTCTGCTCCCATTTCTATTTGCAGCACTTTCTTCGCCAAACCGAATTTGATATATAAATTGTGGTAGAGAGTCAGTTCCGGTAATGGAAGAACATCCTGATTACTCGATTTCTGATAAGTAATTTCATTGTCGAGATGGAAGATACCCAGCTTGAAATCTTGTCTCAGAGCTGCACTGAAGACTTGTATGTTGCCGGAATTCTGTTTTACAGCTACGTCGTTCTTGTAAGTCGTGACTTCTTTACCTGAAGACGTTTCTGTATATTTTACAGAAGTATTATCCAGGTACGTATAGTTCTTTATATTTTCTACTCCGGCTTTAAGCTGGGTTTTCCAGCGGTCTACACTCAGCCTTCCTTCGATTCGGGTACGCATGATTTTAGACAAATCGTTATTATCCCACCAGTAATGTTTGGAGTGGAAATGTCTGTAGTAAAAAATCGGATTCAGGTTTTTGATATAAGCATTGGCTTCCAGACGTACCGTATCACTGAACAGACGGAAGTTCAGGTCGCCTTTACCTTGTATCTGAAATTGTCCGGCATCTTCTCCTACAAGAGCGATTTCTCCCATTACGTTGTAGTGTAAGGTCTGTCCCTGTTCCTTAATGAGTTGACCACCTGCTGAAATCGTATTTTCCACATAGTCGGTAGGTATGCGCTGACCAGGAGTGCGGGCAAGGGTATCGGTCATGGTAAAACGTCTGTATTCATGACTCATGAAAGCCGTCAGTCCTGCCTTTGCCCATTTGTTGAATCCTTCACGTAAAGATATGCCGATAGTATTTTTTACAGCCAGTTGTTCTGTTTCGTCACGCTGCACATCGGTAAGGTAATTGTTCTGGAAATATTGCTGGTTTTGAGCCTCGTCGTAGGAAATATATTTACGACGGTTGATGTCTACCTTGACGGTATGCAGGAAGCTCGTTACAGGAACAAATATTTCTGTGTTGACTGTATCTTTAGCATCCGGATTTTCACGGTAGAATCCCACGTTATAACGGTGAGTCAAAAAAGCGTGATAGCCCGTATTATGGTTCCATACCTGCGACAGGTTAGTCGGAATTTCATCATTGGCATATACCTTTCCGCCTTCTGCCATGTCCAGCGGACGGGTAACATACCGGTCGTCTACAATACCTCCGTTCTCGGCAACTTTCAGGTTGTCATTGATGAAACTGAAATGCATGTTGTATTTATCGCCGAGGTAGTAGGCAAAAAGGTTTCCGTTGAACAAGGCTGTAGACTGGTTCATGTATTTTCCACGTCCATATACATAGTCGATATTGAATCCGAATCCCAGTCGTTTGTTTGCATTTACGGCAAAATAAGCCTTGAAACGCTCTTCTCCGTCAGAGCTTCCTCCTTGCTTGTAGTAGGTAAGATTGGTGAAAGGAGATTTGGTGTTGGTATATACCACGTCTTCCGGTTCGACGACGGTAAAGTCGTAAGGATCGAGGAAAAAGAATTGCTCGGGGTCTTTCCGTTCGAAGAAGACATGCGAGATACGAGGGGAACCCAGGTTTCCCAAGTATGTATAATGACCGGTTGGTCCTCCCGTGTCGTTCGTATTTTGGAAATCATGCTGTAAGGTATCCACCGGCACTTCGGTCATATTGCCGAACTGGCGGTCTATTTTCCAGCAAGACAATCCGATAGGAATGGTACTGGCATCAATCACAGAGGTTGTATCAATCGGGTTTCCGTTGCGGTCGTACAAGTTACTGTCCGTTCCCGATGCGGAACTTCCGAACTGCCTTGTGAACTGCCCTTGCTGGTAGGTGTTTTGTGCGGAAATCGTACCGCAAATCAGTAATATTATAGCTATAAAAAATATCTTCCTCATAATGGAGGCAAAGATACAATTTAAAAACGAAAGAAACCGTGTGCAAAGTGTAAAAATACTAGAAGATATATTGATACAAAGGCGCGCGGAATCTTTCTTTAAAAAGGACTTCCGTGCGCCTGCGCATTTTGAGGTTGTATGGATAAATACAGTTATTTCATTTCTTTGATAATATCCATACCGATATGGATGGCTTCTTCATTCATCGGTATCAGGTGGTGATGGCGTTCGGGCAGTGTCTTGTGTAATGCCTTGATGACGCTTTCTATTGAAACGATCGGACGTATTTTCAACAGGCCGCCCAGTACGATCATGTTGAATGTCTTAGCCATTTTTCGTTCGTTGGCTTCGTCCATGGCATCGATACGATACACATGGATATCTTTACGTGTCGGCGGATTGATAATACCGTAACCATCGTAAATCAGTACACCTCCGGGTTTTACCTTGTTCTCGAATTTGGCAAGCGAAGGCTGGTTCAGGATGATGGCTGTATCGTATTTGCTCAAGATCGGAGAGGAAATGCGTTCGTCGCTGATGATGACGGTTACATTGGCTGTACCTCCTCGCTGTTCAGGACCATAGGCAGGCATCCAGGTGACTTCCTTGTTTTCCATCAGTCCTGAATAAGCCAGGATTTTACCCATCGACAATACACCTTGTCCGCCGAATCCTGCTATAATGATTTCTTCTTTCATGATAGTTCTTTTTTGATGATTTTATTTGTTTTCTCCGCTTGTATCTTTCAGGTCGCCCAGCGGGTAGAACGGGAACATGTTTTCTTCCATCCATTTGTTGGCACCTTCGGGTGTCATTTTCCATCCGGAGTTACATGTTGATACGATTTCTACCAGATTTGACCCTTTACCCTGCAAGCTGTTTTCGAAAGCCTTGCGGATTGCTTTTTTAGCCTTGCGGATTGCTGCTACCGTATGAACGGCCTGACGGGTAACATAGCATGTTCCTTGTAAAGTGGCTGCTATTTCTGTCATCTTCAACGGATAGCCGTGTATTTCCGGATTTCGTCCATAAGGGCAGGTCGCTGTTTTCATTCCTATCAGCGTGGTCGGTGCCATTTGTCCTCCGGTCATACCGTATATGGCATTGTTGATGAAGATAATAGCGATATTGTCACCACGGTTTAATGCGTGGATTGTCTCGGCTGTACCGATACAAGCCAGGTCACCATCTCCCTGATAAGTAAATACCAGTCGGTCCGGCCACAGGCGTTTGATGGCACCGGCTAGAGCAGGTGCACGTCCGTGAGCTGCTTCCAGACAGTCTATGTCAAGATAGTTATACATGAATACGGCACATCCCACCGGACTGATTCCGATGGCCTTTTCTTCCATGCCCATTTCTTCTATAACTTCGGCTATCAGTTTGTGAACTACTCCGTGGCTACATCCCGGACAGTAGTGCATCGGGTTATCATTCAATAAACGAGGCTTCTGGTAAACCAGATTCTCGGGCTTCATTATATCTTCTTTTGTCATAAATATCTCCTCCTTGTCGGGTTAGCGTAGAAAGAAACGGAACACAAATTCCATCATCTTTACGAACAGCGATGCGCCGCATACATAAAAGAAAATGGTTTTATCATCTCCCAATGAGAAGTAGAGGATGAAAGAAGCTACGGCTCCTATCATGAATATCACATTGAGTACGGTTCTGATCTGATCTATATTGCCCATAAGTTTCTTACTTGTTAATGATTTTTTCTTTTAACGCATCGATGACTTCATCCGGATCAGGGACGATACCTCCCAGACGTCCGAAATGTTCGACGGGGACACTGCATTTTACTGCCAGTTCCACATCTTCAATCATTTGTCCGCTGTTCAGTTCCACAACAAGGATACCTTTTACCTGTTTAGCTCTTTCGGCCAAAGGTTTGCTTGGGAACGGCCATAAGGTGATAGGACGGAACAATCCGACTTTGATGCCTTCTTCGCGTGCATGTTCCATTGATTTCTGTGCGATACGTGCACATGAGCCAAATGCTACGATCAGATATTCAGCATCTTCGCAGTCTATTTCTTCATAGCGTACCTCATTGGCTTCTATTTCTGCGTATTTTTCCTGCAGGTGAATATTTCGTTTTTCCATTATGGCAGGGTCGAGCTCCAGTGAAGTGATAATATTGGGTTTGCGTCCCTTGCATCCTGTAGCAGCCCATGGGCACTGTGCAATGATTTCTGCTTCTGTACGTCGCGGACGGGGAGCTGGAAGTACGACCTTTTCCATCATCTGACCGATTACACCATCGGCAAGAATCATGGCCGGATTACGATATTTGAAAGCCAGTTCAAAGGCAAGTCCTACAAAGTCTGCCATTTCCTGAACCGAAGCTGGTGCCAGCGCTATCAGATGATAGTCACCGTGTCCGCCACCTTTTGTTGTCTGGAAATAGTCAGCCTGACTGGGCTGGATAGTTCCAAGTCCCGGACCTCCACGCATGACGTTCACTACCAGACAGGGCAATTCTGCACCTGCAATGTATGAGATACCTTCCTGTTTCAGGCTGACACCCGGACTGGAAGATGAAGTCATAACCATTTTGCCGCTTCCGGCACCTCCATATACCATATTAATTGCTGCAACTTCACTTTCGGCCTGCAATACTACCATACCGGTAGTTTCCCACGGCTTCTGTTCGGCAAGAGTTTCCAATACTTCAGATTGGGGAGTGATAGGGTAACCGAAGTATCCGTCCACACCAAAGCGGATAGCAGCATGAGCAATGGCTTCGTTACCTTTCATTAGAACTACTTCTTCTGCCATAATTTTGATTGTTTAGCTTATAAGCACTTTAAATTTATTCTTCACATTTTGCTCTGTATACGGTTAAGCAACCGTCCGGGCACACGATAGCGCACGAAGAGCATCCGTTGCAGGTATCTTCTACAACCTGCTGAACGTAATTATATCCTTTTTGATTTACTTTGGCGGTGAGCGACAGTACGTGTAACGGGCAAGCTACCACGCACAGGTTACACCCTTTGCAGCGTTCTGTATTCACTACAACTACACCTTTCATTTTAGCCATAAGTCAATTACCTTATTGATTAAACATATCTTTATTATAAAAATTGAGAATATCCATCACCATATTCCGAGCTTCGGCTGCCGGACTCTCCGGATTCAAAGCGATAGCTTCCTGATAATTATTCAAGGCACCTTGCCAGTCACCCTTTTTCCGGAAAGCATTCCCTAATAGATAATATGCTTCTGCTGCATATTCGGGGTTTTGGTTGATGAATTGATTCAATTGGTCGATTGCATGTTCTGTAGCGCCTTCGGCTATTAAATTTTTAATCTCTTTCAGCTTTTCGGTCATGGTTATGAATTTACTAGTCTACCTACAAAGATAAAGTTTATTTTCAATCGAATCTGAATTTTAGACAATTATTTCCTCTAAATAGATGAAAAAAAATTTTTGATGTTGGCGCAATTTGTTGATATATAAATCCTTATAGGTATGCCAAAAATGTTTCATTTGAAAAAGTTGTTTATGTAATTATATGGGCCTTTTCAGCCGAATTGAGAGCGATTTGAAGTGTTTTGTAAAATAATATTCCATTCATTATATTTGAAACAGCCTGAATTTGTAAATGGGAAAAAATGGCTGTAAGGCAAAAAAAACAGTGGATTTAAGCCTTTTATTAGAAAATTTATATTTACTTTATGAAAACTTTTCAGTTTTTAATTCTTGATTGATATTTACTGACTATTATGTTTTTAATTTATAAGTAATTGCATTTATGAAAATCAAATTATTGTTGGCTGCTACGGTAGCATGTGTATTGGGCTTTTCTTCATGCTCAAATGAATCGGTGAAAACTATCCCTGTATATGGTTGGCAGGGAGAAGGAGAAGAAGCTACGGAAGCATCTATCCAGTCCGATTTCCAGAAATGGAAAGACCACGGGCTGGTAGGTATATGTTATAATGCGGGTGGTTTCAATGTAGAGAAACATGCTCGTGCGGCAAAGATAGCTCATGCTACCGGATTGGAATATCATGCATGGATTCCTGCCATGCTGAAAGGTGATGCTGATTCTACCTGGTATGCTGTAAACCGTAAAGGGGAATCAGCATATACGGTGCAGGCCTATGTTCCTTATTATAAATGTATGTGTCCGAATAATCCGGATGTCATCAATTATCTGGTAACTGAATATAGCAAGATAGCAGAAATACCGGATGTCGATTTCGTTCATTTGGATTATATCCGCTATGTAGATGTCATTCTGGCTCGTGGACTTTGGGAAAAATATGGTCTGGTGATGAACGAAGAATATCCTACAGCCGATTATTGTTACTGCGACAAGTGTGTTGCCGATTTCAAGGCTGAAAGCGGTATCGATATCAAGGCAGTGGAAGATCCTTCTACTTGCGAGGAATGGAAGCAGTTCCGCTATAACCGTATTACCAATCTGGTAAATAAAATTGCGGCTGCGGTTCATGCTAAGGGTAAAAAAGTCAGTGCAGCTGTATTCCCCGGTCCGGATTCTTATGCAAAGAAACTGGTTCGTCAGGAATGGAATAAATGGGATATCGATGCCTTCTTCCCGATGAACTACAACGACTTTTATTTGGAACCGGCTTCTTGGGTTGGAGAAATAACCAAGGAAGAAGTTACTTCCGTAAACGGTAAAAAGCCTATTTACAGTGGTCTGTTTATTTGTCACGACTGGCAGAACAAGGCAAATATCAAAGATCCGGAAGGTCATGGTCTGATTCCATCTGAAATCGGTGAAGCTGTACGTGGTTCGATTGAGGCCGGAGCTGCCGGAGTTGCATTGTTTACTCCAGCCAACATGACCGACGAGCATTGGGCTGAACTTGATAAAGCTATTAAGGGGAAATAATGATACCGTAGTAGTGATATAAATAAAGGTATAACGATAAGGAAATCTCCTTCGGACTCTTTCGGGAATCCGGAGGAGATTTTTATTTTTACATAGCATCCGGCTGGCAGCTTTTGTTATATATTTCCTTGCGAATAGTATGTTGTACCATAGTGGAACGATTGCTTCACTATAATGAAGCGTTATTTTCACTAAAGTGAAACGATCGCCTCACCTATGTGAAACGAATAATATGTGCAGAAGTTTGATTCTGACTATAAT
This sequence comes from Bacteroides sp. CAG:443, assembly GCA_000432735.1. Lineage (GTDB taxonomy): Bacteria > Bacteroidota > Bacteroidia > Bacteroidales > Bacteroidaceae > Phocaeicola. Next base: position 35,601 of record FR887735.1, read on the forward strand.
CGAGTTTACTCTATCCTTTGGTATTTTTAGCCGAATTTGCTTTACACTTTCCTTTCGTCGCACGTTAGGTTAGGCATTGAATTTCTGTTTTTAAAGATTTCTTTTGGTATTATTTTATTTAGTGATAACTTTGCAAAATATAGTGAATTGCAAAAAATAACTAACTTATAGTACGAGGAGATGAATAAAATTATTTCAAAAGAACATTTTTCAGAAAAGGTTTTTAAGCTGGTAATCGAAGCTCCCCTGATTGCCAAGTCACGTAAAGCCGGTCATTTTGTGATCGTACGTGTAGGCGAAAAAGGCGAACGTATGCCTCTTACCATTGCAGAAGCCGATCCCGTAAAGGGAACGATTACGTTGGTCGTACAAGAGGTCGGTTTGTCATCGACTCGCTTGTGTGAACTGAATGAGGGCGATTATATCACCGATGTGGTAGGACCGCTGGGTAAGGCAACCCATATCGAGAACTTCGGAACAGTAGTTTGTGCAGGAGGTGGTGTAGGAGTTGCTCCGATGCTGCCTATCGTTCAGGCCCTGAAAGCTGCCGGAAACCGTGTCATCACTGTATTGGCAGGTCGTTCTAAGGAACTGATCATTTTGGAGAAAGAAATGAGAGAAAGTTCGGATGAAGTAATCATCATGACCGACGATGGTTCGTATGGAAAGAAGGGCTTGGTGACGGAAGGTATTGAAGAAGTTATCAAGCGGGAAAAGGTCGACAAATGTTTTGCCATCGGTCCGGCTATCATGATGAAGTTTGTTTGTCTGCTTACTAAAAAATATGAGATTCCTACCGATGTTTCACTCAACACAATAATGGTAGACGGTACGGGTATGTGCGGTGCATGCCGTATCACGGTAGGAGGTAAGACAAAATTCGTTTGTGTAGATGGTCCCGAATTCGACGGACATCAGGTCGATTTCGACGAAATGCTGAAGCGTATGGGAGCGTTCAAGGACATTGAGCGTGAAGAGATTCATAAGTTGGACGGCACACAGCCTGATGCGTGTGAAGCTGTAAAAACGTCCGACGACCGTAATGCTCCGTGGCGTGCGGAATTGCGTAAGTCGATGAAGCCGAAAGAACGTACGGCTATTCCGCGTGTCAAGATGAACGAACTCGATCCGGAATACCGTTCTCACAGTCGCAAGGAAGAAGTTAACCTGGGCTTGAACGAAGAACAGGCGCTGACCGAAGCCAAACGCTGTCTGGATTGTGCCAATCCGTCGTGTATGGAGGGCTGTCCGGTGGGCATCAATATCCCTGGATTCATCAAGAATATCGAACGCGGTGAATTCCTCGAAGCAGCTCGCGTACTGAAGCAGACAAGTGCTTTGCCAGCTGTGTGTGGTCGTGTCTGCCCGCAAGAAAAGCAGTGTGAATCAAAATGTATTCATCTGAAGATGGGACATGAAGCAGTGGCCATCGGTTATCTGGAACGCTTTGCAGCCGACTATGAGCGTGAAAGCGGACAGATTTCGGTTCCTGAAATAGCCGAAAAGAACGGTATAAAGGTAGCTGTTGTCGGTTCCGGACCTGCCGGATTATCGTTTGCCGGCGATATGGCGAAGTTAGGTTACGATGTGACCGTGTTCGAAGCTTTGCACGAAATCGGGGGAGTATTGAAGTATGGTATTCCTGAATTCCGTTTGCCGAACAAGATTGTCGATGTAGAGATTGAAAACCTGTCGAAGATGGGCGTACAGTTTGTCAAAGACTGTATCATCGGTAAGACTATCAGCGTAGAAGAACTGGAACAGGAAGGATATAAAGGAGTGTTTGTCGCTTCCGGAGCGGGACTTCCTAACTTCATGAATATTCCGGGTGAGAACTCTATCAATATCATGTCGTCTAACGAATACCTGACTCGTGTCAACCTGATGGATGCGGCAAGTGAAGATTCCGATACACCGGTTACCTTCGGCAAGCGAGTAGCCGTTATCGGTGGAGGTAATACGGCTATGGACTCTGTTCGTACCGCCCGTCGTCTGGGTGCAGAAAAAGCCATGATTATCTATCGTCGCTCTGAAGCAGAGATGCCGGCTCGTCTGGAAGAAGTGAAACATGCTAAGGAAGAAGGCGTAGAATTCCTGACCCTTCACAATCCGATCGAATACATCGCCGACGAGAAAGGTCGTGTAAAGCAGGTGGTATTGCAGAAGATGGAGCTGGGTGAACCCGATGCTTCAGGACGTCGTAGTCCGGTACCTATTCCGGGAGCAGTAGAAACCATCGATATCGATATGGCCATTGTTAGTGTAGGCGTATCTCCGAATCCGATTGTACCGCATTCTATCCCCGGACTGGAACTGGGACGAAAAGGTACCATTGCCGTAAACGAGAATATGCAATCGTCTATACCGACTATCTATGCCGGAGGAGATATTGTACGTGGTGGTGCTACAGTTATTTTGGCGATGGGTGACGGACGCCGTGCAGCCGCTGCCATGGATAAGCAGTTGCGTGGATAAGGAAACTCTCAGGATGCGTATCGAATGACAAACGCATCAGCAGAAGCTCTTGATTGTCAGCATGGAATCATCTGAAAACGGCTCTCCAAACTCGATGTGAGGAGAAATGAAGTTTTAGGCTGGAACCAGATGATTTGACATATAAGAAAGAGGCCGTCTCAAAATAGAATTGCAATAGTAAAAAACTTATAGATTGCAACTTAGAAGTAAAAAATCTCCTACTTTTAGTCCTGTAATTAAAGAAAACAAAGACTAAAGTAGGAGATTTTTATGTTGTAACTGATAAATTATAAGTAAACCTGTCTCAGCTTTTCATTTTGATGCAGCTCATATTTTGTTTTTCCGTTAGTAACGATCTTTTGTCATCTTACCTTTTCCTGCCCGTCATCCGAAGAAGCTCAAGTATCATTTGGACACATTCCTTTCTAAAAATAGAGTTTTGTATCCTCTCAGTTTTTCCCTGTTGTAAAAATTGTTACTTTTGTAACACAATAATTATCATGTAAGAGAACTAAAATATTATGAAAAAACATCTTTTATTGGGTCTTTTGGGAGCCTGTACACTTTCTTCCCAAGCGCAGACTTTTAAAGAATGGCAAGACCCTGAGGTAAATGCCGTCAATCGTGCTCCGATGCATGCTAACTTTTTCGCTTACGAAAGTATTGATGCTGCAATTCGGAATGTAAAAGAAAATTCCAACAATTTTATGACATTAAACGGAAAATGGAAATTTTTCTGGGTGAAGAATGCCGATGCACGTCCTACTGATTTCTGGAAAGTAGATTTCAACGATAAGGGATGGGACGATTTGCAGGTTCCTGCCGTGTGGGAACTGAATGGATATGGCGATCCTATCTATCTGAATGTGGGCTATGCATGGCGTAACCAGTTCACGAACAATCCTCCTTACGTGCCGGTTGAGAACAATCATGTAGGTTCTTACCGTCGTGAGATTGTTGTGCCCGCCGACTGGAAAGGCAAAGATATCATTGCACATTTCGGTGCCGTAAGCTCAAACATGTATTTGTGGGTAAACGGCAAATACGTCGGATACAGTGAAGACAGCAAGCTGGAAGCAGAATTCGATTTGACTCCGTATCTGAAGCTGGGACAGAAAAACATCATTGCGTTTCAGGTATTCCGCTGGTGCGACGGCAGTTACCTGGAAGATCAGGACTTCTTCCGTTACACCGGTGTGTCACGCGATTGCTATCTTTATACCCGCAACAAGAAACGCATCGATGATATCCGTGTAACTCCCGATCTGGACAGCGAGTACAAGAATGGTTCGCTGGCTGTCGAACTGAAGCTGAAAGGCAGTTCAAAAGTCACACTCGACCTGCTGGATGCCCGTAATGAAGTTGTTGCCACGAAGGAAGTAGGAGGTAGCGGTCAGGTTTCTACAACCATCGATCTGGCTGAACCCCATAAGTGGACAGCCGAGACTCCTTATTTATATACCCTGCGTGCCACTTTGAAAGACGGAGGCAAGGTTAGCGAAGTCGTTCCTATAAAAGTCGGTTTCCGTAAGATAGAACTGAAAGATGCACAAGTTCTGGTCAATGGTCAGCCGGTTCTGATAAAAGGTGCCGATCGTCATGAGATGGATCCCGACGGCGGATCTTATGTATCCCGCGAGCGTATGATTCAGGATATTCAGATCATGAAACAGTTCAACATCAATGCCGTACGTACCAGCCATTACCCGGACGACAATTTCTGGTACGACTTGTGCGATAAGTACGGTATTTATGTCGTAGCTGAGGCTAATTTGGAATCTCACGGCATGGGATACGAAGAAAAGACACTGGCAAAAGTTGCATCCTATAAAAAAGCACATCTGGAGCGCAACGAACGCAACGTTCAGCGTGGATTCAATCACCCCAGCATTATCTTCTGGTCGTTGGGAAATGAGGCTGGTTACGGCCCGAATTTCGAAGCAGCATACGACTGGGTAAAAGCCGAAGATCCGAGCCGTCCCGTACAGTACGAAAGAGCCGGACTGGAAGGCAAGACCGATATCTTTTGCCCGATGTATTATCGCTACAAAGACTGCGAAAATTATGCGAAGAACGAAAAGAGTACCAAACCGCTTATCCAGTGCGAATATGCCCATGCGATGGGTAACTCGGAAGGTGGTTTCAAGGAATACTGGGATTTGATTCGTAAGTACCCGAAATACCAGGGAGGCTTCATCTGGGACTTTGTCGACCAGTCATGCCGCTGGACCGGAAAGAACGGTGAGATGATTTATGCGTATGGAGGCGACTTTAACGACTTCGATGCCAGCGACAATAACTTCTGCGATAACGGTCTGATCAGCCCCGATCGTAAGCCGAATCCGCACATGTACGAGGTCGGTTACTTCTATCAGAACATCTGGACTACGGCAGGCGATTTGTCGAAGGGAGAAATTAAGGTCTACAATGAGAACTTCTTCCGCGACCTGTCTGCTTACGCACTGGAGTGGGAACTGCTGAAGGACGGTAAGGCTGTTCGTAGCGGACGCGTAGAAAACCTGTCGGTAGCGCCGCACCAGACTGCAACGGTGAAACTCGACTGGGGAAAGACTTGCAAGTGTGGCGAATGGTTGCTGAATGTGAAGTATGTCCAGAAGAACCGCGAAGGCCTGCTGCCAGCCGGTCATGTAGTAGCGAAGGCACAGTTGACAGTGAACCCGTACGAAGCTCCTGCCATGAATCTTGCCAATGTTGCAGAAAAGAATGTAGCAGTCGTTACTCCTCAGATTAAAGATGAAAACGTGAACCGTATGGTCGTAATAGGAGAGAACTTCAACATCCAGTTCAACAAGCGAAACGGTTACATGGACAAATACGAAGTAAACGGACTGAACATGATCAAAGAAGGAGAAGCCATGACACCCAACTTCTGGCGTGCTCCGACCGACAATGACTTCGGTGCCGGACTTCAGCAGAAGTATGTAGCATGGAAAGATCCCGAAATCAAGTTGTTGTCGTTGAAAGGGGAGATGGCAGACGGAATGGCAGTCGTTTCAGCCGAATACGAAATGAAGAAAGTTTCCGCCAAACTGTTGCTTACTTATACCATCAACAACGAAGGAGCTGTAAAAGTAACCCAGAAAATGACAGCCGACAAGAATGCAAAAGTATCCAATCTGTTCCGTTTTGGCTTACAGCTGGTAATGCCTGCTTCTTTCGAAAAGATTTCCTATTACGGACGTGGACCGATTGAAAACTATGCCGATCGTAAGACATGTACCGATTTAGGCATTTACAACCAGACCGTAGACGAACAATTCTACGCTTATATCCGCCCGCAGGAAAATGGAACCAAGTCCGATATCCGCTGGTGGAAACAGTTGAATGAAGCCGGCAGCGGTTTGATGTTCGTAGCAGAAGCACCGTTCTCGGCATCCGCTTTGCACTATACCATCAGCTCACTCGATTCAGGATGGGAAAAGCAACAGGAACACTCCAACGAAGTGAAGAAAGCCGACCTGACCAATGTCCTGATCGACAAAGCCCAGATGGGATTGGGTTGCGTAGATAGCTGGGGAGCCCTTCCCGAACCGCAATACCAG
>FR887736.1 GCA_000432735.1 Bacteroides sp. CAG:443
CCATCTCAATTCATTTTGAGACGGCCTCTTCTCTTTGAGTATACAGCTATCAGAACCGGAAACTTACTCCAGCCAGCGCATTGAATCCCTGTGAAGGATAACCTGCCTGAGTAATATAATACCGGTTCAGTACATTGTCGAAACGTACAAAAACATTCAGACGGTTAAAGAACTCATAACCAGCCGACAGCGAAAGATTGTTTATCGCATCCGCTTTCTTCAGTTCACCCGCCTTGGCACGTCCTTCATAACGATAATCTGCCGAAATCCAGAATTTGTCGTATACATTCGCACGTGCAGAAGCTTCCAGTACAAACTGAGGCTTCAGATAAAGAAGCATCTTTGCCTCATCTTTTACATTCCAGCTATAATAAGTTCCTTTGACAGAAAAGTCGAAAAGATCTTTATATCCATAAGCCACTTTCGCTCCTCCATAGCCCACTTTCGCCTTTTCCTGCGACAACAGAGAATAGCAGTAGGGGAAACTGTCGTCTATGACACCCGGTACCTGAAAGATTTCATCCTTTGTAATGCGATAGCCGCCAAACAAGTGAAAGCCCAGTCCCGGTACCGGAGAAGCTTTGAATCCGGCCTGTATATCGGCTGGCGTATACGATGTACGCATCTGGCTAATTTGCCCCCAGTAAGGAGAAATTTCATTCAACTGACGGAAGTCATTAAGCTGAGTACCTCCTGTCGCATGCAGGTATACGGTATAAGCATCGGCAAATGTATAGTCGACCTTTACATCCGGAGCAGCCTTGATACCACTTCCATTGGCCGACTGCCAGTCGACATGCGCTCCTACACGCAGACGTATATCATCATTTTCCAGCGTATAATAAGGATTCAGCCTCAACAACGTATAGTCTTTCTGTTCTACGTCATAAGTCAGGTTATCCATGCTAAGTCCGACTCCTACCCGTTGTTCGTCATTCAATGCACCAGATATAAATCCAACCGTATGGAATATATTTTCCGATCCATGTCGCATGTAAGGAATATCATACTTACGGCTAAAGCTGCGCAAGCCTGTCTGTATAGAAAACTCTACCGGAAGCTTACCTTCTACAGAAGCCACTCCCACATACCCTTCTCCCAGCGTATAATGCTGTCGGGTAGTTTCGTACATGTTCTGAACTTCCTTCTCCATTCCAGGCATGTAATTGAAAACCTGTGAAGTAAAAGCTCCGCCCAAAAAGAGTGAAACCTTCTGGAAATCATGTTTGTAGTCCAACGACACATCCGTACGGTAAAAGCGAGATTTCCAATCCCCCTCATCGGGTACTAAAGAAGAAATGTTGCCATACATACCATACAAGGAACCCATGAACTGCAAACGGTCACGACGGGAAATATCCCACAGATACGATGCCTTCAGGTCGGTATTGTTCCGGCTGCCATAAGCACCTCTGATATACCCCCGAGGAGCATCCGGCTGTTTCTGTTCACTGGTAATCGGAGCCATCGGCGAAAAGCTCCACGTCGTGAGCGGACGTACCGAAGTAGCATAGTCGATATGTTGTTTTGCCACAGCAGGCTCCTCCACTTTTGGCAATACGTTTACCTTAAAGGCATCCATCACTTCGGGATTGTATTGATTCTCCACCACCACTGTACGGTTCAATGTAGAATCTTTAGCCTGCTCCTGTGCATAACCTTTTACTACAGGCAGCAGCGCCACTCCCATTATAATAGCAGATATATGTTTCATTGTTTACTTCCCTTATTAAGTTTTGCCAATCGAGTTTCTATCATGCCCGCAATGTCATCGTCCGCCTGATAGTTCTGCTGCAATGACAACAAATATTGCTTGGCATCCAGGTTACGTCCGAGTTTCATATATACATCCGACAGCAGGACGAAACTTCTTGCCAGCCAATAAGCATGGGGCGTACTGACCTCAATGTAATCGAGTACTTCCTTCTCGGCTTTATCTGTCTGTCCCGCATCGAAATAAAGCTGCGCAAGCAAATATTTAGCTTCAGCTCCATATACATTACGAGTATCTTTTGACAGAACGCTCAAATCATTCACAGCCTCTTTCGACTGTCCTTCGGCCAGCAAGGCCTTTGCCCGATAATAATAAGCCTCATTCTTCAGTTCCGGAGTCAGTTTGCTTTCGGCAAGCAGTCCCGAAGCTACCGCAACAATTTCCTGATAATCTTTTATCATCCAAGCGCTGCGCATGGCACCCGTACGAGCCTGTACCCGTTCTTCCTGCGAAGCGGCCCGGTCTGCCATCTGCTTATAAAGTCCCAATGCCTTTTCGTATGCTTTGTCCTTATAAGCCATATCGGCACACATCGCCATCGCTTCACCCGAAAACTTATTGTCGGGATAAGCAATTACCTTATCCAGGTGAGAAGCCGCGCCCGTATAATTCTTCTCATTATAGTCTATCAATCCCAGATAATAATGTGCATTGACACTGAATGCTCCCTGCGGGAACGACTGCAAGTAGCGGACGAAGCTGGACTTTGCTTCGGCAATATTGCCACGCATGTATACACGTTCGGCAGCCACATACGTCAAGGAGTCACGTTCGTTTACATCGAAATTGGCACCACCCGGGATAGTAGAAGCAAATGCCATGTAATCGTCTACCCGGTTCAAGTCGATATAAATCGATTTCAAGTCACGCTGCGCCAGACGAGCTTCCTCACTTCCCGGATAAGTAGAAATAACCTTCTTATAAGCAGCTATCGCCTCATTGTATTTATCATCCTGATAATACAGCAGACCGATTTCATTGGCAGCACGACGCGACAACGGACTTTCCGGATAACGCTGTACCAACAAAGAATAACGCTTAATGGCATTCGCATTATCTTCCATCTGTACAAAAGCACGTCCCTGTTCATACAATGCATCGTCTATGTATTGCGATGTTGGGAATCCGGAAATCAGACGGTTCAGCAGTTCGATCTTCTGAGTATACTCACGCTGCAAGCCTTTGATAATACTCTGCTGAAACAACGAGTAGTCCGACAGCGACATAGAATAACCGGATGCCTGAGCATACTGAGCATCGGCCGCATCAAAGCGTCGTGCATAGAAGTTACAGTCACCCATTCGGTTATAAACATCTGCCACCACATCGTTCTCCAGCCGGATACCCGATTCCGCGCAACGAGTAAACCAAGTCAGTGCCTTATCATACTGTTTTTGTTTAAATGCCGTATAGCCTAGATTATACAAAGCCAGCGCGTACTCTGTACTGCTTCGGTCGGGAGCAAATTCCAAGAACTGACGATAGTCGGATGCAGCAGCATCGTATTGCTCCAGACGATATTTGGATTCACCCCGCCAATAATAAGCATCCGCCTGAGTCTGTTGGTTATAACGCCCCAGTTGAAGCGACTGAGAAAAATAGTCGATGGCATTTTCAAAAGCAGCCTGCGCGAAAGCCTGCGTTCCCAGACGGAACAACAACTTCTGCTTAGCCTCCAGAATACGAGTTCCCGGATGACTGATTTTCGCTATCGAATTCAAGGCAGCCATGTAGCTGCGTGTATTCATATAAACCTCTATCAAGTAATCGTTCACCTTTTCCGTATAGGCAGAATTCGGGAACTCGTTCAGAAAACGTTCGAATACCGTTACTGATTCCGCAAAAGGAGAATAAGAGGTTTCGTGTATACACAAGGCATAGTTATAGAACGCCTGCTCCTTGATACTGCGGTCGTAATTCATGGCAGAAGCCTGCTCGAAAGCCATTCGTGCCCGACTTCTATCTTTCAGCTGCAAGTAAGCAAGTCCCATATGCAAATAGGCATTCTGAGTCAACGCATCCTGCCGGGTAGTAGCTTCGCCCAGCATAGCAGCAGCCTCTGAATAAACTCCCGTATTGAAATAACTCATACCCAGTTTATACAACGCATTACGGTTTATCCCAACTTTCGTTTCATTCTGGTAAGCCGACAAATAACGGATGGCACCGTCGTACTCTTTCAGTCCATAACATGCCTCTCCGTAAATACGTTTCATCTCAACCGTTTTCTCCTGGCGAGGATAAGCCTCCAGGTAAGTCGAAGCAATCTGTCGTGCTTGCTGATAATTACCTCCAATCAGATAAATATCGGCAATATAATAAGGAGCCAGCGGTGCATATTTGGGCGTTGTTCCTGCCTCACGGAAGCCTTGCAAAGCTTCGTTATACCGTTTCTGTACGTAATCAATATATGCCAGATAGTAAACGGCATCGGTATGATACTCACTGCTCACCTCTTTCAGTATATTAAACCACACAGCGGCTTCCTGCAAGTTTCCCATCTTTAAATAAGCTGTACCCATACGCAAAGTACAGGCATCACGCTCTGCATCTGCCAGCAAGTCGAACTGACACGCCTTAAAAGTAGCGATAGCCTCCGGATACTGTCCCTGAAAGAAATAGGCTGAAGCAATGAGAGCGTGCACCCTGTTGGCATAACGGGACTCGGGATATTGTTCCAGATAATGTTCCAGCTGCTGAATACAGTCGGGAGATTTCAGTTCATACGACGTGCAAGCAAGCATATAAGCAGCCTCATCGGCCAGCGAAGCCTGCGGTTTCTGCTGCACATAGCGCGACAAAGTCTGCCACGCCGCCGCATAATCACGACGAAGAAATAACTCCTTGCCGTCATCAAAAAGACGGCGGGAATCGGTCAGTGGCTCCACCTGTTGCGCCATCGCCATAAAAGGCAACACACACATGGCTCCTGCCACCCATACATGTTTCTTGTTCTTCATATCTATATCTTGATAGAATATTTATTGTACTTATTTATCTTTATGCTCTTCCAGGAAACGAGCGACGCCCTTACGTACAGAATCGAGTCCAAACTCTTCCGGTTTTATCTGATCCAAAGGCATCCAGAACGAATCAGCCACATCATCCATTGCCAGCAAACGACTGTCGTCTGCCACCCGGCAAAGAAAGAACAAATCGAGCGTATGTACCAGAAAGCCCGAATACAAATACGTATTCGGAAGTGAAAACAAGTAAGTAGCCTGTACCACCTGCAATCCGGTTTCCTCCCGTACTTCGCGAGCCACCCCTTCTTCTCCGGTTTCTCCCATATCGATAAAGCCTCCCGAGAGGTCGAGTGTACCTTTTGCAGGTTCCTTGCCTCTGCGGCATACCAGAAGTTCATTCTTAGCATTTAAAATAAAAGCCACCGTAGCGGCACTCGAATTAAAATAATAAGTAAAACCGCAGTCGGCGCACTTCTTAGCCTTCTCGTTTCGTATTTCGAAATGAGAAGATCCGCACTTGGGACAATATTTAAACAAATCCAGCGGGTGCATGTCTTAAAAGATTTATAATATTTAACTCCACAAAGATAGAAGAAATGAAAACACAACGGGGAAAGTTAACACAAAAAAACACCACTACAAGGCTCATTTCGAGCCGGATTCTGTGCTTCGGGCAAGAATACACAATGAGCATATAGAAAAACTACCTATCTTTGCCAGTCAATCATCCTATTAAAAAGAACAGGTTATGTTAGAACGAGATTATATCATGCGACTGATCAGGCAGTTTTTTGAAGCATTGGAAAAGCTGAAAGAAGAAAAAGAAACCAAGCCAGTAGCAACTCTGCGAGTGGAAGTTTACAGCATGTACCGAGCTTATTTCCGCCAGCCTGAAAGTTTCTTCTACGAACAAGATGCCGAATACATCCTTCATTACTTACAAACCGAATTTCCGGAACAAGAGTTTCTGCACCGTATAGAGATGCTTTCCGACTTGCTAAGTTATGATGCATCTATCCAGCAGTCGGCCGAGGAGAGAAAAACGTTATATCAGAAAGTACTGTATCTGATGAATTATCTGGACACGCATAGTGATACCTTTTCCTTCGACAGAAGGCGCAAAATAGCAGAAATCAAAGGGCTTATATGCCCATAGGGAGTCTTTTTTGTTCTTTTCAGTAAAAAAAATATGTTTTTCGTTGACATCTATAAGACTTATAAAAAAGTTTTTCTATATTTGCTTACAAAATGATAATATAGATTGCTTATATGGAAAAAATTGATAACCTAGACAAACAGATTCTGGAAATTATTTCCCAGAATGCTCGTATTCCATTTAAAGACGTTGCCGCTGATTGCGGAGTTTCTCGCGCAGCCATTCACCAACGTGTACAGCGACTGATAGACTTGGGAGTCATTATCGGCTCAGGCTATCACGTAAACCCCAAAAGTTTGGGATACAGTACTTGTACATACGTGGGTATTAAACTGGAAAAAGGTTCCATGTATAAAAGCGTGGTAGCAGAACTGGAAAAAATTCCTGAAATCGTAGAATGCCACTTTACAACGGGACCGTACACCATGTTGACAAAACTATACTCAACAGATAACGAGCACCTGATGGAGTTGCTGAACTCTAAGATACAGGAAATTCCCGGCGTAACTGCAACGGAAACATTAATTTCACTGGAACAGAGTATTAAAAAGGAAATTCCTATCCGCAAATAACTAACAGATGGAATGGCTTTCAACTTTTCATTTTGAAGGGATTATAATAGGTATATGTACCTTCCTGATTATCGGGTTGTTTCATCCGATAGTGGTTAAAGCCGAATACTATTGGGGAACGCGCTGCTGGTGGTGGTTCCTGCTATTGGGTGTGGCGGGAATTATTGGTTCACTACTTGTTAGCAACCTAGTGATTTCTACCTTATTGGGCGTATTTTCCTTTTCTTCCTTCTGGACAATAAAAGAGATATTCGAACAACGTGAACGGGTTTTGAAAGGATGGTTCCCAATGAATCCTAAGCGCAAGCACGAATACGAATCTTGATACGGAACAATCTCCTTGACAAGAAATACCTTTTACGCCGCTTCCAACGAGCTTATCGATTATACATTCGACACAGACCGTTGGAAGCGGTGTTTTTTTATACCCTTTTACGGATTATATTCTTGCAGAGGCAATTCTCCTCTCAAGGCACCCAGCGCATTCATGGCAAGTGCTCCCATCTCATCCTCACCCGGAATGACAACAATACGTGCTATTCCTTCCAGCCAATCTCTGAGCAAAGACACGCAATAAGTATTATTGGCAATACCTCCTGTCAGAATAACGGCATCCGTCTGTCCGTGTAAAGCGACATGCATGGCCCCTACCTGCTTGGCAACCGTATAAATCATGGCTTCCAGTACCAGCTTATGTTTTTTATCGCCGGCATGTGCCCACCGCACGATGGTAGGAACATCCGTCGTCCCCAGATGAGCCAGCAAACCTCCCCTGCCATTCAGCATCTTACGAATTTCCTGATACGTATACTTTCCGCTAAAGCACAAGTCGACAAGCTGCCGTGCCGGAATAGTTCCCGCACGCTCCGGGCTGAACGGTCCTTCGCCATTCAAGGCATTGTTCACGTCAATCACCTTTCCGTGATGATGCGCACTGACCGAAATACCTCCACCTAAATGAACCACAATCAGGTTGAGCTCTTCATACTTCTTGCCAATCCGTGCCGCATAATTGCGGGAAACCGCCCTGCTGTTCAAAGCATGAAAAATAGAAATACGAGGAATCTCCGGAATACCGGTCAGACGAGCCACGTCACATAACTCATCAGTCACCACCGGATCGGCGATGAAAGCCGGACATCCTGCCGAAGCAGCCAGTTCGTCGGCTATCAGAGCAGCCAGATTCGAGGCATGCTCCATATCGGCATGCCATAAGTCGTGCTTGATACGTTCATTTATCCGGTACACCCCTCCCGGAGTAGGCTTCAGCAAGCCACCGCGTGCAATGATGGCATCGAAGTGCAAAGGTATACCTGCCTGCTGCAACGCTTCCGTCACATGCTGACGACGATAGTCATATTGTTCATTGATGTGGTGAAAGACTGATAAATCTTTAGCTGCGTGGAACACACTCTGCCGCCACACCTGTTTATCATCTTCGTATACTGCCAGCTTCGTAGAAGTAGAGCCGGGGTTGATCACTAGTATTTTCATATAAGGTCCATATTAATCGTTTTGGGTACCAGCCAGACACGCCAGTGCCAGGCTATAGAACTTGGAATTTCCTGAATCGCTGCGCGAAGGTACCACTACCGGAGCAACGGTACCCGTAAGCATGCCCGCCATGTTCGCATCTCCAAACAGCGAGAGGGTTTTATAAAAAGTATTACCCGATTCAATATTCGGGAAAATCATGATATCGGCATTTCCTACCACCGGCGAACTCAGTCCTTTTATCTCTCCGCTATGACGGTCGCAGGCAGTCTTCGCGTCCATCGGTCCATCGATAAACGCAGCACCAAACTTGCCGGCACGTGCCTCTTCTTTCAGCTGCACATAATCCAGCGTGTGAGAAAACTTTTCGTTTACCTTTTCCGAACAATGTATCAGTGCCACACGAGGTTCTTCGTTGCCCAACTTACGGCACAAGGCAATATCATTCGCTATCATCGCCCGAAACTGCGCCAAACCCGGACGGGGTATGACGGCCGCATCCGAAAACAACAGCAGTTTATGATACAGCGGAATCTGTGCAATAGCCACATGACTCAGAATATTTCCCGGGGGCAACAGGCCTTTTTCTTTCTTCAATACAGCACGCAACAGATTGTCGGTATTAATGAGTCCCTTCATCAGAATATCTGCCTCGCCTGTACGTACCAGTTCAACAGCCAGTGCGGCCGCCTCGTCGGGAGTAGAAGTAACATATATACGGACAAAATCGGGAGAAGCCGCATGCAAGCTGTGTGCAACCTCCACATGCGCCTCATCGGTGACCAAGAGATATTCTGCTATTTCTTCACGCAAGCTACGAATAATAACGTATTCCGTATGAGGGTCATTGGGACATACCACAGCAACCCGCCGGCGGATACCAAGCGAACGCAGATTATTCACCAACTGGGTAAGGGTTCGAATCAATTCCATACCATTAGATTTTTAGCAAATATGAAAAATAAATCTGAATTTATCTCTATATTTGTTCGGTTTCTACGAAATATTAACTTATGAAAACGTTTCAAACATTTGACATCGAAGCGGACTACAACGTACTCCACAACCGATTTCCCAATCATAAAGATGCGCCGGTCATCGGAATTACCGGTAATTTCAGTGACGGAAACTTAACGCTTGCTCCCGGATATTATACTTCCATTCTGAAAGCGGGAGGTGCTCCGTTCATTATACCTCCATTCGAAAATACTGACATAATGATAAGCCTACTCGACAGCCTCGACGGGCTTCTTCTGACAGGAGGAGGAGATATAAATCCGCTGTTCCTGCACGAAGAACCAGTAAAAGAATTACACAATATCAATCCTTACCGCGACCGTCAGGAGCTGCTTCTTACCCGCCTTGCCGCCAACCGACAGATTCCGATACTTGGCATTTGCCGGGGAATGCAGATTATGAACGTAGCACTTGGGGGAAGCATCTATCAGGACATTCACGTACAAATGGAAGGTACGCGTATCAAGCACAGTCAGGACATGGACCGTGCCTTCGCCTCCCACACCATACAGATAGAAGAAGGCAGTCTGCTGGCACGAATCATGAAGACAACCTCCTTGCCTGTCAATTCATTCCACCATCAGGCTGTAAACGAAGCGGCACCGGGATTCCGCATTTCGGCCCGTGCCACCGACAACGTAGCCGAAGCCATCGAAAGTACAGAATATAAGTCGATGCTGGGGGTACAATGGCATCCTGAATGCTTTATCCTGAACGATGACGAATACATGATGCCGCTCTTCGAATGGCTGTTGCAGGAGGCTGCTTCTTTCCGCACAGCGAAACGCATGCATCACCGTATACTCACACTGGATAGTCATTGCGATACGCCGATGTTCTTCGGACAGAATATCAATTTCGCCACACGCGATCCGAAGATAAAGGTCGACTTACACAAGATGACCGAAGGACGTCAGGATGCAACCATCATGGTGGCTTATCTGGCACAAAAGGAACGTACCGACGAAGCCTTACTGGCTGCGACAGCCAAGGCTGACCAGCTGCTGAATGAAATAGAGCGTATGGTCGCCATGAACTGTACGGCGGTAGATATTGCTTACACGCCAGCCGATCTTTATCGTTTGAAGCGGGAAGGGAAAAAAGCGATCATGCTGGGAATAGAAAACGGATATGCTATTGGAAAAGATTTGACGAATGTAGAACGTTTCCGCAAGCGCGGAGTAGTGTACATGACACTCTGCCACAACGGCAACAACGATATCTGCGGATCGGCAAGATACAATGATGAGAAGATCGGTGTCACACCTTTCGGCGAACAGGTTATCCGTGAGATGAATCGTACAGGTATGATGGTCGACTTGTCGCATGCCGGCGAACAGACCTTCTACGATACGCTGGAGATAAGCAGCCAGCCGGTTGTCTGCTCCCACTCTTCCTGCCGCGCGCTGTGCGACCATCCGCGCAACCTGACCGACGACCAATTGAAAGCTATCGCCCGCAAAGGAGGAGTCGTACAGGTTTGTCTGTACGGCGGTTTTCTCCGTTCGGACGCACCGGCAACAATCTGCGATGCCATCGAGCACCTGCATCACATGGTCAACATCATGGGTATAGAACATGTGGGTATCGGAACCGATTTCGACGGCGACGGAGGCATCATCGGCTGTAACGATTCTTCAGAACTGATTAACCTGACACGCCGGTTGCTCTATGAGCGCTACAGCGAAGCCGACCTCCGCCTGATATGGGGAGGAAACTTCCTGAGAGTCATGGAAGAGGTACAAAAATAATCACATCTTACGTTTACAGAGATGTCCCGACGTTTTCGGAAACTCCGAACTTTCTCTCCGAAAAAACGTCGGGACATTTTTTTATTTTTTGTACAAAAACGCAGAAAATTTGTACAAATTTCTGTTTCCTTCCAGTGAAGAAAAATTCCAGGTCTCTCGAAAAAAATTTCATCGCACGGTACATTTTTTCATCAACTTGCGTTAGTAAAGAGAAAAAGCAACAAGCTACCTATGGAAACGATGAAAAACATCTTGCTTATTACCTGCCTGTTTCTGCTTTGTGCCTGTGGGGAATACCAGCTGGAACAAGAAGAAAACGGGACAACCGGAGAGACCGAAAACGAAGTTTCGTACACACTGCAACTGAATATCGGCAGTCAGGACAACGCCAAGCTCAACTATCCGCTGTCGCTCTTCCTGTTCGATGACAAGAACAATTGTGTGGCACAAGAAAATATTCCCGACGAAAACAGTGAATACAGCTCATCGATGCCGAAAGGGAAATACACAATGGTCCTATTGTCGGGGCTGACGGACAACAACTATTCGTATCCGCTAGAAATCATCCCTGACAGTTACATTACGCTACGGAACAACAATTGCTCGGATAAACCGCTGCAAATGGGAAAGGCCAGTGTCAACCTCACCCAGTCCACCCGAATCACCCTCACACTTTCGTATGTCGTAGCTTCACTTACCTTTACGCTTAACGGCATCCCTGAGCATGCTACCTCGACAGAAGTAAGCATTTCACCGGTCAGTTCGGGTATTTCGTTCAACGGTGACGACAAGAATGACAAACGTCAATGCACTGTTTCATGCCGGAAAGAAGGCAACCGCTGGATAAGCGATGCGGTATATATCTTCCCGAACGAGAGTTCACAAACCCATCTGTCGATAAACATTCAGTCGCCCGACGGCAACGAAACCTATGGATATACGTATCAGGCAACACTGAAGGCTGGATATCCCTATCATTTTACCGGATATTATAAAGGAGGAGTATCGCTCGACGGAGAGTTTCAGGCCGACGGATGGCAACCGGAAGTCGACTGTGAATTCGGATTTGATGAAATTCTTCCCGATGAGGGTGACGACGATCATAATACAGACAGCGGAAAAGATGACAACGATTCGGACAACACCGGCAGCACCGAAACACCGGATGATACAGAAGAGACCGATACTTTTATCGTTCCCGAGCTGCCTGATGCCGATACGATATGGGGATATTTTTATGTCTGGCAAGTCACATCATTGTCGGCTACCGAAAGCAAGGCTATCCTTATAGCACCCGACCAATGGTATACCCTGGCAGCAGATGCTGCCGGACTGCTGGAGGCTTACGAAAAAGATGATATAAGTGGATGGAGAATGTTTACAACGGAAGAGGCAGTCGCTTTCAGAAACCAGTTTCAGGCGACCATAAACGACCTGAATACTTTTATTTCCGAATACGGATTCGACCGATTTAAATATACGGATGGAGCACGTTACTTATGCGACGACGGACAGTCCACTTTCAGTCTGGCAAACAATCGCATACTGGATGCCGGAAAGACGGTAGATTATTACTTACGACCGGTAAAGACTGTACGGTTCAAGCTAAAATAGAAAGCCCTTTCTTTTATAAAAAAGGTGCAGAGTAGAACAAAGCATTTCTGACTTTGTCTCTCTGCACCAACTTGCTATCTACTAAATAATATGTTGCTTTTCCAATTCCTCTGCTACGTTTTCCAGCTCGGCATACCATGCTTCACCAAATTTACGTATCAAAGGTTCTTTCAAGAACTTGTAAACCGGAACATTTTCTTTCTTGCCTAACAGTACGGCAGCCTTGCAAACATCCCACCGGTGATAGTTGACAGCCTTGTAGGGTCCGTAATCGCTTACACGTATAGGATACAAATGACACGATACCGGCTTGTAGAAATTACAACGCCCTTCCCGATAAGCCTTCTCGATTGCGCAGTAACAATACCCTTTTTCATCGTAACATGTAAACACACAGTCCTTTCCATTTACGATGGAAGTCACCAAATCACCTTCCGAATCGGTATAAACTACACCTTGTTTATCGATTACGGCACGTGCCTCGGGGGAAAGATCATCCCATATCACAGGCAATACCTCTTCCAGTTTCTCCACTTCTTCCAGCTCTACCGGAGCTCCCGCATCACCTTCTATACAACACTCTCCCTTACAGGCATCGAGGTTGCAGACAAACTTCTCGCGGAAAACATCCAGACTGACTATTACATCGTCTATCTGTACCATCTCTTTATAATCTACCTTTAGTATTACGGCGCAAAAATACAAAAAAGATATGGCATAGGAATCATGCAATATACCTAAAAGTAGGTATTGCCCATCTAACAAGAGGACCGTACCTTTGCATTGTAATCATTACAAATTTAAAAACAATAAATAACAATTTAAAAACATACATTTTATGAATTCAATCATCAACTCAAGAGTACCCGAATTTAAGGTACAAGCTTTTCACAACGGACAGTTCATCACCGTATCAAACGAAGACATCAAAGGGAAATGGGCTATATTTTTCTTCTATCCTGCCGACTTCACTTTCGTATGTCCTACCGAACTGGTAGACATGGCAGAGAAGTATGAACAGTTCAAAGCCATGGGAGTAGAAGTTTATTCCGTAAGCACCGACTCACACTTCGTACACAAAGCATGGCACGATGCTTCCGAAAGCATCCGCAAAATACAGTATCCGATGCTTGCCGACCCGACAGGAGCTTTGTCACGTGCCTTCGGTGTCATGATTGAAGAAGACGGAATGGCCTACCGTGGTACCTTTGTCGTGAATCCGGAAGGACTGGTCAAGCTGGTAGAAATACAGGATAACAGCATCGGACGAAACGCCGACGAACTGCTGCGCAAGGTACAAGCAGCTCAATTTGTGGCTTCTCACGACGGTGAAGTATGCCCTGCCAAATGGGAACAAGGCAAGGAAACCCTGAAGCCAAGTATCGACCTGGTAGGTAAAATCTGATAAGAACAAGGAGAACTGCTTATGTTGGATACAGCGTTTAAAGCACAACTCAAACAGATTTTTGCCGGACTGGATGCTGAATATGTGTTCGACATAGCCGTACATCCTCAGCACGAAAGCCGCAACGAACTGATCGAATTGCTGGAAGATACAGCTTCCTGCTCGGATAAGCTATCGTGTACCGTCCGTGACGGTGAAGAACTGGAATTCCGTATCCTGAGAAACGGAGAGGACTTGCGCATCTACTTTCAGGCAGTGCCCAACGGACACGAATTCAGTTCGCTGCTGCTTGCCGTGCTGAATGCCGACGGAAAAGGGAAAAATCTTCCCGACGAGGCTACCCGACGGAGAATCGAACACTTGCAAGGCAATGCCACACTGACGACTTACATGTCGCTTTCGTGTACAAACTGTCCCGACGTAGTACAGGCACTCAATATCATTACCTTACTGAATCCCCGTATATCACATCGTATCGTCGACGGAGCATTATTTGCAGAAGAAGTTCAACGGCTCAACATTCAGGCGGTTCCTTCTGTCTGGCTGGACGGAACCTCCATACATGTAGGGCGCAGTACATTAGGAGAATTGCTGGATAAACTGGAAAGCAAAATGGGAACCGATTCTTCTTACCAGCCAGTGACAGAAGAACGTCATTTCGACGTACTGGTAGCAGGAGGAGGACCTGCCGGAGTTGCCGCAGCCATCTACTCGGCACGTAAGGGACTGAAAGTGGCTGTCGTAGCCGGACGTATCGGGGGACAGGTAAATGAGACCGTCGGTATCGAGAACGTCATTTCTGTTCCTTACACTACAGGACAGACCTTGGCAGCCGACTTACGCACCCACTTGTCACATTACGAGAACATTACCATTTGCGACAACCGTCAGATAGAAACATTCTTCCAGCAGGAAGGACAGAAAGTACTCACCGTAAAAGGAGGGGAAAAGTTCCTCGCTCCGGCATTGATTATCGCCACCGGAGCTTCCTGGCGTAAACTGAACGTACCGGGAGAAGCCGAATACATCGGTCGTGGAGTTGCTTTCTGCCCGCACTGTGACGGACCTTTCTACAAAGGGAAGCATGTAGCGGTCATCGGTGGAGGAAATTCCGGAGTAGAAGCAGCCATCGACTTGGCGGGTATCTGCTCGAAAGTTACCGTACTGGAATTTATGGATACTCTGAAAGCCGATCAGGTATTACAAGACAAACTGCGTTCACTGACCAACGTGGAAGTCTTTACTTCCGTTCAGACCCTCGAAGTACAAGGAAACGGAGAGGCCATGAATGCACTGCGCATCAAGAACCGACAGGATGAAACCGAGAGCCTGTTGCCGCTGGACGGTGTATTCGTACAGATCGGACTTGCAGCCAACAGCCGGCCCTTTGCCGAAGCACTGGAAACCAACCGGATGGGAGAAATCCTGGTCGACCGTAACTGCCGCACTGCGATACCGGGCATCTACGCAGCCGGTGACGTGTCCGACGTGGCCTACAAGCAGATCATCATATCGATGGGAGAAGGAGCCAAAGCTGCCCTTTCTGCCTTCGAAGACCGGATAAAAGGAATCTGCTGATCTTAACGTGAGCTTGATATAAAATCATTTACCGGCACGGCGTTTGTTTGTTAAACGACTGACTTGTTAACAAGTGCCAGCTTGCCATTCCCCGATTTTATATCGAGCTCACATTTTTTGCCACTTCACATTTCGGTTACTTCCTGTGACCGGCTATTATCTATCAGAAACTCATAAACATCGTTTGCCTCTTTTTCTTTCAAGCTTCTCACCTTAAAAGAAGTTCCGTTGGTGGAAACCATCAGAATCACACGATGGAAGAAAGGAGTAAACGGAGTTCGTCTCAGACTGACCACTTCCACATTGGTGTATTTAATATAGTTCCTGATATCGGCCAAATTACCGTTATGTATCTCAATATAATCTTCTTTCAACGTGATGCAGCTCCGGCGAGCTGCCAAAATTCCCTTTAGCAAAGATATCAGCATATAAACTATAGGTATTGCCAGCCATGGGTACAGGTGGTAATAACATAATACGGCAGAAACTATCAGGCACACAGGAAGATCAAACCGCATGGTGTAACCAATGACCCCTCTACCCGATTTTGCTGATAGAATCGTTTGCGAAGTAGCATAATCCTTGCCCAACCACCAGTTCAGAAAATGTCTGGAGAAATTCGAACCATATATCTTTACATCACTCTCATCCTTTTCTTCGGTAGCATTGAACGCCTGCTTCAGCATAATTGTACAGCAGCCGAGGTATTTCTCCAAGATATTTTGTTTGACATAAACCGTACAAACCTTATCGTACGAAAAGCGACTGCTGAATCGGGTTATCAAACCACTCTCAAAGAACAGCTGCGTATCGTCGGTCTGTACCTCCATGTTATAGTAACGCATGAACACTTTCACGATCCATAATACCATTACAATAACATACAATAGGAGAAGAAATATCACGAATACCGTTACTGAGAGGGAAGTATAATCGGCATACTCATTGACATAATCGATGAAAAGATTCAAGATTCTATCGCTTGCCGAAAGTATTTTATCGTAGAAAGTAAACAGAATACCCAATAACACAATCATTCCCCGAAAATGATTCTGACAGAAAGCCCCTTTTATCAGATTCAGGTTACTCAGTTTCAGCGTATATTTATTCGTGACAGGCTTTGCTTCCCGGATTATGTTATCCTCTTCCACCGGTTGCCTATCCTCCTCCAGCGCTTGTTCCTGCTGTTCAATCCTTTCAATCAGAGCATCCCAATCTTTATAATCCAAAATCAGTTCCACTTCCTCTTCCTTAGACGCAAGGGTATCGAACGAAACTCCTTTCATATCGAGCAGACGATACATAAAGCCCCGTCGGGTTCTCAACGACTGCACTTTCTGCAGCGGTATGGTTGTTTCTTTCTTAAGAAATCCGTAGATAAGAATCAGATTCCCGTTTTTAATATAATACTTCTTGTAATAATAACTAATAAACGCCGTCACTACAGAAAATACCAGATAGCAGATAAACAGAAACAGCAATATTCTCATGACCTCCATAAAGGAACGCTGTTTGTCGGTATTAAACAACTTGAGAAGAGCCCAAATAATAAACGGACCGGCATAACCCACCAATCCCTTTACCAACAGAATGACAAAGGCACTCTTACTCATTCTGCGCGGCACAGAGAAGTCAGATTTTTCCATGTTGTATGTACTCCATTATGATTGTTTCCATTACGTTTGCCCTCTCTTTCGTCAATCCCGGAATAACCGTTTCCGCCTCAAACTGTGCTCCGTTTACAATAGACACAGAATAAAGCCCCAACAACTTGCTGACAGGATGTTGCTGTATGCTCACTTGTTGCACCTTACACAAGGGAATCGTTACAACAGTCGGGAAAAAGAGTCCAGAACGGTAGGTGATGTCGTGCTCACGAAAAGCAAATCCTTTACAGGCATACGCCTTGGGGAGAAGAAGCAGATTAACGATAGCTGCACAAAGTAACAGACCTTCCAGACCAGCAACAATGAGTGTTCGATAGGGCAATCCTTCTTTCAAAAGGAGGAGCAGCGCAAGGAGCATCATACAGATGTACACTAATATCGTTATTACGACCTGCACTTTGATATATTTCTTTTCCAGCGGTTCGTAGGTGAGATTTTCCACTCTATGGATGTTCTCAAAATCCAATTGTCGGTTTGTCATAGCATATTTACATAAGTTCAATTCAAGGGTAAAGCAGTCGGTTGGTCATTATGCAATAAAACGATCTACATGAGCCTCACCAGTATAACAGGCAAGCCGACGGCTTCTATTTCTGAAGCATAAAGTTATGGAATTTTATTATATCACAAAAGATAATTGCAAGGAGTTTATGATACAGCAGAAAAGAAACGACACGAAAAGACTTCCGAAAACCTGAGCCGGGAAATGCGGTACAGAACTGTAGCAATCAAAAAAAGGGAATAACCCGACGGGCTATTCCCTTCTTGATATAAAGAATATAAAGGAACTTATCAATTACTTAATCAAGTCTTTACCAGTCATTTCAGCCGGCTGAGCCATACCCATGATGTGCAAGATAGAAGGAGCAACATCGGCCAATACACCGTTTTCCACCTTTGCGTTCTTGTTCGCTGTTACATAAACAAACGGAACCGGATTCAAAGAGTGAGCTGTATTCGGAGTACCGTCTGCGTTCAAAGCATGATCTGCATTACCATGGTCGGCAATGATGATTACTTCATAGTCATTAGCCTTGGCAGCTTCTACTGTATCTCTTACACAGTCGTCGATAGCCTTCACTGCTTTTTCGATAGCTTCGTAAACGCCGGTATGTCCTACCATATCACCGTTAGCATAGTTTACTACGATGAAATCGTATTTCTTGGTATTGATAGCCTCAACCAGTTTGTCTTTTACTTCATAAGCACTCATTTCAGGCTTCAAGTCGTAAGTAGCAACTTTCGGACTCGGAACCAGGATACGATCTTCGTTATCATACGGAGTTTCACGACCACCGTTGAAGAAGAAAGTAACGTGAGCATACTTTTCAGTTTCAGCGATATGCAGCTGAGTCTTTCCGTTAGCAGCCAGATATTCGCCCAATGTATTCTGTACGTTTTCCTTGTCGAACAAGATGTGAACACCCTTGAATGAAGCATCGTACGGAGTCATACAGTAATACTGCAATCCCGGGATAGTCTTCATACCTTCTTCCGGCATATCCTGCTGAGTCAGCACGATAGTCAATTCCTTGGCACGGTCGTTACGATAATTGAAGAAGATAACTACATCACCTTCCTTGATTGTACCGTCGAAGTTAGCGTTTACGATCGGTTTGATAAATTCATCGGTTACGCCTTCATCGTAAGATTCCTGCATAGCCTGAACCATATCGGTAGCCTTCTTACCTACACCGTTTACCAGCAAATCGTAAGCTTCTTTTACACGAGCCCAACGTTTGTCACGGTCCATTGCGTAGAAACGGCCGATGATAGAAGCAATCTTACCTTCCGACTGTGCGCAGTGAGCAGTCAGCTGTTCGATAAAGCCCTTGCCACTCTTCGGGTCTGTATCACGACCATCCATGAAACAGTGAATAAATGTATTTTCCAGTCCGTATTCTTTAGCGATGTCGCACAACTTGAACAGATGATCCAGTGAAGAGTGTACACCACCGTTTGAAGTCAATCCCATGAAATGGATATTCTTTCCATGTTCCTTAGCGTAAGAGAAAGCAGAAACGATTTCTTTATTCTGCATGATGCTACCGTCGGCACAAGCGCGGTTGATCTTTACCAAGTCCTGATAAACGATACGTCCGGCACCGATATTCAGGTGACCAACTTCAGAGTTACCCATCTGACCATCAGGCAAACCTACGTTTTCGCCGCTGGCCTGCAACTGTGAGTGCGGATATTCTGCCAGCAAACTGTCCCAGTACGGAGTAGGAGTATTAAAGATCACATCATCTTTCTTGTGGTCGCCACATCCCCAACCATCAAGAATCATTAAAAGAGCTTTCTTAGCCATAATATTATTTTGTTTAAAAGTTGATATATCGAGTGCATGCTTTACAACATGCAAAAGTACAAAATATCCCTCGTATTAAGAATAAGTTTTCACTCTTTTTATGCATCGTCCTCAACGGATAACGAACTCTGCCAGACAGAACTGCCAGAAAAAACAGTCCCCCTTTCTATCTTCAGGCAGACTGAAAGGGGGAATCATCAAAATAAAAAACAGGTATTTCTACAATTCTACTTCCTGTGTAAAAATTTCGCCAAATCTATTCTTTACCTCAATCTTTATTTTCTTTGCCTGACTGGAAGGACAAGCACGGAACAAATGCCGGGTATGGTAACCGGTGCGCTCTCCTTTTTCCATATTCAGATAGTCCTGATCCTCATCGTCAAACTGTTGCATGGCACCTTTCAGCACGCCGTCTTCGTACCAGTTTACGGTGTATGCTATATCCCAATCCCAAATATTGGCAACAACATATTGTTTCTGTATTTCAAATTCTCCGGGCTTGTAAAGACGGAACTGATAATCTGCCGGACGGCCGGTTGCCTTATACCGCCATTTTACATCATCCCCCTTCACGGTTACTACCAAGTATCCGTTAGGAGCGCCGCAACGGTTTACATCGCCTGCCCACCAGGCTCCACAGGCAGCCCCGATATTATGTTCGTATATTCCGGCTGCCGGAAGTGTATTTTCATAGAAATGCGTATGTCCGGAAAAGATATGAGCCTTATAAGGTCGTAAGATGCGGAACAAAGCATTGGCATTACGCACATTATCTCCCCCTTCCACCGTCGTATTTGCTACCGGAGCATGAACATTCAAAAAGACAGTAGTCCCTTCGGGCACATAGCTTAAATCCTTCTTCAACCATTCAAGTTGTTCTTCGGTAAAGCGTTCTGTATATTTCTTACCGCCTTCATAATCGATATCCTTCATGGCAATGACATGCACTTTTCCTACATTGAAAGAGTAATCCGTAGGACCGAACATTTCATAATAGTTCTTCTCTCCGTATCCTTTCGCCGGTTCTGCCGTACGTTCCATATCGGCATACTGCAAGTTAAAGTCATGGTTTCCCATTACCTGAAACATGGTCAGTCCCAGATTGGAAATCGTAGTCCGATAAGGCGTATACAAATTCATGGCATCCCACACCAAATCACCCAGTTGCATGCCGATCGTTTCGGGAACGTTCAGCGAATCGACCGTATACACCAAGTCGGGGATTGTTTCCGAACGAAAGCGTTCCAACTGTTTTTCATTCTTTACCTGCGGGTCTGAAATAGGAATAAAGACAAATTCATCCGTCTTTTTCTCCCGTTTCTGAAGTATAAAGTCGCATTGATTTTCCGTTTTACCGGCATCCTGATAGCGATAGAAGCCATCAGCAATTCCATTCTTTTCAGGAAGTACATAGTCGGCTGGAGTCGAAATATATACCATCGGCTGACGAACCGGATCGGTATCCAGCAAATACATTCCCCGATTATCGGTTGCCGTCATATTCTTTCCGTCTGTCACAACCACTCCCGCTATGGGATTACCTTGCACATCTTTGACACTCCCTCTTACTACAGCTCCATTTTCGGCAGCCTGCGCCGTTATCTGGCAAAGCAAAACCGCCATGCACAGCCATTGCCTGTATATTTTCCTCATACACTAGATTGAATTTATTTTGGGGCAAAATAACTGAAACAGTTTTAAGAACGTACGACAGTGTGTTGAAGATAAGAAAACAAACCGGTTTCAATCTTATTACATGATTATAAATTATGAACAGCCTGTTAATAACTTCAGAGTTATCAACAGGCTGTTCATAAGTATGACGTAACAACAAGCGTTCAATCCTCAGAAATCGAATGAGAGCTGCCCGTCGCCTAATAAATTGAACGACATCCGGTGATAAGGTGTCGTACCGTAGCGGGCAATCGCTTCCCGATGCTTTTTGGTAGGATAGCCCTTATTTTTCTGCCAGTCGTACTGGGGATATTCTTCGGCAAGCCGGTTCATGTAATCATCACGATAAGTTTTGGCCAGAATGGAAGCAGCCGCAATCGACAGATACTTGCCATCTCCTTTCACTACCGTAGTATGCGGAAGATCCTGATACTTATTAAACCGGTTTCCATCAATCAGCAAATGCTGCGGACGCACCTTCAACTGATCTATCGCACGATGCATAGCCAGAAAAGATGCATTCAGAATGTTTATTTTATCAATCTCCTGCGGTGTAACGACTCCTACCGCCCATGCTATTGCATCCCGTTCAATGACCTCACGCAAGGCGTAACGCTGATGTTCCGTCAGCTGCTTCGAATCGTTCAACTGCTGGTTCTCGTAATCGGCAGGCAAGATAACCGCCGCAGCGTAAACCGCTCCTGCCAGACAGCCGCGTCCGGCTTCATCGCATCCGGCTTCAATCAAATCTTTATGCAGATAAGGCAATAACATATACGTCGTTTTAAATTCGGGCTGCAAAGGTATGAGTTTTCAGGCAAAACAAAGGTCACTTATGAGGCCAAGTTATCAATAAGTTATCCACTACACCGCGGAATGCTTGTTCTTACAACGGCTTTTCCTTACTTTTGCATCCGACTAAAAATCATGCCCATGTTCACTGTTATCGGATGTATGCTAGGAGGTATGGCGACCGGCTTTGTGCTCCGCCGTCGAAACCTTTCATGGATTGGCAAGGCCATCACCGTTCTGATCTGGATACTGCTGTTTCTCCTAGGACTGGAGGTCGGGAATAACCGCCAGATTATAGAAGGACTTGCCACACTGGGAATAGAAGCCCTTATTATTACGCTCGCCTGTCTGGCGGGCAGTTGCCTTCTTGCCTGGGGACTGTGGCGCTGGTTGTATAAAAGAAAAGGAGGCAAGGCATGAAAGGCAGTCTGATTATTGTGGGATTCTTCCTGCTCGGTACTCTCTGTGGAATGTTCCATCTTCTACCTTCCGACCTCAGTCAGAGCAATATCAGCTTTTATGCACTGTGTGCCCTGATGTTCAGCGTAGGTATCAGCATCGGGAATGATCCGCAGACCTTACGGAATTTCCGCTCCCTGAACCCGCGACTGGTACTGCTTCCCGTAGCCACTATTTTAGGTACCTTGTCGGCAGCGGCACTTGTCAGCCTCATCCTGCCCCACCGAAGTGCAAGCGAATGCATGGCGATAGGCTCAGGTATGGGCTATTACTCGCTATCCAGCATCTTCATCACCCAATACAAAGGTCCGGAGCTGGGTACTCTTGCCCTCCTTTCCAACATCCTACGAGAAATCATGACCTTACTTTGTGCTCCCCTGCTGGTCCGCTGGTTCGGAAATCTGGCTCCTATCTCTGCCGGAGGAGCAACGACGATGGATACCACCCTACCCATCATTACCCGCACGGCAGGTCAGCAGTTTGTAATCGTATCCATCTTTCATGGTTTCATAACCGATTTCAGTGTACCGTTTCTCGTAACGTTCTTTTGTTCGTTCTAAACGTTAACAAAGGTTCCTGCTGTCATTCTTAATCTCTGCCCGGCACGAGCCTTTTTGTTTTTGTACAAACATTTTTATTTTTTGTACAAAAGATAAAAAAACGTCGAGACAAATTTCTGAAAACATGCCGACGTTTACACCACTTTCCGCCGACGTTTTTTCCGAAACAAGGCGATAATTTACACACGACAGAAAATAACTGCTGGCAGATGCCACCAAACTGCCGACAAGCCGACTGGTTACGATAAAAAAATCTCCTCGCTCCAACCCTGACATTCATTGTATCA
This sequence comes from Bacteroides sp. CAG:443, assembly GCA_000432735.1. Classification (GTDB taxonomy): domain Bacteria; phylum Bacteroidota; class Bacteroidia; order Bacteroidales; family Bacteroidaceae; genus Phocaeicola. The sequence continues at coordinate 23,078 of FR887736.1, forward strand.
GGTGGAACAAGGAGATTTCCTTTGTATAAATATTTGATTTATAAAGTGACTCTCGCATTCGCAACTGAATCGTACTATCGGATTCCGACATTACGAAACAGCCGAAAAGCCTATCAGAACATCTGACTTACCCGTTCGATACCGGCTACCAGCGCATCGATTTCTTCTTTGGTATTGTACAGTCCCAACGAGGCACGTACCGTACCTTCAATGCCCATCCGGTGCATCAACGGCTCGGCACAATGATGTCCCGTACGCACGGCTATGCCTAAACGGTCGAGCAACGTACCCATATCGAAATGATGGATATTCCCTACCAAGAAAGAAATAACTCCTCCCTTGTGCTCAGCTTCGCCGAAGATACGCATGCCGGGAATCTCCTTCAGGCGGTTCATGGCATATACCGTCAGTTCATGTTCGTAAGCTGCAATCTTATCCATTCCGATAGCCGAGACATAATCGAGTGCTTTTGCCAATGCCGTACTGCCAATGTAGTCGGGTGTTCCTGCCTCGAACTTGAAAGGCAGCTCGTTGAACGTAGTATGCTCGAAGCTGACATTCTTGATCATCTCTCCTCCACCCTGATAAGGCGGGAGCTTGTCGAGCCACGCTTCTTTTCCATAAAGTACACCGATACCCGTAGGGCCATATACTTTATGTCCGCTGAACACATAGAAATCGGCATCCAGATCCTGCACATCAATCGGCATGTGAGGAATGCTCTGTGCACCGTCTATCAGCACCGGAACCCCGTGTGCATGTGCCGTAGCAATCATTTCCTTTACGGGATTGATGGTTCCCAGCACATTCGAAACATGAGCCACCGATACCAGTCGGGTACGCGGAGAGAAGAGCTTCTCATATTCGTCGCGCAACAGTTCGCCACGGTCGTTCATGGGAATCACTTTCAGCACAATTCCCTTACGCGCCGCCTGCAACTGCCACGAAACGATGTTACTGTGATGCTCCATGACCGAAACAATCACTTCATCGCCTTCCTTCATCTGACTGTCGACAAAGGTCGATGCCACGAGATTGATGCTTTCGGTCGTACCGCGCGTAAAGACAATTTCCGAAGTACTGCGAGCGTTGATAAACTTACGTACGGTTTCACGCGAAGCCTCGTGCAAGTTGGTAGCCTGCTGCGAAAGGAAATGTACGCCGCGATGTACGTTGGCGTTGACCGAATAATATTCGTCCGTAATCGACTCTACCACCACACGGGGTTTCTGAGTCGTCGCCCCGTTATCGAGGTAAATCAACGGTTTGTTGTACACCTTTCGCGAAAGTATCGGAAAGTCTTCTCTTATTTTTTGTACATCGTAAAACATTTCACACGATTATTTATTTACAAATAGCACATCCCTGACATTTATTCAGCTCGCCACGGAAACGTTTTTCTACCAGCAAGTGCAAACGGTCTTTCAATGCATCCATCCGGATATTGTCGATAACCTCGTTTACAAAGGCAAACATCAGCAACAAGCGTGCTTCTTTCAGGCTGATACCACGCTGCTGCATGTAGAACAACGCATTTTCATCGAGTTGCCCGACCGTTGCTCCGTGCGAACATTTCACATCATCGGCATAAATCTCCAGTTGCGGCTGAGTATACATGCGCGCTTCACGCGTAGCGCAAATATTACGGTTTGTCTGCTGCGATGAAGTACCCTGTGCTCCTTCACGCACCAGTACCTTACCGGCAAAGGCTCCTACTGCCTGATCGTCGAGTACATATTTAAACAACTCATTGCTGGTACAGTTGGGGACCTTATGGTCGATGAACGTATTATTATCTACCTGTTCGTTTTTGTCGGCAATAGCCATTCCACACAAGTTGATTTCCGCTCCTTGTCCGGCAAGCGTTACTTCGGTAGTATTGCGTGTTGTACCGTTATGAAGCGTCATGCCATTCAGCAATACATTACTGTTTGCCTGCTGGTTGACGAACAGATTGTTGAAGCGAACCGTGCTGTTGTGCGTTTCCTCCAGTTCATACAGATCGAATACGGCATTTTCGCCAACGAAAACTTCCACCACCTGCGTAGAAAGGAAATTCACCTCATCCATTGCATGATCGCAAATCAGCAATTTAGCCTGTGCTCCATCCTCAAGGATAATCAAGATACGACGGTTGACCATCGAATTGACATCGGCACGCAATATGTTAACCAACTGAATCGGCTTTTCTACAACCACATTCTTCGGCACATACATCAGCACACCGTCTTGCGCAAACATGGTATTAAAGGCAACAACCCCGTCTTTCGACGTATCGGCAAGCTTGCCATAATATTTTTTCACCAGTTCAGGATGCTGTTCTGCCATATCTTTCAGACTGCCGAAAATCACTCCTTCGGGCAATTGTGCAGAAGGATGTACGTGCTTGTCGAACGCATCGTTTACCACAAAATAGAGCGAAGTACTCATGTTCGGCACATCACACTTGAACACTTCGTACGGATTGACCGGGAACTCCAGACGGTTCAGGTTCAGTCCGTAGTCGGGAGCAAAATACTTGCTCACCTCCGTGTATTTATACTTTTCCTGCTTGCGTGTGGGGAAGCCCAGACGTTCGAAGTCGGCAAACGCTTTTGCACGAGGAGCATTCAGCACCTCGGCACTATGCCGGCAAATCATCGCCTCACACTGCGAGAAAAGATCAATATATTGTTGTTCTGCTTTCATGCTTATTCTCCTAATTCTTTCTTAATCCAGTCGTAACCTTTTTCTTCGAGTTCGAGCGCCAGTTCCGGTCCGGCAGTCTTTACGATACGTCCTTTGTAAAGCACGTGTACGATATCCGGCTTGATGTAATCCAGCAAGCGCTGATAGTGAGTAATCACGATGCAGCTTGTTTCAGGAGTCTTCAGCTTGTTCACTCCTTCGGCTACGATGCGGAGCGCATCAATATCCAGTCCAGAGTCAGTTTCATCGAGGATGCTCAGCTTCGGCTCCAGCATGGCCATCTGGAAGATTTCATTACGTTTCTTTTCACCACCGGAGAATCCTTCGTTTACGGAACGGTTGGCAAGCTTGCTGTCCAGTTCCACAATCTCACGCTTCTGGCGCATCAGCTTCAGGAACTCGCTTGCAGTCAGAGCAGGAAGTCCTTTATACTTACGCTGTTCGTTTACAGCCGCACGCATGAAATTGACCATGCTTACACCCGGAATTTCTACCGGATACTGGAACGAAAGGAACAATCCTTCGTGACTGCGGTCCTCTGGACTCATAGCCAGCAAGTCCTTTCCGTCGAAAGTTACCGAGCCTTTTGTTACTTCATAAGCCGGATGACCGACCAGTACGTTGCTCAATGTACTCTTACCAGAACCGTTCGGTCCCATGATAGCATGTACTTCACCCGACTTTACTGTCAGGTTAATTCCTTTTAATATCTCTTTGCCATTAATTGTGGCATGCAAATCTTTTATTTCTAACATAACGTTCTTTTTTATTTATCCTACACTGCCTTCCAACGAAATAGAGAGCAACTTCTGTGCTTCTACGGCAAACTCCATAGGAAGTTTATTCAACACTTCTTTCGCATAACCGTTTACAATCAAGCCTACTGCATCTTCAGTCGGAATACCACGCTGGTTACAATAGAACAACTGGTCTTCCGAAATCTTCGAAGTGGTAGCCTCGTGTTCCACAACTGCCGTTTCATTGTGTATATCCATATAGGGGAATGTATGAGCGCCGCAATGACTACCCAACAACAATGAGTCACATTGACTATAGTTGCGGGCATTGTCTGCACGTTCCGACACACGAACCAGTCCACGATATGAGTTCTGGCTCTTTCCGGCACTGATACCTTTACTTACAATGGTAGAGCGGGTATTCTTTCCCAGATGAATCATCTTGGTACCGGTATCGGCCTGCTGGTAATTGTTGGTCACTGCCACCGAATAGAATTCCGCAGTAGAATTATCTCCACTCAGGATACAGCTCGGATACTTCCATGTAATGGCAGAACCGGTTTCCACCTGAGTCCACGACAACTTGCTGTCTACTCCCTTACAGTTTCCGCGCTTCGTAACAAAGTTGTATACACCTCCCTTGCCTTCAGCATCACCCGGATACCAGTTCTGTACAGTAGAATATTTTACTTCAGCACGGTCCAGGACAACGATTTCCACAATTGCAGCATGCAACTGGTTCTCATCGCGCATCGGTGCCGTACAGCCTTCCAGATAAGAGACATAACTGTCGTCATCGGCAACAATCAGCGTACGTTCAAACTGTCCGGTGTTCGCTGCATTGATACGGAAATAAGTAGAAAGCTCCATCGGACAACGTACTCCCTTAGGTATATAAACAAATGAACCGTCACTAAACACAGCTGAGTTCAGGGCTGCAAAGAAATTATCACGATAACCTACCACAGAGCCCAGGTATTTTTTCACCAGATCCGGATGTTCGCGTATGGCTTCACTCATGGAACAGAAAATAATTCCCTTTTCCATCAGTGTTTCCTTAAAGGTTGTCTTTACAGAAACAGAGTCCATAACGGCATCTACCGCCATACCACTCAGCGCCATCTGTTCTTCCAACGGAATACCCAGTTTATTAAATGTCTTCACCAGTTCCGGATCGACTTCGTCCATGCTCTTCGGACCTTCCTTCTTTTGAGTCGGGTCGGCATAATACGAAATGGCCTGATAATCTATTTCAGGAATATCGAGATGAGCCCATGTAGGCATTTCCATTGTCAGCCAATGACGATAAGCTTTCAGACGGAACTCCAATAACCATTCCGGTTCACCTTTTTTGGCCGAGATCAATCGTACCACATCTTCATTCAATCCCTTTTCAATGATGTCTGTATGCACTTCCGTAGTAAAACCGTATTTGTATTTTTCCTGCGTAAGCTGCTTTACAAACTCGTTCTTCTGGGATTCATCCTTCATATTGAGTTCTTCTTGCATATACTTTATTATATCAGTCTATTAGTTGTTTAGTCACATTTTTAATAGTCGGATAAAAAATATCCGAAAAATCTTCCATCGGATAATATAACACAGATTCCTGTTTTACGGTTGACTTTATTAAGTTATCTTTAGAATCGACAAACTCAATAAAATGTATGGCTATGCCTACCAGGAGCATATACTTCAGTGCCCCCAGCCCTGCTCCCAGCATACGGTTTACAAAGCCCAGCTTGACAATATCTATGACACGTGTAAGTGCTGAAGCCAAAAACAAAAATACGATTGGCACCACCAGCCATATCAAGATAAAGGCCACGACTTGTGCAAAGGTAAGTGGAGTTCCCAGTTCTTCGGCCAGCCTTTCTCCCACCGAAGCAAACAAAGCTCGGGCAATGAGCAGGCCCGCAATCAGTCCCACAATAGAAGCAAGTTGCCTGATAAAGCCTTTGGAAAAGCCAAGTACCGCCCCCATACCTATCATTATTACAATTATCCAATCGAGGACTATCATATTCACTCCTATAAAAAAGGAAATGTCATGCTGAACCAACGGAAGAATCTGTACACTTCCGATAGCGTTTACAGATCCTTCGCTATGCTCAGGATGACATCACCTCATTAAAGATATTATAATGTAATTATAAAGTTTGCTTTACTTCTACTTCCTCGTAAGTTTCAATAACGTCGCCCACCTTCAGATCGTTGCAATTGGTCAGGCTGATACCACATTCAAAGTTTGTACCGACTTCCTTCACATCATCCTTGAAACGTTTCAGGGCATTGATACTACCTGTAAAGATTACAATACCATCACGAATCAAACGAGCCTTATCGGAACGTTTTACTTTACCTGTCTTGACCATAGCACCAGCAACCATACCAACCTTACTAATGTTGAAGACCTCACGAACCTCGATAGTAGCAGTAACCTGTTCCTTCAATGTAGGTGCAAGCATACCTTCCATAGCCGCTTTCACTTCTTCTATTGCATCGTAGATGATAGAATACTTACGGATATCCACGCCTTCCTGTTCAGCAAGCTTGGCAGCATTGTTCGACGGACGAACCTGGAAACCGACGATGATAGCATCTGATGCAGCTGCCAGTGATACATCCGACTCAGAAATCTGTCCTACTCCCTTATGAATCACATTCACCTGAATCTGTTCGGTAGACAATTTTATCAATGAGTCGCTCAAGGCTTCTACAGAACCGTCCACGTCACCTTTCACAATTACATTCAGTTCGTGGAAGTCACCCAGTGCCAGACGACGACCTACTTCATCCAGTGTAAGCATCTTCTGCGTACGCAAGCCCTGTTCGCGAGCCAGCTGTTCACGCTTGTTGGCGATTTCACGAGCTTCCTGATCAGTATCGAATACATGGAATGTATCACCAGCGGCAGGCGCTCCGTTCAATCCCAAAATCAGTACCGGTTCAGACGGTCCAGCTTCTTTCAAGCGCTGGTTACGTTCATTGAACATCGCCTTCACCTTACCATAGTTCGTTCCAGCCAGCACAATATCGCCGACGTGTAATGTACCGTTCGAAATCAAAACTGTAGCCACATATCCACGTCCCTTGTCCAGTGAAGATTCAATGATAGAACCTGTAGCCTTACGATTAGGATTAGCTTTCAGGTCAAGCATCTCAGCTTCCAGCAATACTTTTTCCAGCAATTCATGTACACCGGTACCTTTCTTTGCTGATATATCTTGTGACTGGTATTTACCTCCCCATTCTTCAACCAGGAAGTTCATAGCAGCCAGTTCTTCCTTAATTCTGTCCGGATTAGCATTGGGCTTATCAATCTTATTGATAGCAAACACAATAGGAACTCCAGCAGCCATCGCGTGATTGATAGCTTCTTTCGTCTGCGGCATCACATTATCATCGGCAGCAACAATAATAATAACCACGTCGGTAACCTTCGCACCACGAGCACGCATGGCCGTAAACGCTTCGTGTCCCGGAGTATCGAGGAACGTGATACGACGTCCGTCCTCCAGTTTTACATTATACGCACCGATGTGCTGGGTAATACCTCCGGCTTCACCTGCGATAACATTTGCCTTACGGATATAGTCGAGCAATGAAGTCTTACCATGGTCAACATGACCCATGACTGTAACAATCGGAGCTCGTGGCTGCAAATCTTCTTCAGCGTCAGCCTCCTCTTCGATAGCCTGAGCAACTTCAGCACTCACGTATTCTGTCTTGTAGCCAAATTCTTCAGCAACCAAGTTAATCGTTTCTGCATCCAGACGCTGGTTGATGGAAACCATGATACCCACACTCATACAAGTAGAGATAACTTGTGTAACCGAAATATCCATCATATTTGCCAGCTCATTCGCCGTAACAAATTCCGTCAGCTTCAGTACCTTGCTTTCTTCCTGTTCCAGTTCCTCCTGTTCCAGTTGACGATTCTGTATGCTTTCACGCTTTTCCTTACGATACTTAGCAGCTTTATTCTTTCCTTTATTAGTAAGACGTGCCAATGTTTCCTTTACTTGCTTAGCAACATCCTCATCGCTCACTTCCGGTTTAACTACCGGCTTTTTGAAACGGTCTTTATTATGCTTTCCTCCACCTTGAGCAGCATTGGAGTTACCTTTTCCAGCTTTGTTATCACCTCCACGAGGTGCAGTCATACTACCGGCAGCATTAATATCTACTCGTTCCTTATTTATACGATTACGTTTCTTCTTTCCCGCAACATCATTCTGACCGCCTTTATCTGCTTTTTCGTCAGTTTTTCTTATTTCCTTGATAATAGCATCCTTCATCTGCTTACGCTGCTCCAGACGCTGTTTATCTTTCTCTTCCCGTTCCTTACGTTTTTCTTCCTTCGTTTTTTTCTTCGGACGGGTAGACTGGTTCAGTGCAGCCAGGTCAATCTGACCTACTACATTTATTTTTGACTTAAATTCCGTTGGACGTATTTTAAAAACTTCATCTTCCTTGTCCTGTTGAACGGTCTGTGCTTCGGGGGTTTCTTTCTTTTCTTCCATCAAATCTGGTATCAAATCTTCTGCCTTCTCCTGTTCCGGCTGTTTCTGTTGTTCATTAATCTGAGGTTGCGGTTGTGCAACTTCTGCGACAGTTACTTCCTCCACCTGTACAGGTGCAGGCTTTTCCACTGGTTCAGCAGTTTCTACCACTTCCTTTTTTTCTTCCTTAGCAGGCTCCACCACAGCCGGCTTCACCTTCTTCTTATTAAGATTGTCCAAATCAATTTTGCCTACAGGCTTAAATCTAGGACGTGCATCTTCGGGTACAACTGTTTCTATCACTTCAGGTTTTGTTGTTGTTTCAGCCTGCAAGTCATCGATAGAAACAGAAGCCTTATTTCGTTCCTTATTCTGCCGTTCCTGAAAAATCTTTTCAGACTCTATTTTCAAATCTTTGTCTTTGCTAAACTCTTTCACAAGTGCAGCATATTGTTCATCAGTAATTTTAGTATTCGGATTTGCCTCGATAGTATATCCTTTCTTTTGCAAAAAGTCCACTACCGTAGCAATACCTACATTCAAATCTCTTGTTACTTTGTTCAGTCTTATCGTCATAAATTCTTTTAATTTTTAATAGAGTTCAGGGAAAAAGGTTTTCAGTCACGGAAAGTCTGTCTTATTATTCCTCGAACTCTGCCCTCAAAATTCTTAACACATCATCAACTGTGTTTTCTTCCAAATCAGCTTTTTCTATCAGCATTTCACGCGGAGCATTCAGTACGCCCTTTGCCGTATCGATACCAATACTCTTGATGGCGTTGATAACCCATTCATCAATTTCATCTTTGAATTCATCCAGATAGATATCTTCATCGGTTGCATTTTCATCCAGTTCACGATATACATCAATGGTATATTCAGTGAGCATACTTGCCAACTTAATGTTCATACCACCTTTACCGATAGCCAGCGAAACCTCTTCCGGTTTCAGATATACCTCTGCTTTCTTTTCTTCTTCATGCATAATGATAGAAGAAACCTTGGCAGGACTCAGAGCACGCTGTACAAACAATTGTATATTCGAAGTATAATTGATAACATCGATGTTCTCGTTACGCAATTCACGAACGATGCCATGAATACGAGAGCCCTTCACACCTACACATGCTCCAACCGGATCAATACGCTCATCGTAAGACTCCACAGCTATTTTCGCACGTTCGCCCGGAATACGAGCAATCTTCTTGATTGTAATCAATCCATCGTTGATTTCAGGAACTTCCTGTTCGAACAAGCGCTGTAAGAATACCGGAGAGGTACGACTCAGAATAATCTTCGGGTTGTTATTCTTATTGTCTACCCGTGCCACAACAGCACGTACGGTTTCTCCTTTACGATAAAAGTCACTCGGAATCTGCTCAGTCTTCGGAAGCAGCAATTCATTACCCTCGTCATCGAGCAGCAAAATTTCCTTCTTCCAGATCTGATAAACTTCAGCAGCAATAATCGTACCGACCTTATCAATATACTTATTGTATAAACTGTCTTTTTCCAGTTCCAAAATCTTAGAAGCCAATGTCTGGCGAAGATTCAATATCGCACGGCGACCGAACTTCTCGAATATCACCTCATCAGTAACTTCTTCTCCTACTTCGTACGATGCATCGATTTTGCGAGCCTCAGTAAGCGAAATCTGCATATTGGGGTTCGTCAGCTCATCATCAGCCACCACCTCACGATTACGCCATATTTCAAAGTCGCCTTTATCGGGATTTACAATTACATCGTAATTTTCATCAGTACCGAACATCTTTGCTATCACACTACGAAATGACTCTTCCAGTACGCTCACCATCGTGGTGCGGTCGATATTCTTCAAATCTTTAAATTCCGAAAACGTGTCAATCAAACTGACAGTTGCTTCTTTCTTCGCCATAATTTTATTTAAAGCTTATTAAGTATTTGGTGTATTTTATTTCGTCATAAGTAAAGGTCACATTCTGTTCTACCAGTTTCGGACGTTTGGCGCCTTCGGGTTTCACCTTTGTCTGCACCGTAATCGTAAAGTTCGATTCATTTGCATCGACCAATACGCCGGTCCATTTCTTTCCGTCCTTATCCTGCACTTCCACCTCTTTTCCAATATGAATAATATATTGCTGAAGTACTTTAAAAGGTTGCCCGATTCCCGCCGAACCAACCTCAAGCTCATAATCTTCGACCTCTCGGTTCAGTTTCGATTCGATATAACGGCTTAAGTCCACACAATCATCAATCCATACGCCTTCCGCATGGTCGATTTCAACTACAATTTTGTCATCCGGAGTTACAGTGACATCTACCAGGAAATAATCTTTACCCTCCAGCCATTCTTCAACTATCCGGGTTACAACGTTTTTATCTATCATGTATTAACTATATAAGAACAAAAAAAGGAGCTTAACCGCCCCTCCACCTTTTCATCCATCTCGGATGCAAAGATACAAATAATATAATGTACCGCAAAATATTAGAATAAATATTTCATTTTTAGCAAGATTTATCTTTTTGGAATATCTTTGCAGGTAAAACAAAACAGTTTATTTCATTATGGACAATAAAAGTATCAACAGCAACAAACAGTTTATGATAGGAAACGGTATTCTGGCTTTCGGTGTTTTTTTCATTGTATGCCTGTTCCTTTATCTGAGTTTCCGTACCTCTAAAACCGACAAGACAAAAGTTTCAAGCGATTTATATACCATCCAGATTGGAAACAGCTTTGCCGGCGACAGCATTTCGGTATATGTGAACGACAGCCTGCTGCTCAACTGCACCATGGGGTCTACAGCTCTTACCCTTCAAGTCAACCGCTTTGCAGAAGAAAATGCACTGATGATTGTCGACAACAAAAGTGATGAAATTACTCCATTCAGTCTGAACCCCAAAGGCAGCATTGTCAATGTAGAAAAAGAAAACGGGAAAATAGCCATCAAGGAATCGGAACAACAATAACAGCCTGTTTCGTTTTATTCAAACTCTAACACAAATGTAGTATTCCAGCCATTTGTTCCTGAACGGAGTAAACTGATTGTACCTCCCGAGAGCTTCATAATCTGACGTGACAAAGAGAGTCCGATACCGCTTCCCTCACTACGGGTTGTGAAGAAAGGCACGAATATCTGTTCAGCCTCAGCCTCCGGAATCGCCGGACCGTCATTGCTAACATACACAAACACATGCTCATCGGCCGAACTATATGCACGCACATGTATCCTTCCCTTATGTCCGCCGATAGCCTGTACCGCATTTTTTATCAGATTGATAAGTACCTGACGTATCAGATTAGGGTCGGCATAAAGCATCAGCTCGGCAGGCTCTATCTGCAAAGTAAGAGCAATATTCTCCGGAACAAGTGTAAGTCCTTCTACCTGATGAAGCAAATCCAGCAGATAGAAAGGCTCGGGTGAAGGCTTTTGCAAGGAAGAAAACTTACGGTAACTGTCGACAAACGAGATCAGACCGGTAGAAGTTTCATGAATGGCACGTATACCATCATACAAAGGAGTTCCTATCACGTCACTACGCTTCAGAAAGGTTTCGCTCAACGACGAAATAGGAGCAATGGAATTCATGATTTCATGTGTCAAGACTCGTGTCAGCTTTATCCACGAGTCAAGTTCCTTCGCATCCAGCTCATTACGGATATCATTCAAAGCTAAGATTCGTACCGTCCGATCTCCCAATTGCATAACCGAAGCACGCACCAGCAACTGCACTTCCCCTTTCGACGTAGAAAACTGTATGTTACATCGCTCTCCAGCCCCCAATGTCCGAAACACATGAGGGACTTCGGTACCATACCGATCCAGTTGTTGTAAGGTACTCAATACAGGAAGTCCCAACAGACGGGCAGCAGCCGGATTGGTCTGTACCACTTTCATGTCTTCATCCAGCACGATAATACCAGATGTAACACTGGAAAGGATTTGCTCATAAAAACGTTCACGCTGTTCCATCAGCTGTTTCTGTTCACTCATCAGCCCTCCAAAACGATTCAGCGTATCTTGCAGCACACGTTCGCCTCCCGAAAATCCGGCAACGGGCAGACGAAACGAATAGTCACGGTTTCGAATAGCTTCCAGCATCAGCCAACTCTTTTCGCGTAATTGTTGTTGCATTTTCCGGAAAACAAGTACAGAAGCAACACACGAAATCACTCCCACGACCCATAGTATACTTTTCCCTTCTGTAATCCCCAACGTTATCAGTGCCACTCCGACGATAAGCAGCAACGTACGTACCGGCATCGAATAAATCCACCTACAGCCCATAACGTTTCATTTTATTGTAAAGCGTCTGACGAGTAATTCCTAACATGGCCGCTGCTTGCGACAGATTCCCTTCGCACTGATCGATGGCACGCTTTACCATACTGCGTTCCATTTCATCGAGTGTATGGAAAGGAGTTTCCGTCTCGGCATGACCGGCTACAGATTCAGCAGAAGAAGCGACCGATGTCAATTGTAACATATCCCCCTGCAATTCATTTCCATCGGACAAAATAACAGCCTTTTCAACAACATGCTGGAGTTCCCGAATATTACCGTACCAAGGATGCTCCAGCAAACGGCGAGCAGCCTCGGGAGTAAAAGCCTGCACCGGTCGGCCATACTGCTTTGCATATTGCTCCAGAAAGCGTTTCGCCAACGGAAGAATATCCTCCTTTCGTTCACGCAAAGCAGGTATATGCAAATGAATGGTATTAATACGATAAAGCAAGTCCTCGCGAAACTCCCCGTTCTTCACCATCTCATCCAAGTTACGGTTGGTCGCACAAATCAAGCGGATATTGGTAGGCTGCGGTGTATTGCTTCCTACCTTCACAAAGCAACGCTTCTGAATAGCCGTAAGCAGTTTTGCCTGCAAATGATAAGGTAAATTTGCAATTTCATCCAAGAAAAGCGTTCCTCCATCGGCAGCCTCAAACCGCCCTACACGGTCCGTATGTGCATCCGTAAACGAACCTTTCACATGACCGAACAACTCACTTTCGAACAACGATTCGGTAATAGCTCCCATGTCGACGGCAACCATCGGTCCTTCCCTGCGATTGGACAGCCGATGAATTTCACGTGCCAGCATATCTTTTCCCGTACCGTTTTCTCCTGTAATCAGAATATTGGCATCGGTTGTACTCACTTTCTCAACCAGCATACGCAAGGGACGAATAGCCGGTGAGTTCCCCCAATACATCCCCGCATCAGAAGTAGAAGAAAGTGAAACGGTCTTTTTCTTTCCCTTACGAGCATCTGCGACCCGAGCATACGCCTCCTGAAGTGTCTGTACCAACCGAGCATTTTCCCAAGGCTTCACAACGAAATCGGCTGCGCCTTCCTTTATGCCCGTCACGGCCAGATTGATATCGGCATAAGCTGTAAACAGTACCACCTCTGTCTGCGGACGAAGACGTTTTATTTCATGCAACCAATAAAGTCCTTCATTCCCACTATTGATACCTGAAGAGAAATTCATATCAAGCAATACCACATCAATGGACTCCCGATTCAACAACGTAGGAATTGTAACCGGAGAATCGATTGTAATCACCCGTTCAAAGTATTCTCCCAACAGATATTGGAGTGAAGTCAATATATTCCGGTTATCATCAACAACCAGCAAAGTTCCTTGTTTAGCCATATTCTTATTATTTGCAGTGATGCAAAGATACGCAAAGATAAAATAAAGGAACTGGTAACAGGTGACAAAAAATTAGACAGTGGGTGTCTAATTTTTTGACACTACAAAGAAACACCGCAATACAACATATACTGATAATCAATACATTATTCTTTTGGCACGATATTTGATTTATATCTAGCGAATAAAATGTACAATGCATGAAAAGAAACATCACAATAAAGAAACCGCTCTTGTTGCTGGCTTGTCTGTGCAGCCTCAACCTGACGGCACAAGAAGTATGGAATGTAGACCGGTGCATGGCTTACGCTGTCGATCATAACCGCACGGTGAAGCAGCGAAATCTGGAAGCCGACAACTACCGTTTGGAACGTATGAAGGCAATCGGACAATTTTTGCCGGGAGTATCAGGAGGAGTAAGTGCACAATATAACTTTGGACGTTCGGTCGATCCGGAGACCAACACTTATAAATCGGAATCGACATTCAACAATGGTTATAGCATGGAAGCCTCTATTTCGATCTTCCGAGGAGGAAGCCTGATTAATCAGGTACGGAAAAGCAAAGCCAATCTGCTATTGGGCAAAGCTGCTTTACAAGAGGCACGCGACAATACCGCGTTGGAAACATTCCAAGCATACATCGATGCCCTTTATTACTATGGGACTACCCGACTCGCCAGACAAAAACTGGCTGAAAGTGATTCGTTGCTCTACAAGACCCGCAGGCAAGAAGAACTTGGCTTGAAAGGGATGGCAGATGTAGCCCAGATGGAGGCACAACAAGCCACCGATGCTTATAACCTGACCCATCAGCATAATTTGTACGAAACCGCCATGCTGACGTTGAAGCAGAAAATGAATTTTCCTTCCGAAGACTCGCTGATACTGGATACCTGCCTGCTGGAACAATCGGCATTCGATCAGATACAGCTGGCTACAGAACAAGCTGAAGAAGTATTCCGACTGGCGCTGACGTACAATCCAACGCTGAAACAAGCCGAAATGCAAAAATATGCGGCAAAGATGGACCGTAAGATTTCCTGGAGTTCAGTCGTTCCATCCATAACTTTTTATGGAGGTATTTCAAGCTCTTACTATAAAGAATTGCATAAAACGGGATATCCGCAGTTTTCCACTCAGTTCGAAAACAACTTCGGTTCTTATTTCGGCATTAGTATGAGCATCCCTATCTTCAATCGTTTGTCGGGTATTGCCAACATGCGTCAGGCACGAAACAATTACCGGATAGCTACCGAACAATACGAAGCTCAAAAAGAAGAGCTTCAGAAGCTGGTACAGCAAGCCGTACAAGACCGTGAAGGCTATCTGAAGGAAAGCATCCAGATGGAAAAGAAGGTTGCATCCGACTCACTTGCCTATCACGTAACACGACGCAAATACGAAGAAGGACTGATGACCTCTCTCGATGTACAAAACAATGCAGCTACGCTGTTGGAAAGTCAGACAGGACTATTGCAGAGTAAACTTACTTACCTGATGAAATGCAGACTGGTAGATTATTATAAAGGACAAGATATTATCAGAACAAAAGAATAAACTATTACACACTATGGATATACAACTGGAAAAGAAAAAAGGCATTCAGAAGAAACATATTCCTTACATAGCCGGAGGAGTTGTCGTTCTTCTTCTGTTAATCTGGATTATCTTCGGCAACCATGCTTCTACGCTGAGAGTAGAAGCCTCATCGCTCAACATAGCCGACGTGACTTATGGCAAGTTCAATGATTACATCCGAGTAAACGGACAAGTCCAGCCTATCTCTGTGGTACAACTGAGTCCGGAAGAAGGAGGTATCGTGCAGGAAAAGGTGGTGGAAGAAGGCGCACATGTAAAGAAAGGAGATGTTATTCTTCGCCTCAGCAATTCAAACTTAGACTTGCAGATTCTGAATGCAGAATCGGAACTGGCCGAGAAACAGAACCTGCTGCGTAATACACAAGTTACCATGCAGCAGGATAAGCTGAACAACGAAACCGAAAAAGTACAGCTCGATATCGATACACGCCGCAAGCAACGTACTTTTCTTCAATACGAACGTTTATACAAAGAACGACTCATCAGCCGGGAGGAATATCTTCAGGCAAAAGAAGACTATGAAGTGGCACAGAAAAAACACGGATTGATTACCGAGCGACTGATACAAGATTCTATCTATCGCAACATACAGATGGACCAGATGGAAGACAATTTACAGAACATGCGAAAGAATGTCCTACTGATTCGTGAAAGAAAGGATAAGCTGGAAGTTCGTGCAACTATCGACGGTGAGCTTGGGCTCCTGGATGCGGAATTAGGTCAGAATATCACTGCCGGACAGATGATCGGGCAAATAAACGACCTTTCCGACTTCAAAATAGAAGCCATGATAGACGAGCATTATATCGATCGGGTAGCCAACGGACTTCCGGCTACCTTTGAACGACAGGGAAGTACTTTCAACCTGAAAGTCCGCAAGGTATATCCCGAAGTTCGTGAAGGACGATTCCGTACCGATTTCGTATTCCAAGGTAAGCGCCCGGAGAATATCCGTAGTGGACAGACCTATTACATCGATCTGCAATTAGGAGAACCTACTGAAAGTGTCCTGATACCTAAAGGTACTTTCTTCCAGGTAACCGGAGGCAACTGGATTTTCGTAGTCGACAAGGAAGGGAAGAAAGCCTATCGTCGTAAAATCCGCATCGGACGACAGAACCCACAGTATTACGAAGTACTGGAAGGACTGGAAAAAGGCGAACGGGTTATCATTTCCGGATATGAAAGTTACAAAGACAACGAAGTACTGGTATTAAACTAAAAAGCTAAGATAATGATGAAAAAGATAGCAACTATATTAACGAGTTTGGTAATGGCCTGTTTATGTGTAAACTGTGCCAGTGCAAAAGGAGGAAACAAAGAACAAGTAAGTGAAACTCGTAGTGTAAGCCCTTTCCATTCCATCGAAATGGAAAGTATAGCAGGAGTATATTTCACGCAATCCGACACCTATTCGCTTCGTGTAGAAGGTGAAAAAGAATGGGTGGACCTGACCAGATGCACCGTTAAGAATGGGAAATTACTGATTACGTGGGCCAAAGAAAGGAAGAAAACGAGCAAGCAGGTAAATGGACTTTTCATTTACCTCAGTGCACCCGATTTACAGGAAGTTGTTTTAGACGGAGTCGGTTCCTTTGAGTGTAAATCCCGTCTGAACCTGAAAGACATTAAATTTGAGATAGCAGGGGTAGGCAGCCTGAATGTAGCCGATTTGCATGCCCGCAACGTAAAAGTCTCTCTGGAAGGAGTAGGCAGTGGTGAACTGACAGTAGATTGTGGCCAGCTGGATGCCAATGTGGACGGTGTGGGTAGTCTTACCTTGAGCGGGAAAGCCCAATCGGCTCATATTTCAAAAGATGGCCTCGGCAGTGTTTCTACCCGACGATTGAAAGTCGGTGACTAAGAATTTACAGCTACAAGTTAAGCACAAAACGAATTATGAATACACTTTTCAGAAATTTCTCACATACTTTCCGGCGTTTCTTTACGGCCAGCATACTAAACCTGCTGGGGTTAAGCATCGCCTTTGCAGCCTGCTTTGTCATCCTGACACAGGTAGACTACGACTATAACTACAACAAAGCCTATCCGGCACACGATCGCATCTACCGGGTAGAAGTAAATCCAGGTGGAGAATACGGTTGGCAAATCTGGCTGGCTCGTCCATTCTGTGAACTAATAGGAACTGCATCCCCTCATATACAAGCCTTTTCGATAACTTCATTGTCAAACTATCCCAGTGATTTTGAAGTAAACGAACACATTTATTCAGAACTTGAGTTTACCGGATTTGGGGATTACCTGGAGGTATTTCAGCCTACTATGGTATGCGGCACGACTGCTTCCCTCAATGAACCCGGTCAGGTTCTGATTTCCGCATCCATGGCTCGTCGTTTTTTCGGTACCACGGATGCCATTGGAAAGACCCTTTACGCAGGCCATAAATCTCATAATTATCCATCGATAATTGGAGGTGTCTATCAGGATATGCCGGAAAACTCCCAGTTGGGTAACTGTGTGTTCTCTTCTTTTCGTTCGGATTTGAACAAAGATTCCTGGACAAACTGGAATTATACTATGTATATCCGGCTCGACAATCCGGCTTCATTGGCCGATGTACAGCAGTCTGTCATCGAAAACTGCAAGCAGAAGATTCCAAGAGACCGAATTAGCGGAACTGAAGACTGGGAAAATTTCATTCATTTTACGCCGCTGGACGAAGTACACTATTCTACGATAGGCAACAAGGCGGCTACCAGCAAAGCAGCTTTGTACCTGCTGCTGTGTGTATCGGTACTGATTCTGCTGACGGCAGCAGTCAACTACATGAACTTCTCACTGGCAGAAACTCCCATGAGGTTGCGCTCCATCAATACCCAAAAGGTGCTGGGCGCTTCCACTGTCTCTTTGCGAGTGTATCTGCTATTAGAATCGGTATTGGTTTGTGTATGCGGCTTCCTGTTGTCCTTGCTCTGGCTCTACCTACTGAAAGACACCCCTCTGAGTACCTTAGTGGCATCCGATCTTTCGTTGACGGCTCATCCGATCTTACTAGCTGCTTTAGGAGGAATCGCCGTATGCATGGGTTTGCTGGCCGGAGCTTATCCCTCTTATTACGTCACCTCTTTCCAGCCGGCACTGGCATTGAAAGGCTCGTTCGGTCTTTCCCCGAAAGGCAAAATGCTGCGTACGTTTTTGGTTTGTTTCCAGTTTTTCGTCTCTTTCATGCTAATTATTTCTGTAGGCATCATGTACCTGCAAAGTCATTACATACAGAACAGTGATTATGGTTACGATAAGAGTGTGGTTCTGGTAGGTGAAATCCCTGACGAACTCCTCGATCGCAGAGAAGCGATTGTCAGTGAATTGTCTGGAATTTCGGGTATAGAAGGAATTTCCATTTCCCAGTTCGTATTGAACTCGTCCGACGACTACATGTCATGGGGAAGAGGAAGTGGAGACCGTTCTATCAATATGGTCTGTTTTCCAGTAGATTACCGCTACTTGTCGGTGATGGGTATCAAGATTACCGAAGGTCGTGACTTCAAGCCGGGCGACGGAGATGTGTATATTTTCAACGAAGCGGCCCGAAAGAAATATCCTTGGATGAGAGTTGATGAACCAGCTGTCCCCGAAGATTATCCGATCGTGGGATTCTGTGAGAACATTCGTTTCAGCAGTTTCCGTAACAACGATGCCGTAGAGCCGATGGCCTTCTTTATCTACGGAAAAGATCATGTAAACTGGGATGCCAACAGCGTCTTGAACATCCGAGTAGCTCCGGGAGTAGACAAGGTAGACATGCTTCACCGTTTGGCAAAGGCGACTGAAAAGATAGCTCCGGGGCGTGACTTCAATTTCCGGTTCATGGATCAAGTGATTGACCAGAATTACCATCGGGAGCTGCGTTTCACTCATCAAATTCTGTTGTTCTCCTTAATCGCCATCGTGCTCAGCATAATTGGCGTATTCGGTCTTACGCTGTTCGAAAGTGAATACCGCCGCAAGGAAATCGGCATCCGAAAAATCTTGGGAAGCTCTACCGGTAAAATTCTTTATATGTTTACCAAGCGTTATCTCGTCATGCTGGTGATCTGCTTCCTGCTGGCAGCTCCTTTCGGCTGGTGGATTGGGCATGACTGGCTGGAAAGTTTTTCTGACAAGACCCCAATCCGTGCTTGGATATTCGTCATTTCCTTCCTGCTGGTCAGCCTCATTACGATACTGACAGTGACCTTCGAGTGCTGGAAGAATGCCAACGAGAATCCGGTACGAAGTATCAAAACCGAATAATATTATTTTCCATGAAAACACTTGTCCGTAACTTTTCGCATACATTCAGGCGCTTCTTTACCGCAAGCATACTGAACATCTTAGGGCTAAGCATCGCTTTTGCATCCTTCTTTGTCATCATGACACAGGTGGACTACGACTATAATTTTAACAAAGGATATAAAGACTACGAAAAAATATTCCGTATTGAAATTAATCCTAATCCCAAATTAGGCTGGCAACTGTGGATGCCTCGCCCGTTATGTGAACTGATACAAACCTGTTCACCACACGTAAAATCAGTATCCATAATCAATGCCTTTCCGCCGCAAAACGACTATGAAGTAAACGGAAACATATTCAACGAAACGACTTGTTACGGCTTTGGAAATTTTCTGGAAACGTTCCAGCCGGAAATCATAAACGGTTCTGCCGATGCACTGAACCAACCCAAAACGATTCTCATTTCAGAATCAATGGCAAAGCGTTTTTTCGGAACGACAGATGCGGTCGGGAAAAGCATTTTCAAAGATAAACAGTCCAACAACGATGCATGGACTATCGGAGGAGTCTACAAAGATTTCCCGGAGAACACACAAATCAGAAACTGGATTATGATGCCCAATGATCCTACAGAAAATAAAGACAACTGGAACAACTGGAATTACGCTTGCTACATACGCCTAGACCATCCGGATTCAGCTCCCGAAATAGAAAAGCTTATTGAGGAAATCGCCAAGAAGAATAATCCCGAATATACATCAGAATGGAACGACAGCATTATGTCCTCTGTCGTTCATTTATCACCCTTGGCGGATATTCATTTTTCTACCATAGGCAACAAGAGTGCAAGCAGCCGTACCACCGTTTATCTGCTGACTTGTATTTCTTTCCTGATTGTGGTAATAGCAACCATCAATTTCATGAATTTCTCGCTGGCGGAAACTCCGATGCGCATCAAGAGCATCAATACCCAAAAAGTATTGGGAGCAACAACCCGTTCACTTCGCCTCAGCCTGATAGTAGAATCCGTACTTATCAGTACCATTGCTTTCATACTTTCTCTGATAGAGGTACTGCTATTGAAAGATTCCGGTCTGCAAGACCTGGTAAGTGCCGGACTACAGCCTTTGGAACATCCGATACTGCTCACCATTACTTTCTGCCTGAGTCTGCTCATGGGATTCTTAGCCGGCATATATCCCTCCTATTATGTTACATCGTTTGCACCGGCACTGGCACTAAAAGGCTCTTTTGGTCTTTCTCCTAAAGGACGTACCTTACGTACAACCTTGGTATGTATCCAATTCTTCGTTGCCTACATGCTCATTATCGGAGTAGGAATCATGTACCTGCAAAGCCGGTATATCCGGACATCCGACTATGGATATGATAAAGAGGCCATCATCACAGGAAACATGACAACGGAAACTCAGGCACAGAATGATGCCGTAGTAAACGACCTGTCCCGTATTCCCGGAGTAAAGGAAGTAGCTTTTTCAATGTTCATTCTAAGCTCTGCCGACAGCTACATGAACTGGGCTATGGATGATAACAATACAGTCGTGCAATTTGACGTAATGCCTGTAGATTACCGTTTTCTGGATGTAATGGGAATCCATGTAACAGAAGGACGAAACTTCAAGCCGGGCGACGGAGACGTCTATATCTTCAACGAAGCAACACGCAAAAAATATCCCTGGATGAAAGTCGACCAGCCTGCTCCAGACGATCACTTAATCGTAGGGTTCTGCGAGAACATCAAATACAGCAGCTTCCGTAACGATGATAACACGCAGCCTATGGCCTTTTTTATTTATGGAAAAAACTTTGAGAAACTAGGACATCAATGGCAGCAAACCATCAATGTCCGTGTATCGGCAGGAGTAGATAAGATTGCGATTATCCGCTCACTCCAGAAAACAATGGAAAAGTTTACCCCCGGACACGATTTCAATTTCCGGTTCATGGATGAAGTGCTCGATGCCAACTACCGGAACGAACTGCGCTTCACCAAGCAGATTCTGCTCTTCTCACTCATTGCCATTGCCATCAGCCTGACAGGAGTGTTCGGACTCACCATGTTCGAAAGCGAATACCGAAGAAAGGAAATCGGAATCAGAAAGATTATGGGAAGCTCGACCACACAGATTCTGTACATGTTCAACCGAAGATATATACTCATACTTACCGGATGCTTCATCGTAGCCGCACCGTTCGGATGGTGGATCGGGCAGCACTGGCTGCAAGGATTTGCAGAAAAGACACCTGTCAGCCCGTGGATTTTCATATTGTCGTTCCTGCTGGTTACGCTCATTACCATCCTCACCATCACCGTACAGAGCTGGAAAAATGCCTGCGAAAACCCGGCAAACAGCATCAAAACCGAATAATAAAAACAGATTAATCATATGAAAGGACTAAAAACTTACTTCACTTTTCTGCATCGTAACAAGCTGTTTACGGTTGTCAATATCGCAGGACTAAGTATCTCGCTGATGTTTGTTCTGCTGATAGCCGACATGGTAACCCGCCAACTATCAGTAGACAAAAACTTAAAAGATACCGACCGTATCTGTGTATTTGCAAGCGAAAATACAGCAGCCGGTCACTATCTGCTGGGAGAAAAACTACAAAGCCGCTACCCTGAAATAGAAGACTGGTGTGCTCATACCGGAAATTTCGGAATACAGACCCGCATCAACGACAATCCGACCCAAATTCAGACACTCGTTGTCCGCAAAAACTTTTTCCAGTTCTTCAGCTATAAGCTGGCAGAAGGGAATCCGGCACAAGTGCTGGTAGACGACCATAGCATCGTTCTCAGCCGTTCGTGCGCCAATCGTCTGTTCGGCAAGGAACCTGCTTTGGGGAAAGTACTGGAATTGAACATGCCGGATGCGAAAGAAAACAGCAACCAGAAGTTCACTGTAACCGGTATTATGGAAGACATCGAAAACTCTTTGCTCAAAGAATCGACAGAAGCTGTTATCCCTTACGAAAACATCAGCGAACTGAACGCAACAATCAGCCTGACAGATGGTATGATGGGCAATGCCACCAGCGCACTTGTATTCTTCCGCACCGCAAAAGGCGCCGACCTGAATACGAAGGCAAACGACATTCTCTCCTATCTGAAAGATTGCTGGTGGATCTATAACCGAGGAATGTTCAAGGAAGTACAGTTCGTGCCATACAACCAGTTTTACTTCCACACAGAAACTCCTTCCGGTTCTACAGAGGTCAACCAATACAGCTTCCGCATGGTCGTACTTTTCTTCGTCATCGGAATTATCATCTTGTTCATGGCCATCTTCAACTATGTCAACATGAGCATTGCACAAACCACCTACCGCGCCAAGGAAATGGCAACCCGCAAACTGCTCGGTTCTTCCCGCTCCGACATATTCTGGCGCATGATAGGCGAATCGTCCATTATGACCGTTATCGCCTTCATACTGGGATTTCTACTGGCAAAAGCCGCCGAACCGGTTGCTATGGACCTGCTGGGCGTAAAGCTCGACCTGACGGGCGACTTGTCTTTTGTAACCTGTCTGGCTTACCTGCTGCTTATCGTCGTGCTGTCATTCATCTCCGGTTTTGTACCGGCTACCATCCTGTCTAATTATAATCCACTGGACGTTGTAAAAGGACACTTCCGCCGGAAAACCAAAACTGTATATTTGCGTGTGCTGAACATTGTACAAGACGGACTGACCATCGCCATGTTGAGTTGTGCCATTTACTTAAGTGTACAAATTTACCGCATACTGGACGAACCATTAGGCTACACCTACGGAAACATTCTCTGCCTTACTCCAGCAGCAGAACAGGAAACTCTGCTCACTTTCCGCAATGAAGTACAAAAACTACCTTTTGTGAAACGGGTAAGTTTTACCCAAGGAACTCCGATAGACGGAGGGAATAATCATACGATGGTGGTTATGGTTCAAGGGGCTCCCAAGGACATGAGTTTTCAGACATTTAAAGTAGACTCAGCCTTTATCGACATGTTCCGGATACAAATCTACGAAGACCACAAAATGTCATTCGACAAGAACAACTGGTTTATCAGTGAATCGGCCTCCAAAGACCTCGGAGGTGCAACCGACTATGTAAGCGACGAGCGGGGACGTAGTTTCTCTATAGCCGGATTGTTCAGAGATTTTCACATACGTTCGGTCATGAGTGAGCAGCACCCCTTACGGCTACAGATACTCCCCACCGACAAAATTTATCCGTGGAGTATTCTGGTGGAAGTACAAGACGGAAATCCGGCTGCCTATGGCAAGCAAATCAACGAGTTATACAGCACCATAACCAAAGGTGCACCGTTCGATTCAAGCTGGTACAAAGAACAGATTGTCGAACAGTACAGCGATATCATCAGCATGAACAAGCTGATTGGTATTTTCACTTGTGCCGCACTGGTCATCTCATTGTTAGGACTGACTGCCATGAGTATCTATTTCATCGCTCAGCGCAAGCGTGATATTGCCATTCGCAAGACCTTCGGCTCCAGCAGCCGCAACGAAATGCTGCAACTGATGAAATTCTCATTCTCATCGTTGCTCATCAGCCTGATAATAGCCGTACCACTTATGATATTCGGCATACACACCATCGACAAGATTGTAGCCTACGACAGTAGCTTCCCTTGGTGGGTTCCGCCAACAGCTTTTGCCGTCATCACCCTTATCTCACTGGGCTCTGTATTCTTGATCAGTCGGAAAGCTGTGCGAGAGAATCCGGTAAACAACATTAAAACCGAATAACAATCCATCTGTTCAGGGCATTTCTTTCTGGCAAATGCCCTGAACAGATTCAGATTGAAAATAATAAAATCAGTCACAACTTCTTCACTAACTTCGTTACTAACTTCTTATCCGCCATCGCGGTATATTATTTTTTCTTCACGAATAAGCAATTTAATAGCAAGAGACTAAAGCAACAATATACATAATTGCCGACATTCCACAAAAGACTTGCTGGCATAAAAAGAAAAGACCGTAAAATCTCCACTATTTTTTGTACAAACTTTTTTTGTTTTTGTACAAAAAATAAAAAAACATTGAGACGTTTTTCTCTAGACATGCTGAAGCTTATTTCACACCTGCCCGCATCCTGCCTAATATCTTTCAACTCCTTCTCCCAGCGTCAGGAAAAAAATCGTTTGCTTTTGGTTATTCCATGAAAAAGACTAACTTTGTTATTTGATAAATTTCTAAAAAGCATCACACAATGAAAGAGTTTCTGAAATACACCTTTGCTACCGTCTGCGGTCTGATCCTGACGGGAGTAGTCTTTACAATTCTGGGAATCATCAGTCTTGCCGGAATAGTTGCTTCTTCTTCCGGAACGGAAACCGTGGTAAAAGACCGTTCGGTATTTGTTCTCGAACTGAAAGGCAGTGTCGTAGAACGTTATCAGGATAATCCGCTTATGCAGTTCTTGGGAGAAGATTATACAAGCTATGGACTGGACGACATTCTGGCTTCCATCCGTAAAGCAAAGGAAAACGACAAGATAAAGGGAATCTACATTGATGCGGGTGCTTTTGCCTGCCAGACAGCCTCCATGCAGGCGATAAGAAACGCACTGGTGGATTTTAAGGAAAGCGGCAAGTTTATCGTGGCTTATGCCGGAAGCTATTCACAAGGTACTTACTACATTGCCAGTGTTGCCGACAAGGTCATAGCCAATCCTTCGGGAAGCATCGGCTGGCACGGTCTGGCTGCACAGACCATGTTCCTGAAAGGTCTGCTCGACAAGGTGGGCGTGGAAATGCAGGTCTTCCGTGTAGGCACATACAAATCGGCTGTAGAACCTTACATTGCTACGGAAATGAGTCCGGCAAACCGCGAACAGACACAAGCTTTCATCGGTTCTATCTGGCAACAGATTCTGAACGATGTTTCCGAATCCAGAAAGATTTCGGTCGATTCTCTGAATGCTCTTGCCAGCCGCAACATGGACTTCCAGCCCGCAGAGCTTTATATCAGTACCGGTCTGGCAGATACACTGATGTATAAAGACGAGGTGCTGGCCTATCTGAAGCAACTGACCGACTGCAAGGAAGACGACAAGCTGAATACGCTTTCGCTGGAAGACATGATAAATGTAAAACGAAATGTACCGAAAGATAAAAGCGGTAACGTAGTTGCCGTGTACTATGCTTATGGGGAAATAGACGGCAGTGAATCGACGGACGGAGAAGGAATCAACTCCGAAAAGGTCATAAAGGATTTGCGCAAGTTGCGTGAGGACGAAAGCGTGAAGGCTGTTGTGCTGCGCGTGAACTCACCGGGTGGAAGTGCTTACGGTTCCGAACAGATCTGGCGCGAGGTTTCTCTGCTGAAACAAGAAAAGCCGGTTGTAGTTTCCATGGGCGACTATGCAGCTTCGGGCGGTTACTATATCTCCTGCGCCGCCGACTGGATTGTGGCTGAACCAACAACGCTGACAGGTTCTATCGGAATCTTCGGTCTGGTGCCCAATGCCGAAGGATTACTGAAAGACAAGTTAGGACTGAATTTTGACGTTGTTAAAACCAACGAGTTGGCAGACTTAGGTAATTTAACCCGTCCGTTCAATGAAGAAGAAAGAACGTTGATGCAGAACATGGTCAACAAAGGATATGAACTCTTTACGAAACGTTGTGCCGACGGACGTAAAATGGATATTGAGGATATAAAAAAAATAGCCGAAGGACGTGTATGGACCGGAGAAATGGCAAAAGACTTGAAGCTAGTCGACGAACTGGGCGGACTGGATAAGGCTGTAGAAGCAGCGGTTTCACGCGCGAAGATAGACCGCTATACCGTGGTAAGCTATCCGGAAAAAGAAGACTTCCTGACTTCTCTGCTGAATACTCGTCCAAGCCGTTATATCAACAGTCGCATGCAGAGCAGCTTTGGTGAATACTACAACGGACTGCGCTTCCTGAAGAACCTCAAGGATGCCGACCGTTTACAGGCTCGTATACCGTTTGAGGTGGTTATCAAATAAAGCACCGGCTGCCCGATGAAACCCAAAAGGAAGATAAAGATTTACTACGGATTGCTGCCACTGGCGTGTCTTTACCGTCTGGGAGTAAGCATACGCAACTGGATGTTCGATAGAGGTATTCTTCGTTCACAGTCTTTTCCGCTACCTGTCATCTGTGTAGGCAATATCAGTGTGGGCGGAACCGGAAAGACTCCTCATACGGAATACCTTATCCGGCTGCTGCGGAAAGACTATCAAGTGGCGGTTTTAAGCCGTGGATACAAACGGAAATCTGAAGGGTTTGTGCTGGCAACTCCCGAAACAAGTGCCGAACAGATTGGCGATGAGCCTTACCAGATGGCACATAAATTTCCGGATATTTATGTGGCTGTAGACCGCGACCGCTGTCACGGCATCCGCCAGCTGACGGACGGTCATACAGCTCCCGGAGTACGGGTCATCGTGCTGGACGATGCTTTCCAACATCGCTACGTGAAGCCGGGACTGACAATCCTACTGATAGACTACAACCGCCCGATTCACCTCGACCGGATGTTGCCGGCAGGACGACTTCGGGAACCGGAAAGTGGCAAGAAGCGTGCCGACATCATCATCGTGAGCAAGTGTCCGGCACAACTGAGTGAGGCGGAACAGCAGGCTTTACGAAGTGAGATTGCTCCCCTGCCCTGCCAGCAGCTTTATTTTACTACACTGGCGTACGGTAGACTGCAACCTCTCTTTACGGCAGAACCGGAAAAAAGGTTAGAGGAAATCCGGAAGGATGAACATATCCTGCTGCTCACAGGCATTGCCTCACCCGCAGCTATCATCGACAAGCTGTCGGCTTACACGCAGTTCATTACGCCTTTGACTTTCCCCGACCATCACGACTTTGATGCGACGGATATGAAACGAATAACGGAGGCTTTCAAGAAACTGCCCGCGGACAGACGCTTTATCGTCACTACCGAAAAGGATGCGGCAAGGCTTATCACTCATCCGCTACTGGACGAAACGCTGAAGCCTTCCATCTATGTGCTGCCGGTAGAGGTAGCCTTTTTGAACGAAGAAGAACATTTATTTAACCAAAATATTATCGAGTATGTTAGAAAAAATTCAAGAAACAGCAGCTTTTCTAAAAGCTAAAATGCACACTCATCCCGAAACAGCCATCATTTTAGGCACAGGTCTGGGCAGTTTGGTACACGAAATTACCGATAAATATGAAATAAACTATTCCGAAATTCCTAACTTCCCGGTATCTACAGTAGAAGGTCACAGCGGCAAGCTGATTTTCGGTAAGCTGGGCAACAAGGATATTATGGCCATGCAGGGACGTTTCCACTTTTACGAAGGCTATTCGATGAAGGAAGTAACTTTCCCTGTACGTGTCATGCGTGAACTGGGTATTAAGACTTTGTTCGTATCGAATGCTGCGGGAGGTACGAACCCGAATTTCGAAATCGGCGACTTGATGATCATTACCGATCATATCAACTTCTTCCCCGAACATCCGTTGCGTGGAAAGAACATCGACTACGGACCTCGTTTCCCGGATATGAGTGAAGCTTACTCGAAAGAGCTGATTGCAAAAGCACTCGAAATTGCGAAAGAAAAAGGCATTAAGGTGCAGCAGGGTGTATACATCGGCACACAGGGACCGACTTTCGAAACTCCGTCAGAATATAAGATGTTCCGTATTTTAGGAGCCGACGCAGTAGGTATGTCCACCGTGCCCGAAGTGATCGTAGCCAATCATTGCGGCATCAAGGTATTCGGTGTATCAGTTATTACCGATTTGGGTGTGGAAGGCAAGATTGTCGAGGTTTCACACGAAGAGGTACAGAAGGCTGCCGACGAGGCACAGCCACGCATGACGACCATCATGAGAGAACTTATTAACAGAGCGTAAAAAATTATGCACGAAGGAAATAGAACTGAAATATCAACTCTCGGTGAGTTCGGACTGATCAAGCATCTCACCGAGGATATTAAATTACAGAATGAGGAAAGCAAGTACGGCGTAGGCGACGATGCTGCCGTGCTCGACTTTGCCGGAAAGCAGGTGCTGGTCACAACCGACCTGCTGATGGAAGGTGTACACTTCGACCTGGTTTATACTCCCCTGAAGCATTTGGGATATAAATCGGCCATGGTGAATTTCTCGGATATCTATGCCATGAGCGGTACTCCTAAACAAATTACCGTATCGCTGGCGGTATCCAAACGTTTCTGTATCGAAGATCTGGAAGATTTTTACGACGGGGTGAAACTGGCTTGCCAGCTGCATCATGTAGATATCGTGGGTGGCGACACAACCTCTTCGGTAACGGGTCTGGCTATTTCTATCACTTGTATCGGTGAAGCCGACAAGGATAAGGTGGTCTACCGCAACGGAGCCAAAGATACCGACCTGATTTGTGTAAGTGGTGACTTGGGGGCTGCTTATATGGGACTTCAGCTGATGGAACGTGAGAAAGCAGTCTTTCAAGGTGAAAAAGATGTACAACCCGATTTTGCCGGCAAAGAATATCTGCTGGAGCGCTTCTTAAAGCCGGAAGCTCGCCGTGACATCATCGAAGAACTGGCAAAAGCTGGCATCCACCCTACAGCCATGATGGATATTTCCGACGGCCTTTCTTCGGAACTGATGCATATTTGTTCACAGAGCAAGACCGGTTGCCGAGTATACGAAGACCGTATTCCTATCGATTACCAGACAGCTGTCATGGCAGAAGAGTTCAACATGAACCTGACAACTTGCGCGCTGAATGGTGGTGAGGACTACGAACTTCTGTTTACCGTCCCTCTGACCGACCATGAAAGAGTTTCACAAATACCAGGGGTGAAGGTCATCGGCCATATCACAAAACCCGAACTGGGCTGTGCATTGGTTACTCGCGACGGCAACGAACTGGAGCTGAAAGCTCAAGGATGGAACCCGCTGAAAGCAGAATAATCCAACAAAAGAGTTACATCATCGCTCTAAATGATTACAACAAAAAGTAACGGATTAGAATAATAAAACCAGAAAAGTCGTATCAAACTTGAAGTGCACCCCAAAAGTTTTCTGTCTAACTTTTGGGGATCACTTTAATTGGAATGTGATGCGACTTTTTCTTTGGAATTTAAGCATGTTTAAATTCCAAATGAAGTGTTCATCCTTACTAAAATTGGAGATTGTCCGCCGTATACAAAATCGACCTCATCTACCGAGAGAATGTCCATCCTTACTATAATAGGAGATTACTCACAAGCTCAAGCGTTTATTCGAAGAAGCTTCGTCCCCGAATCCTTACTTTATAATAGGACATTACTCACCCTCCTTTTTTATCAGATTATTATAATCTGCGACTTTCTATAATGCCTCATCTTGGTCTTAAACCTCCGTATTTTTCTCATCCCCTTTTTCTTGTATCTGCTTCTCTGGTAACCTATCTTAGCCTTATATCCCTTCATTTTTCATAAAAGATTCAATCAAAGTAGCATTTCTTTGACATTTTTCGAAGAAATAATTTGCAGTTTCAAAAACTTTACCTACCTTTGCAACCGCAAACGAGAAAAACTCCTTGCAAAGACATGTTGGTGCCATAGCTCAGATGGTAGAGCAAAGGACTGAAAATCCTTGTGTCCCCGGTTCGATTCCTGGTGGCACCACTTTGAAGAAAAGCAAAAGACAGTAAAATCCTGATTTCCAAGCGAAATCGGGATTTTTTGTTTTCCCCAAGCACGCAAAAAACGGCAAAATATTACCGTTTGAGGTGGAGCAAAAG
>FR887737.1 GCA_000432735.1 Bacteroides sp. CAG:443
AATTAGTTGGCTAATTTTATATTATTTACTGAATGTCCCTAATTTACACACCACGTACATACGAACTCAGAATTCACCAGATAATGCAAGCTGAAACATGCTCTACACTCGGTGCGGAACTCTTGCCCTTCGCACCGCCCCTCTGGTAAAAGCCGGAACGGATACACGCGAAGATGTTTCAGGAAATCGACCTCTTCCATCCCCATCATCTTATACATTGTTTCTTTAGCCGACCAATGCACAAGCAGATAAGAAGTGTCTGTCGATTCATTAAATTCTTCTGGATACATAAATCGGTCAACGACCTTACGGACACGTTCGGATACATACTCGATATCAATACCCACCTCTCGTTGTGGATGCAAGCCGATAGCCACATATCCCCGTGTATGGGAAATGGTAATATGAAAACTTCCGTCAGCAAGATAAGGTTTTCCCGACGGAAGATGTTTAATCTGCTTTTCTTCGCCGCACAATGTACGCAGCAGAACCCGTACCACCAAATATTCCAACCGTCGTGATTCTGCCTTAAGGCATGCAAGTTCTTCATCGTAAGGCAATAAAGAAGAAGTCAGCCTCTTCCGTAACTCTCCAGCTGTTTCCCCTACCTGCCAGATTGCGAAGCGTGCTCCCTCTTCAGTCCATTCTTTCCACAATGGCATATTGCTATTCCTCTTTTTCCTTTTCAGTCTTCTTACCGACTGTTACCTTTACTTTCACAATACGACGGGCATCCATCTCAAGAATTTCAAATCGGTAACGGTCAAAGTTGATTACTTCGTGTAATATAGGAAATTCTCCCTTCAACTCCAGCAGCAAACCAGCCAGTGTATCGGCATCGCCTGCCACACTCTCAAAATCATCCGGATCAATTTCTGCCAACTTGTAGAAATCAGACAATAACGTCTTTCCTTCGAATATATACACATTCTCGGATATTTTCACATACGTACGCTCTTCCTCATCGTACTCATCGTTTATTTCACCGACAATTTCTTCAATGATATCTTCCATCGTCACAATACCCGATGTACCTCCAAACTCATCGACTACAATAGCAATGTGAATTTTGTTTGCCTGGAAATCACGCAATAAATCATCTATCATCTTTGTTTCCGGGACAAAATATGCCGGACGAATCAAGTTCTGCCATTTAAAGTCAGCACCTTTATCAAGATAAGGCAGCAGATCTTTAATATACAAAATACCCTTGATATTGTCACGCGATTCTTCATATACCGGAATACGTGAATAAGCATTATCTACGATACATTTAATGACATCAGGAAATGGAGTATTGATTTCCAAATCGACAATATCCAGTCGAGAAGTCATAACTTCTTCCGCCGTTTCTTCACCAAACCGAATGATTCCTTTCAGCATATTACTTTCTTCTGAAATCTCATTCTTATCAGTCAATTCCAGCGCCTGTGAAAGATCATCGACCGACAGATTTGGAACTTTCCGCTTACGTGTCAACTTATTGATCAGAAAAGTAGAATGTACCAGCAAATTTGAAACCGGTTTAAAGACAGAAAGCAATACAGAAATTACAGGCGCCGCCTTACGACAGAATTTCAACGTATTCTGTGCTGAATAAATTTTCGGCATAATTTCACCAAAGAGTAGCAACAAAAACGTAAGTACAACCGTGATAAGTAAGAATTCCAACAATTTAGCATTGCCAAAATCTACCACACTGGCAAAAAAGAAATTGCACAGCATGATAATCGTCACATTGACAAAATTATTCGAAATAAGGATTGTTGCAAGCAGGCGTTCCGAATCATCAAGCAGCGCTTTGATACGCGAGTCGGATGGATGCTCATTCTCTTCAATTTTACTAAGATCGGAAGGAGAAAGCGAAAAAAAGGCTATTTCGGAAGCCGAAACAAAGCCAGAAGCATACAAAAGTAAAATTGCAAGTATCAATGCAATCATAGCCCCCATAGTTGGGGGAACGACGGTCACTCCGTCACATAAATCCTGTAAATAGGATATACACGAGTCAGGGTCCAAGGAAAAAATATTTAGTTAAACATCAATTTTCTTTTTCTCTTTCACAACAGACAAGACATACGGATTCATTCTATTCATCCTAAACCAGTCTGTAGTGAAAGAGTTTCGCCATTTAAAATGGCAAGTCATCGGAAGCATCAGCCGACTGCGATGATTGAGCTGGAGCAGACTGCTGAGGAGCAGCAGGCTGTGCAGGCTGAGCCGGAGCAGGCTGTGCAGAACGCGGTGTAAGCATTTCCATATTATCGGCAAAGATCTCCACAACATAACGCTTTACTCCATTCTGGTCATCGTACGAACGGGAACGTATCTTTCCTTCAATGTACAGTTTATCACCTTTGTGTACATATTTCTCCGCAGTTTCAGCAAGGCCGCGCCACAATACGATATTGTGCCATTCTGTCCGTTCGGGAACTTGTGTACCATTGGGTAAAGTATAAGCACGATCGGTAGTCGCCAGAGGAAATGTTGCCACAGCCACACCACTATCCAGATAACGTACGTCGGGATCTTTTCCCACATTGCCAATCAACTGAGCTTTATTTAATGACATAATCTCTTATCTTTTAAATATTTTGTTCCAAAATTAGAGAAAAAAAACGAGATGTCAAGCGAGATACAGGAAATTTATGCAAATCGTCAATCAAAACACGCTGATAGGCACCGCCCACACAAGCTGTTTCGGGTATCTCAATCTCATAGCAATCCGCATAAATAACCCGATGCGACAAAACATGTTTTACATTTTTCGCTACCAACTTGATATTTTCAACCTCACAATTTCCAAACAATGTCGCAAAC
The DNA here is from genome assembly GCA_000432735.1 of Bacteroides sp. CAG:443. Classification (GTDB taxonomy): domain Bacteria; phylum Bacteroidota; class Bacteroidia; order Bacteroidales; family Bacteroidaceae; genus Phocaeicola. The sequence continues at coordinate 2,821 of FR887737.1, forward strand.
TGCGGGAGTTGCAATACACCTTGTTCGTCAAGTTCCGTCTCGGTTTCTATCAAAGGGAATTCATACAAATTACGCCAAATGTCACCCAAACCCCGTTTATATATATAGGTATAAGCACCTGCACGCACATAGAAATAATGGAAATAACGATTCGAAACCTTCGTTTTATGCACTTTGCGTGGCAACTCTTCCACCAGTCCTTTTTGTAAAGCCACACAACTATCCGATAGCGGACAAAGCATACACGAAGGAGAAGAAGGTACACATTGCAAGGCACCAAAATCCATTATGGCCTGATTATATAACGCAGGTTGTTCTTTATCCAATAACTCGTCGGCCAAAGCCGCAAAAACTTTCTTGCCGGCACCTGTATCAATCGGTTCTTCCACCCCCATCCAACGAGAGATAACCCGATACACGTTGCCATCGACAACGGCACAAGGCATATCATAGGCAAAGGAACAGATAGCAGCCGCAGTATAATCACCTACCCCCTTCAAGTTCCGTACTTCCGGATACGTATCAGGAAAAGTCCCTTTTTCAGCTATAGAACGAGCTGCCTCATGGAGATTTCTGGCACGAGAATAATAGCCCAGTCCCTGCCAGTACTTCATTACCTCATCCTCGTCTGCCTCTGCCAATGTCTGAAAATCGGGGAAACGCTCGATAAAACGGCAATAATAATCGTATCCTTGAGCGACACGTGTTTGCTGCAAAATAATTTCCGAAATCCATATTTTATAAGGATTTTTCGTATTTCGCCAAGGTAAATTACGCCCATTATCCTTATACCAATCTATAATTTTATCGCCTAGCAAACTCATTTAAAATGACATTTCAATATTTATACCAATTAATTTCAGGGCAAAAATAAGCGTTTTAGCAAAGCCTAGGCCACTTTTTATAAAATTTGTTCGAAAGAAATTTCTTTGAGAACAAGAAAAGCTATATATTTGCAATCCAAAAAATTAAGATAACGTATAACAATAATTATTAGCGAAATGACTAAAGCAGATATTGTAAACGAAATTGCTAAAAACACAGGTATTGATAAGGCAACAGTCCTGACTACGCTTGAAGCGTTTATGGATTCAGTAAAAGAATCATTGTCAAATGACGAAAACGTATACCTTCGTGGTTTCGGCAGTTTCATTGTGAAGAAAAGAGCGCAGAAGACTGCCCGTAACATTTCAAAGAATACAACTATTATCATTCCGGAGCACAACATTCCGGCATTCAAACCAGCAAAAACATTTACTCTTTCAGTAAAAAAATAAATTAACATTAGTATTAACCCTATAAATTTAACAAGTATGCCTAGCGGAAAGAAAAGAAAAAGACATAAAATGTCTACACACAAGCGTAAAAAAAGACTAAGAAAGAACAGACATAAAAGCAAAAAATAATTGTTAGTCTGTCCGACTTCAATAAAGAACAAACTTGTAAAGCTCCTACTAGTCTTTCAGGTTTGTTCTTTGTGTATTATGAAAGTGCAGAACACAAACCTGCATAATGGAAATGCATTATTAACACTCTTAAAACTAAGTAACAAGTGACAAGCGAATTAGTAGTAGATGTACAGCCCAAAGAGATTTCTATCGCACTCCTGGAAGACAAGAATCTGGTAGAATTCCAAAAAGAAGAGCGAAATCTTTCTTTCTCCGTTGGGAATATGTACGTGGGTAAAGTGCGCAAGCTCATGCCCGGACTGAATGCCTGCTTTGTAGATGTCGGCTTCGAAAAAGACGCTTTCCTTCACTACTTAGACCTCGGACCTCAATTTACTTCTTACCAGAAGTATCTGAAGCAAGTTATCAGCGACAAAAAGAAACTTTATCCCATGTCGAAAGCTTCCATTCTGCCCGACATCGACAAAGACGGAACAATCTCTACCGTACTGCAACAAGGACAGGAAGTTATCGTACAGATCGTAAAGGAACCAATCTCAACCAAAGGACCGCGACTGACCTGCGAATTGTCTTTTGCCGGACGTTACCTCGTGCTGATTCCATTTAACGATAAAGTTTCGGTATCCCAGAAAATCAAGTCAAGCGAAGAACGTGCACGCCTGAAACAGCTACTGCAGAGCATCAAGCCCAAGAATTTCGGAGTAATCGTACGTACTGTAGCCGAAGGCAAACGCGTGGCAGAACTGGATGCCGAGCTGAAGGTATTGCTGAAACATTGGGAAGATACCATTACAAAAGTACAAAAGGCAACCAAACTGCCTTCACTGGTATACGAAGAAACAAGTCGCACCGTAGCCATGCTGCGCGATCTGTTTAACCCTTCGTACGAAAATATTTATGTAAACGATGAGAGCGTTTACAACGAAGTAAAAGATTATGTAACGCTTATCGCTCCCGAACGTTCGGGTATCGTCAAGCTTTACAAAGGTCAACTTCCCATTTTTGATAACTTTGCCATTACCAAGCAAATCAAATCGTCGTTCGGAAAAACGGTTTCATACAAGAGCGGAGCTTACCTTATCATAGAACATACTGAAGCGTTGCATGTAGTAGACGTAAACAGTGGAAACCGCTCTAAATCAGCTAACGGACAAGAGGCGAACGCGCTTGATGTAAACCTGGGAGCTGCCGATGAACTGGCACGACAACTCCGATTGAGGGATATGGGAGGTATTATTGTAGTCGACTTCATCGACATGAATCTGGCTGAAAACCGACAGAAACTATACGAACGTATGTGCCAAAACATGCAAAAGGACCGCGCAAAGCACAACATTCTGCCGCTCAGTAAATTCGGATTAATGCAGATAACCCGTCAGAGAGTACGCCCCGCAATGGACGTTACAACCGATGAAGACTGCCCTACTTGTTTTGGAAAAGGAAAGATAAAACCTTCCATACTATTTACAGATACGCTGGAAAGTAAAATTGACTACCTGGTCAATAAACTGAAGGTCAAGAAATTTACATTACACATCCACCCTTATGTTGCTGCATACATCAATCAGGGAATTGTTTCTCTGAAACGCAAATGGCAGATGAAGTTTGGATTTGGTATAAAAATCATACCCAATCAGAGTCTTGCCCTCCTGGAATATAAATTCTACGATGTACACGGCAACGAGCTTGACATGAAAGAAGAATTTGAAATAAAATAACTTTCACTTAAAAGCGGCAAAAAGAATACGTCTTATTCAGACTCTCTTATCTGAAATACAGACTATTTCATTTCCATAAAGAGAATCCTGTCATTTCATGCGATAGAACATGACAGGGTTCTCTTATTTTTTACCCGAAGCACTAATATCATTTCCGGTCCAACATAGAGAAAAGAAAACGAGTACTTCCGGTTCACAAACAAAAAAGTTATTTTTGCAATGGAAATGATTATCCTCAAAATGACATGAAAAAGAAAACATTTACATTGGAAGTGCCGGGTGATGCAAAACGCGTTTTGCTCCACACTTGCTGTGCGCCCTGCTCATCTGCAATTATTGAATGCCTGATGCAGCACGACATACGACCAACCATCTATTACTGTAACCCCAATATTTATCCACTGGAGGAATATAATATCCGTAAAAATGAATGTTCCCGTTATGCCCGCTCGCTGGGACTCGATATTGTGGATGCCGACTACGACCACGAAGAGTGGAGATGCACGGTAAAAGGACTTGAGAATGAACCCGAACGAGGCGGACGTTGCCTGCAATGTTTCAAGATGCGCCTGCGCGATACGGCACGCTATGCACATGAAAACGGCTTCACGGTTATCACAACCACCCTTGCTTCTTCACGCTGGAAAAGTCTGGAACAAATCAATCAGGCCGGACACTACGCCGTAGAACCCTACCCTGATGTAACCTGGTGGGAACAGAACTGGCGAAAAGGAGGACTGAGCGAACGCCGTATCGCCATCATCAAAGAATATAATTTTTACAACCAGCGCTACTGCGGATGCGAATTCAGTATGCGCAAAGACGAAGTACCCTCCGAAGAAGAATAAAAATGAAGCAGTTATGTACTATCTGTAATAGAAGTATATAACTGCAACTTCCAAGTATCTGCATCAGAAAAGAAAAGTTTTTTTACCATAAATTTCTAAAACAGTCGGTCCTAATTAGTCAAATATTTGACTAATTCAATAAAAATGCCTACCTTTGCAGCCCCGAAAACGAGAATAATTATTTATGAGAGAAGGAACTGAATTCAGAGAATTGATGCTGCAAGTCTTCCGCACCCGCATGGCATTTCGTAGGGCAATGCAACGGACATTGAAGAGAAACAATGCGGGAATCACATTCGAAATGTTACAGGTACTGAGCAGCTTGTGGCATGAACAAGGCATTACACAGCAAGTACTGGCAGAGCGTACCGCCAAGGATAAAGCATGTCTGACTAACTTAATGAATAATCTGGAGAAAAAAGGTTACGTCCGACGGGAAGAAGATCCAACCGACCGCCGGAGCAAACTGGTTTTTCTGACGAACGAAGGAGAAGAATTCCGAAATCAAATTCGTCCCATACTCGACCAAGTATATGTAAACGCCGAACAGACAATAGGACTGGAAGGCATAAAAGTCATGATGTCCGAACTCAATTCAGTATACAATGTACTCGAAAATATCTAAATTCTTATTTATCTTTCTATTACTCGGCAGCAGCGCCGGCTGCCTGGCTTCTCCGGCAGATTCCTTGTACCTGACCATCGACGAGCTTTTCCGGTTGGGTACGGAAAACAGTCTGAAGATTCAAGCAGATCTGATGAAAGAATCTATCGCTCACGAACAGAGCCAGACAGCCCGTACTTCACGGCTTCCCGACTTACAAATCGGGTTAAAGGGAGGAGTCGTGGGGCAGCCGATTGTGTTTCAGCGCGGTCTGTCGTCGCCCACTTATCCTGATACTCCCGACTGGATGCAAAACTATGCAGTCGACTTTACACAGCCTTTATACCAAGGAGGCAAAATACATTACTCCATCCGTAAAGCCGACTTACAAAAGAGCGTGGCTTCCTTGCAGACTGCTACCGACCGCGCGGATGTGAAACTCAGCCTGCTGGAACAATACATGAGTCTGTTCAGCCTGTATCGCCAGCACGATGTTCTCACCCGAAACATCGAAGAATCGGAACGGCGCCTGAAAGATATCCGCCAGATGAAAAAGGAAGGCCTGATTACGAACAACGATGTGTTGCGCAGTGAAATGCAACTTACCAACGACCGCCTTTCGCTAACAGAAACAGAGAACAGTATTATACTGGTATCCCAGCAACTGAATATCCTGCTTGGCATTGATGAAAACCGTTTGTTGCTACCCGACACAACCCTGCTTTATCGGGCAGTAGCCCTCGAGCAATACGACGATTATGTAGCGCAAGCCTGCATGAACGACCCTGCCATCCGGTTACTCCGGGAACAAACAGAAGTAGCCCGTAACGATGTCCGCCTGGCAAAGGCCGCCAATCTGCCGAACGTCTCGCTCTACGCATCGAATACCCTGGCACGGCCTATCTCCAGAACGATGGTCGATATGTACAACAATAACTGGAACATCGGATTGTCGGTATCTTACCCGCTTTCGTCGCTTTACAAGAACAATCACAAAATTAAGGAGAGCAAACTGGCTGTCACGCTCAGTCAGAATACGGAAGAACAGAAGATACAACAAATCAAAGTCAACGTACGTACGGCCTATCTCCGCCACCGTGAAGCCTTGCAACAAGTAGAAGCCTTGAAACTTTCAGTCAAACAGGCACAAGAAAACTACCGGATCATGCAAAACCGATACCTGAGCCAGCTAGCCATATTGACCGATTTGCTGGATGCCAATTCGGTTCGCCTGAATGCGGAGCTTCAACTTACCTCAGCCCGGACACGAGTAATTTACACTTACTATCAGCTGGAACGCGCATGCGGACGACTTTAAAACATTAACTTAACCTCAACTTTTTATGTCGGAACTAAAAGTAAAACAGCAAAAACTCAAAAAGCTACGAGTTCGCAACATCATACTAAACCTCATTTGCATTGCGCTGGCCGGCTCCGGATTATGGTGGACTGCCAACTACTTCTGGCGCTACTTCAACTATGAAGTTACAAACGATGCTTTTGTCGATCAATATGTTATCCCGCTGAATATCCGCGCCACAGGATATATCAAAGAAGTGCGTTTTACGGAACATCAATTTGTACATCAAGGAGATACATTGCTGGTACTCGATAATCGCGAATATCAGATAAGAGTGAAAGAGGCCGAAGCTGCCTTGCTGGATGCCGAGGGTTCAAAAGATGCGCTTCATTCGGGGATTGAAACCTCACACACCAACATTGCCGTGCAGGAAGCCAACATTGCCGAAGCCAAAGCCAAGTTGTGGCAACTGGAACAAGACTATCATCGTTTTGAGCGACTATTGAAAGAAGAATCCGTTCCCGAACAGCAATACGAACAAGCCAAAGCAGCCTATGATGCGGCTCAGGCACGTTATCAGGCACTGCTCGAGCAGAAACGTGTGGCTCTCTCGCAGTATAAGGAGGCCAGCAAGAAAAATACCAGCGCCGAAGCAGCCATTCTGCGCAAAGAAGCCGATCTGGATCTGGCACGCCTCAACCTGTCGTATACCGTAGTCACAGCTCCTTACGACGGGTATATGGGACGCCGTACTCTGGAACCCGGACAATTTGTACAAGCCGGTCAGACCATTTCCTACCTGGTCCGTAGCAAAGACAAATGGATTACCGCCAACTACAAGGAAACACAAATCGTAAATATCTACATCGGACAGCCGGTCCGCATCAAGGTAGATGCCCTGCCCGGAAAAGTCTTTAACGGAAAAGTTACCGCTATTTCCGAAGCAACCGGCTCCAAATACTCTCTGGTACCGACCGACAACTCGGCAGGAAATTTTGTAAAGGTACAACAACGTATCCCTGTCCGTATTGACATCATAGACATTAGTGAAGAAGACGCACAGCACTTGCGCGCCGGAATGATGGTAGAAACAGAAGCCCTACGCAAATGATCAACATGAGAGAACTGGGACTTCCCGTACGGAAATGGGTTCCCAACTGGCTGGCACTGACAAGTGTCTTTATCATCATTCTTCCGGTAACCATGCTCAACGGCTCGTATACCGGCAGTATGCTGGAAGTTTCGAACACGTTAGGTACCAACACAGAAGATATTACCATGGGATATTATGCTGCTTCGGTAGGTATGGCCATCGCCTATCCCATCGTACCCAAAGTGCTGGCTGCCTTTTCCACCAAGTTCTTGTTGCTGGCAGACCTGTCCTTGCAGATCATACTCAGTTGGATATGCGCCCGCTCGCAAAGCGCCGACATCCTGATTGTCGCCAGCTTTGCCATCGGTTTTCTGAAGGGGTTTCTCATGCTCTGGTTCATTCGTCACGCACAGAAAATATTCAGTCCGAAGAACGTCCGCAGCGAATTTTATTCTTATTTCTACCCACTGGTATACGGAGGGGGACAGCTCTCCATGGTACTCACCGCAGAACTTGCCTACCACTACGACTGGAAGTATATGTACTACTTCATGATGGTTTTGCTATTGCTCGCCATCCTGATCATTATCATCTGTTACCGCCACGACCAGCCCATGAAGAAGATTCCGATAGAAGAGCTCCACCTGCGGGAAATGTTTGTCATCGCCATCGGACTGCTGATGCTGATGTACGTTGCCAACTACGGTAAAATGCTCGACTGGATGTCGTCTTACAAGATATGCGCCTATATCGTTATAGCTCCCATCCTGATTGCCTTCTTTGTCTGGATGCAGTATCATTCTCAGACTCCGTACGTCAATCTGGCACCCTTATACCAGCCAAAGGCTATTGTGGGCTACTTCTACATGATGCTTATCATGTTTTTCAGTACCTCGACTACCCTGCTGACAAACTACATGACCTCCATTCTCAAGGTCGATACCACCCACTCCTACGTACTTTATATCTGGCTCATACCCGGCTATCTGTTAGGAGCCTTCATTTGTTTCTGGTGGTTCAGGTGGCAACGCTGGCGTTTCCGTTTCTTCATAGCCGGAGGCATGGCATGCTTTGCCGCATTCTTCGGTATCCTGTACTTCGGCATATCGCCCGAAAGTACATACGAAATGCTTTACTTTCCCATTTTCCTGCGCGGACTTGGCATGCTTTCCCTGATTATCGCCTTTGCATTGTTTGCTGTAGAAGACCTGAATCCGAAGTTTCTGCTTTCGAACGCGTTTTTCCTCATCACCTTCCGTTCGGTACTGGCTCCTATCATTGCTACTTCCTTTTACAGCAATACCCTGTACCGGCTGGAACAAAAATACATGCACTCGCTGTCCGAAACCATCACCATGGCCGATCCGCTTGCTGCCTCGAAGTTCTCCCAGTCAGTCACGAGCGGTCTGGTCCAAGGACATGGGTATGCAGAAGCTACTCAAATGGCGACGACTTCCCTTTATAATACCCTCCAGCAACAAAGTCTGCTGCTGGCATTAAAAGAGATATTGGGATGGCTGTTCATCGTAACGCTGGTTATCGCCATTATTTCACGTTTCATTCCCTTCCATAAAACAATTAAAGTTACCTTTGCCAAGACCGGCGACGATATGGTATAACAATCGTCAACCTGATGACTGCTGTATCATAATCGTAACAAAGGTGAATCATATCGGATAATGATCATAAAGTTATAACAAATAAGGCTGCCTCGTGAGACAGCCTTATTCTTTACACTTTATTTAATTCCCAATTTCTTTTTCAACTCCTTAGGAAGTCCATCCTTGTGCATCATTACATAAATGGTCTTGGCACGCACATAACTTTCCGACATATTCAGGTACCCCCCAAACTTATTGCTGTCGGCAGCCCAAGAGTTTTTCGTAATATAATACTTCGTACCGTTCTGGTCCTTGGCAATGCCGGTAAGATGCATCAAGTGGTCATCGGTCGTTGCAAACGATTCATATCCCTGCTGACGGATTTCCGGTGTCACGTTCACTTCAGGGTAAGGATGCTTGAACTGGAAAACCTCAGCCAGACGGTCACGTTTCGTCATTTGTCCCCAGCGAGCACGGTCGCTGTCCTTATACTCGTCTACATCGTCCACTTCCGGATTGATGGCCACTCCGTTCGAGAAAGAAAAGCCCCGTTCGCTCACGTCACCGTCCCAGCACACCGTGTAACCGGTAGTCAGTGCATGATCGGTAGCCTCTATCAGTTCATCCAGCGGCAAGTTATACATACGGTCGTGCTCCCAGTTGTCGGGAATCTCCACCTCAAACGGTTTGTAATACGGCTTGTGCGTAAAGCTGGTCAGCATGACATAGTCGTCCGTGCAGATACCCAGACTTTCGGCAAAGCTCTTCGGAGTATATTCCTTTCCTTTATAAGTAAACTTTTCGGGCAGTTTTCCCATATAAATATCGAACAAACTGTTCATCAGCTGCTCGTACTGAGGAGAACACTTCTTCATGTCAATCGCCTGCTTGGCAATAGCCGTCATATAATCCACCAGTTCCGTATGATTATGAAACTTCGAATCGTAGTTGATGCCCGTATAAACCTCTTCCGGCACGATACCTACCTGATTGAAAGCAGTAATCCAACTTGTCGTAATACTGCCTTGTCCGATATTCCCCTTTCCTTGACGCAGGAAATTATCCTTCAGCTGATTCATGTATTTCTGGCGTACGATAAACATTTCCGAAAGGTCGTATTCCCCCTTTCCCTGACGCAACAGTTCAGCTTCCACAAAAGAAGTCGTAGCAAAGCACCAGCACGTACCGCTGGATGCCTGATCCTTTACGGGAGTGACTTTCTGGTTTACGACTGTTTCAAACTTATATCCTTCATCGGTTTGCGCCCACAGCGAGGACGAAGCCAGCAACAAAGCTGCCAGTGTGTAATGTATTGGTTTCATCTATCTGTTTTTATTTAATAAGTTTACAGCCTCAAAAGTAATCAAAAAATATGTCTGCTACGATAAATGCAACCTATATTCTGCCTTTTCCTTCCCTTTTTCCAGTTACAAGCCACCCAAATTTGTTAATAAGAATTAAACAGAAAATATTTTCCATCGGAAATTTTATTCAAAAAGAATTAATTATTTTCTTTGCAAAAAGTTTCCAAAAGAAAATAATAACGACAAAAAAGAATATACACATGAAGTACATCATCATTGGAGGAGTAGCCGGAGGAGCGACCGCAGCCGCACGTATCCGCCGCAACACAGAGAAAGCCGAAATCATTTTATTCGAAAAAGGTGAATACATCTCGTACGCCAATTGTGGCCTGCCCTATTATATAGGCGGAGTCATCGAAGACCGTGAACGCCTCTTCGTACAGACTCCCGAATCATTCGGAAAACGTTTCAACATCGATATACGTACCCGTTCGGAAGTAACGGCCATCGACGTGAAGAAGAAGGAAGTAACCGTTCGTTCTTCCGGAAAGACCTATACCGAATCGTACGACAAACTGCTGCTCTCGCCGGGTGCCTCTCCCGTACGTCCGCCTCTGCCTGGCATTGATACCGAAGGCATCTTCACCCTGAGAAATGTAAACGATACCGACCGCATCAAGAGTTACATGCAGCAGAAAGCAGTGAAACGCGCTGTCATCGTAGGCGGCGGCTTCATCGGTCTGGAAATGGCGGAGAACCTTCACCACAGCGGCATTGAAGTTTCGGTAGTAGAAATGGCTAATCAGGTAATGGGACCTATCGATTACTCGATGGCATCTCTGGTTCACGAGCACCTGCAACAGAAAGGTGTCCGGCTGTATCTGGAACAGGCCGTTGAATCGTTCGAAAAAACAGCCGAAGGTATCAGCGTCCACTTCAAGTCGGGCATCCAAGTGAATGCCGAAATGGTATTGCTCTCTATCGGTGTACGGGCCGAAACTCGTCTGGCAACCGAAGCCGGACTGAAGCTCGGGGAAATGCGTGGCATTTATGTAAACGAATACTTGCAGACATCCGATGAATCGGTCTATGCCGTAGGCGATGCGATAGAATTTCCGCATCCCATCACACACAAGCCGTGGTTGAACTTCCTCGCCGGACCGGCCAACCGTCAGGCTCGTATCGTGGCAGACAACATGGTATTCGGCAATAAGATCAAATACGAAGGTTCTATCGGCACAGCCATCGCCAAAGTATTCGATTTGACTGTAGCCTCAACCGGACTTCCTGCCAAGCGACTGAAGCAAATGGATATACCTTATCTGTCGGCTACTATCCATTCCAACTCACACGCCGGTTATTATCCGGGTGCCTCGATGCTGGATATAAAAATCACCTTCTCTCCTACCGACGGCAAGTTGTACGGAGCACAGATTGTAGGCTACGACGGAGTGGACAAACGTATCGACGAATATGCGCTGACCATCAAACGAAACGGAACGGTATACGACCTGACAGAACTGGAACATGCCTATGCACCTCCTTTCTCGTCGGCAAAAGATCCTGTAGCCTTGTCGGGTTATGTAGCAGGCAACATCCTGAGCGGCAAAATGACCCCGCTGTACTGGCGTGAACTCCAGCAAGCCGACTTGAAAAAGGTAACGCTGGTAGACGTTCGTACTGCCGACGAATACAGCTTAGGAAAGATTCCAGGAGCCATCAACGTACCACTCGACGAGTTGCGTGAACGCATGAACGAAATCCCGTCCGACAAGCCTGTCTTTGTTTACTGCGGTGTAGGACTGCGAGGATACTTAGCATCCTGCATCCTGAAAGACAACGGTTATCAGGATGTGCGCAACCTGATTGGAGGTATCAAGACCTACAAGGCTGCCACCACCCCTGTCTGCCTGCCGGAACAGCCGTCGTCTTCCTGCCAGCCCACTACCTCCTGCTGCCAGCCGGCTACGGAAAAGGTCATAAAAGTAGATGCCTGCGGCATTCAGTGTCCTGGTCCCATCATGAAGCTGAAGAAGACCATGGAAACCCTGAATCCGGGCGAACGCCTCGAGATACGGGCAACCGATGCAGGTTTCCCGCGCGATGCCGAGGCATGGTGCAAAAGTACCGGCAATCGTTTTCTGGAGAAATCGGCGGCAAACGGTACGTATCGGGTAGTGATTGAAAAAGCATCTGCCTGCGAAAAGGCTGTCAGAGAAATCAATACGGAAGCTGGAAAAACTTTCATTCTGTTCAGCGATGACCTTGACAAAACTTTAGCTACCTTTGTGCTGGCTAACGGAGCTGCTGCTACGGGAAAGAAAGTAACGATATTCTTTACGTTCTGGGGACTGAATGCCATCAAGAAGGTACACAAACCGCAAGTGAAGAAAGATATTTTCGGAAAGATGTTCGGCATGATGCTTCCTTCCAGTTCACTGAAGTTGAAACTGTCGAAGATGAACATGGGCGGTATCGGAACACGTATGATGCGCTACATCATGCAGCGCAAGGGTATTGATTCACTTGAATCACTCCGCCAGCAGGCTATCGACAATGGAGTAGAATTCATAGCCTGCCAGATGTCGATGGATGTCATGGGCGTTAGCAAAGAAGAATTGCTAGATAATGTGACCATAGGAGGTGTGGCTACTTACATGGAGCGCGCAGAACAGGCTAATGTAAACTTGTTTATTTAACGCATGGAAAAAATAAAATGTATATGTGTCATGAGAGAGCTGCTAAAGGCTCTCTCCGAACTTGAAAATCAACTGATAACGACATACGGTATTTCACTGAACGAGGCAATGGTATTGTGCAGCATCGGCAGCGAAACCGTGGCGGCAGGAACCATCGTAGAACGTACGGGCATGACTCCTTCGCACGCATCGAAGACCATCAGTCTGATTGAAAAGAAAGAAATGGTTACAAGAGATTTGGGAAAACAAGACAAGCGCCAGATGTATTTCACCCTCACCGATAAGGCAAAGGCTTGTCTGGAGGATATCAAGCAACAGGGAATAAATGTACCCGAACTGCTACAACCGCTGTTCGACAACTACTCCGAAGCCATGTAAGCTGACACAGATTTGCTTCGGAGGACTGTTCTTCTGACAAACAAGACCTCGACAGGCCAAACATTTATAAAACAACTGGATAAATATCCCCATAGAAACAGGAACCTTTCTGCTGAAGAAGCAAAAAGGTTCCTGTTTTGTTTCCAATAAAATTTGTACAAAAGTTTTTGTTTTTTGTACAAAAAATAAAAATACGTCGAGAGATTTTAAAAGACATGTCACGACAAGTGTCCGAAATTCTCCTCACATTCGTAGTCTATCTTCAAAATAAATTTTGAGAGTCCAGTCTTCGCGTACAGGAAAATCGCTACATTTGCACGCAAATCACTTACGTGTATCGCACGTTATAAAGAAGTGAAAATTAGATTGGTCATGGAAAAATCCTTGTCGCCGATAGCTAAAAAGAGAGGGAAAAAAAAGGAAGTGTGGAGCATACAGGACTCGAACCTGCCACCTCTTGACTGCCAGTCAAACGCTCTAGCCAGATGAGCTAATGCCCCATTGAGTGATTACGGCAACAAATATACGACAAGATTTTGAAATGATAAAGTATAACCGACAAGAACCTCTTAAAAAAATGAATGCTGTTATGATGAAACTAACAATACGTCAAGCCACAAACTCCGACCTGGACAGACTAATGGACATCTTCGATGCAGCCCGAAACTTTATGCAATCTACAGGCAATACGCACCAATGGATCAACGGATATCCGCAACGCGAACTGATTGCTAAGGAAATTGCCGCGAAACATTGCTACGTATGCCTGAACGAACAGGAAGTACCTGTAGGAACATTTTGCTTTATCGAAGGGCCTGATCCTACTTATGCGTACATTGAAGACGGCAAGTGGCTGGATGAAGCACCTTATTGGGTCATCCACCGACTGGCTTCCGACGGTAGTTGCCACGGAATATTCGAGGCTTGCATCGAATGGTGTGCACAGCGTACTCCCAATCTGCGTATCGATACGCATGCCGACAACAAGGTCATGCAACACCTCGTGGAGAAAAGTGGTTTCACGCGCTGCGGAATTATCTATATTGCCAACGGTACGCCACGTATCGCCTATCAGCGTCACCAAGCATCATAGCAAGTGACGCTCGGCAAACAGCTTCCACAAAGGAGCAGCCATCAGTGCCTGACGGATCTCATTACCGGTCAGCAATGACCGAACTTCCTCCACCGACAGCAGATGAATGCTTATGTCTTCGGTCGGTTCGAGGTGCTGTCCGGAAACCTGCTCCACGCCTTCTGCCAAAAAGCAATGACAGAGATTGTTCATCGTACTGGTATTGGCCGACAGCGTCATAAAATCCGTCCACGTTCCTCCGGCATATCCGGTTTCTTCGTACAACTCTCTTTTGGCAGACTCCAACGGCTGTTCGCCTTTCTCACATACACCGGCACAAATCTCATAGCCCGTCCACTGCAGCCCATGCCGGTACTGACGTTCCATCAGGAATTTTCCTTCTGTCGTAATGGCAATCACATTGACCCAGTCGGGGTATTCCAGTACATAATATTCATCGTTCACCACCCCATCCGGCAAGCGTACACAGTCACGACGTGCCGTCAACCACGGACGGCGAATCAAATATTCACTGTGGAGAATCTCCCATTTTTTATCATCTTCTTTATTCATCTTATTTCAATTTTAAATGTAAAACCGGAAACGGCCGTCCTGCTCCATCAAAGGCATCGCGCGACACGATTTCAAAACCTTTCTTCAGATAAAAGCGGACTGCCGTGGAATTTTGTTCGTTCACGTCTATCCTGTCCAGGTATTTATCGCGTACGGCAAAGTCTATCAGTCTGCTACCATATCCTTTTCTCTGTTCCTGTGGAGCTACAAACAGCATTTCAATCCGTTCACCACTCAATCCCATAAAAGCAGCGATCCTTTCCTCCCGGTTACGAATGCAGTATAAATCTACTCCGGGAAGATAAATCATGCGGACCAAAGGCTTGTAATATTCGATGTCTTCTTCCGAAAGGAAATGATGAGTACTGCGGACAGCTTCTTCCCAGACCTGCAAAAGTTCGTCGAAATCGGCTTCATCAGGCTGATAAATCAGCGGCTTTCTCATCCGGAAATTAGTCAGCTCCACACCGTTTACTCTCATCGTTTGTTCCTGTTCTACCGAAAATCCCTGCGACAGAAAAAAAGGCTTTGCCGTCAGACTCACTTCCGAAAATAAATCGGGAGCCTCTGAACGACGGGCTTCCTCCTCAGCGGCACGAAGCAGAAAGGAGGCGACTCCTCTTCTTTGGTGTGCCGGATGTACAAACAAGCTGTGTAGATAGCCATCGCCTCTTACCGATATAAATCCAGCGACCTCGCCCGAAGGCTGACTGACAGCTGCCAAGAAATGCAAATCGCCCGAAAGCAGTTCCTGCCAACGGGAAGATGTGGCACGTTGCACCCATGCTTCCACCTGACCAGGAGTATAATCTTTACAGCAAGTAACGCGTACTGCTTCTTCAAATACCGGAGATAAAGCTTCGGCCGTTACCGAAGTCGTAAGCAAATAGTCGGTCATATTCATGCAATAAACATCAATCTATGCCTGCAAAGGTATAAGTTTTTGGAAATAAGATTTCAAGTTGTCCGTAAATTATTCTACCTTTATTCCATAAAATCAATAGATAACATGCGTACATTCATCTTTTTTCTCTGTACATTGACAGCCCTTACATTACGGGCTCAACAGCATACGTTGGAATCACAGATCAGACAAGTTACCAAATCCATCCGGGCACAAGTTGGAGTAGCCGTCATCATCGACGGGAAAGATACGGTAACGGTAAACAACGACTCTCGTTATCCGCTGATGAGTGTCGTAAAATACCCTCAG
The DNA here is from genome assembly GCA_000432735.1 of Bacteroides sp. CAG:443. Lineage (GTDB taxonomy): Bacteria > Bacteroidota > Bacteroidia > Bacteroidales > Bacteroidaceae > Phocaeicola. The sequence continues at coordinate 18,633 of FR887737.1, forward strand.
TCGCTGGCTGTAGCTCACTTTCTACACCAGCACAATCGACCGCTTTCTACTGAAGTATTCATTGCGAAAGAAGCATTGTATCCCAACACTTATAGTCCCCTGCGTGATGAATATCCTGAAGGAAATCTCTATCTCCCTATAAGCCGTCTGCTGGAATATACGCTTCAACAGAGTGACAACAATGCTTGTGATATTCTGTTCGAGTATATCGGCGGAGTTTCGTATGCCGAGCGTTACATACGGTCGCTTGGAACCGAATGCCTCGCCATATCAAAGACAGAGGAACAAATGTACCAGGCTCCTGAATCATGCTATGAAAACTGGAGTAGTCCTCTGGAGATGGCCCGCCTGACCGACACGCTCTTTTCAAAGGAATTATTCCCTTCGGATTATCAGAATTTCATCAAAGAAACGATGCTAAACTGCGTAACAGGGGAAAACAGACTGCCCCAGCCTTTGATGAATACCACCGCCCGTATCGGGCATAAGACCGGAACGTCCGGCCTCAATGCTCGCGGCGAGCTGGCAGGCATCAACGATGTAGGTTTCGTTATACTTCCTGATGGACGGCGTTACAGCATCGCCGTTCTGATAAAAGACTCGAAAGAAACTATGAAAGCTACGGAAAAAGTGATAGCAGACATTTCGGAAATCGTATACCGCTACCTCACTTTGCCATAGAAGCTTCGTGCTTTTCTACTTCGGCACGCGTACGACTGATGGTTACCAGATAAACACCGCCGAATATCAACACAACCGAAAAGCCCTTGATCCAGTTGAAACTATCCATTCCCCAGCAAACGGCTACGATACAAGCCACAATAGGCTGTACATAATTGTACATGCCGGCTACGGTAGGACGCAGGTGCTTCTGACCAACTATGACAAAGATATAGCTCAGGAAGGTACTTCCTACTACAATAAATACCAGTGAAAGGCATTCTGCAACTCCCAGGCTAGTCCACTGAACGGCTAATATGTCGTCGTAAGAGAAAGGCAAAGCACAAATAAAAGCATAAGTAAACATCCATTTCATAATGGTAAAGACGGAATATTTACCCACAAAGTCCTTGAACAATACAATATAAAGTGCATAGCTCAACTGCGCGCAGAGTACCAGAATATCTCCCCAGATATTATTGTCACCGTTGGTACTTGCAGCAGCGTTTTGCTGACTGCCCAGAATAAGAAGCAGCGCTCCGGTAGCTCCCAAAGCAATACCCAGAACTTTCTTGCCGGTAATCGGTTCTTTCAGATAAATGGCAGCCAGAATCATCGCCCAAAGCGGCATACTGGTCGTAATAATGGAAGCATCCGCAGGCGAAGTCAGCCCCACACCGAAGATAAAACATCCCTGATTGAACACAATAGCCAGCAACGAAGCAACGAACAGTTTGGCCAGATCCTTGTGACCTACATGTTCGGGCTTTCTGAAAAATGAAGCAATCCAGAACAATACCATGGCTCCAAAAACACGTAAATCGGTTACCAGAAGTGGCGTAACTACTCCACCTATCATTACAAATTTGGCAAGCGGTGACATCAGTCCCCACATTGTATTCGCAGCGAGCATAGCTCCATGCCCTTTTAATTTCTGTATATCCATTTCAATTCTTTTTATTACGGCGCAAAATTATAACAGCCCCTATAGTTAATTATAGTATATTTGCAGCAAATTCTTGTACGATTACGACCAATGTGGAAAGAAAATTTATATGAACCGGCAGAAATTCTGATTCGCGAACACGAAATCTTCCCCATCGAAGAACATCAGCATTCGTTCTTCGAAATGGCTTATATTGTTTCAGGTACCGGAATGTTCCATACTTACGGGAAAATATCCGAGAAAAAGGAGATACCATACAGTGCAGGAACAATCTTTCTGATTCCACCCGACACAGTACACTGCTTTACCATTCACACCTATAGTAAATATGTATTTTTACGTTTTACCGACCAATATGTAACGGAGTGTATCGGGAAATATGTGGCACATACACTCTTTCTTCCGGAAAAGACTCCACTGGTGGTGATGTCCGATAAGGAGGCTCAAACAGCCCGCCAACTGATTTCGTTCATTGCCGACGAACAGGCTAACAGACAAAACTTCTCTGTTTACTTACAGCAGCAGTGGCTGAACAGCCTCATCGCCCTGATAGCCCGCAGCTTTCTTGCCGACAACCAAACAGTCTTTCCAGCTGATACGAAAGAAACAGACAAAGCACTCTATCTGCTGCAATATATTCAACAGCATATCCATCAGCCTCAAATGCTGAGAATAGAGGCACTTTGCCAGAAGTTTAACCTGTCGGAAAACTATATCGGACGTTACTTCAAGCGCCATTTTCAGGAAAGCCTCCAGCAATACATTAGCCGCAACCGGATAAAGATGGCGGAATCGCTCATAAAAGATACCCAACTAAGCATGAAAGAAATAGCTTACCGCACCGGATACAGCGATGCATGCCATCTGACCAAAAAGTTCCAGTCGTATTATGGGATATCTCCTCTTAAATACAGAAAACAATCTGTCCTGCAAAAGAAAGAGCAGCACAACAGTTCAAGCGATAGTACACTTCGATAAATAATGTAAGTTTCCTACCGGAATAACTTATCCAGACAGACAAGAAACAGAATTTCTTGCCCTTATTCCAGCTTATTGGCTGGAAAATTGTAATTTTGCAAGATATTACGAAAACTAAAATTTATGCAAACGAGCGAACAGACACCCTATGAGCTTCCTGAATCGCTGGGGAAAAACCTCGGAATACAATTGGTTTCCATCGAAGAGGGATATGTAAAAGCAACCATGCCCGTCGATGAACGTACCTCACGCCCGTGTGAACCGAAAGATATTTTAAACGGAGGAGCTTCTCTGGCTCTTGCCGAAACCGTTGCCGGATATGGTTCTATTCCTTTGTGTGAACCCGGACAAATGCCTTGTGGCATACAGATCAGTGCCAACCATGTGCACATGGTTCCGGTTGGAACGTATGTGGAAGCAACCGGCACACTGGTACACAGAGGACGTACTTCTCATGTATGGAATGTCGATATTAAGACTCCCGACGGGAAACTGGTATCGACTGCTCGTGTTGTCAATCTTATAGTAAAGAAACGATTATGAATATTCCCGGAACCACCATCCACAAACTGATAGACCAACTGACGCAAAGTTCTTTCAGCTTTGCACTGTATCGCCTGCCGTGGACAGACGAACCGATACTGGTGTTGCAGGAAGAAGGAGAAACGGAAATAGTGGAAAATCCAGCCGACTTAAACGGAAAGCGGGGATTTGTACTGACTCCTTTCCATCCGACTCAGGAACGTCCGGCAGTCATCATACACCCGGATAAAGTGGCACATGAATGGAATAATATCAGTCAGGTTCTGGAGGATTTCGCTTCATCGAAAAAGATCACTCCGTCTGAAGTTACAGCTGTTGAAGCCGCCGTAACAGACGATGAGGAAGCTAAAATCAGATATGAACAGGCTTTCAGTCGTTTTATAACTCCCTTAAAGAATAAAACCTTCCGAAAGCTGGTGCTTTCACGTAATTATACCCAAACCATAAAGCCTGATTTTTCGCCTCTCAGCGCCTTTATCCGTGCCTGCAACAGTTATCCGCGCATGATGATTTCTTTGTGCCATACTCCTCTGACCGGGACCTGGATCGGCAGTACGCCCGAAATTATTTTAAGCGGCCACGAAACGGAATGGCACACGGTAGCACTTGCCGGAACCATGCCTATGCAAGGAGAAACCATGCCGACGGAATGGAGTGAAAAGAATCAGGAAGAACAGGCTTTTGTCAGTGAATACATCCGACAGACAGTCAAACGCTTTGGCAGCAAGCTCAAAGAAAAAGGGCCTTATACAGCCAGAGCCGGACAACTGGTACACCTGAAAACAGATTTCCATTTCCAGTTGAAAGATACTTCTCATCTGGGCGATATATTGAAGGAGCTTCATCCTACCCCCGCCGTCTGCGGACTGCCTAAAGAGGAAACCTATACTTTCATATTGGAAAACGAAGGGTATGACCGAAGCTACTATGCCGGAATTATCGGATGGCTGGACCCTCAAGGCGATACCACACTTTATGTAAACCTGCGGTGTATGAACATTGCCGGACAAACAGCCACACTCTATGCCGGAGGCGGTATACTTCCTTCGTCGACAGTAGAAACAGAATGGGAAGAAACCCAGCAGAAAATGAATACCATGCGCAACATTTTATAATAACTGAGCCTATGTATACTGATAAGAAAAGCATATTGCAACTGGCCTCCCTGCTCCGGAGCCATGGAATCAAACGGATTGTACTCTGTCCGGGAAGCAGGAATATACCTATCGTCCAGACACTCACTAATATTCCGGACTTCACCTGTTACCCGATGACCGACGAACGCAGTGCAGGCTTCTTTGCCCTCGGACTGGCTTTACACGGCGGAGCACCTGCTGCCGTATGCTGTACATCGGGAACCGCCCTACTGAATCTGCATCCGGCTGTAGCCGAAGCATTCTATCAGCAAGTACCGTTGGTAGTTATCTCTGCCGACCGACCGGCTGCCTGGATTGGACAAATGGATGGACAAACGCTTCCTCAACCCGGGGTATTTGGTCAGTTGGTGAAAAAATCGGTCAACCTACCCGAAGTAACCGACGAAGAAAGTGAATGGTTCTGTAACCGACTGATTAACGAAGCTTTGCTCGAACTTAATCATCATGGTAAGGGCCCGGTTCACATCAACGTACCTATCAGCGAACCGTTCTTCCTGCTTCCTGTCAACGAACTGCCGCAGGCAAGAGTTATCACCCGCTATCAGGGACTAAACATTTACGACAAGGATTACCAGCCGCTGATAGAACGTCTCAACAAATACCAGCGACGCATGGCAGTAGTAGGACAGATGAATCTGATTTATCTGTTCGACAAGAAGTATACCAAGATGCTGTACAAGCATTTCGCATGGTTTACTGAAAATATAAGCAACCGTACCATACCGGGAATGCCTATACGGAACATCGAACCTCTGCTTTGTTCCATGAACAACGAGGAGCAGGAGAAAATGCGTCCCGAACTGCTTATTACCTACGGAGGACATATCATCTCGAAACGTCTGAAGAAATTCCTCCGCAAACATCCTCCCGTAGAACACTGGCATGTATCGGCCGACGGCGAAGTGGTCGATTTGTTCGGCTCACTGACTACCATCATCGAAATGGATCCGTTTGAATTTCTGGAAAGAATCGCTCCAATGCTGGACAGCCGTACGCCGGAATACCCGAGAGCATGGGAGGCTCGTTCGAAAGCAATTCCACAAGCCGATTTTGCCTATTCCGAAATGAGTGCCATCGGCAAGGTCATCTGCCATCTGCCATCTCCGTGCTCCCTACATCTGGCCAACAGTTCTGTGGTGCGTTATGCACAATTGTTCGATTTACCCAACGATGTGGAAATCTTGTCCAACAGAGGAACAAACGGTATAGAAGGTTCTCTTTCTACCGCACTGGGATATGCCACGGCTTCTGACAAACTGAACTTTATCCTCATCGGCGATTTGAGTTTCTTCTACGACATGAATGCACTTTGGAATTCCAACTACGGCACGAACGTACGTATTCTGCTGCTGAACAATGCCGGAGGAGAGATTTTCCATGCACTGCCCGGACTTGAACTGCATGAAAATGCCCGTCGGTTTGTAACAGCCACTCATACTACATCCGCGCGTGCCTGGGTCGAAGACAGAGGATTTGAATATCTCTCGGCACACAACGAAGAAGAGCTGACAAATGCAGTCAGTACATTCACCCAACCGGATATCACTGCCCGTCCGATATTACTGGAAGTCTTTACAGACAAAAAAACAGACATCGAACTGTTGAAAGAATATTACCATAACCTAAAACAAAAATAATTCCACTATGTCACAAAAGAGAGAATGGAAAACCATCAAAGAGTATCAGGATATTCTTTTTGATTTCTATAATGGAATAGCTAAAATAACCATCAATCGTCCGCGTTATCGCAACGCTTTCACACCAAAAACGACATCGGAAATTAGCGATGCGCTCTATTATTGCCGCGAATGTCAGGATATCAATGTCATCGTTCTTACCGGAGCCGGCGACAAAGCATTCTGTTCGGGTGGAGATATGCATGTAAAAGGACACGGCGGTTACATCGGCACCGACGGAGTACCTCGTCTGAATGTGCTCGATGTACAGAAACAAATCCGTTCGATTCCGAAACCGGTTATCGCCATGGTCAACGGTTATGCCATTGGAGGCGGACACGTTTTACATGTGGTATGCGACTTGACAATCGCTTCCGAAAATGCGATATTCGGACAAACAGGTCCACGGGTAGGCAGTTTCGATGCTGGATTCGGTTCTTCTTATCTGGCACGCATCGTAGGACAGAAGAAAGCGCGTGAAATCTGGTTCCTCTGCCGCCAGTATTCGGCACAGGAAGCCCTCGAGATGGGATTGGTCAACAAAGTCGTTCCTTTCGACTCACTGGAAGATGAAGTAGTAGAATGGGCCGAAACAATGATGCAGCACAGCCCGCTGGCATTACGTATGATAAAAGCCGGACTGAATGCAGAACTGGACGGTCAGGCAGGTATTCAGGAACTGGCAGGCGACGCAACCATGCTTTATTACATGACAGAAGAAGCGCAGGAAGGTGGACATGCCTTCTTGGAAAAGCGCAAGCCCGACTGGAGTAAATTCCCGAAAATGCCCTAATCATCAAAGCATATAAAACTTTCAGACGCGAGTGTGTCTGAAAGTTTTTATTCGTTAAGAGAGCAGCTACTAACGTCAGTCTGTTACGGTCTGCGTAACGTTCAATTCACCACAATGCTTATGTATACAATCAAAATTATTCCGAAGACTTTACATTTCAAACAACCGGCAGGAACATCAAGAGGAGTATATCGCACCCGGAAAGTGTGGTACCTGTTGCTGACGGACACACAGACGGGGAAATATGGTGTAGGAGAATGTGCTCCCCTACCGGCATTGAGTTGCGACGACTTGCCCGACTATGAGGAAATCTTGGCCAAGCACTGCCGGCAGACGGAACAGAATGGAGCAATCGACTACGAGGCTCTCCGCCCCTATCCCTCTATGCTGTTTGGACTGGAAACTGCTTTTGCTCACCTAAAAGCCGGTAACTTACAATTCTGGCAGACTCCTTTTTCAGAAGGGAAAGAAGGAATTCCTATCAACGGACTGATATGGATGGGAAACTTCGACGAAATGTACCATCGGATAGAAGAGAAAATGAAACTCGGCTTCCGATGTATCAAAGTAAAAATAGGTGCGATCGATTTCGACCGGGAACTGGAGTTGCTGGCACACATCCGCCATCATTTTTCTCCCGAACAAATAGAGCTCCGGGTAGATGCCAATGGAGCTTTCTCTCCGGCAGATGCTCCTGAAAAGCTGAAAAGACTTCATGCGTTTCATCTGCATTCCATCGAACAACCTATCCGTGCCGGACAATGGCAGGCTATGGCTGAACTGTGCGCCCAGACACCTTTCCCCATCGCATTGGACGAAGAACTGATCGGAGTGAATACGCTGGCACGCAAGGTAGAGCTTCTTGAAACTATCCGACCGCAATATATTATTTTAAAACCGTCTCTCCACGGAGGCATGAAAGGAGCCCAGGAATGGATTGAACTCGCCGCCGAACGAGGTATCGGCTCATGGGTAACTTCCGCTTTAGAATCGAACATCGGACTTAATTCTATCGCACAATGGTGTGCCACTCTTCATCCTGCAATGCCTCAAGGATTAGGTACAGGTATGCTTTTTACGGATAATATCGACTACCCGCTTCATATTGAAGGGGATTGTCTGTGGTTCCACCCAAAAGAAAAGGAACCTGATTTTAAATCATTTCTCATCTAACACAACTACTATGTCAACATTTGTCACCGAAATATCTCAGCAAACCATCACAATAGACGGCATACACTATACAGCTGTCGATGCCACAGCGTCTGCACCGGAAACGAAGAGTCTTCTTCAAACCAAGTTTCGCACTATTTATGGTGAGGACAGCTTTTATGCTGCTCTTGCCGATTTTCTGGCTGAATGGTTCGACGGAAACGATACTCTGAAAGTACATACATCCGGTTCCACCGGAACACCTAAAGAGCTTTGGGTGGAGAAAAGCCGGATGATGAACAGCGCCAAACTGACCGTATCTTTCTTAAATTTACACAAAGGTGACAGTGCTCTGTTATGCATGCCTCTGCAATACATAGCAGGCAAAATGGTTGTAGTACGTTCACTCGTAGCCGGACTGAATTTGATACCTGTATCTCCATGCGGACACCCGATGCAGGAGTTACATACTGCACCGACTTTCGCAGCCATGATTCCCATGCAGGTATTCAATACCCTGCAAGTACCGGCCGAACGAGAACTGCTCATGCAGGTCCGTCACTTGATAATAGGTGGAGGAGCTATCGATGAAAATTTGGAAAAGTCGCTACAAGATTTTCCTTATGCCGTATGGAGTACGTACGGGATGACGGAAACTCTTTCTCATATTGCCTTACGTCAACTAAACGGAAAAGGACGTTCTGAATGGTATACTCCTTTCAGTAATGTCAGCCTCAGCTCTTCGGAAGAAGGAACACTAGTCATCAACGCTCCCCTCGTCAGTGAAGAAATACTGAAGACAAACGACATTGTGGAGTTTAATATATCAGGACAGTTCCGTATTTTAGGAAGAAAAGACAATACAATCAATACGGGAGGCATCAAAGTACAGATAGAACAGGTTGAGGACGCACTTAGACCATTACTCCCCTGTCCGTTTATGATTACGTCTGTATCCGACATCAAATTCGGCGAACAAATTGTGTTGCTTCTCGAAACATCGGCAATCGATAAAGAAAAGATAGACAAAGCAATAGCTACCCTACCTCCTTACTGGCGTCCCAAACAAACAATTTGTGTAGAAAAGCTTCCGCAAACAGAAACCGGCAAGCCCGATAGAGCCAGCGCTCGAAAATTAGCAGCAAATAAAATAGACAAAGCGTAGGAGAGCAAGACTTAAATTCGTATATTTGTTTCCCATAATAAAGTACTAACAACTAATACTTATGGAAGAAACATCTTTTCTGATTCCTTTATTGCTAACAATCGGCGGACTTGTCATAGGAGCCTTACTGAAATCATTATTACAACACACTCGAATACCATATACGGTAGGGCTGTTTGCCGTCGGACTCCTGGTCGGATTGTTAAACCGCTCAGGGGTTTTCGATTGCTGGAATGGATTATCGGAAGGTGTCAGTTCGGTAGCCAATATCAATCCGGACCTGATACTCTATCTGTTTCTGCCTATCTTGATTTTCGATGCGGCTTATGAACTGAACCTGCATATCTTTAAAAAGACACTGGCCAATGCCACTTTACTTGCCGTACCGGGACTGATAATCTGCATGTTGCTAACGGGTGCATTATTGATGGGTATTTCCTTATTTGTACCTGAGCTCAGTTCGTGGACATGGGGATTTGCACTGATGTTCGGTGCTCTGATCAGTGCGACCGACCCGGTTGCCGTAGTCGCCCTGCTACATGAATTGAAAACCAGCAAACGCTTTTCTACACTTGTTGATGCAGAATCTCTTTTAAACGACGGAACTGGTATTGTATGCTTCATGCTATTCTTCGGAACTTATGCCGCCACAGGAGAAAATTCTTCCTCACCTGTAATGGAATTCATACAAGTAGTAAGTATCAGTACCTTATTAGGTTTCCTGTTGGCACGCTTAGTAATATGGTTTATAACCCGTATCAATTCGGAAGAGATGATACAAAACAGCGTGGTCATTCTGTCGGCATATCTTACTTTCATTATCTCTCAATATTATCTGGGAGTTTCGGGAGTAATAGCTCTGTTAGTCTTCGGACTGACCGTAACCTACGTGGGAAAGCCAAGGCTGAAGCCTCAGGTCAATAACTTTATGGAGCATTTCTGGGAACTCCTGACATACATAGCAAATACTTTAATCTTTATTCTTGTCGGAATTGTCATTGCCGAAAAGGTCGATTTTACCTGGAGTGCATTCGGCATCCTGATTCTGATTTATGTTTGCCTGAACTTAATCCGTTTCGCTATGATCATGTTGCTTTATCCGCTCATGAAAAGAATGGGATATGGACTGAGCAAGCGTGAGTCGGTCATTCTTACTTGGGGAGGATTACGAGGTGCATTGGGCATGACACTTGCACTTATGGTATCGTATACGCCAGCCATTCCGGAAGATGTACGCAGCCAGATTCTATTCTTTACGGCAGGAATCGTTACGCTTACTCTCTGTGTCAATGCCACTACCACACGATGGTTGTTAAACCGCTTGGGACTGATCAATACTCCTTCAGCACGTATCATATTGGAAAATAAAATACAAAAAACAATTCGTGAAAATTCTGAAAAATACTTGGAACGTCTGGAAAAAAGAGAAGCTCTAACCGGAACGAACTGGGATAAAGTGAAACATTATCTCTTTCCGGAACCTCAGGAAACGCCTGTGGCTGCCGGTACGCATGCCATGCTTACCGAAGTCCGCTTACGTGTACTCGACCGGGAAAAAGCCCTCTGCCATGAACTTTACGATCAAGGAATTATTTCTCAGTATACTTTCCGCAGACTGATGAACTCATTGGATGAGTTATACGATCACGACGGGACTTATCCATTGGATCATCGAAACTCTATCTTCCGTTTCTGTAACCGGACAGCACTGCTGAACAGTTTACGGAATGAGCCTTACCTGCACAACCTGATGAGCTTCTATTTCCGTAAACGAATCGCACTGATTTATGATCTGGGCAGAGGCTTTATCATCATACAGAAGGAAGACCTGAAGTTTTTGGATGAACTAAAAAATTCGGACTTGCTGAACAAGGAACAGAAACCTGTAGCAGACATACTAAAAGAAGAAATCACCCAAAACATTGATGCGATGAATCTATTGATAAATAATCTGGCGGTAAGTTTTCCGAAAGCTTACAATCATGCACTTACCCTGAAATCAATTCGCATGCTGCTCAGTAATGAACGAAAAACAATCAGACAACTGATAGAGAATGGTGTTCTTTCGGAAAAAGATGCTGAAAGCCTGCTGCAGAAGGTTGACGAACGTACTGATGAACTCAACACATTCAGATATACCATTCCGGGTACTATTTTACGGAGCTTATTCAAAAGAAAGAAAAAAGAATAAATCAGCTAAAGAGCATGAAAACGGTCAGATTAATCACTTGCGACGATTCATTCCAGGCTCGACTCCTTGTCGGAGCCTTGGAAAATGAAGGCATTGCAGCTATATTACATAATGAAAATACATCTAACGTTTTAAGAGGATATATCAGCAATATCTCTGGCGTAGATATTTTTGTTTACGAAGACGAATATGAGAAAGCCATCAAGCTGCTTGAGCAAAATCAAATGATACCGGAACAACTGAAATATTGCCCATACTGTCATTCCAGCAACATTCAGTTTGTCTTGAAGAAAAAGAAAAGATTACGGGCCATTGTTTCAACCATCCTAGCTATGCTTGCCGGTGCCCCTCCGGGTACAGAACATTGGGAATATATTTGCAAACAATGCGGAAAACATTTTGACAAACCTGTTGCCTGAAAAATAGCTGATACCCACAAAAAATATAAAATAAATGAATGAAGGCATGTCAGGACAGGTAGCCATTTTCAGTATATGCAGATTCGATCACCATACCTTCATTCATTCAAATATAAAGTGTATATACTCAATCGCAAAATCAAGCCTATTACAAAGCACAAGAGTTTTCTCCACAGAAATCTTTTCCGACTTCCCCTTCATATTCAGGATGACGCTGTAACCATACTACAGCATACGAACAAGTCGCAATCGGTTTCAAGCCGTTAGCACGTGCATAATCGTAAGCAGCCTTTACCAGCGCCGAAGCAATACCTCTTCCCCCAATTTCTGTAGGAACGATTGTATGACGAATATCCAATCCTTTATCATGAAGTTGATAAGCGACGTGCGCTTCATATCCATCAACTTCTGTCCAAAATTTCATTTGATCCACATTATGTTTTACTTCCATAGTCATAACAAATTTATAAATTCATACTCAACGCAATATACGAAATTAAGGAATATTAAAAAAGATATCTATTATTATTATCTCAAAAAAAACTACGAAATTTGCATCCGATATAAATTCATATAACGATATGGAAAAAGACAGTCTTTTTAAAAGGTATTTAGTTTTTATCGCAGGATTGTATTTTCTTGCTATGGGAATAACACTCATTGTCCACTCCAGCTTAGGAACGACCCCTATTTCAAGCATGAACTACGTATTAAGCCTCAACACTTCACTATCTCTCGGTACATGGACTTTTATCGTCAACCTACTTATGATTATCATACAACTGTGGCTGGCAAGAGGTAAGTACGGTACTCGCAAAGATACAATTGAAATTCTGCTTCAAATTCCTTTCTCTTTCATTTTTTCTGCTTTTATCGACCTGAACATGGTTCTGATCCGTAACCTGACTCCAAGTAACTATGGCATGGCTTTAGGAATTCTTTTGGCAGGTTGCTTCATTCAGTCAATTGGTGTCGTATTAGAGATAAAGCCCAAAGCAGCCATGATGAGTGCAGAGGGATTGGTAAAATACATCGCCCGTCGTTGCAACAAAGAATTCGGCAACGTAAAAGTATATGTAGATATTACACTTGTAAGCCTCGCCATTCTTATATCATTGGCTTTCACCATGCGCATAGAAGGTGTCCGTGAAGGTTCCGTCATTGCAGCTTGTATTACAGGTTATATCGTCAACTTCTTGAATCATAAGATAATGACACGTAAAATGCTCTATCGTCTTATCCCTGTCAGACATTAATCTTAATAAACATAACATGAAATATCAATTCGAAATTTGCGCAAACTCCGTAGAGAGTTGCCTTGCAGCCCAAGAAGGGGGAGCCCATCGTGTTGAATTATGTGCCGGCATACCAGAGGGCGGAACGACTCCATCATTAGGGGAAATACAGACAGCACGCCGTTTACTGCAAATCAAACTACATGTTATCATCCGTCCACGTGGAGGAGATTTTTTATACTCTCCTCTAGAACTGGAAATAATGGAGGAAGATATACGTATAGCCAAAGAGGCTGGGGCCGATGGAATTGTAATAGGTTGTCTGACTCCTGACGGCGAAATAGACATGCCTGCAATGAAGCGACTTAGAACGGCTGCCGGTAATTGCTCCGTTACCTTTCACCGGGCTTTCGACAGATGTAAGGACCCTTTTAAAGCACTTGACGAAATTGCTGATTTAGATATTCATCGTATACTGACCTCAGGACAGCAACCTACAGCTCCCCAAGGAAGTGCTCTTATAAAAAAACTGATTGAATATGCCAATGGCAGAGTAAGCTTGATGGCCGGATGTGGAGTGAATGAAAACAATATTCGCCAATTGGCGTTGGAAAGCGGTGCCACCGAATTTCATTTTTCAGCACGAGAAAAAATAGAAAGTGCCATGCGCTATTCCAATCCCGAAGTCAAGATGGGAAGCGATTCCATTAATGAATATACGCGCGAAATAACAACCGCTCAACGGGTAAGACGTACAATTGAAGCACTAAACATATAACAAAAAGAGCTGTATCAAAATGAAAAATTGAGACAGGCTTACTTATAATCTATAAATTACAACATAAAAATCTCCTACTTTAGTCTTTATTTTCTTTAATTACAGGACTAAAAGTAGGAGATTTTTTTACTTCTAAGTTGCAATCTATAAGATTTTTACTTTTGCAATTCTATTTGAGACGGCCTCTTTTATTTTCCAATTATTCTTTGCATTTATTCATCCCATACCAAGTAAGCAGAAACCAACCAATGATTTAACTCTTCACCATTTGCAACTTGTGCATTGGGTATGCTTACCGTAAATGTATGTTTACCGGCCTGCAAGTCTTTCAAACAAATTTCTTCAGGAGCGACATCCGAACCTGGACACCAGTTAGAACGAGAAAGATCGGAAGAAGCCAAAGGTTCTTCTACCTCTTTTACCTTGTAACCATCTTCAGCTATATAAGCAGCCAAACGTTTTACAAGCCATACGCCCGTAGCCGGATTAAACCGACGGAAAGAAGCACAATCATCTCTCCAAGGAATGAAACTATATACTTCCTTACCATCGATAGAAAGTATATTCTTCTTTGGAACAAACTCATCACCTCCGCTATGGCCGCCATGACCGGTTACGATATATTTCAAACGTACATTCTTCGCATTTTTGGGAAGAACAAAGTCGGCCGAAACAGATTTGCGCGCAAAAATATCCGGATAGGTCTGACCTATATAATACACAGTATTCATCAAGGGCTCCACATGACGACGAATCAACTTTTCGCAAGGTACCGGGGTTTCCTTAACATTCAGTTCCATGCTGGCAACATACCCCTCGGCTGTCCATGTATCAATAAAGATTCCTACATAAACTTCTCCTGTAAGAGCCGGATATAAATCTGTAATATCCTGTTCCCACTGTACACACTGTTCCCATTTTGGAATATAAACCGGACGGCGTTTGCTAGAAAGGGAATCATCATTCTGGCTGTAATATCCCACTCCAAAAGGAGTCATGAAACGCATTAATTCTATAGTTGGCAAATAATCTTTTCCTGGAACTATACCAATCATATTTTCCAACTTCAAGCTATCCACTTCTGGAAATTTCTTCTTTCCTTGTGCAATACTCAACAAATTAATTGCAGAATGCTTAGGAAGGACAAAACAAGAGCCTGATTTATCCCAGCGATCGCCATTCGAAGCAACCTTTACTTTCACACTAACCGTTACATCACGCTGATAATCGGGTATCTGAATTTTCTTTAAGATAATACGACCATTCACTAAATGGATTATGCCATCACTGTCCGCTTCCGAGAAGCTTGGATACTTATCAGGCAAAAAACGTACGTTCGCATTGTTAAATACCTGTAAGCTTAAGTTTCCTTTAGCGGGTAGTTCTTTGTGACTGGCTGCATTTACTGTTAGTGTAAACAGCAAAGAAAAAAGAATAAAGATTTTTTTCATGTTTGTTGTAAATTCTAATGCTTTCAGATTAATAAAATTCGAGTTCTCCTGATTTATACAGATTGCTGCAAATTCAAAAAGAACTCGAAATCTTTATTTATTTTTGTACAGTAATAGGCTCGCAGGTAAACTTACTAAGATTATCTACCACATAGCGTACATTTTCTTCCGGCATACTGATCGCAATACGAAAACTATGAGTAGTAGCCTCTACAGAAATATCAGAACCAGCTGGCAGGCCATTTAGTTCATCCGCAGTCAGGAAGAAACTTTCTTTCTCACGCAAGTATCTCTTTTCTTTTGAATAGAAATCCTGCTGTGCATAAAACATTGCCCACAGCAATTTATATGCAGCCATATTATAAGGATACTTAAAAGTATCTGTTCCCTGTCCTACTACTTTATCAGAAAGATACAAGAATCCCCATCTGTCGGGCATGTGCATATCAATTTTTCCTGTCGGCATCCATACCCAGTTTTCTTCACGCTGCCCCGGCTTCAGCCATTGCACACGAGAGAAATTGATACGCCAATACTTACCGGCTTCTCCCGGATTAGAGAAATTTACAGTCAATGCTTTATGAGGAATAGCCATTTCTACGGTCCACTGCTTGTCTTTGTCCTTTGAATTATTCAATGTTCCGTCACGATGTACAGCCAATTGAAGTCCCGGACAATCCCACTGAATCATGAAATTTCCTCCAGAACGATAAGGCTTATCCAGCATTAAATCGAAAATAACAGCTTTTGCATTGGTTTCAATTTCAAAATAATTCTGACCGTCACCATCCGGATCAAGAAAAACCTCAAAATCATTGTCATAATAAATAATGGTATCTCGCTGATTCAGTTTCGCTTTAATGTCGTCTTCCTGCAACGTAGCAGCAACATAAAGATACTTATCGTCCCATAACATTTTAGCTGATGTGTCATAACAAGGCTTGGCAAACCCTTCTCCACTTATATCCACAAAAGAGGAAGTTGGCTGTGCTTTCTGCCAATCTGCTTCATTCAGCTTTCCATCAATCTTTATTTTCCCATCAGTACGGTAACATACATACCCTGCGGGCAAAGTAAGCATACGCTCATACTTCGAATACAAATTCTGCGCCAGGAGCTGTCCGCCCATTGTCAACGCAAGCAAACTACATAATAGTTGTTTTCTCATGGTTATTTTAATTAATTACTTTCTATTACCTGACCTGCTCCCCGATACAATTTTACCGGTCCGTCCAAGAGTACGGCAACTACCGTTATCTGTGGATCGAGTACATACTCCGGCACATCAATATACAGATTACCCGGTACCTCGCTCCAATAATTCTTATTATAGACCTTATATGACAACATTGACCCGTTGCCAACAACCCATACTCTATTCACTTTATTCATCAATCCTTTTACTTCGATTGGACCGTTCGGTTTATAAGGCAAATAAAGGTACAAAATATCACCAGCCTTGTTCAATGTTGTATATCCCTGGAAATGTTCAGTTGGAATACCTGCACGAGTATCATAGATGGCCTCTTTATGTTTTTTAGTCCAACGGCCAAATTCTTTCAGTATGGCAACCTGCTCTTCGGGAATAGTTCCATCTTCTTTGGGACCGATATCAAGCAACAGATTTCCACCCATACTCAAACAGTCAACAAACGTACGCAATAAGATAAACGGTGACTTATAATTTGTATCCGTATACTGATATCCCCATGAATCATTCATCGTCATACACAATTCCCAATACTTATCTTCAGGACGTACGATAGGCACTCCCTGTTCCGGAGTAGCATAGTCACCATAACCCTGAATACGAGAATTGATAATCACATTCTTATTGTCTGATCTCAATAATTCAACGATACCTTTCGAATTCCATGCTTCCGCAGTTTGTTCCCAGTCACCATCGAACCAATACAAATCAGGTTTCCATGTTTTATTCAGTTCCGACAATTGTGCCATGTTGAAATCTACAAATCGTTTCCAGCGTACAGAATCATTTGTATAACGAACCTCTGTACGTGTCTTATTCGGATAATCAGGATGTGACCAGTCTAACAATGAATAATAAAATCCGAGTTTCAATCCCTGCTTACGTACTTCCTTTACAAAAGGACTGATTAAATCACGCTTAGCCGGTGTACATTTTACAGTACTCAGCTCCCCTGCCTTCGTATCCCACAAAGCCATACCGTCATGATGCTTAGTCGTGATCACCGTATAACGTGCACCACTCTCCTTAATTAAATCCACCCATGCTTTCGGATCATACTTTGAAGCAGTAAATCCATCTTTCTGGCTCATGTATTCTTCGTAAGGCAAATACTTATTAAAGAAAGACCAGCTCTCGGAAACTCCTTTTACTGAATAAATACCCCAATGGATGAAAATACCCAACTTGGCATTTGCAAACCACTCCATTCTTTTTTCTTTCTGTGCATCCAAAGAATTAGTAGATGCTTGCTGCGCCACTATAGGAACCATTGTGCTATAAAGAGTGACAAACAAAATTAAAATAAGTTTTTTGGTCATTACTGATAATTTTTATTATTTTTTATTTATCGTACTGGACATTACAAGCTTTTTCGCTAAATAATCTATACAGACATAACACTAAAATGTCTTTTTTAGTATATGAAAAATATCTTTCCCTTATTTAATACAACATACAAATCTCAACAAAGGTAATTATAGAATAGCTAGAATATTAGGGACTACTTATTTCTCATCATATCCATCCCACACATCTGCTCTATTCAACAAATTCATTTTCTCCATAGAAGGTTCCGTTGGAAACATAGTTCTCTCATAAACGAACACATTACCAGTTTCATCCACAAAAATATACTTACAAGGATGTCCCCAATTTGCTATTAACGGCATCTCATCCACGAAAAACAACCACGAATCACAATCCGGAGATATGATATCCTCACTTCCCATTATCACTACTTTCGTTTTAGCAGAAAGCATATCTATCGATACATAGATATCAATTCCATTCAATTGCTTATCTCCTAATTGCTGTTTTATTAATTCATAAGCAAGATTTTGAGGAATTGGCAAAGCACCGGTATAGCTATAATCATCAGATTCATTACTACAAGCCACAAATACCATCATTGCAGACAACAATAAGAAAACACGTAATAGTTTCATAAGTGTCAATTTTAAATCAACAAAGAAAAAACAAAACAGTAGAATTCCCTAGATTAGAAAATAAAATTGTTCTATTTCTATACTTGAAAATTCTCAGCATAAAATACAACAACTTAACAGAACTGCAAATCTCCAATCGTAACTAATAACATTCTATCATAATAGTCGATAAAATATCACAACCAGAATATTTCACTTTTCTTTTTATCTGATTACTCAATACTTTCTCACTATATAAATACATAAATAGCTTGGAAGCAATTACATATATTAAAAGTATCCTGTAAAAACAGGATACTTTTATAATTGCTACCAAGCTATTTTTATTAATTACGAGCTCCTATTGACCACCAAAGTGGAGTCATTACATTATCAGCCCCTCCTAATAATTGCAATGCATAAGCATAACCTTCTGGATCCGCATTATTCAAACTTGAAGGGAATCTCATACGTTGTGGATAATATTGCCATTTTTGACCATCTAAATAAGATGAAGGCTTCCACGCTTCCATATCAGAACCTGTCAATATAGACTCATTAGCAGGCATATCAAAGAACGGAAGTCCTAAACGACGATAATCATTCCACATTTCCAAAGCCAAATAAGGCGTCTGAGCAATATACTTTTGAGTGATGATCTTAGTCAGCTGATCGTTCAACTTCTTTCCTTTATATAATATTTTTGTAGCATCAGGATACTGATAAGTCATTGTCTTCGAGGCATTTGTATAACCATCTTTATAATTCACAGTCATGTTACTAGGTTCTACTGTATGAGTAAATTTAACAGAAGTACCTACACGATTATAATCTTCTGAAGCCAAATAACTATCTACGTATTGTGATACACCAAAATATTCAAAACTGCTTCTAACACCATTTTCATAAGCAACCTGTGCTGAAGTCCCTGTAGTCCAACCATAGAGAGAAGCCTCCGCTAACAAGAAATATGTTTCCCAAGGACCAAACCAAACTCGCTTATTACTACTATTACAATAGTTCTTGCCCAGCAATACTCCAGTATTCCAGATGTTATTCATCATATTGTTCTTAGCGAACTTAGAAGAAAAACTTGAACTTTGTCCTACAGGATAGTAGTTCCATGTAAACTGAGCATCCAACTTTACAAGTGCATTACCAGCATCATCAGCAAAGAAATGTTTACCATGATTTGAAGAAGAACCTTTATCCACAAAGTTTTCAGCCGTTTGATCATTAGGTAAACAGAATATTTTCAATCCACGTGGATCAATATTTTCTGGTATACCATCCATCCAGAACTGTTTAGTAGGATTATCAGTATTTTCTGCATAATGCTGATCAAACTTCATTCCTAAATAATTCATAGGTTTGGTATAAGAAGCTAAATCTGGACGCTGCTCAGAAATAGCAATACCTCCTAATCCTACCAAGATATTTGACATGGTAGAAGACAACGCCTGATAATCCCACGAACGGGTGAAAACACCAGCCCAAGCATTCCATTGATCATATTCTTGTACTGCATACATATCACTTAAATCAGTAAGTAAATTACCTTTAGCAGCATCTTCAAATTCAGCTTTTGCTTTTGATGGATTTACCTCAGACAAACGCATAGCGTAACGTAAGCGTAAGCTATTGCCTAATTTCTGCCATTTTGCTGCATTGTATGCAAATCCCGGATCACCTTTAGCCTCCATTTCTGTTGGTTCAACAGATGTATTTATGTCAGCAGTTGCCTCTTTTAACTCAGTTAAAATAAAATCATAAGTTTCTTCTACACTATTAAATGTAGGACTTTCAACTGTAAAGGCATCCAATGTATAGGGACCAAATGTATCAGTATATTCAGCTATTAAAAGCGCACGCCAAATACGCGCAAATGCTTTAATATTTGGATAAAACTCAGCATCATGTCCTGTTACATCAGTTCTTTTATCTACCCATTGAATTGCAAAAGTTGCATATTTCAACCAGTTAGTAACCTGATTAAAATAAGCGGCATTATATCCATCATTATAATGTCCAATATTCAAGAAAGACATTTCGCCGCAAACACGAGCAGCACTAGCCCAGTTATAAACAACAACACGCTCTGCAACATCAGGATCTTGTTGAGCAAGATAAATAGATTGGCTCAAAAAATAATCTGGCAAAACATATTCTTCACCCACTTGTGAAGGGCTGATATTGACATCCTCAAAGTCTGAGCAACCAGCAAAACCCAATGTAGCCAGGCATAATCCAATTAATATTTTATTATTAAATTTGTTCATTTTTGTCAATATTAAGAATTTAGAAACCAAGAGTAACATTAAATAAATAAGTACGAGATGTAGGAGCAGCAAGATTCTCAAAACCAGTGGCATTGGTACTTGTAGCATAAACAGATTCAGGATCAATACCGTTCAAATAACTCTTAATCATCCAAACGTTATTACATGAAACTCCTAATTTAACTTGCTGGAACGGTGTATTCTTCAAAGCAGACTTAGGAATAGAATAATTCAACGAAACATTACGCAAACGAATATTTGTTGCATCATAAAGATTGGCTTCTCCAATACCCAAGTTACCACTTGACGTAGAAACAGCTCGCCAATAATCCTCTTGAGAAACAGCAATTGTGCTCGGTACATACCCACCTTTACCATCAGAGATAACACCATCAACAACAAAATCCTCACGATTTCCACCCGGTGCTGTAACATCTGCTACACCATAAGCTTGCAGAATACGATTTGTACCAGAGAAGATATCACCACCGAAACGTCCATCAATCAAGAAACTTAATGTAAAATTCTTATAAGAGAATGTATTGGTCCATCCCAAAAGACAAGTAGCTTGCTGATCACCTATTTTTTCAGGAGTAGAGGTTCCTTGCGGAAGTCCTGCTTCATTCAACAACAGTTTACCATAATACGGGCTGTTTTCATCGGTAACACGCTGAAATTTAGTACCCCATATTTCACCATAATTACCACCTGCAACAGCATAGACATATAAATTATCATAACCACCCAATGTATAAGTCATATTTTTATATTCTTCACCTGGCAGCAATTCGATAATCTTATTTTTATTTGTTGAGAAGTTGACATTCATATCCCATGTAAACTCTTTAGTCTGGATCGGAGTTGCATTTAACATGATTTCCAAACCTGTATTCTGGATATTACCCGCATTTACCTTCATTGATTCATAACCAGAAAGACGATTCATAGGGATATTCAAAAGCTGACGTTTTGCATTAGATTTATACCACGCTACGTCCAAGCCTAAACGATTGTTAAAAAAGCGTACTTCAGCACCAGCTTCCCAAGAGCTAATCAACTCACTTCGAACATCTTCATTATATAAAACCGAGCCACTTGTTTCTGCCATAATACCTCCGGTAGATCCATTTGTATTGATTTGATACAAATTATATAATTGATAAGGATCCAAATCGTTACCTACTTGAGCAAATGAAGCACGAACCTTTGCATAAGTAAGCCATGACGGCATATTCTTTTCCAATTTATTCATCATATCAGTTATAACCCATGACACAGAAACAGATGGATAGAAGAAAGAGCGATTCTTTTTACTCAATGAAGAAGACCAGTCATTACGGAAAGTAGCATCCAAAAAGGCCCATCCATCATAGTTGATACCCAACGTACCATATAACGAATTAATTTTCTTACGCGTAAAACTTTGCTCTTGTGTGAGGTCACCTTTATCCCCATTAGTAATCCAGAACTGATTAGGTATAGTAAGTTTACCCAAACTATTTTTCAATCCTGTTGAACGACGTTCCATCATGTTACCACCTAATGTAAGATTTCCACCCCAATTTCCAAACAAATTATCTTTTTGGGCCAAGATTAAGAAGCTATAGTTGTTTTCATAAAACTTCTGTTCACTAAAGCTATAACGTCCATTATCTACGATAGGGCTACCATCATACAGTTTGGTTTCTGTTTCAGTAAAATACATATCGCTACCAGCTTTAACCTCAGCACTCAGCCAGCCTGTAAATTTATATTTTAAAGAGGCATTCATCAAAAAACGGTTACGGCTATCTTGGTTCAAATTATATTTTTGTCCCCAATATGGATTTAAGCCGCTATCTCTTTGCCACCAACGCATATCTCCATTTTCATCCAAGCAATTTTCAAAATCTGTAATATCCAAAGATACAGGAGTTGTATACATTGATAAGAAAGAACTTCCATCAGCACCCGATGAAGGACGGTTTTTCGCAATAGAGTTAATATATTGGATTTTGCCATCAAAAGACCATCTGTCATCTTTACCAAAAGTAGTTGCAGTACGTAATGTCATATTAGTACGATGCAACTTTGAACTAGGTATTTTATTGGCATCATCCATACGAGTTACAGATGCATAAACAGAAGTTTTATTATACATTTGCGATAAAGAGAAACTTTCTGTGGTATTAACACCTGTATTAAAATAACTGTCAATGTTATCATAATAAGACATATTTCTCTTTACTCCAGCCCAGTCAGTGTATTCTTGCCCTTCTATACGAGGTCCCCAGCTGTTACTTGATGTTGCACTATAAACCCCATCATCACCTTGTCCAAAGGTCGTCTGACGATTAGGCTTCATAAAAATAGTTTCAGCAGAAACAGAAGCCGAGATTGTAATACCCAAGCCCGGATTTTCTCTACCTTTTTTAGTCGTAATCAAGATAACGCCATTACCAGCACGAGATCCATAAAGTGCTGCTGCCGAAGCACCTTTCAATACAGACATTGATTCAATATCTTCTGAATTAAGGTCAGATAGACCATTACCCATATCAGTGCCAGGATTCCAATAATCGTTGTGACTTTTACCAGAGAAATCATTTGCTCCTGTAAAGTTATCCATTGGAACACCATCAACTACAATCAACGGCTGATTAAAACCTGTCACAGAGTTTGCACCACGTAACTGAATCTTAGAAGAACCACCTGCACCATTACTAGAACGTGTAATCTGCACACCTGCAAATTTACCAGTTAAAGCATTAGCCAAGTTGGTTTCACGGGCAGCAACCAAAGACTCACCTTTTACTTCCTGCATTGCATATCCCAAAGACTTTTCAGAACGTTTAATACCCAAAGCAGTTACAACAACTTCATCAAGTACTTCTGTATCATCAGCCATTGTCAATGTACCCATATTCGGTTTAGCTGTCACTCTCTGTGTTTTATAACCGATATAAGAGATTTCCAATGTTGCCCCAGAAGCGACTCGCAACGTAAATTTACCATCGATATCCGTTATCGTACCATTTGTAGTACCAACTTCAAGAATACTCACACCAATCAAAGGTTCACCCTTAGAGTCAACAATTGTACCTTGAGTAGTAATTTTAGCTGACTGTTGCAATGTAGACGCATCCATTACTTGTGCAGGAGTAGCCCATGCAGCTCCCCATCCAGAAGCCATCAGCAACAAAAAAATTTGTGAAAACCTACCAATTCTCATAGATTTAACATTTAATATAGTTAGAAAATAGTCTTCATATTATATAAGGACAAGTCTTATTTTATTCAAAAAACAAGAAAAAGCTTTGTTATTTATTTATAATTATCATTATATATTACAAATGTAATTAAATATTAAATATATTATTTATAAAACCTTTAATATATTTACATGATTAAGCTTTATTAACAATGTCGATTATTAGTATAAACAATTGTAACTATACTAATAATCAATAAAATAGCATATATAAATTACATTTAGTCAATACAGTAAAATACTATTTTCTAAAAATACTTATCCCACTTTTTAAATTAAATATAAATATGGTATTATCAGATTATTTTTTTATCGAGCTTTGTTGCAATATATTAAAAAAACACCTAAAATGCAAGCAAATAAAAAGACCGATATAAGTAATTATCCTATATCGGTCTCTTTTCACATGCTACAAGCATTTATTATTCATTAGAAACTTCCGAATCTGACAGGCTATCGATAATTTTCAACAGTCGCTCTCCTAGACCTATGGTATAGCCATGCGAAGTAAAGACAATGCGATTGAATGTATCACCGATAATAAATATTGGCAACTGTGTATTAGCTTCCAAATTCAATGCCTCCAGCAACTGTTTTTGTATCTTACTATCAGTATCAATACCCCAGACAATATGCTCAGGAAGCCCAGGAGCCGGAGCCGTCAAGTATTTTTCATAAGCAGCACGACTTGGGAATAACAATATCATCTTCCGTCCACAAGCATCAAATTCTTTTGCCTTCACTGCAATATCTTTCAATGTATGATCGGTAGGTTCTTGACCTACTCCCAAAATAGCTAGTACGAACAAGCCACGACCCGCAGACTTCAATACGGTTGTTTCTTCACCTGTCTCGGCATTCACAAATTTCGATTCAGAATCAAAATTACCAATGACCTTAACAGCTTCTGTATTATCGCGTACCAGTAATTCGCCACTGGTCTGTTCACCTTTCCGGATATTGAAGAAAGAAACTTGTCCCAATACGCCACCATCGGCTAAGCGACTACCTGATACCATCATATAATAACCTTCATCCAATGAAGAAGCATCCTTGAATAAAGCACTCCATTTGGCAAAATCTGGATAATTCAACAAGGTAAATCCTGTTCCATTATATTTAGAAAGGGTAAAATGACGAAGATATTCAGGATCATCCAGCTGCGGAATAGCTGAATAACTCAACTGCAACTGACCCGTTTCAGCAGCTCCAGAAACACCACTTTCAAAATCCAGTTGAATATCCGAACCGTTCTTCTGATAGAATACATTTCCTGTAACTCCATCTATCCATGCCGGAATACCCAACGAACGAGCTACCGCAACAAAAAAGATATCACGTGATACACGGTCGGCTGTACGACTACGCCATACGCCTTCAGGAGAAATGAAAGTTCCCACACAGCACAAATCATCACGCAATGTGAGGTTCTTACGGCACCATTCAGCCAAGACATTTGGATCGGCACAGAACTGTTTAGCATCTTTCTTCGAAATTTCTTTCTGGAAGAACGAACGATAGGCCGTCAACATCTCACCGGCAATACGCGGAGCAAGTACCTTGGTAGCATCAGCCGAGAGATCTGTATTATACAGATGGTCATTCAATATAGCTTCAGGCGTATCGCGCAAGTCCTTTTCAGAAAGTGTAGCCAGTAACTGAAGTGCACGTGATGCATAGTTCTTTTTAGCTGCATTCTGCAAGAAATTCATAATTTCTGCATAATTACCTCTTGAACCAACGATATAGTTGGTAATATCCTGAGTCTTATAGCCAGTTTCTCCAGCAAACTTTTCAATGGCTGAAGCATCCGGGAAAGAAGCGACATAAGCGTTTCTGATAGAATCTTCCTGATTGAAACGGATATCATTCTTTGCACGCTGTTCTGGGGTAACCTCCGGAATATTTGGTTTTGTGGGAGGCGGAACCAAATCTACAGGAAATGAAAACTCTTCACCTACGCGATGACGGAGATCAATCGTCACATTACGTTCCTTGCCGAAACTTACTTTTTGAATGCCAAACCGGTCACCTTTGGTTGCAAGAACCATCATATCGCCCAAACCAGCTGATAAACTTGCCTGACCATCCTGTTTCGTTACAACTGTATGAACCGTAAAAAATTCAGAATAATTATAAATCTTATACTGCACACATGCACCTTCCACCGTTTTTCCCTGTTCATCAACCACAGTTACTGTCAACGGAGCAAACTTGGCGTAATTTCCAATAATATTAATCTCAGTATAATTGGCTGTCGTACGCATTACCTCTTCCGGTCCCTGATAATAACCAAACACCTTTGTATGCATCAACAAGCCACGACTAGCCGGAGCATTAAACCAACCCAAATCAAGAACAGGCTCAGGTTCACAAGCGCCTAAGAAGTGCCATTCACCATCAACCCATGCTTCCACCCACGCATGATTATCGTCGGTATGTGCCCAGCGCGGGGTATAAACCTGACGAGCAGGAATACCTACCGAACGAAGAGCTGCAACCAGGAAAGTAGATTCCTCACCACAACGTCCGTATGCAGTCTTTACGGTAGCTAAAGGAGCACTGGTACGTGCATCAGCAGGCTGATAGTTCACTTTTTCATGACACCAGTGATTCACTTCAAGCACTGCATCAAGCATTGACAATCCTTTCACACGAGGCATCAATTCATCGTGAAAGACCATACGCGCACGGTCCAGGTTTTCATTATTAATACGTATAGGAAGAACAAAATGGACAAAAATATCATCGGGAATTGTCTTACCCCATGTGGTTTCCTTTCGAGTTGTCAGCGAACTCCGTACATTTTCCAGATAAAAATCACCGGAATAATCGGTAATATCCCCTACCGACATATAAGCATAAAAGAAAGTAAGTGCGTCGCGCTCTTCCTGTGTAAGCTGTTGCCGGAAGACACTAAACAAATCACCTGTAGGCAATGCCTCCTTCTTCTTCTGGAAATCGGCATTCACCCGATCCATAGAAAGACCTTGCCCGGCTACAGATAAGACTGAAAAAAACAGTCCTGCAATCATCATGAGAGATTTCTTCATAGCATAAACATTAAAATAATTTCACACTACAAAGATAGTTTTTTTAAGATTCAACCCCATAATTAGTATCAAAATATTTCTTATTCTGAATGAAAAAAGAAAATTATATAATAATGTACTCCCTTAATCTTCCGTAATTGCGGCATGGAATGTATATTTAAACACAAATATGGTACATATAAAACATAGAAAAAGTCTAAACAAGGATAGAAAATGCCAACCACAACATATCAATATGAGACATTGACCCGTATTGATAAAAGAATAAGAAAAACATTTCCTATACTGATTTATAACCATACACTATCAAGAACATTATCATTTCATTTTAGTTCGAAAAATCTTTGTCTACTTTTGTCACTTTGTAAACTTGAATGTATGATAGAAATAGATGATAGATTAAGCGAAAAGTTCCACCAACAAATGGATGGAATATATGCACAAGACGAGGAACAACGCCTGTGTCTTATTGCGCAGTCATACTCTATTTGTGAGAACTCCATTGCCGTATTAAGTAATTTACGTATAGGGAAAAGCCATATTTTTTTCGGTAAGTCTTGCAGTATATTGGGATTAGGTAAACCAAACACCATTCAGACGGTTGATTCTGTATGGGAGGAAGAGATTTACAATCGGATTCATCCGGATGACTGGAAAAAGCGATGCCTGCAAGAATTAACTTTTTTCCGTAAGCTATCTTCATCTCATTCAAAAGAATCATTCTCATGGTACCTTGAAAATACGATGCGAATGTGTGGAAAAGATGGTAGATACAAAATGGGACATCCAGTAAAATGATTGCAGATAAATTGAAAATCAGCAAACATACTGTAGATCGCCATAGACAGAATATCATAGCCAAACTACGAGTAAATAACACCATCGAGGCGTGTCATAAAGCATTCAGGTGTCTTAGCTGCCGGAAATCCTTGCCGTGTATTAAGGAAAATCACAGATAAAGATAAAGTTGGCTATTCTATATAATAAATAGTCTTTTCAGCATAAAGCGAGGATATCAAAATAACATTTGGGGAAAGGATAGCTCTCAATCGGATGGACACAAAAATGCTTGGTGACTGACAATATAAAAACAAAAAAAGGTGTGGAATTGTCTGATTTCCACACCTTTTCTTATGGATGTTTATCGTTTATTTATCGTTACTTACTTGACTTCCTCAAATATAAAGTATATTGATAATCAGTTAGTTACTGTTATCAAGATACAAATGATATGCAAATGTAAGTATAAAACCATA
>FR887738.1 GCA_000432735.1 Bacteroides sp. CAG:443
ATTTATCGGTAAAAATTTACCGAAGTATTGTTATGTATGAAATGAAAAAAAAACGTATTTTTGCACGTGATTTTTCAGAAGCACTAAGATGAAAAAAGTTTTATTTGGATGTTGTATACTTATGTTGGCAGCATCTTGCGGGGGAGGAAAGAAAAAAGTAGATCCTTTTGAAACACTAACTAAACAGATTGATTCGCTGACTGTCGGTAACGATACGTTGCAAGAAGAATCTCAAGAAGTGGAAGATGTAGTTCCAGCTACGGCTGACGAGAGTTTTGCTGATTTCTTTTATAATTTTGCTTCCGATGAACGTTTTCAGCGTTCAAGAGTAAAATTTCCCATTTCCTTGTATAAGGGGGACCGTGTAGAACGTATGTCGAAAGACGAATGGGTGTACGATCCGTTATTCAGTCGTGATCCGGTATATACCGTATTGTTCGATAAGGAAGAAGATATGGAAATGGAAAAGGATACGGCTGTGCATAGTGTTCAGGTGGACTGGATTTATCTGAAGGATCGAAGAGTAAAACGCTACTATTTTGAGCGAGTTTCCGATTGCTGGTATCTGGAAGCTATCAATAAGGAAAAGCTTGCTTCGGCATCCGAAGGACGCGAAGACTTTTTTGATTTTTATAATCGTTTTGCCAACGATTCTGTTTTCCAGCGTGAACGGTTGCATGATCCGCTGGGGTTTGTGACTGTAGATCCGGAGGATGAGTTTCAGATTCTGGAAACAACACTTGATGAAGGGCAATGGTTTTCGTTCCGTCCGCCTTTGTTGAAAGAACGGTTGACGAATGTTCACTACGGACAAAAGGAGGTTGCGGATACAGATCGAAAAATCATTGAGTTCAAAGGATTCGGTAACGGATTCAGCAACACACTGTACTTTGAATATCGTAATGGAAAGTGGATGTTGATGAAGTTTGAGGATTTGAGTGACTAAAACAAGATGTTCATTGACTGAACATTTGTTAATAGGAATTTGTTATATATAAATAAAGATATGAAAGAACTGAAAGACTATTCTCTTTTGCATCATAATACGTTTGGTATGAACGTATATGCCGCATATTTTGTAGAATATGATTCGGTGGATGAGCTTTGTGCTTTCCTCAAGCAAAAGAGTTATGTGCTTCCGTTGTTGCATATCGGTGGAGGAAGTAACTTGCTCTTTTCGGGCGATTTTAAAGGTACTATGCTCCATTCTGCCATTAAAGGTGCTGAGATTGTTTCTGAAACTGATGAAACAGTTGATGTACGAGTAGGGGCAGGAGAAATTTGGGATGACTTTGTGGCATATACCGTACAGCATAACTGGTATGGTGCAGTGAATCTGTCTTTGATACCAGGTGAAGTAGGAGCTTCGGCTGTTCAGAATATTGGTGCATACGGTGTTGAGGCTAAAGATTTAATCATTGCTGTCGACACAGTATGTGTAGCTACAGGCGAACCTCGTCAGTTTTCCAATGAAGAATGTGATTACGCCTACCGTAAAAGCATCTTTAAGCAGGAACTGAAAGGTAAGTACGTTGTGACGCATGTGACGTATCGCTTACATAAACAGCCTGTATGGCATTTGGATTATGGCAATGTTCGTGCAGAGCTGGAAAAGGAGGCTTGTCCGCTGACGTTGGAAAACTTACGTCGCATTATTATCCGCATCCGGAAGGAAAAACTGCCCGATCCGGCGAAGATAGGAAATGCCGGGAGTTTTTTCATGAATCCGGTCATTCCGCAAAAACAGTTTGATGCTTTACGAGCCACTTATCCAGATATACCTTCTTATCCGGCAGGTGAAGGTTGGGTGAAAGTCCCAGCCGGTTGGATGATAGATCGGTGTGGCTGGAAAGGTAAAGCGTTGGGACGTGCGGGAGTTCATGACCGTCAGGCGTTGGTCTTGGTCAATTTAGGTGGTGCGACCGGACAAGAGGTCATGCAGCTGGCTAGTGCAGTGGTAACTTCTGTAAAGGATAAATTCGGTATCGATATTTATCCGGAAGTAAATTATATTTAAGGCGTTTTTTATAACGATGAAAGTAACAGTATTAGGTAGCGGAACTTCTACTGGTGTACCCCAAGTGGGATGTACATGTCAGGTATGTACCAGTACCGATCCGCATGATGATCGTTTGCGTTGTTCCGGGTTAGTAGAAACCGAAGGAGTGCGCATTCTGATAGATTGCGGTCCGGATTTCAGGCAGCAAAGTATTCGTATGAACACTTTTCTTCCTATTGATGGAGTACTGATTACTCATGAGCATTACGATCATGTAGGGGGACTGGATGACCTTCGTCCTTTTTGTCGCTTTCGCGATATTCCCGTATATGCTGAAGGATATACGGCAGAACGCCTGCAAAAACGTATGCCTTATTGTTTTGTGGAGCATACCTATCCGGGAGTACCCAGTATTCCGCTTTCTGTGATAGAGCCATACAAAACTTTTCAGGTTACGAATCTGTCGGGGAAGTCGGTCGAAGTGATACCGTTTCGGGTAATGCACGGGAAACTGCCTATCATGGGATATCGCATAGGTAATATAGCATGGATTACCGATATGCTTACGATGCCCGATGAATCGTATGAGGTCTTGCAAGGACTGGATTACTTGTTTATGAATGCCTTGCGTATCGAACCACATTGGACACATCAGTCGCTTTCGGAAGCGCTGGAGCAAGTAGTACGTATTGGGGCGAAAGAAACGTATTTTATACATATGAGCCATCAGATGGGATTGCATGCCGAAGTAGACAAGCAACTTCCTGAGCATGTACATCTGGCATACGATGGACTTATGGTGATAAATGAATAAAATAAAGATGTTTCACACGAGCGGTAACGCTCGGATGTATTTCATAGGCCATATCAGTACTGTGAAGTAGTGATATGGCATTTTTTTATGTATATAGTAATATTAAAAAATGACATGAAAGCCAACTAAATTACAATCAAAAACATTTGTAATTTAGTTGGCTTTTCTTTTTAATCGTTTGGTGTTAATGTTATATGGAGCTTATTTGATCTTGCTCTTTAGTGACTCCTTACAGATCCCGTTCAGTCCACACTCTTCGCATTTGGGATTGCGTGCCGTACATACATATCTGCCGTGTAATATCAGCCAGTGGTGCGCGGTCGGAATCAGTTCTTTGGGGATATATTTTACTAAATGTTTTTCGGTAGCCAGCGGGGTAGTACATGTTTGGGGAACCAGTCCGATGCGATGACTTACGCGAAATACATGTGTATCGACAGCCATTGCCGCCTTATTGAACACGACGCTTTGAATGACATTTGCTGTTTTTCTACCTACTCCCGGTAGCTTTATCAGGTTTTCCAGTGTATCAGGTACTTCCCCGTGAAAGTCTTTAACCAGCATTTGTGCCATGCCGACCAGATGCTTTGCCTTATTGTTCGGATAACTTACACTGCGTATATATTCGAATACAACCTCAGGTGTAGTATTGGCTAAGGCTTCTGGAGTAGGGAATGCTTCGAATAAGGCTGGAGTAATCATGTTTACTCTTTTGTCTGTACATTGTGCACTTAGTATTACAGCTATCAGCAGTTGGAAGGGATTTTCATAGTGTAATTCTGTTTCGGCTACCGGAATAGCTTGCTTAAAGTAAGCAATGACCCGATCATATAATTCTTGTTTTCGCATACGTTTACAATAATATAAGTCCAATTTGTTGTTTTAATACCATCTCTTGTGCTTGAAGTAGAAATATACAATGACTCCTACAACAATCATCAATCCCCAGGCAAAGAAATATCCATATTTCCATCCCAGCTCTGGCATCCACTGAAAGTTCATTCCCCATATGCCGGCAAGGAAAGTCAGAGGTATAAAGATGGTAGATACAATGGTAAGTTGCTTCATGATACTGTTCATTCGCTGGTCGTTGTTTGCCAGATATAAATCGACCAAGGCCGACAATAGGTCCCTGCATCCCTCCAGTGTTTGCAAGATAAATTGCAGATGATCGTTTACATCGCTGAAGAACGGGCGATTTGCTTTATGTAACAGCTGGTTTTCTGCGTGGAATAGTTTGTTTATCTGTTCTTTTAAAGGGAAAATACTCTTTTTGATTAACCGGTAGTTTCTGCGATAAACTTGTATTTCTTCTATTCCGGGTTGTTTGGTTGGAATGGGTGAAAGCGGAGATAAGAACTGTTCTTCCAAGTCTTCCAAATCATCTTCCATTTTCGAGATAAGCGACATGAAACTTGCCATTACACTGTTTAGGATAACGCTCAGTAGAAAATCTGATTGTCTGTTTCTGATCTTCAGTACATTTTTTTTCAGTGCCGTATTGATTTCATTAAATAAATCGGTTTCTTTTTCTGCAAAAGTCAGCACATAATCTTTTCCTTGTACGATACATAACTGTTGAGGAATGAGTTCATTCTGTTCTACTATGGATAGTTGTTTCAGGATAACCACATTATAAGTTTCATGTTCTTCTATTTTTGTCAGATGCTCTGAGTTTAATATATCTTGTGTCGTCAGGAAATCGATGTTGAAATGGCTACATAACTGATGGATTGTTTCTGTATTTTGCAAGCCGTGTACCTGTATCCAGTTGATACAGTCGGTTTTCAACTGAGGAATGACTTCTTGCAAGTTTCCCCGGCAGACCTGAGTTCCTTCAGCATTGTAACTGCATAAGTGTAAATGAGTGGGGGTTTCACTTTCTCCTATATAATTCAGCTTTTCACTGAGCAAGTTATTCTTTGTCATGTCAGGATGAATTTAGTATGCACAAATATAAGCGTTTATTTGTAATTTGGCAAAAAGTTAGTACCTTTGCGCCGAATTTAAAAAGAGGACATTAACATGTGATGCCGTGAATAACGGCCGTGTATTCTAGAACACCACGTAAAAAACAGGAGCGATGAAAAAAGAAAATCTCGTATCAGTACCTTTTATGGTTTTGGGTATTGTGTTTTGTGTCTGCCTGGTAGCAGCCAACCTTTTAGAAACCAAAGTAGTTCAAGTGGGTCCGATCTCTGTAACTGCCGGACTGATTGTATTTCCAATTTCTTACATTATTAACGACTGCATAGCCGAAGTATGGGGATTTCGTAAGGCACGTCTTATCATCTGGATGGGTTTCCTTATGAATTTCATGGTTGTGGCAATGGGACAGATTGCCGTAGCTTTGCCGGCTGCCCCTTTCTGGGAAGGTGAGGAAGGATTTAACTTCGTCTTTGGCATGGCACCTCGTATTGCTGTGGCCAGCCTTCTTGCATTCTTGGTAGGTTCGTTTATCAATGCATACGTCATGAGCCGCATGAAGGTTGCTTCACATGGAAAAAACTTTTCTGCACGCGCCATTCTCTCGACAGTTTTTGGAGAGAGTGCCGATTCGCTGATCTTTTTCCCACTGGCATTCGGTGGCTTGATGCCTGTATCAGAGCTTGGTAAGATGATGTTGGTGCAGGTAGTTCTTAAAACCTTGTACGAAGTAATCATCCTGCCTGTTACTATCCGTGTCGTGAAGTACATCAAGCGTGTAGACGATAGTGATGTATACGATGAACACATTTCTTATAATGTATTGAAAATAAAAGAGATTTAAGATGAATAACGAAGCTGCACTTGTGGTATTTAGTGGCGGACAAGACTCTACCACTTGCCTTTTCTGGGCAAAAAAACATTTCAAAAAAGTATACGCACTGAGTTTTATATACGGGCAGAAGCATGTAAAAGAGGTGGAGCTGGCTCGTGAAATAGCTCGTAAGGCAGAAGTAGAATTTGACGCGATGGACGTTTCTTTCATCGGACATCTGGGCAAAAATTCACTGACTGATACTTCTATCCATATGGATGAGAAGAAGCCGGAAGGAACCTTCCCGAATACATTTGTTCCCGGTCGGAATCTTTTCTTCTTGAGCATTGCAGCGGTTTATGCCCGTGAGCGTGGCATTTATCATCTGGTGACAGGAGTTTCTCAGACCGATTTCAGCGGATATCCCGATTGCCGTGATACGTTTATCAAATCACTGAACGTAACGCTGAATCTTGCTATGGAAGAACAGTTTGTGATTCATACGCCTTTGATGTGGATTGATAAGGCACAGACCTGGGCTCTGGCAGATGAACTGGGAGTACTCGACTTGGTGCGTCATGAAACACTGACTTGTTACAATGGCATTCCGGGTGACGGTTGCGGACATTGTCCGGCATGTACTTTGCGTAGAGAAGGGCTTGAAAAGTACTTAGCAAGCAAGAATAAATAAGATGCTGTCGGGTTTTATGATTGATAATGGGGATACTTCCTTATAATGCCTGAGATGAGTTTCTTGAAAAAATAAAATAAAATTGTTTCTTGCAAGCCGCTGGTGGGCTTTTGTGAGGACCAATGTTTTGTGAACATATTAGATTGTAATATATGGAAAGAAAAGATGAATTGACAATATTAGGAAGAACTACCACTTATAAACAGGACTATGCTCCTGAAGTATTGGAAGCATTTGTAAACAAGCATCCTGAAAATGACTATTGGGTACGATTCAATTGTCCGGAATTTACCAGTCTTTGCCCTATTACCGGACAGCCGGATTTCGCAGAGATTCGCATCAGTTATCTTCCCGATGTCAAGATGGTAGAAAGTAAGAGTCTGAAACTATACCTGTTCAGTTTCCGAAATCATGGTGATTTTCATGAAGATTGTGTAAACATTATCATGAAAGACCTGATTAAACTGATGGATCCCAAGTACATTGAAGTAACCGGAATCTTTACTCCTCGCGGGGGAATTTCCATTTATCCGTATTGTAATTATGGACGTCCGGGTACGAAATACGAAAAACTGGCAGAATATCGTATGCAAAACCACGATCTTTAAATAAAGAATGATGATTGAAAGAGGGATGTCTTTGCTAAAGAGTATTTAAATTCTAAATAACATCTCTGTTTCTCTATGAAAAAAGGCTACTTCAAATCGGAAAGATGAAGTGGCCTTTTTGTTGTATATAAAACTTTTTAGGTCGATTACCTTGTCTTTTTATTAAATTTGTCCTGAAATAACTCCTCCGTTTTCATTTAGCTCAGAAATATCACATCAGACAAAAAGCCAGAAATCTTGATGGCTTTACTTTTAAGACAATTCCAGTCCGAATGTTTCCTTCAGCTTCAGCAGGCTAGGGTTCTTTTTGCTCATCATCTGGAAGCGTTCTACATGACTGTAGGCACGGACGTTTTCGTTGGCTGCACTGATGCGGACCGTCATTTTTATCTTCCGGTTATGCAGTTGCCGACGCAAGTGCTGTTCTATCTGTGGAGCCAGTTGCGTCATATACTTCTGTACCATATCATTGTCGACAGCAATTTCAAATGTTGTCTGGTCTTTCAGCAGATGAGGCTGCATGTTCATCATACGGGCAGAGTTGGCCGCTTCCTCCTTAGGGAGCTGTGTCGCAAATTCACGCCAGTAATAATTCAGATCTTTTTCGTTGAAGATATAATCTTCATACGTTTGCTCTACCTGTTGTGATGCTGGATTGGCATTCGTCGGATGATTACTGTTGGCGGCAGATGGCTGCTGCACGGGTTGTTTCCGGATAGATATGCCAAAGTTTCCCGCTTTCATGACCGGAATTTTCTTTTCCGTACTTGCTTTAGGGAGCGGATTGGAATGTCCGGCAGGCGGTGTCGGCTGAGCGGCAGTTACCGTTTGCTGAACAGAAGGTTTACTAGCAGCTGGTTGTCCGGCTGGTTGTTGTTGCGTTGCTTGATAATTACCGGTCGTTTCATGTGTTGCCTGCGGATATGCCTGATTAGCGCTTGCTTGTGCTGTCTGGCTTGTCTGCGCCTGATTGAATGCTGGTTTTAATGATTGCTTGGCAGGGCTTTGCCCCCCACCGGGAACATCGTTGTCGGTGGTTAGCTGTGCCAACTGAATTAAAGTCAGTTCCACCAGCAAACGCTTGTTCTTGCTGGCACGATAATTCAGATCACAATCATTGCACAGCTTCATTGCCTTGTACAGAAACTGAGGAGTGCATTTCTGTGCCTGTGCCTGATAGCGGTCGCGTATAGATGCACCCACCTCCAACAGTTGTAAGGTTGCCGGATCACGGCTCACCAGCAAGTCGCGGAAATGCGAAGTCAGTCCCGTAATGAAGTGATTCCCGTCGAAACCTTTTTTCAATACCTCGTTGAATGTAAGCAGGCAGTCAGAGATTCGATTTTCCAAAAAGGCATCTGTCAGTCTGAAATAATATTCATAGTCCAGTACATTCAGGTTCTCTATTACACTTTGGTAAGTGATGTGTCCATTAGTAAAGCTTACCACCTGGTCGAAAATAGACAAGGCGTCACGCATACCTCCATCAGCCTTTTGTGCAATCACGTTCAGTGCTTCCGGTTCGGCTTCGATATGTTCCTTTCTTGCCACGTTCTCCAGATGTTCTACCGTGTCGTTTACACTGATACGATTGAAGTCGTATATCTGGCAACGGCTCAAAATGGTAGGAAGAATCTTATGCTTTTCGGTTGTAGCAAGAATGAAGATGGCGTGATGAGGCGGTTCTTCCAGCGTTTTCAGGAAGGCATTGAATGCAGCCTGAGAAAGCATGTGCACCTCATCGATGATGTATACTTTATATTTTCCGATTTGTGGCGGGATACGAACTTGCTCAATCAGAGAACGTATATCCTCCACCGAGTTGTTCGACGCGGCATCCAGTTCATGGATATTATATGAACGCTGTTCGTTGAAAGCGCGGCACGATTCACATTCGTTGCACGCTTCTCCGTCGGCTGTAGGATGCAGGCAGTTGATGGTCTTGGCAAAAATTCGTGCACACGTTGTTTTCCCCACCCCTCGCGGTCCGCAAAACAGATAGGCATGTGCCAGTTTCTGATTGGCTATCGCATTTTTCAGGGTAGTAGTCAGGGCACGCTGCCCTACAACGGTATCGAATGTAGCGGGACGATATTTACGTGCCGATACGATATAATTCTCCATACGCCGATATAAGTGGTTAATTGTTTTCAAATTCGGAATTACAAAAGTACATAAAATCTCTGTTTTCTCATGGGCTTGACCTGAAATATATTTATCTTTGCCTAAAATATAGATTATTATGCAGACAAGTGACAGTATCGTTATTATTCCTACTTACAACGAAAAGGAAAATATCGAAAATATAATTCGTGCAGTGTTTGGCCTGGAGAAATGTTTTCATATTCTGGTTATTGAAGATAATTCGCCCGACGGTACAGCCGACATTGTACGCCGGTTGCAGACCGAGTTTCCCGAACGGCTGTTTATGATAGAAAGAAAAGGAAAATTAGGACTGGGAACAGCCTATATTACAGGCTTCAAGTGGGCTATTGAACATAAATACGATTACATATTCGAGATGGATGCCGACTTCAGCCATAATCCTAACGACCTTCCCCGTTTGTATAAGGCTTGCCATGACGATGGAGCCGACGTGGCAATCGGGTCACGTTATGTCAGCGGAGTGAACGTTGTGAACTGGCCTATGGGACGTGTGCTGATGTCATATTTTGCTTCAAAGTATGTACGCTTTGTAACTGGTATCCCTGTTCACGATACCACGGCAGGGTTCAAGTGCTATAAGCGCAAGGTACTGGAGACCATTCCGCTGGACAATATTCGTTTCAAGGGATACGCTTTTCAGATAGAAATGAAGTTTACGGCTTATAAGTGTGGTTTCAAGATTGTGGAAGTACCGGTTATTTTTGTCAATCGTGAGCTGGGAACCTCGAAGATGAACAGCAGCATATTTGGAGAAGCCGTGTTTGGAGTGATTCAGTTGAAGTGGGATAGTTGGTTTAAAAGTTATCCAAAAAATAAATAAAAATGAAACGTACGTGGATTTATAACGCAACAATAGTAAACGAAGGATTAAAGTTTGCCGGTTCTGTTGTGATCGAAGGCGATACGATCAGTGAAGTTTTGCAAGGAGAAACGCGACCCTCTGTTTTGTGCGACATCGAAATCGATGCTCATGGATGTTACCTTATTCCGGGAGTTATAGATGATCATGTACATTTTCGTGATCCGGGACTGACGCACAAAGCTGATATGCTGAGCGAAACGACGGCTGCCGCAGCGGGAGGAGTAACCTCGTTCATGGATATGCCGAACTGCAATCCGCAGACGACTACGCTGGAGGCACTCGACAATAAATTTGCCGACGCAGCCAACAAGTGCATCGTGAATTATTCGTTTTACTTCGGGGCAACGAACAACAATGTAGATTTGCTGCATGAGCTCGACAAGACTCATGTGTGCGGAGTGAAGCTTTTTATGGGAGCCAGTACCGGAAATATGCTGGTAGACCGCATCGAGTCATTACGTAAAATCTTTGCCGAAGCAGGTATGCTGATAGCTGCACACTGCGAAGACCAGACGATTATTCGCTGGAATACCGAACTGGTTAAGTCGAAATATGGTGAAGAAGATGTAGATATTTCCTTCCACCCTCGCATCCGTAGCGAGGAAGCCTGCTGGCATTCGTCCTCTCTGGCAGTACAGCTTGCCAAAGAAACAGGGGCACGTTTGCATATCCTTCATGTGAGTACGGCACGCGAGCTGGCTTTGTTCGAGGACAAGCCGATAGCCGAAAAGCGTATTACTTCCGAAGCTTGTGTATCCCATCTGATGTTTTGTGATGAAGATTACAAGACACTGGGTGCACGTATCAAGTGTAATCCGAGTATCAAGACCCGAAACGACCGCGATATGCTTCGCAAGGCTCTTTCCACGAATCTGATAGATGTCATTGGTACAGACCATGCACCTCATCTGCTCACGGAAAAGCAGGGAGGAGCCCTGAAAGCCGTTTCCGGTATGCCGAGCCTGCAATTCTCGCTGGTAAGTATCATGGAACTGGTTCGGGAAGGAGTCTTGACGGTAGAACAGCTTGTACAGAAGATGTGTCATGCACCGGCAGAGCTTTTCCAGATAGACAGACGAGGCTATATCCGTCCGGGCTATAAGGCCGACTTGGTACTGGTCAATCCGGACAGTGAATGGGAAGTGACGAAGGATTGTGTCTTGAGTAAATGCGGATGGAGCCCGATGGAAGGAAAACATTTCCATGCGAAAGTAGAGAAAACATTTGTAAACGGAACATTAGTATATAGCGATGGCAAGGTAGACACTCAGCACCGTGGGGAAGCACTTGTCTTTAACCGATAGAAAATGCAGACAGACATTACAACAGTTACATACGAGATACACGATCTGGCAGAATATATCAACTGGATTTATTTTTTTCATGCGTGGGGATTTCAGCCCCGTTTTGCAGCCATAGCCGATATTCACGGCTGCGATGCTTGTCGGGCAAGCTGGCTGGCTTCGTTTCCTACCGAAGATTGTGCCAAGGCAGCACAGGCCATGCAGCTCCATAAGGAGGCCAACCGCATGCTGAACAGCATAGACGGACGTTATAAGGTATATGCCATTTACCGGCTGATGAACGCCAATGCCGATGGCGACAACCTGATACTGGAAGGAACCCGTTTCCCGTTGCTGAGGCAGCAGACGAGGGTTCGGCCGGACGATCCGTTCTTGTGTCTGAGCGATTTCGTGCGTCCTCTGTCTTCGGGAATAACTGATACGGTGGGAGCCTTTGCAACAACCATCGATGAGGATATGGAAAAAGAATTCGAAGGCGACGATTATAAATATATGCTGATAAAGACATTGGGCGAGCGCCTGGCGGAAGCTGCGGCCGAAAAAGTGCATGAAACCATTCGAAAGAGCGTATGGGGGTATGCCAAAGACGAGCACCTGACCATGAAGCAACTGCTGAATGAAGATTATCAGGGCATACGTCCGGCGGTAGGTTATCCGTCGCTTCCCGATATTTCTGTCAGTTTCCTGCTGGACGAGCTGCTCGACATGAAACGCATCGGCATCCGATTGACGGAAAACGGCATGATGCAGCCCCATGCATCGGTATGTGGATTGATGTTTGCGCATCCGGCTTCACGTTATTTCTCGGTGGGGAAGATAGACGAGGAACAGCTTGCCGATTATGCTGCCCGACGTGGATGTGAAGTAGATAAAATCAGAAAATATTTAGCCGCTAACCTGCAACAATAAAGATGTTATGATACTGGTAAGAGTTTCGCTGTTTTTTATCCTATTGCTGTTGTTGCCCGACTGGTATATATATAAGGTATATATCAAGCAGGCGGCGCAGGTGTGGATAAAGAAGCTATATTGGTTGCCGACAGTTCTGCTGTTGCTGGCATTGGTCATCTTTGTTGCTGCACATGATTCCCTGCACGACGCTTTTGGCGTTTACCTGATTATCACACTCTGTTTTGCCGTACCGAAACTCATATTTGTATTATGTGATGTGGTGCTGAGGGCTTTGCACCGGCTTGTCCGTGTGCCATTGTATCACAAGAGCGTATCTACCGTTGTGGCAGTTGCTACATTAGGTTATGTTCTTTTTGGTGCTATCTGGGGTAAGGAGTACTTTCAGGTAAAACAGGTTACTTTCTCTTCTCCCGATCTTCCCGCTGCGTTCGACGGTTACCGGATACTTCAGTTGTCCGATATCCATTCCGGAAGCTGGAAAGGAAATGCGGAGGCCTTGCAGCGGGCTATTGCTCTTTGCAACGCTCAGCATCCCGATCTGGCCGTGTTTACGGGCGATCTGGTAAACAGTCGTGCCGACGAGATGAAGGAGTTTATGCCAGTCTTTTCGAAGTTGCATACCAAAGACGGTGTGTTTTCTGTATTGGGTAATCACGACTACGGTACTTACGTACGCTGGAACAGCGAGGCGGAACGGCTGGCAAATATTGATACGCTGGTAATGAGGGAAGAACAGATGGGCTGGAAGATGCTGATGAACGACCATCGCATTATCCGCCGCGGAAACGATTCGATTGCATTGATCGGAGTAGAAAACAGCGGCCGGCCTCCTTTTCCCGACCGGGGAGATTTGCCTCGGGCACAGCAAGGTACGGAAGGTATGTTTAAGGTACTGCTGAGTCACGATCCCACTCACTGGCGTAGAAGCGTACTGCCGGATACCGATATCCAGTTGATGCTGGCAGGACATACGCACGATATGCAGGTCAACTTATTCGGGTTTTCTTTTTCCCGCTTTATTTATCCGGAATATAAAGGTCTGTATCTGCAAGACGGTCGCGGACTCTATGTCAACATCGGACTGGGATATGTGTTGTTTCCTATGAGGCTGGGAGCATGGCCGGAGATAACGGTCATTACTTTACGCAAGAAATAATAATTTATAAACTATAATAAGCAATGAGATTTTTATACATTATCTATCAAATCTGCATTGGGTTGCCCATCTTTCTGGTAGCAACCATACTGACTGCCCTGACTACCATGCTGGGCTGCTGGCTGGGGGACGGTCATTTCTGGGGGTATTATCCCGGAAAGCTGTGGTCACAGCTTACTTGTTTCCTGTTTTTGCTTCCGGTTAAAGTGAAAGGGCACGAACATTTGGACAAGAAAACATCGTATGTATTCGTGGCCAATCATCAGGGATCATTCGATATTTTTCTGGTATACGGCTTTCTGGGACGTAACTTTAAATGGATGATGAAGAAAAGCCTTCGTAAAATTCCGTTTGTCGGCAAGGCATGCGAGTCGGCAGGCTTCATCTTTGTCGACAAGTCCAGCCCGCGAAAAGTCTATGAAACCATAAAGGGTGCAGAAAAGGTACTTCAAGGAGGAACTTCATTGGTCGTATTTCCTGAAGGAGCACGTACCTTTACCGGTCACATGGCAAACTTCAAGAAAGGTGCCTTCCTGCTTGCCGACCAGCTTCAGTTGCCTGTCGTTCCGTTGACGATAGACGGGTCTTTCGATATTCTTCCCCGTACGGGTAAGCTGCTTCACTGGCATCCGATGAAGCTGACCATCCACGAACCGATTTATCCGCTGGGTAAGAAAGGTGAGGAGAACCTCCACATGCTGATGACAGAATCGTACAAGGCCATCGAAAAAGACCTTCCCGAAAAATATAAAGGCAAGGTCGAGAATCCTGACCAATAAACGTTTTGCCCCCTTTATCTCTCTGTTTCGTGTTCGGAAAGCTCCGATGAAGCGAAACAAGCAGGTAAAGGGGGTAAAATATGCCGTTTACTGAAGAAAATGAATTGTATTATTTTTTGAAATCTGCCGGTCTT
Source organism: Bacteroides sp. CAG:443 (assembly GCA_000432735.1). Classification (GTDB taxonomy): domain Bacteria; phylum Bacteroidota; class Bacteroidia; order Bacteroidales; family Bacteroidaceae; genus Phocaeicola. Next base: position 14,166 of record FR887738.1, read on the forward strand.
TATCGGAATATTTTAGGAATTTGTACAAAAAAGGCTGTATCAAAATAAAAAGCTGAGATAGGCTTATTTATAATCTATAAGTTACAACGTAAAAAAATCTCCTACTTTTAGTCCTGTAATTGAAGAAAACAAAGACTAAAGTAGGAGATTTTTTTACTTCCAAGTTTCAATCTATAAAATTTTTACTTTTGCAATTTTATTTTGAGACGGCCTCTTAAACCTCATCAAGTTCTGAGTATGTTGTCATTATTTTTCTAAAGGATCTGCGGTAATCGTTTCCTGAAGAAGTTACTGCACAGCCTGCAACTTATCCATGTTGCTGCGTGCTACCGAAACATATTCCTTGATCATCGGATTGTTCTTGAACGATTCGGGAGCGTTGTTTACGATTTCTTCCATGACAGGTGTGAGTACCGGATAAGGGAAGCCGTTGCATAACATCAGAAAGACACCTGCTCCGAGTACATTGTCGTAGTTTTCTTCGATGAATGATTTGGCAAGTTCGTCCATGTCCTTACCCAGCGCAGTACGCTGTTTCTCCATTTCTTCCTGAATGAACTTCGGGTCTTTCCCGTCCATAATCATTCGGCTTTCCATTCTTTCTACCTCGTAAGCGCGGTCTTCCAGCGAAGTCTTCTTTATGATAAACTCGTTGAAGCTGTCGTTCAGCGGAGTTCCTTTGATGGAAAAGCCAGCCTTGTCGATATTGATATTGATATTACCTTCTTCTATCACAACCGGCATGATACAATCATCGTCCATGTAAAGTGAGGCAATGACCGTAGAGTCTACTTTCCCTTTCATCTTGAAGATTCCGTGTACCACCTCGGCCGAGTCGATGTTAACCAGCTTGTCGCCCGAAGGTACCTTTATAAAAAGCATTTTTCCGTCTAGTTTCGATACAGAAGAAATACCCTCTATCTTATATTTCTTTCCGCATGAAGCGCAGATGATAGCACAAAAGAGAAAAAAATAAAATCTATACATGCAATAAGCCTTTAGAAATTCTGTGGCAAAGGTATAATGTTTAGAAATGTCGTGAAAATAAATTATCAAAAATTAAACTAAATAGAGGATTATTACTGAATTAAGATACGCTAAACGTATTTTTCCTTATCTTTGCTGACTATTTGCGAACAGTGGGAATATTCAATTATTATTTATAAATATCATAACAATGAAAAAACTCAAAGTATTAGCATTTGCACTGATTTGTGCAGCCTTTTCACCGGTGAAAGCCGACGAAGGAATGTGGCTTCTTCAGCTGATGAAGGAGCAGAACCTTGCCGACCGTATGAAAGCACAAGGTTTGAAAATGGATATTGCCGATATTTACAATCCGAACAGCGTGACGCTGAAAGACGCTGTGGGTATTTTCGGACGTGGATGTACGGGTGAAATCATTTCTCCCGACGGACTGATTCTGACCAATCACCATTGTGGTTACGATGCTATCCAGCAGCATAGCTCGGTAGAGCACGATTATCTGACCGACGGTTTCTGGGCTAAAAGCCGTGCCGAAGAACTTCCAACTCCGGGGTTGACTTTTAAGTTTGTAGAACGAATCGTAGATGTTACCGATAAGGTAAACCAGGATATTAAAGACGGAAAAGTAACCGAAATCAATTCTTTCGGTGCAGAGTATCTGAATAAACTTGCTGCTGATGAGCTGAAGAATAGTGACTTGAAAGACAAACCGGGCATTTCTACCGAAGCACTTCCGTTCTACGAAGGAAACAAGTTCTATCTGTTCTTCATCAAGACATACAGCGACGTGCGTATGGTTGCCGCTCCTCCTTCGTCGATCGGTAAGTTTGGTGGAGAAACTGACAACTGGATGTGGCCGCGTCATACGGGCGACTTCTCAATGTTCCGTATTTATGCCGACAAGAATGGTAATCCGGCTGAATATAGTGCCGATAACGTGCCTCTGAAAGTGAAGAAGCATCTGGCTATCTCGCTGAAGGGCTTGCAGGAAGGCGACTATGCCATGATCATGGGATTCCCGGGAAGTACCAGCCGTTACCTGACCAGAAGCGAAGTGGTTATGCGTATGGAAGGTACGAATATTCCTCGCATTGAAGTACGTGAGGCTCGTCAGAACGTGTTGCGTAAGGAAATGGCTGCCAGCGATAAGGTACGTATCCAGTACGCTAGCAAGTTTGCTTCTTCCAGCAACTACTGGAAAAACTCTATCGGTATGAACAAGGCTATTATCGATAATAAGGTGCTCGAGGCAAAGGCTGAACAGGAAGCTAAGTTTGCTCAGTTTGCCAAAGCACAGAACAATGCCGACTATGCCAAGGTGGTGAGCCAGATTGACGAGTATGTTCAGAAGGCTACTCCGATTACGAAAGAGATGGTTTACTTCAGCGAAACATTCAGAAGCGGTATCGAGTTTGGTGCAACTTACATGTTGTTCAACGACTTGAAGACAGCGCTGGAGAAAAACAAAAAGAAAGATGTTGAAAAAGCTATCAGTAACCTGAAGGAAGCGTATGCGGAAGTTCACAATAAGGATTACGATCACGAAGTAGACCGCAAGGTTGCCAAGGTGCTGATTCCGCTGTACGCCAAGAGTGTTCCGGCCGATGCACTGCCTGCATTCTATCAGACTATCCAGACAAAGTTCAAAGGTGATTACAATGCTTATATCGATGCTTTGTACGATAATAGTATCTTCTCTAACGAAAAGAACTTCAATGCGTTCATCAGCAATCCTACGGTAGAGGCTATCGACAATGACCTGGCTATCCAGTATTCGTCAAGCAAGAACGACATGGCGCAGAAGTTGAGAGAAAAATACAGTGCTGTAAGCGGTGACATCGACTTGTTGCACAAGACTTACGTACGCGGTTTGTGCGAAATGTATGCTCCGACTCCGAAAGCTCCGGATGCTAACTTTACAATCCGTCTGACTTATGGTAATGTGAAATCGTACGATCCGAAGGATGGTATTCACTACAAATACTATACAACCCTGAAGGGAGTAATGGAAAAGGAAGATCCGAACAATCCGGAATTTGTTGTTCCTGCTAAACTGAAAGAGTTGTATGCTACGAAGAACTTCGGCCGCTATGCATTGCCTAACGGTGAGATGCCGACTTGTTTCCTGACTACCAACGATATTACCGGCGGTAACTCGGGCTCTCCAGTGCTGAACGGCAACGGCGAACTGATTGGTGCTGCTTTCGACGGAAACTGGGAATCACTTTCGGGTGACATCAACTTCGACAACAACCTCCAGCGTTGTATTGCCGTAGATATTCGTTATGTATTATTCATCGTCGAGAAACTGGGTGGCTGCAAGAACCTGATCGACGAAATGACTATCGTTGAATAATGAAGAAAACCTTATTATTTTCCATGCTTGCCGCATGCTCTCTCGCCGGATATGCCGACGAGGGCATGTGGATGCTGACCGATCTGAAGAAACAGAATGCTGCCGTCATGCAGGATCTGGGACTGGATATCAGCATCGACAAGGTGTATTGTCCCGACAGTATCAGCCTGAAAGATGCAGTTGTGCATTTTGGGGGCGGATGTACCGGAGAGGTTGTTTCTTCCGAAGGACTGGTGCTGACCAATCATCACTGCGGATATCAGTATATCCAGCAGCACAGTTCGGTGGAACACGATTATCTGACCGATGGTTTCTGGGCGATGAGCCGTGCGGAAGAACTTCCTTGTGAGGGACTGACCATTACGTTTATCGATCGTATTCTCGATGTGACGGACTATGTGCAGGAACAGTTGAAAAAGGATGATGATCCGGAAGGATTGAATTACCTTTCTCCCTCGTACTTGTCGACGGTTGCCGAGCGTTTTGCCAAGAAAGAAAATATCAAGACAGACGATTTTACCGTCCTCGAATTGAAGCCGTTCTACGGAGCCAACAAGTATTACCTGTTTGTCAAGACGGTGTATAAGGATATTCGTATGGTGGGTGCTCCTCCTTCTTCTATCGGAAAGTTCGGAGCCGATACGGATAACTGGATGTGGCCGCGTCATTGCGGCGATTTTTCTATCTTCCGCATTTATGCGTCGAAGGATGGAAAGCCTGCCAACTATGCAGCCGATAATGTTCCGCTGAAGGTAAAGAAGCATCTTACCATCAACATGGGTGGCATAAAGGAAGGCGATTTTACTTTTGTAATGGGATTTCCCGGACGTAACTGGCGCTACATGATCAGCGATGAGGTGGAGGAGCGTATGCAGACTACCAACTTTATGCGTGATACCGTGCGCGGAGTCCGTCTGCGAGTGCTGGGTGAGGAAATGGCAAAGGATGCCAAGACACGTATCCAGTATGCAGCCAAGTATGCTTCTTCTGCCAATTACTGGAAGAATGCTATCGGCATGAACGAAGGACTTGTGTCGCTGAAAGTGCTCGACCGCAAGAAAGATGAACAGAAACGTCTGCTGGCTTTCGGCGAAGAAACGGGTAATGACAGCTATCGTCAGGCATACGAAACGATCAAGCAGATTGTTGCCAAACGTCACGATGCGGTATATCATCAACAGGCTATCTATGAAGCGTTGATGCTGGGTACCGAATTTTCGAAGATTCCTGACACGGATAAGTTGCTTGCTTCGTTGGAGAAGAATGACCCAAAAGGCATAAAAGCAGCTGTTGCTGCGTTAGACGAACAGGGAAAGAAATTCTTTAATAAAGATTATAGTACGGCAGTCGACCGCAAGGTTTCCAAGCAACTGATTGCTCTGTACGCACAACTGATTCCTGCCGGACAGCGTATCAGCATCTTCAAGCTGATAGATGACAAATTCGGTGGCAATACCGATGCTTTTGTCGACGCTTGCTTCGACAAGTCAATCTTCCGGAGTCCTGAGGCTCTGGCTGCTTTCCTGAAAAATCCTAATGCCGGAAAATTGAAGAATGACCCGATGGTGCAATATGCCAAGTCGGTGAAAGAAGGTTACAAGGCTATGGATGAGGCTATGAAAGCAGAAACGAATGCCTATAACCGTGCACACAAGACATGGGTTGCCGGTATGCTGGCTCTGAAGCAGAAGGAAGGTAAGGCCATTTATCCGGACGCAAACTCTACCTTGCGACTGACCTACGGAAAGATTGGTTCGTACGAGCCTGCCGACGGCAAGGAGTATTTGTATTATACTACCTTGAAGGGAGTCATGGAAAAAGAAGATCCAGACAATCCGGAGTTCGTGGTTTCTCCCAAGTTGAAGGAATTGTATGAGAAGAAGGATTTCGGACCGTATGCCATGCCCGACGGACGGATGCCTGTATGCTTTGTAACGGCAACCGACAACACGGGTGGTAATTCTGGTTCTCCGGTCTTCAATGCAAAAGGTGAGCTGATAGGTGTCGGCTTCGACCGCAACTATGAAGGTCTAACCGGCGATATTGCCTATAATCCGCAGTTGCAGCGTGCAGCCTGTGTCGATATTCGCTATGTATTGTTTGTCATCGATAAATATGCCGGCGCCAAGCATCTGATAGACGAAATGACCATCGTACGCTGACACGATACATGTTTCTGAAAAAACATGGTGATGAAATAAAAAAATGTGGCGAGAAATAAAAGAAAACGCCGGGACGAATTGGATGATTTATCCCGGCGTTTTTTTGGATATATCAATGTTTCTTTTCTTTTTCTTCTTCCTGAGGTATACGGAAAGCTGTATACAGTTCCAGAACGGCAGCAATTGTCAGACATGCAACCCATTCGTTTCGTTTCCAGAGTATCATCATCACTCCGGCTACCACCAGCAGAATGGCTCCGATAATTTGCTGGCGACGCAAGCGACGGATAACGATGTTTTTGCCTTCGTAACCGCTCATGACCTGTACATAAGCAAACATAATGGCACCTATTAAATAGAAATACGGAGCCCACACCAGTTTGGTTATCTGTAACGCTGCTCCCAGCAATAAAACTACCGCCCCTACGGTAGCTATGACAGAATAGTATTTATTCATCCTTGTTCTTTTTCAAATCTTCTTCAAAAATATAAATATCCTCGTTTTCTTTCTTCATCAGATACTTCTCACGGGCTACCTTTTCCAGTTCCTCCGGATTGGAAGTCAGCTCTTTCAGCTCACGGCTATCTCTTTCGTATTGCTTGCGGTAATGTTGTATCTCCGTTTTCAGCGTACGAATCTCGCGCCAGTGCGAAAAACGTTGTATCAGACTATTCTCTTCGTCCAATACTCCGATGATCAGCAAAAAAACAATTATAGTAATTAGATATTTATGCTGACGGATATACTCCCATGTTTTTTTCAGTTTACTCATATTAATATATCACCATGATTTATGGGCAAAGATAATGATTATCTACGAAGTCTGTGTGTTCGTGTATTTATTTTTTCAGGATGTGGAGTTCTTGTATCGGAAAGGTGATTGTAAGAAGATCGGAAAGTTTTTGGCTGGAGTCGTTTTCTTTATGTTATAATTATGCAATGTTAGATGATTTTCTGTCAAAATGAATGAATTTGTTGCGATTTTGTTGATAGTTGAAAATATTTTCTATATGTTTGTGACACAAAAAATAAGGTAAAATAGAAAGGAAGACAGAATGGTTTACGACATTGAGATGCTGAAACGCTTTTATGCGTCGTATGCAGTACATGTAGATGCTGCACGTGTGAAATTAGGTAAGGCCATGACTTTGGCGGAGAAAATATTGTATGCCCACTTGTATGATGCGGGTACTGCCGCTGCTTTTCGTCGTGGAGAGGATTATGTAAACTTTCGTCCGGACAGAGTAGCCATGCAAGATGCTACGGCACAAATGGCATTGTTGCAGTTTATGAACTCAGGCAAGGATTGTTCTGCGGTTCCGGCTACGGTACATTGCGATCACTTGATTCAGGCATATCGGGGGGTAAAGGAAGACTTGCCGGTAGCCAAAGAAACAAATAAGGAAGTATACGATTTCTTGAAAAGTGTTGCTTCGAAATATCATATCGGCTTTTGGAAACCGGGAGCAGGTATCATTCACCAGGTTGTGCTGGAAAACTATGCTTTCCCGGGAGGAATGATTGTTGGAACCGATTCGCATACTCCCAATGCTGGCGGTCTGGGAATGATTGCCATCGGAGTAGGAGGAGCCGATGCGGTAGACGTAATGACCGGTATGGAGTGGGAATTGAAAATGCCGAAGCTCATCGGGGTACGTCTGACGGGTAAACTCAACGGCTGGGCTTCGCCGAAAGATGTCATCTTGAAGCTGGCAGGTATACTTACGGTAAAGGGTGCTACCAACGCTATTATAGAATATTTTGGAGAAGGAACAGCTTCTCTATCTGCTACGGGAAAGGCTACTATCTGTAATATGGGTGCCGAAGTAGGAGCTACGACCTCTATTTTCCCCTATGACGAGGAAATGGAAAAATATCTTTGTGCTACAGGACGTGAGGAAGTGGCACTGATGGCTTCGGGAAATGCGCTGTATCTGAAGGCAGATGCGGAAGTAGAAGCTCATCCGGAGGCCTATTACGATAGAATTATCGACATCGATTTGTCTACGTTGGAACCGTATATCAATGGCCCGTTTACGCCCGATGCGGCATGTCCGATCTCGGAATTTGCGGAAAAGGTGCGTGCAAACGGTTATCCGCAGCGCATGGAAGTGGGACTGATTGGTTCGTGTACGAACTCTTCGTATCAGGATTTGAGCCGTGCTGCTTCATTGGCGCGTCAGGTGAAGGCTAAAGGACTGAAAATGGCTGCTCAGCTAATCATCAACCCGGGTTCGGAACAGATTTATTGTACGGCGAAACGTGACGGTATGATAGCCGACTTCGAGGCGGTAGGTGGTGTGATTATGACCAACGCCTGTGGTCCGTGTATCGGACAGTGGAAGCGTGTGACGGATGATCCGCTGCGTGCCAACTCTATCGTGACTTCGTTTAACCGAAACTTTGCCAAGCGTGCCGACGGAAATCCGAATACGCATGCGTTTGTCGCTTCGCCGGAACTGGCTATGGCACTGGCTATAGCAGGTGATTTGTGCTTCAATCCGCTGACCGACTCACTGACCAATGAAAGAGGTGAGCAGGTTAGACTGGATGCGCCTGTAGGAGAAACGCTGCCGGGTAAGGGATTTACGGTAGACGACAACGGATATGTGGCTCCGGCTGCCGACGGAAAAGATATAGAAGTATCGATTGCTCCCGATTCGAAGCGCTTACAGAAGCTGGCTCCTTTTGCGGCGTGGGATGGAAAGGATCTGATAGATATGCCGTTGTTGATAAAAACACTGGGTAAATGTACGACCGATCATATCTCAATGGCAGGACCGTGGCTCCGTTTCCGTGGGCATCTGGAAAACATTTCCGACAACATGCTGATGGGAGCTGTAAACGCATTCAATGGCAAGACCAATAGTGTGTGGAACAGACTGACGGGCGAGTATGAAGCCGTTTCGAGTGTGGCAAAGCAATATAAGGCAAAAGGCATTCCTTCTATCGTGGTGGCAGAGGAAAACTATGGAGAAGGTTCGAGCCGTGAACATGCAGCCATGGAACCTCGCTTCCTGAATGTGCGCGTAATTCTAGCCAAGAGTTTTGCCCGCATTCACGAAACAAACCTGAAAAAGCAAGGTATGCTGGCGCTTACCTTTACAAATAAAGACGATTACAACAAGATACAGGAACACGATCTCCTTTCGGTTGTGGGACTGGATGGTTTTGCTCCGGGAAAACCGTTGCAGGTAATCGTGAAACATGAAGACGGAACAGAAGATTCATTCCTGGCATCGCATACATACAATGAAATGCAGATAGGTTGGTTTAAAGCAGGGTGTGCCCTGAATACATTCAAAAAACAATAAAAAGATTATGAGTAAGGTCTATATGCAAGACGGTCGGCTGATTGTGCCCGACTGTGTAACAGTTCCTTTTATAGAAGGTGATGGAGTAGGAGCGGAGATAACTCCGGTGTGTCAGCAGATTGTAAACGAAGCTGTTAAGCTGGCTTACAGTGGTAAACGCTCCATCGAATGGAAAGAAGTGCTGGCAGGTGGAAAAGCATTCGAACAGACCGGTGAATGGTTGCCGGAAGCTACGATGGATGCTTTCCGTGAATATTTGATAGGCATCAAGGGGCCTCTGACAACTCCAGTAGGGGGAGGAATCCGTTCGCTGAATGTGGCTTTGCGTCAGACGCTCGACTTGTATGTCTGCCTGCGTCCGGTACGCTGGTTCCGTGGAGTCGTTTCTCCCGTCAAGGAACCGGAAAAAGTAGATATGCATATTTTCCGTGAGAATACAGAAGATATTTATGCCGGCATCGAATGGGAACAGGGTACTCCCGAAGCGAAGAAGTTTTATGCTTTTCTGCGCGATGAAATGGGGGTAAAGAAAGTACGTTTCCCCGAAACGTCATCGTTCGGGGTAAAGCCTGTATCGGTAGAAGGAACCAAACGTCTGGTACGTGCAGCTATTTTGTATGCGTTGCAGCATAAATTGCCTTCGGTTACACTGGTGCACAAGGGAAACATCATGAAATTTACCGAAGGAGGTTTCAAGCGCTGGGGGTACGAAGTAGCAGAAACGGAGTTTACCGACCGTACATTTACGATGAACCAGTACAATCAGTTAAAGAAGGATTTAGGTGAAGAATCTGCGAAAGCTGCACTGGCCGATGCGATGAATACAGGAAAAGTTATCATCAAGGATTGCATTGCCGATGCTTTCTTGCAGAATACGTTGCTCATTCCGGAAGAATATTCGGTTATTGCCACCCTGAACCTGAACGGAGATTATATATCCGATCAGCTGGCTGCTATGGTAGGTGGCATCGGAATCGCTCCGGGAGCCAATATCAATTACCTGACGGGACATGCCATTTTCGAAGCTACTCACGGCACGGCACCCGATATTGCCGGAAAGAATGTGGTGAATCCCTGCTCGTTGTTGCTGTCGTCTGTCATGATGCTGGAGTATCTGGGATGGAAAGAAGCAGCTGCGCTCATTACCAATGCTTTGGAACAGTTGTTTGAGGCAGGAGAGGCAACGGCCGATCTGGCACGCTTTATGCCCAACGGAAAAGCTTTGGGTACGAAGGAATTCGGACAGCGTGTGGTTGAATCATTGTAATCAAAAGAACGTATCGACATGAAAAAAGAATATATCGTATATAAACTTTCGGAGTGTGCCAAGCAGGCATGCCGGATAGACAATGAGCTTTTCACGAAATACAACGTGAAGCGTGGATTGCGTAATGAAGATGGAACGGGTGTTCTCGTTGGACTGACTAAGATTGGTAACGTTGTAGGATATGAACGTACGGAAAACGGACTGAAGCCTATACCCGGAAAGCTGTTTTACAGAGGATATGATCTGGACGACATTGCTCACGCTCTGCTGAGAGAAAAACGTTTCGGCTTCGAGGAGGTTGCCTACCTGTTGCTTTCGGGAGAACTGCCCGACAGCGAGCAACTAGATGCTTTCAAAGAGCTGATAAACGACAATATGCCGCTCGACAAGAAGACAACCATGAATATCATCGACCTGGAGGGACAGAACATCATGAATATTCTGGCACGAAGTGTGCTCGAGATGTATACTTTCGATCCCAATCCGGACGATATTTCACGCGATAACCTGATGCGTCAGTCTATCGAACTGATATCGAAGTTCCCTACCATTATTGCTTATGCGTACAATATCTATCGTCATAGTATTCATGGACGTTCGCTTCATATCCGTCATCCGCACGAAAACCTGTCGATAGCCGAGAACTTCCTTTACATGATAAAGAGAGACTATACACCGCTGGAGGCTCGTATGCTCGATTTGCTGCTGGTACTTCAGGCAGAACACGGTGGTGGTAACAACTCAACCTTTACGGTGCGTGTTACCAGCTCTACCCGTACGGATACTTATTCCAGTATTGCGGCAGGCATCGGCTCGTTGAAAGGTCCTTTGCATGGAGGTGCGAATATACAAGTTGTCAAGATGTTCCATCACCTGAAGGAGGTTATCTCCGACTGGACGAACGTAGATGAAATAGATACGTACCTGATGCGTATGTTACGTAAGGAGGCATACGACGGAAGCGGGCTGATTTATGGTATCGGACATGCTGTTTATACCATTTCCGACCCTCGTGCTGTACTTCTGAAGGAGCTGGCAAGTGAACTGGTTGCCGAGAAGGGATGCGAAAAAGAATTCGCTTTCCTCGAACTGCTGGAGCAGCGTGCCATTGAATGCTTCAAGAAAGTGAAGGGTACAAAGAAGCAGGTTTGCTCGAACGTCGATTTCTATTCGGGTTTTATCTACGAGATGATGGGACTTCCGATGGAGATTTATACACCGCTCTTTGCCATGGCCCGTATCGTAGGATGGACGGCACACCGTATAGAGGAGTTGAATTTCGAGGGACGTCGTATCATTCGTCCGGCATACAAGAATGTGCTTGAAGAGGTAGGATATGTTCCTATAACAGACCGATAAGATTGGTTTTTGATAATATATTTTATTCAGAATAATAACTGCCTGGATTTGCGTTGGTAAGAAGCGAAGATCCAGGCAGTTTTTTATTTGCTCACTTTTGTGATGTAAAACATATTTAAAGGATTGTATACCAGTGATTTTTTTAATTACCTTTATCGTCGTAAATACAATAACTAAATCTATATGAAAAAACATTTGTTATTAGTGGGAACATGTATCTGCATCATGTTTCCGGCACAAGCACAAAATTTGAAGCTGTGGTATCAGCAACCGGCAAAAACGTGGGTAGAGGCACTGCCCGTAGGAAACTCTTCGATGGGGGCAATGGTATATGGAGGAACTTCGCACGAGGAATTGCAGTTGAATGAAGAAACGCTTTGGGGAGGCGGACCGTACAGAAACGACAATCCGAAAGCACTGGAAAGTCTGAATGAGGTACGCAAGCTGATTTTTGCAGGAAAGACAATGGACGCACAGAACTTGATTGACCAGACATTTTATACGGGGCGGAATGGTATGCCTTATCAGACAATCGGGAGTTTGGTGATTGAAACACCGGGACATGAAAAAGCGGTAAATTACTATCGTGACCTCGATTTGGAGCGGGCCGTAGCAACGACTCGTTATCAGGTAGACGGGGTGAATTTTCAGCGTGAGGTGTTTGCTTCTTTTCCCGACCGTGTGATTATTGTCCGTTTCACTGCCGACCAGCCGGGTAAGTTGAATTTTAAGGTCGGATATACTTCTCCGTTGCAAAGTAAGGTGAGAAAACAAGGGAAAAAGCTGATCCTTCGCGGCAAAGGAGGCGATCATGAAGGAGTGAAAGGAGTGATAGAAGTTGAAACCCAGAGTCAGGTGGTTGCCGAAGGTGGTAAAGTTTCTCTGACGGATGAGGCTATTTCTGTGGAGCAGGCTACATCGGCTACCTTGTATATAGCTGCTGCAACCAATTTTATCAATTATCACGATGTAACAGGAAATGAAAGTAAAAAGGCTTCGGCTTTGCTGGCTGGTGCCATGAAGCGGGACTATCCTTCGGCATTGAAAGCACATACAGACTATTATCAGTCGCAGTTTAATCGGGTTTCGCTTTCTCTGAAAGGGGGAGATCGGAAAGCAGCCAGACAGGAAACCGTCAAGCGTATAGCCGGTTTCAGCCGCGGAAATGATCCTGAACTGGCTGCACTAATGTTTCAGTATGGTCGTTATCTGTTGATTTCTTCTTCACAACCAGGAGGACAGCCTGCCAATTTGCAAGGTATTTGGAATTATCAGCTGAATGCTCCGTGGGATGGAAAGTATACAATCAATATCAATACCGAGATGAATTACTGGCCGGCAGAGGTTACCAATCTGTCGGAAACTCATGAACCTTTGTTTCACTTGATACAGGATTTGGCTGTGACCGGACGTGAAACAGCGCGTACAATGTATGGCTGCGATGGCTGGGTGGCTCATCATAATACGGATATTTGGCGCATTACCGGTCCGGTAGATAAGGCTTTCTATGGTACATGGCCGGTAGGTGGTGCCTGGTTGACTACTCATTTGTGGGAACATTATTTATACACCGGCGATAAAGATTTCTTGAAACAATCTTATCCGGCCATGAAAGGGGCAGCCGATTTCTTTCTGGACTATATGATACCTCATCCTGAATATGGATGGAAGGTAACGGCACCTTCGATGTCTCCCGAACATGGTCCGAATGGAGAAAATACGAAAAAAGCCTCTACCATCGTTTCGGGTTGTACCATGGATAACCAGATTATTTTTGATGTATTGAGTCATACGCTGGCGGCTTCTGAAATTCTAGGCTATCCGGCAGCCTACAGAGATTCGTTGAGGACATTGCTTTCCGAGATGGCTCCGATGCAGATAGGAAGATATAATCAGTTGCAGGAATGGCTGGAGGACTTGGATGATCCTAAAGACGGGCATCGGCATGTATCACATGCTTATGGTTTGTTCCCCAGCAATCAGATTTCTCCGTTCACTCATCCGCTGCTTTTTCAGGCCGTTAAAAATACGTTGTTGCAGCGTGGAGACAAGGCTACGGGATGGTCTATCGGATGGAAAATTAATTTATGGGCACGTCTGCTCGATGGTAATCACGCATATAAAATGATTTCTAATTTATTGGTATTGCTTCCCAACGATGAGGTGAAGGATAAATATCCGGAAGGACGGACCTATCCTAATTTGTTTGATGCACACCCTCCTTTCCAAATAGATGGAAACTTCGGTTTTACAGCTGGAGTGGCGGAAATGTTGTTGCAGAGTCACGATGGAGCCGTGCACTTGCTTCCTGCACTGCCGGATGCATGGGCTGAGGGAAGTGTGAAAGGGCTGGTTGCCCGTGGAGGCTTTGTTGTCGACATGGACTGGGATGGTGCTCAGCTGAGTGCTGCCAAAATTCACTCTCGCTTGGGAGGTAATTTACGACTACGTTCGTATGTGCCGTTGAAAGGGGAAGGGCTGAAACCTGCATCGGGAAAGAATCCTAACCCATTGTTCGTACAAGCTAAGATAAAGGAACCACTGGTGTCTGAGGAAATCAATCCGCAGTATCCTATCATCCCCAAAGTATATGAGTACGATTTGGCGACGGAGGCTGGAAAGGATTATGAGATAACAAGAGGTATGTAGTTGGTTATGAATACTTCTCGGATATTGTTATAAGAGATGTCCGCGAAGTTTCTTTGGGGTGTGGTGTCATTTCCCAAAGAAGGTACTCGTATTATGGTCATTTTTTGTACAAAAAAATTTTTTGTTTGTACAAATTTTCCGAAAACATGCAGGGGTTTTTTCTGAATCGTCTGTACAAATAGATGAAATGACCTTGCTTTCCGATAGATGGTAAGCAGGCTTTAGGAAAAATCGATTGTTTAAGTTGTATGGTGAGAACTGACAACATACATTGATACTTCGTGATATATCGATAAATGAAACAAGCTCCGGATGGGTGACTGGTAACCGATACGATTACTTTCACCATCCGGAGCTTGTTTTTCTTATCTGAGGTAAGTGACTTCTACGCCCACCCGAGAGCAATCGGCTCCCATCGGAGGATTCTGCTTGTAAAGAGCGATATCAACTTTGCTGATTGTTGGAAAATCGTCCAGCAGCCTCCTGGCTATTCTCCAGGCCACATGTTCCAGCAGTTGGGAAGGAATCTCCATCTCCTTTTTCACAGCGTTGAAAACTTCCGCATAGTTGACGGTACCTTCCAGCCGGTCGGTTTCCGCCGCTTGTGTGAAGTCTGTCTTCAAGCGCAAGTCGATGGTGTATTCTGCACCCACCTGATTTTCCTGAGGAAGCACACCGTGATAAGCATACAGCTTCAGGCCTTTCAGGTGGATATACATGTTTGCTGTCGGTTTCATAAGATTATCCGCAACGAGAAGTTCCGCAAGTCTTACAGATCAGACAGCCCTCCTGATAAACCAAGGTTTCGTGTCCGCAGTTAGGACATTTCATACCTTTGGCTTCGGTTCCGTCTTGTACATATTTCTTCAGTGCACGCTGTACACCGTTCTTCCATGTATTGATGTTTTCACTGTCGAGCTGCAAAGAGCTAACCAGCTTGATAACCTGTTCGATAGGCATACGGTAACGTAACACGCCTGAAATCAGTTTGGCATAGTTCCAGTATTCCTTGTTGAACTTTTCAGACAGACCTTCGATCGTCATCTTGTAGCCTCGCTTGTTCTCGAACTGGAAGTCGTAGTGCTTGGTTCCGTCTTCGTCGTAACTCTTGATGATACGTCCCGAAGTAACGGATTTTGGCAGTACGATACCTTCTTCGTCGTCTTGCAAACCGGTGAATATCTCATAAGGATGACCGTCCAGCAGTCCGACGAAAGCTACCCATTTTTCTTTGTTGTTCTGGAAACGGACAACATCTGCTTCCAGTACACGCGGACGTACTTCCGTTATCTGAGGCGGTTTGCAGTGGCAGTCGTCTTCTTTCGGAGCATCTTTTTTCTTCTGAGTCGAGATAAGCACTCCTGCACGTGAACCGTCGCGATATACAGTACAGCCTTTACATCCCGAACGCCATGCTTCTACATATAGACGGTTTACCAGCTCTTCGTCGACTGAATTCGGCAAGTTGATGGTAACGCTGATAGAATGGTCTACCCATTTCTGAATACGTCCTTGCATCTTGACCTTCATCAGCCAGTCTACATCGTTCGATGTTGCTTTATAATAAGGAGATTTGGCAACCAGCTCGTCTATTTCTTCTTGGGTATAGTGCTTGTCCGGATCGTATCCGTTGACTTTCATCCAGGTGAGGAACTTGTGATGGAATACAATGTACTCTTCAAAAGCATCTCCTGTTTCGTCTACAAAGTCAATGTGTACATTGGCATCATTCGGATTTACTTTACGGCGGCGCTTGTATACCGGCATGAATACCGGTTCGATTCCTGAAGTCGTTTGAGTCATCAGACTGGTTGTTCCAGTAGGAGCGATGGTCAGACACGCGATGTTGCGGCGACCGTATTTCTTCATTTCCTCGTACAGTTCCGGATCAGCATCCTTTATACGATTGATAAACGGATTGTTTGCTTCACGTGCAGCATCGTATATCTCGAAAGCTCCACGTTCTTTTGCCATGTTGACAGAAGAACGATATGCCTCGATTGCAATGGTCTTATGAACTTTTTCAGAGAATTCGGTAGCTTCTTCTGTACCGTAACGCAGTCCCATGGCAGCCAGCATATCGCCTTCGGCTGTAATACCTACTCCTGTACGACGTCCTAAGCCAGATTTGCGGTAAATCTTTTCCCACAAGTGACGCTCAGTTCCCTTTACTTCTTCGCTTTCCGGGTCTGAATCGATCTTTTCCATGATTTTTTCAATCTTTTCAAGTTCCAGATCGATAATGTCGTCCATGATACGCTGTGCCAATGCTACATGTTTCTTGAACAGCTCAAAGTCGAAATAAGCTTCCGGAGTAAACGGATTTACTACATACGAATAAAGATTGATGGCCAGCAATCGGCAAGAATCGTACGGACACAAAGGAATTTCACCACATGGGTTAGTTGAAACCGTACGGAATCCCAGGTCTGCATAACAGTCGGGTACCGATTCGCGTATGATGGTATCCCAGAACAAAACGCCTGGTTCTGCTGATTTCCATGCATTGTGTACAATCTTTTTCCACAAAGCTGAGGCATCGATTTCCTTTTTGACTTGTGGATTATCCGAATCAATAGGGAATTGCTGGGTATAAGTACGATTTTCTACAGCTGCTTGCATGAATTCATCGTCCAGCTTTACAGAAACATTCGCTCCTGTAACCTTTCCTTCAGTCATTTTGGCATCGATAAATGCTTCGGAATCCGGATGCTTGATTGAAACGCTAAGCATCAATGCACCGCGACGTCCGTCCTGAGCAACTTCACGAGTCGAGTTTGAATAACGTTCCATGAAAGGAACCAGACCTGTAGAAGTCAGTGCGGAATTCTTGACCGGAGAACCTTTCGGGCGGATGTGTGAAAGGTCATGACCTACGCCTCCACGACGTTTCATCAGTTGTACCTGTTCTTCATCGATGCGGATGATTGCACCATAAGAGTCAGCCGATCCGTCCAGACCGATAACAAAACAGTTAGATAAAGAAGCTACTTGATAATCATTCCCGATACCTGTCATCGGACTTCCTTGAGGAATGATGTACTTAAAGTGATCAAGCAATCCAAAAAGTTCTTCCGAACTGAGAGCATTAGGATATTTTGCCTCGATACGGGCTACCTCATTAGCTATACGCCAATGCATATCCTCAGGAGATTTTTCGTAAATGTTTCCAAAGGAATCTTTTACTGCATACTTGTTTACCCACACGCGAGCGGCAAGTTCATCCCCATTAAAATACTGTAACGATGCCTTGTAAGCTTCGTCATAGCTATACGTTTGTTTTTCCACTTTTATATTAATGATATTAGTTTATTATTCTTTTATGTAGGAGTTTCGCTTTATCTAATAATAAACTGCTACAAAGCTAAAGATGTTTTTGTGATTTGCAAAATAAAACAGAAAGAAGTTATCAACAAATTATAAAGTTTTCCGTTTTTAAATTGTAATTATTTGATAATTAGCAATGTAACGCTTGGTGTATTCCCTTAAAGTTTACAGTTTTGTATAACTGTTTATTTTGTACGTGTTTATTATATTTTCATTGGTATATACTTATTTTTTATTTGTATCTTTGTAGATAAATTAAAAAAAATAATTATGGACTCTATAAAAAACAGACGTACAATACGTAAATACAAGACTCAGGATATCCCTGCTGCTCTTCTGAATGAGATGCTTGAAACAGCTTTTCGTGCTGCGACTATGGGAAATATGCAGTTGTATAGTGTAGTGGTAACTCGCGATGCGGAAATGAAGGCTAAATTGGCACCTGCCCATTTTAACCAGCCGATGGTTACTTCTGCTCCGGTTGTTCTGACTTTCTGTGCCGATTTCAACCGTTTCAGCAAATGGTGTCGTCAGCGGAAGGCAGAACCGGGCTACGATAATCTGCTTTCTTTTATGAATGCAATGACCGATGCGTTGCTGGTAACTCAGAATTTCTGTACGATTGCAGAGGAAAATGGCCTGGGAACTTGTTTTCTGGGAACCACCATTTATAATCCTCATCAGATAATTGATATATTACATTTGCCGGAACTGGTTGTTCCTGTTGCGACAATAACCGTTGGTTACCCTGACGAATCTCCTGCTCAGCCCGATCGTTTGCCGGTAAAGGGTATTATACACGAAGAAGTTTATCATGATTATACACCGGAAGATATAGATGAAATTTTTGCTTATAAAGAATCTCTTCCTGAAAACCGTCAGTTTGTAGAAATCAATCATACCGAGACTTTGGCGCAGATTTTTACAGATATCCGTTATAAAAAGGCAGACAATGAAGCTATGTCGGATATCTTGAAGAAAACGCTGAAAGCACAGAAATTTGATAAATAAAAAACATTACTCAGTTTCCAGTCTTGTATTTCTTTTTTCTGTTCTGCGTTGATTGGAAAGTGGAGCAGAGGTTTTAGCACAAGGCTGGGGAAATTTAAAATAATAAAAATCGCCCTCTCAAAAATTTTATTTGAATTTTAGAGGGCGATTTCTATTTTTATTTGATGATAATCCCGGATGTTGGGAATGTGAATCTTTAGCTGTAATACATTTCCTTTTTCTTCGGGTACCAATGTTTTCATCTTTATTTTTGATGCAAGCTGGCTTCTATTTCTTCAATCTCAGCCTTGAATGCTTTGTCTACTTCCACCTGATCTTTTACTATCTTGCAGGCATGGAGTACGGTAGCATGATCCTTATTGCCGATGAGTTGACCAATCTTGGATGAAGAAGTGTCTGTATGTTTTTTAGCTAAATACATAGCAACCTGACGGACCTGAACTACTTCACGTTTACGGGTCTTGGTATGGATCGTTGAAGCGTCTACTTTGTAATGGCTGCATACTTTTTCAATGATATTGTCAACAGTAAGCGGCTTGACCTCGGTGCAGCGTACAGCTTTGCGAACAATACGTTGAGCTAAGTCCAGATTGATTTCGCGCTTCAGCTGGATAGAATATACCAGCAGTGAGTTTACGATACCTTCCAATTCACGTACGCTTTCGTTTACGTTCTCTGCAATGTAACAGATAACAGATTCCGGAATAACCAGTCCGTCGCGACGGATCTTGTCACGTAAGATGTTTTTACGCAATTCGATATCCGGCTTTTCCAGTTCGGCCACAAGTCCCCATTTGAAACGAGTCAACAAACGATCCTCCATACCCTGCAACATTACGGGAGCACGGTCGGATGTAAGAATCAATTGCTTGCCGTTCTGGTGCAAGTGGTTGAAGATATGAAAGAAAGTATTCTGCGTCTTTGTAACTCCGGCAAATTCCTGAATATCATCGATTATCAGGACATCGATAGTCTGATAGAAACTGATGAAATCATTAAAGTGATTTGTACGTACAGAGTCGGTATATTGTACCTGAAACAAGTGAGCAGAAACGTAGAGCACACGCTTTTCCGGATACAATTCCTTGATACGTGTACCGATAGCATTGATGAGGTGAGTTTTTCCCACACCCGACGGACCGTACAAAAACAACGGGTTGAATGTACGTGCCGGATTTTGAGCTACAGTTTCGGCCACTGTTCTAGAGAACTCATTGCTGGTTCCCTTTATGAAGTTTTCGAAATTATAGTTTGGATTCAAATGCGGGTCCAGATCCTGTACAGCCGGAGCTTGCAGCAGGCTGGGGGCTTTATTAGCATTATGTATAGGAGTCTGCGGGGGCAAAGCAGACGAGCGCTCTGTCCCTTTCATGTCAATAGCTATATGGTTTGTCTTATCGGTGAGAATGGAATACATCAATTCTGTTCCCTCACCAATCTCCTTATATATAGCGGCACGCAAAAGTCCCACATATTTTTCTTCTAAGTATTCATAGAAGAAAGGACTGGGGACTCCGATTGTCAAGGCCTTATCCTCAAATTTTAATGGTACGACAGGTTCGAACCATGTTTTATAGGCTGTCGCATTCACGTTGTCTTTTATGAAATTCAAGCAACGTTTCCATAATACAATAGCCTGATTGTTCTCAATCATATTTAATCTGTTATTAATAAAGCGAAACTTCTACGCTTGCAAAGTTCGTAATCTATTTTCAGAAAAACAAATGTCTTTTTACTTGCTTTTTTGATTATTCTTGTAATATATTGCAAATCAGTGTATTATTGCGGGTATTCCCGATATCGAAAAATATTCAGATTTGTCGATTTGCAAGAAGTTGTTTCTCAAATAATTATATATTTGTTTCCCCCTTTTTGAATAATAACTCGCTGATATTGTTTGGTTGAATATCAGCGAGTTATTGTTGTATCTAGAAGGATATTACCTTGTTTGCTTATTTAGAATATTTCTATATAATGAAAATCAGTTATCCTTTTTCCCGAAAAGAGAGAAGTGTACATAACGTTTGGGGTGTGCTTTCAGATCCTCCAACAGGCTGGCTGCATTGGCTGTTGTTGCATTCAGGTTATTGTATAAGCTAGAATCGTTCATCAACAGTCCTAAAGTGTTGTCTTTTCTATTCAATTTATCGGTCAGTAGATATACATTATGAAGGGTTGAGTCTGCTTTTGCCAAAGTAGATGCATAATCAATACCCTTTAAATTATCGCTGATCGTTTTGAGATTTTCTGTAATGGCGGTTACGTTGCTGGTCAGTTGTGGAACATCCGTTGCCATCAGTCTGTTCAGTTGTGTGCTTGTTGCGCTCAGTGATGCAGTCAGTTGTTCGGCGTTATGCAGGGTTTTGCTCAGGGCAGGGTCGGCAAGCAGTTTGTTGAGTGATCCCAGAATGGAATCCAGCTTTGGCAGCATCTGTTCCATTTTAGGAAGCAAATCTTTTTCGGTTGCACCCAATATTCCTGTATTTGCTACGCCTGGCAGTGTGTCGCCTTCATTATAATATGTATTACTATCGTGGTTCAGTAACAGGTTCATCTTTACAGTTCCCAGCATTTCGGTTATCAGTTCGGCACTACTTCCTGTAGGAATTTTCATTTCCTCGTCCATTTCTATGCCAACTACTACGTGTCCCGGTTTCTGATAATTGTATTGTATGTCGCGTACGATACCCACTTTGAAGCCATTAGCGAACACAGGGCTGGATTGTGCAAGTCCATTGATGTCGGTAAACTCTACATGGTAGTAACTTTCCGGTTTAAACATATTAATACCTTTCAGGTAATTAATTCCACAAAAGAGAATAATCAATGCGGCAATTCCTGCCAAACCTATTTTTACTTCTTTTCTCATATCTATCTGGATTCTTTTTATTATCTGTTTTTCTTAAATTCTCTGATGGCCTGGTTGATGTTCATTTTTTCTCCGTTCTTGAATGCTATGATGAAGGCATCCTTGAACTTGCTGTCTACTTTGTTTCGTTTCAGGCGAAGTATGCGGTTGTAGTCCGTGCTTTCCCCATAAGTGTATTTGTAAATTCCATTTTCCTTGTAATAGCTTACTGGCGAAAGTCCTTTCAGTAGCCTGCTCTTCGACGGAAGAACTCTGTCGGAGGTCAGTATCTGAATCTTGAATACCGGTTTGGAAGTTTCTTGTTTTGAACTTTCCTTTGAAGCACTGCGTACCGGTTCTTGTGCAGGAATTGTTTCCTGACTTTGCGGACTTTCTATGTTTTCTGGTTGTGGTACAGGCTGTTCTGCCATCATGTCTTCTTCCGGTTCGCTGGCAGGCATTACGCTTGTTGCACTCTTACGGCTGCGTTGTTTGTAATTGAGGAATGCCTGATAGATACTTTTTGCCAGCGCGGAGGAGCCATTGTCTGAAAGCAGATAGGCTTCTTCCGTAGGGTTGGTAATATATCCGAGTTCAATCAATACGCTGGGCATGGATGTTTCCCGGAGAACCAGGAATCCCGCCTGATGTACTCCCTTGTCTACCCGGCGGGCACTTTGACGGAACTGCTGTTGTATCATTGTGGCAAAACTTACGCTTTGCGACATATATTTATCTTGCAGGAACTCGAAGATGATATAACTTTCCGCCGAATTGGGGTTGAATCCGGCATAACGTTGCTTGTAATCGTCTTCTATCAAGATAACCGAGTTTTCTTTCTTTGCCACTTCCAGATTGTCTTGTGTACGGTGTAATCCTAATGTATACGTTTCCGTACCACTGACTTTGCTGCTTCGTGAGGCTACAGAATTGGTATGTATCGAGATAAACAAGTCGGCTTTTGCATTGTTTGCTATTTCAGCCCGTGTATGAAGCGGTACAAATGTATCTTTCTTGCGGGTGTAAACGACTCGTGTGTCGTTGCAGTTGTTTTCGATAAGACGGCCCAGTTTCAGCGCAACGTTCAGATTGATGTTCTTTTCGCGTCCACGTCTGCCTATTGCACCGGGGTCATTCCCTCCGTGTCCCGCGTCGATAACTACGGTGAATCGCTTCTGAGGGGCGGCCTGTACGTGCTCGGGCTGACCGGATATCAGTAGGATACAAATGATATATAGTATGTTGAATATATTCTTTTTCATATAACTTATCCGTTTGCAAAGGTAATAGTTTTTTTGTACTCTATCTTCATTTAGGTTGATAAGAATTAATTAATCAGTAGATAACGCCTATAAAAACAATTAAAATTACAATATGTTTCATGGGTTTTATGTAATTTTGCCGTTCGTTAAATCAGAACATTTATGTTACAGTTTATAAAAAATTGGACGCTTCCCCTTGCCATGCTTGTCGGGGTAATCGGCTATTTCTGTTTTGCCGCTTTCGATTTTCTGACTCCGACAAAGCCCGTTGTAAAAGTGATGATAGCATGGCTTACTCCTTTTCTTATTTTTGCTCAGCTATTGTTGACGTTCTGCAAGGTAGAGGTTAAGGAACTTGTACCTCAGCGTTGGACAATCTGGCTGTTGCTTATCCAGTTCGTATCTTGCGTGATAATAGCATCTTTGCTGATTTTTCTACCTTTGGATGAATACTGGAGCGTGGCTCTGCAAGGAACGATGGTTTGCTTGATTTGTCCTACAGCCACAGCTGCTGCCGTCATTACCGGAAAGTTGGGTGGAAGCGCGGCTTCACTGACTACCTATACTTTGCTGTCGAATTTGCTGGCTGCCGTTATCGTACCACTGGTTTTTCCGCTGGTCGAGCCTTCGGATATGGCTTTCGGTGAATCTTTCCTTCGTATTTTGGGCAAGGTCTTCCCGTTGCTGCTGTTCCCTTTCTTTACGGCTGTGTTGCTGCGCCGCTTCTGTCCGCCGGTTCATCGTTTTCTGGTAGGTCTGAAAGACATGGCGTTTTATCTGTGGGCAGTGGCTTTGATTATCGTGATGGGGCAGACCACCAAGTCGGTAGTCGAGGGAGATACTTCCATCGGCGAAGAATTTCTGATTGCATTTTTTGCCCTTGTCGTTTGTTGCCTTCAGTTCTGGGCCGGGAAAAACATCGGAGGTTTGTACTCCGACCGTATCAGCGGCGGGCAGGCACTAGGGCAGAAGAATACAGTCCTGGCAATATGGATGGCATGTACCTACCTGAATCCGGTTTCGGCGATAGCACCGGGAAGCTATGTCGTATGGCAGAATATAATCAATAGCTGGCAACTTTGGAAGAAAAGAAAGAAAGGTTAATACTGTATGTCTGGCATGGACAGAAGTTATTGAGTGTCGATACAGATATTTCCCCTGAAGGCGGACGGTTAATATTGATTAAGGGTTCTTCGGGAATTGGAATAAAGCTCGGAATGTTTCCGGGCTTTTTTATTATGTGAAATACGATAAGATGCAACTGTTTCTTCTTGAAAATCAATCGTATGGCTATGGTAATGTCTTTTTATGCGGTTGTTTTTGGATACCGTTTAGCTTCTTTTTTATTTGTATGCTGGAAAGTCATTAAAGATTTGTACAAAAAAAATAAGAATTTGTACAAATCTTAAAAAAACGTCGAGACGTTTTGGCGGAGATCTCCCGATATCATTTAAAAACATGTTGCTTTACAACCTTTAACAAACTGTCTATATGCTGGAGAAAAGTCCGGATATGATCCAATATGTTTTTATTTTTGTTGCATTTCGGATAATTTATAATTTAATATATGCCTTTTCCCTTATTTACTTTTTCTGTTATGATAATAAATAACCATTATTTCTTAAAATTTTTAATTAACCAATCGGTTTGTCTGATTTTTATTTTTATCTTTGTATAAAGTAATTACTCGAAAGGAGTGTTTTACCATATTTAGTTTACACTTAAATCTTATCTTACCGTATGAAAGAAATTTCAGTTAGCTTCATGAGCTTGCTCTGTGTTTTTCTGTTCAGTACTCTTTTCTCTTGTTCTTCAAAAGAAACATTAAGTTCTGATTATGAAGTCATTCCTAAACCTTTGACTGTGAAGAGTGAAGGAAGTACTCCTTTTCTGCTCGAAGATGGAATTACCGTCGTCTATCCGGAAAATAATGAAAAAATGCGTGAAAATGCTGAATTGTTGGCGACTTATGTAGCCAAACAGACGGGGCTGAAACTGAATCCCCGGGCCGGAATGCCTGTCGACGGTGCTATTTGTCTGACGCTCGATTTGAGTGACGATAATAAAGAAGCCTATAAACTTGTGGTAAACGACAAGCGGATTTGTATTTCCGGAGCTTCCGAAGCTGGAGTCTTTTACGGAATCCAGACCTTACGAAAGTCTTTGCCCGTTGCCCAGGATGTAAATGTAAGTCTTCCGGCAGTAGAAATTTACGACAAACCACGCTTTTCCTATCGCGGGGCCATGCTGGATGTAGCCCGTCATTTCTTTACGGTAGACGAAGTGAAGACCTTTATCGATATGTGTGCCCTGCATAATATCAACCGTTTTCACTGGCATCTTACCGACGATCAGGGATGGCGTATCGAAATCAAGAAATACCCCAAGCTGATGTCGGTGGCATCGCAGCGTAAGGAAACGGTGGTAGGCCGCTGGTGTAGTGGTATATACGACGGAACTCCTTATGGCGGTTATTATACGCAGGACGAAATCCGCGATATCATTGACTATGCAGCCAAGCGTTACATTACGATTATTCCGGAAATTGACTTGCCGGGGCACATGCAGGCAGCTCTTACGGCTTATCCGGAGTTAGGATGTACGGGAGGACCGTATGAGGTGAGAGAAACATGGGGCGTATCGGATGATGTGCTGTGTGTAGGAAATGATTCTACGTTGCAGTTTGTAAGAGATGTATTGTCTGAAGTAGCCGACCTGTTCCCGTCGGAATACATTCATATCGGGGGTGACGAATGTCCAAAGGTACGCTGGAAAGAATGTCCGAAGTGTCAGGCACGTATCAGGGCGTTAGGGCTGAAATCGGATGCGAAGCATACTAAAGAGGAACGTTTGCAGAGTTATATGATTGCGGAAGCCACGAAGTGTCTGAACGAAAAAGGCAAGCAGATTATCGGCTGGACCGAGATTCTGGAAGGAGGACTGGTTCCGGGTGCTACCTTGATGTCGTGGATTGGAGAAAGCGGAGGCATTGAAGCCGCACGTCAGCATCACGATGTCATTATGACTCCGAATACTTATATGTATTTCGATTACTATCAGTCGAAACAGGTAGAAGACGAGCCGCTGGCCATCGGTGGATATTTGCCGATAGAAAAAACATATAACTATGAACCTATGCCTAAAGAGTTGACAAAGGAAGAGCAACAATATATAAAAGGAGTACAGGCTAATCTGTGGACCGAATATATTCCTTCCTTCAGTCAGGTACAGTATATGATTCTTCCGCGCATGGGAGCTTTGGCAGAAGTACAGTGGAGCGATCCTTCCCGTAAGGATTATAAAGACTTCCTGACTCGTATTCCTCGGCTTACAGCCATATACGATTGCTACGATTGGACATATGCCACTCACGTATTCGATGTAAATGTAGATATTAAGGCTGATACGGTGAAACACGTACTAAGCGTACAGTTGAGTACCATGGCCGACGATCCTATTTATTATACACTCGACGGTCAGGATCCTACAGAAGAATCGGCTAAGTATACAGGTCCGTTTACGATAGATAAGGATGCCATTCTGAAAACGATGGCCGTACACCCTTCACGTACGAGCAAGATTTCCATCGATACCATCCGTTTCAATAAGGCGACGCTGAAACCTGTCAAGCTGCTTCAGCCCAATCAGGAAAGCTTCAGCCCCGACGGTCCGGTAGTGCTGGTCGACGGTCGCCGTGGAAATCACAGTTTCGATACCGGAGCGTGGGTAGCTGTTGCCGGCAACGACTTGGAAGCTGTCATTGATATGCAAGGCGAAACTACATTGAGTTCGGCTACCATTCATGTATATGTCAGAAAAGATGCATGGCTGTTCGATGCGAAGAAATTCTTGGTTGCCGTTTCCAGCGACGGGAAAAACTATAAAGAAATTGCCTCACAGGATTATCCTGCCATGCAGCCCTCGGACGGTGATACCATTGCCGAGCATAAACTTTCGTTTGAACCCTGTAAAGCCGCTTATGTCAAGATAAAGGTTGTAAGCGAAAAACGTATGCCCGAATGGCATCTGAATGCAGGACTTACCCCGTATCTGTTGGTTGACGAAATAATTTTAAACTAATGAGTATATGAAAGTTTCATTGTTTTCTCTTGTTGCTTTTGTACTGCTGCTGGCTGGCAGCTGTACAACGAAAAAAGATGTGGGCATTACACCCGAGCCTCTCTCGTATTCTTGGGGCAAAGGTTCCTTTGAGTGGAATAAAGATACACGTATTGCTTTCGACGGTAATGAGGATGCTCAGCAAATTGTAAAAACAGCTTTTTCTGAAACCCGTTTTCCGGTAACTTTTGGCGCTGCCGGTGAGGGTGGAAATTGCATTCGGCTAGAAGTGGTCGACTCTATCAGTGGGGTGACTTCTCCGGAAGCTTACTCACTGCATGTCGGAAAAGACGGAGTAGTAATAAAAGCTTTGTCGGATGCCGGGTTGTTTTATGGCGTACAGAGCCTGATACAGTTGGCTGAACAAGGAGAGGGGAATGTTCAGGCTGTAGAAATCTTAGACGAACCTCGTTTCCCTTATCGTGGTATCATGCTCGATGTGTCCCGCCATTTCCGCTCGAAGGATTTTGTGAAAAAACAGATCGATCTATTGTCGCATTATAAATTCAACAGACTGCATCTGCATCTTACCGATGCGGCAGGATGGCGAATCGCTATCGACAAATACCCACGTCTGACTCAGTATGCTGCTTGGAGAAAAGGAAAGACATGGAAAGAATGGTCTAATAGTGGTGCTAACTATTGCGAAGAAACCGACCCCGAGGCACAAGGAGGTTATTACACAAAAGATGATATTCGCGAAATGGTTGAATATGCTCGTCAGCATTGTATCACTATCATTCCTGAAATAGAGATGCCTTCCCATTCGGATGAAGTGCTGGCCGCCTATCCGGAACTGTCGTGTACACACAAACCGGGCAAGCAGTCTGATTTCTGTGTAGGAAATGAAAAGACGTTCGAGTTCCTCGAAGATGTACTGACCGAGGTCATGGAACTCTTCCCTTCCCAATACATTCACATCGGAGGAGATGAGGCTTCGAAAGCTTCATGGAAAACCTGTCCGTTGTGTCAGAAACGCATGAAAGAAGAAGGGCTGAAAGATGTAGACGAGTTGCAGAGTTATTTGATACATCGCATCGAACGTTTCCTGAATGATCATGGACGCAGCCTGTTGGGATGGGATGAAATTCTTCAGGGAGGATTGGCTCCAAACGCTACCGTCATGTCATGGCGCGGCGAACAAGGAGGCATCGACGCAGCCTTGTCCGGACATCATGCAATAATGACTCCGGGAGAGTATTGTTATTTCGATGCTTATCAGGATGCACCTTATTCTCAGCCGGAGGCAATCGGAGGGTATCTTCCTTTGAGTAAGGTTTATTCTTATAATCCGGTGCCAGATTCTTTGAGTACCGACATCCGGAAGATGATTTTGGGGGTACAGGCTAACTTGTGGGCAGAATATATTCCGACCGATGAACATATGGAGTATATGCTTTATCCGCGTGCGATTGCTTTAGCCGAAGTGGCATGGACCGTGCCGGAAAGAAAATCATGGGACTCTTTCCGCGA
Source organism: Bacteroides sp. CAG:443 (assembly GCA_000432735.1). Taxonomy (GTDB): domain Bacteria; phylum Bacteroidota; class Bacteroidia; order Bacteroidales; family Bacteroidaceae; genus Phocaeicola. The sequence goes on from FR887738.1 coordinate 42,301, forward strand.
ACGAATCCTGAAGATTATTCCGGAATTGAAGGCTAAAGGATATAATTCTTTCGATTATGCTAAGGAAATAGGCAATAGAAAAGAGTATGATGAACCAGTAAAACATCTGGCAGTAGGCAAAAAGGTTACTTTTAATATCCCTTATTGGCCGAATTATCCGGCAAATGGTGACAAAACCTTGAACGATGGCTTGCGTGGAGGCTGGAATTATAACGATAAGCGTTGGCTGGGCTTTGCAGACAACCATCGGATGGATGTGGTCATCGATTTGGAAAAAGTAATGAAAATTCATTCAGTTTCTGCCGAATTTATGCAGATTTGCGGCCCTTATGTATTCATGCCGTCGGAGGTAATTATATCTTCTTCTGTCGATGGAAAGGAATATACTCAGTTGACAGCCATTCATCATCAAGTACAAAAAGATGATTCAGTGTCATTTAAGAAGTTTGGCTGGGACGGAGAAACGGATGCCCGTTATGTCAGATATCAGGCTATGGCTGATTCTTTATATAAGGATGGTATTCAATTTGTTGATGAAATCATTGTAAAATAAAATGATATATTAAGTAATTTATTTTTATATCCTTGTAATTTTAAATTAATTAATTATATATAAAATTACAAGGATAATTATTTTATTTTCACACGATATATATAAAAAATAGTTATATTTGCATTCGCTTTTAAAAGGTAGATACCTTAAATTAATAACAAATTAAACCTTAATCTATGAAACGAAGTAAATTATCAAAATTACTCTTGTTTTTGCTGATTGCCTCTGGTCATAATGTAGCATTGTATGCTACCGAAAGTGGTATTTCAGTATCTAATGGATCGTTGTCATCTAGTTCTGTGGCAAAGGTCACCACAACTGGTCAGGTTGTTGACGCTAAAGGCGAACCTCTGATTGGAGTAAGTATCCTTGAAGTTGGTACGACTAACGGTACAATTACCGACATAGATGGTAACTTTACATTATCTGTAAATGAAGGTGCAACACTGGAAATCTCTTATATCGGATATAAGACTCAGACTTTGCCTGTTCGCGCTAAGTTGGGACAAATTGTAATGAAGGAGGACACTGAAGTTTTGGATGAAGTCGTTGTAACAGCTTTGGGTATCAAGCGTTCACAGAAAGCCTTGAGCTATAATGTACAGGAAGTGAAAGGTGATGCTCTGACAGCTGTGAAGGATGCAAACTTCATGAACTCATTGGCTGGTAAAGTTGCTGGTGTGCAGATCAGTAGTGGTGCAACTGGAGCCGGTGGTGCAGCTCGTGTTGTCATGCGTGGTATGAAATCTTTGACAAAAGATAACAATGCTCTGTATGTAATCGATGGTGTGCCTGTCTTTAATACTGGTTCAAGTGGTGGTGAAGGACAATATGGATCTATGGGTGGTTCTGATGCTGTAGCCGACCTGAACCCGGATGATATTGCCAGTGTCAGCATGATGACCGGTCCGTCTGCTGCTGCCTTGTATGGTTCTGCTGCTGCAAATGGTGTTGTTTTGATTACAACGAAGAAAGGTCAGACTGAAAAAACAAATCTTACAGTATCGAATAGTACTACTTTCTCCAAAGCTTATATCATGCCTGAAATGCAGAACCGTTATGGTACAAGTGCTGGTTTGCTTAGCTGGGGTGCTGCAACTGATAGAAGATACGATCCGTCTGACTTCTTTAACACTGGAACAAACATCATTAACTCTATAGCTCTGTCTACCGGTAATGCTAAGAATCAGACTTATCTGTCTGCTTCTACAACCAATTCTGATGGTATTTTACCGAATAACAGCTATAATCGTTATAACTTTACTGCTCGTAATACTACTAACTTTTTGAATGATCGCTTGACATTGGATATCGGTGCTCAGTACATTATTCAGAATAACAAGAACATGGTATCACAAGGACAGTATTACAACCCGCTGCCAGCTTTGTATTTGTTCCCGCGTGGCGATAACTTCGATGAAATTCGTTTGTATGAACGTTACGATACAGACTACGGTTACATGAAGCAATATTGGCCTTATGGTGATGGTGGTATGTCTTTGCAGAACCCTTATTGGATTCAGAACAAGATATTACGTACTTCAGAAAAGAAACGTTATATGTTGAACGCTTCTTTGAAATGGAAGGTGACCGACTGGTTCAATATCACGGGACGTGTCAATCTGGATAACTCGGATTATCGCAATCGCAGCGAAAAGTCGGCTTCTACGTTGACTACCTTCTGTGGTGTGAATGGTGGTCTGGAAGATGCAATGCGTCAGGAACGTTCAATTTATGCCGATGTTCTGGGGAATATTGACAAGACATTTGGAGAGTTCCGTTTGAATGCGAACTTTGGTGCATCTATCTATCATACTTCCATGAATCAGTTGTCTATAGCCGGCGACTTGAAGATTCCGAATTTCTTCCAGATGAATAATATCAACTATTCGGCTAACTACAAGCCGGATCCTCAAGGATATGATGATGAAATTCAGAGTGTTTTCGCAAGTGCAGAATTAAGCTGGAGAAATCAGTTGTATTTGACTGTAACGGGACGTAACGACTGGGATTCTAAGTTGGCTTACTCTAAACATCCTTCGTTCTTCTATCCGTCTGTCGGTTTGTCAGCTGTATTGTCTGATATGCTTGAGTTGCCGGAAGTTATTTCTTACGCAAAGATTCGAGGATCATACACTATTGTGGCTTCTTCGTTTGATCGTTTCTTGACCAATCCGGGTTATGTGTACAATGCACAGACTCATAACTGGGAAAATCCGACAGTTTATCCGATGGATGATATGAAACCGGAAAAAACTAAATCATGGGAAATTGGTCTTAACTTGAAGTTCTGGGAAAATCGTTTCAACTTGGATGCAACTTATTATCGTTCAAATACATTGAATCAAACATTTAGTGTTGATATTCCTCCATCTTCTGGTTATAATAAGGCTATTGTTCAGGCTGGTAATGTACAGAACCAGGGTGTGGAATTAGGTTTAGGTTTCCACGATGAATGGGCTGGATTTGGTTGGTCTTCTAATGCAACATTTACATTGAACCGTAATAAGGTTATTCGTCTGGCAAGTGGTAGTGTGAATCCTGTTACAGGAGAAGAAATCCAAATGGAGAACATGCCTGTTGGTTGGTTAGGTAAGGAAAACGTAGCACCTCGTGTTATCTTGACTGAAGGTGGCTCTATGACAGATATTTATGTGTACAATCAGCTGACTCGCGATAATAACGGTAATATCAAGGTTGACCAAAACGGAAATCTGTCGATGACTTCTTCTTCAACCCCGACTAAGGTAGGCGATTTGGATGCTGACTTCAATTTGGGTTGGACTAACCACTTTACTTATAAAGGTATTGATTTAGGAGTTGTATTGTCTGCTCGAGTTGGTGGTTTGGCTTATTCTGCTACGCAAGGTATTTTGGATTACTATGGTGTATCCGAAGCTTCTGCTACAGCTCGTGACAATGGAGGCATTCCTATTAATAATGGTCTGGTTACTGCACAGAAATACTATCAGACAATTGGTACCGGTGAAGGTGGATATGGTCGTTACTATTTGTATAGTGCGACAAACGTTCGCTTGCAGGAATTGAGCTTGAATTACACTCTTCCTAAAAAATGGTTTAAGAATGTAGCCAATGTTACTTTAGGTGTCGTAGGACGTAACCTGTGGATGATTTATTGTAAAGCTCCTTTCGATCCTGAATTGTCGGCAGCTACCGCAAGTAACTATTATATGAATGTGGACTATTTTATGCAGCCAAGTTTGCGTAATATTGGTTTTAATGTAAAAGTTCAATTCTAATTTTGAGGAGATTCCTATTATGAAAAACTATTTGAAAAATATAACCTTGGGTGCAGCTTTATTGGTTTTGGCTGGAGGCTGTACAGATAAGTTTGAAGAATATAATACTAATCAGTATCAGATTCACGAGGCTGATCCTTCCACATTGATGAAGTCAATGATTGAAACTATTGTCAATATTCAACAGAATGATTCTCAGATGATGGATCAGATGGTAGGACAGCTGGGTGGCTATCTGTGTTGTTCCAATACATGGAGCGGTACTAACTTTGGAACATTCAATCCTAGTGATTCCTGGACAGCTAGTCCATGGAATACTTCTTACCAGAAAATCTATGGAAACTTCTTCCAGATTCAGGAAGCAACCAATTCTACCGGTCACTATTATGCATTTGCTTGCATGATTCGTGCAATAACAATGTTACGCGTGGCCGACTGTTATGGTCCTATGCCTTACAGTCAGGTAAAGAAGGGTAATTTCTATGTAGCTTACGATTCTCAAGAAGATGTGTACAAGCATATTCTGGAAGATTTGGGAAATGCGGCAAGTGTATTGTATAACTATTATGTAAGTACAAGTGGTTATGCTCCTTTAGGCTCGAATGACCCTGTGTTCAATGGTGATTATTCAAAATGGGCTAAATTGGCTAACTCCATGCGTTTGCGTGTGGCTATACGTATCAGCGATACATGGCCTGACATGGCGAAAGAGGCAGCAGAAGCGGCTGTTTCTGATCCGGCTGGTTTGATTGAAACAAACGTAGATAATGCGATGATGGATTGCGGAACACAGACAAATCCATATCAGTTGGCAGCTGTCAGCTGGGGTGATTTGCGTGTGAATGCAAACATTGTTGACTATATGAATGCCTATAATGATCCACGTATGCCTAAGTATTTCAATAAGTCGACTATGGCTGGCAAAACAGATCAATATGTTGGAATGCGTACGGGCGACAGCAATTTTGCGAAAGGAGATGCAGCTGCATTTTCAACACCAGCTATTACCGGAACAGATAAGTTGATGGTATTCTGTGCTGCCGAAACAGCATTCCTGCGTGCAGAAGGTATTTTGAGAGGATGGAAAGTTGGAGATAAGAAGGCTAAAGAATATTATGAAACAGGTATACGTCTTTCAATGGAACAATACTCTGTATCGGGTGATGAGTATTTGGCAATAGATAAAGCTCCTACCGTATCACATGCCAGTGATAATGTACAGAGAGCTGCGGCTTCTATTTCCAATACAGTTTCTGTAAAATGGGATGACAGCGACAATTCTCTTACGGGCAAGAACTTCCAGCGTATTATCACTCAGAAATGGATTGCCAATTATCCGTTAGGCTTGGAGGCATGGGCTGAATATCGCCGTACGGGATACCCGGAACTGTATCCATGTATCGATAACCTTTCAACTCATGGCGTCAGCAGTACAAGAGGTATGCGTCGTCTGAGTTTCCCATATACCGAAAGACAGAATAATACTGCAAATTATGAACAAGGGGTTGCTGAACTGGGAGGTGCTGATAATGAGGCTACCGATTTGAAGTGGGCTAAAAAGAACTAATAACATTAAATGAATATTTATGAAAAAGATATCTTTATTATATACCTTATGTTTGTCATTACTGACTTCCATTTTTGTAGGTTGTAGTGATTGGACAGATATGGAAGCAAAGTCGTTTCCTGAAGAAGTAACTTCTAATGAATATTATGCTGCATTACGTGCCTATAAACAGAGTGATCATCAAGTTTCTTTTGGATGGTATGGAGGATGGACTGGTGATGGAGCTTATATGAAAAACTCTTTGGCTGGACTTCCTGATAGTTTGGATATTGTTTCTTTATGGAACAACAGTAAAAACTTGACTGAAAAGCAAAAGAAAGATTTAGCTTTTGTTCAGCAGGTAAAAGGAACAAAAGTTGTTGTTTGCCAAATTATTGGTAATGTAGGAGATGGATTTACTCCTTCTTATGTTACAGATAAGTGGGAAGAAAATGGATATGGAAGTGATCGTGAAGCAATTAACGCTTTTTGGGGATTTGATGAAACAAATCAGGAGGCTATGGAAGCTGCTATTCGTAAATATGCAAGAGCAGTAGCCGATACAATTAACTATTATGGTTATGATGGATTTGATATTGATTATGAACCCAATGCTGGTCCTTATGTAGGTAATCTTGTAATGTCAGGTAATAATTCACGATTTGCAATTTTCCTTGAAGAACTTAGTAAATATTTGGGACCAAAATCAGGGACAGGTAAATTGTTGATGATTGATGGAGAGCCTCAAAGTATTACAGATCAACCTCAAGTTGGACACTATTTTGACTACTTTGTAATTCAAGCTTACAATCCTGGAAGCGATTCTAACTTAGATGGTAGACTTCTTGGAGGGCCTGGAGCATATCGTTGTGGCTTGATGGAAACTTTTGGAAAAGAACTTGGTGAAGAAAGAGTCACTAATATGACGATAATGACAGAAAATTTTGAAGCTGTAGATGCGGCAATGAATGGAGGTTATTCATATAGAGATCGTTATGGTAATTCTATGTTGTCATTGGAAGGTATGGCTCGTTGGAAACCTACAAACGGTTTCAATAAGGGCGGTGTAGGAGTTTATCATTTAGAAGCAGAATTTGGTACTACTCCAGAATGTAAAAATATGCGCAAGGCCATTCAAATTATGAATCCTTCTTCACATTCATTACTTAAATATTAATTAGATTATGAAACTGAATTATATAAAAACATTTTTCTTCTCAGCATTGATAGCTGGTGTGGGAATATTTACAGCATGTGATGATGCAGAATATTCTGCTCTTGATAATCATGCTTATATACAAGAAGCTCTTAGTGGAGCAGGTGCGAAAGTAACGGTACAGGCTACTGGAGAAACCACTACTACGATCAATATTCATATGAGTAATGCTGCTTCTATAGATAGTCATTATAAGCTTGTAGTAGATTCTTCTATATTAGATGAATATAATAAACAAAATGGTACAAGTTACGTAACCATTCCTGAAGGTGAATATGTTTTGCCCGAAGATATTGTTATTAAATCTGGAGAATATAATGCTGAAGAAACAACAATAACTTTGAAGGCCTTTACCAAGGAAATGGTAGATTCAGGAGAAGCTTATGCATTGCCTGTCAGACTGGTTTCGAAGGATGGTAACTACCCTGTTATGCCTAATACAGGAACTTATGTTATTTTAGCAGAAAATATTATTCAGTTCTCTGCTCCTCAGTTTGGTGGAGGTGCTAAGTTATATTCACCAGAGTATATCTCTGCTCCTGAAACTTATGCGCAGTATACTGTAGAAGCACGTTTCCAAATTAGTAATACAAATAATCGTAACCGTGCTGTATTTTCAACTAATGACGGTGCCGGTCGCTATATATTATTGCGTTTTGAAGATCCTCAGTCTGCTAATAGTGATCATCCTGCCCACTCGTTGGTTCAGATTCAGCTTCATGAGGGTATGTATGTTAACCCTGCTAATCATTTTGAAACCAATAAATGGCAACATATGGCTATGACTTTCGATGGAACTACTTACCGAATTTATGTAAATGGTATTGAAAGTGGTAAGTTGGAGTGTGCTACTCCTTGTTTGACATTCAAAGGTGTTAACTGGTTTACTGATGGAGATGGAAATCAGTCAGGTTGGTGGAATGGTTGTAACATTTTGGTAAGCCAGATACGTATTTGGTCTGTAGCTCGTAATGCAGCTCAGATTCAGAACAGTATGACACAGGTGAGTCCAAAGTCTACCGGATTGGAAGCATACTGGCGTATGAATGAAGGCAAAACAGTAGAAAGAAGTGATGGTACTTACACTGTATTCGAAGATGCGACAGGTAAAGGACATACTTTGGAAACTAAACAAAAGGTTACTTGGGTAGAAGGTATCTTGTCTACTGAAACGGCAACTCCTTGGAAATAAATATTTTTAATAATAATTCACCTCTCTGACAGACAGAGAGGTGAATGAAATAAAGACTAATAGTATGAAAAAGTTTTTTCATTATATATTAATGGCCGCCCTGATAGGGGGAGTCATTCCTTTTATATCGTGTAGTGACGACGATGAAACAATTAATGAATGGAATCTAAGTTATATCTCCTTGCTTCCTGTTGATTATTTGAAACCTCTTACTACTGAGTTTAATTTGACCCATTCGGAAGGTATAGGAATAGAAGGTAAGGTAGACTTCCAGTTTATAGCTGTTGCATCAAAACCGGTAGATCAAGATATAGCTGTAGATATTGAAGTAACTACGGATCTTCCTGTTAGTACGAATAAAATTGCTTTGAGTTCACAAAAAGCCGTAATAAAAGCTGGACAAAAACAGTCAGAACCTATAACCTTGAGTATTACTGACTGGTCTGAGTTGATTAATGTAAAAGCGGCTGCTGAATACTTTCTTAAAATTAACATGAAATCTATTAATTCGAATGCTCAAGGAGTTACTGTTAGTGACTTTAATAAAGGATTTGCATTTACAGTGAAGAAAGCAGCAGAGAAACCAAAACAGGATGTATTGGTTACTACACCGAAAGAATGGATATTTACTTTTATGAAAGGAGTAGAAAACCCAGAAGCTAATACTGTGGCAGGAACGGGAAGTAATGATGTGGCTACTAATGGAGTTCCTTTCTGGTTGACTGTTGATTTTAAATCTGTAAAAACTATATCAGGTATACAGACTCAGCATTGGGGAGGTTCTTTTTGCCCGACTAAAGTAGAATTGTTTACTTCAGAAAATGGTACTACTTGGGAGTCGATAGGGGTGTATGAAACAAGTGGTTATATTCAAACCATTAAATTTGCTCAGAGAAAAGATACTCGTTTCTTGAAATATCAGATGATTGATGTTCCTGGTCGTGTTGATATTACGAGATTCTCAGTGTATATGTATCAATAAAAGATTATTTTGTTGATTAAATAAGAACAACCGATAATCATATATCGGTTGTTTTTTATTTTCTATAGAATGTTTCTATCGAAGTGTTGATGTAGTACTTCAAAGATTGAGATTCTCTATACCGATATTTCGGAGAAATAGTGTATTTATTCTAATAATTATTTTGTTAACTAATCAATCATCTTTTAATGAAAAACCTGTACTTTTTAGGGTTGCTTCTTTTGTGTGGAGGACTCTTCTCTTGTTCGTCGGCTATAAAAGATCAGGCTAATTTTGATGTCATTCCGTTGCCGCAAGAAATACAAACTACTGCTGTTGGTGATTTTGTTTTGAGCAACAATACCGTTATTGTATATCCAGCTGGTGATGATACGATGAAACGTAATGCTAAATTTTTGGCTGGATATATCGAAGAACAGACGGGAAAGGAGTTACAAGTGACAGATAAGTCCGTCGATAGGAATGCCATTATTTTGTCAACGGGACTGGATGATAAGAATAAAGAGGCCTATCATCTTAAAGTTGGAAAGCAGTTGATTCGTATACAAGGTGCTTCTGCCGCCGGAGTCTTTTATGGTATTCAGACATTGCGTAAGTCGATGGCTGAAGCCGGACATGCAGATGTAGCTTTTCCTGCGGTTGAAATCAATGATTACCCTCGTTTCTCTTATCGTGGGGTACATCTGGATGTTTCACGTCATTTTTTCCCGGCAGATTCTATCAAGCGTTTTATCGATATGCTTGCTTTGCATAATATTAACCGTTTTCACTGGCATCTTACAGACGATCAGGGTTGGAGAATTGAAATAAAGAAACGTCCGGAGCTTACAACGATTGGTTCTAAACGTGCGGAAACGGTTGTCGGTCGTAATTCTGGAGAATACGATCATGTACCCTATGGAGGGTTCTATACTCAGGATGAGGCTCGTGAAATTGTAAAATATGCTCAGGACCGCTTTATTACAATTATTCCCGAAATTGATTTGCCCGGACACATGCAGGCTGCATTGGCCGCTTATCCTTATTTAGGTTGTACAGGCGGGCCGTATGAAGTATGGAAGCAATGGGGTGTTTCCGATGATGTGTTGTGTGCCGGTAACGATGAAACTCTAAAATTTATCGAAGATGTATTGGGTGAAATCGTTGAAATCTTTCCTTCCGAATATATTCATGTAGGTGGTGATGAATGTCCGAAAGTCCGTTGGCAAAAGTGTCCGAAATGTCAGGCTCGCATTAAAGCTTTGGGCATCAAGGCAGACGATAAGCATACTGCTGAGCAGAAACTGCAAGCTTATATTATTGATTATGCAGAGAAGTTCTTGAATGGAAAGGGACGAAAGATGATAGGATGGGAAGAAATCCTGGAAGGAGGATTGAGTCCAACAGCTACAGTTATGTCATGGCGAGGTAAGGAAGGAGGCATTGAAGCTGCAAAGATGGGAAATGATGCTATCATGACTCCAGCTTCTCATTTATATTTCGATTATTATCAGACGATGGATACAGAAAAGGAACCGTTGGCTATCGGTGGATATGTGTCTGTAGAACGAGTATATAGCTATGAACCGATTGATCCGAGTCTGACTGCTGATGAGGCTACTCATATCATTGGAGTTCAAGCTAATTTATGGACAGAATATGTTCCCACTTTTAGCCAGTTGGAGTATATGGAATTACCTCGTCTGGCTGCCTTGTCGGAAGTCCAATGGACGATGCCCGATAAAAAGAATTACGATAACTTCCTGCAACGTTTGCCGCAATTGATTTCAATTTATGATCGGGAAGGATATAATTATGCTAAGCATGTTTTTAATGTTAAGGCGGAATATATTACAGATTATGTAAATAATTCAATTAAGGTGGTGTTGTCTGCTATCGGAAATTCACCGATTTATTATACGCTCGACGGTAGTGAACCTACGGAAAAGTCCCAGTTGTATGGCGATACACTTTCATTGAAAGAAAGTTGTGTTTTGAAAGCTATCACTATCCGTAATAATAAGAAGAGTGATGTTCTTACAGAAAAAATCGATTTCAATAAAGCTACTGCCAAGCCTTTGACGTTATTGCAGCCGATCAATGAGAAATATAAATTCAATGGTGAATATACATTGGTAGATGGTTTAAGTGGAACACCCAATTACAGAACAGGACGGTGGATTGCGTTTTATAAGAATGATATGGAGGCGGTAGTCGATTTAAAGCAGGAGACTTCCATTCATAAAGCATGGGTACGGACTTATGTGGAGATTGGAGAAGAAATCTTAGACGTAAGAAGCATTTCGGTATTGGCATCCGATGATGGTAAAATTTATAAGGAGTTGAAAACGGTTGACTTTCCTCCTGTCACTTCTAAGGACAAAAATGGTATTTATACTCACGAAGTAGAGTTCAATTCTATAAATGCTCGTTATGTTAAGGTGATCGCTAAACCGGAATATAAGATTCCCGCATGGCATTGGGGAAGTGGCCGACCTGCATTCATCTTTGTAGATGAAATCGGTATCGAATAGTCCGGTAAAGCATACGTAGGTATTGGGAGTTTTTTAGGTAATATGAGAGACATTGCACTGAATGATGAATTTAGTAAATGTCGGAGTCGTTTATGGAACGTTTGTTTTATGTTGAAAACATGGACAGATGACTATAAACGACTTTTTTATGATATTAAAACGATAAATAGCTTGTTGATAAGTATATTTCCGTAACTTTGCCCCCAAGTGGTACAGTTATTTATTGTGACTAAAAAGGAAAATTTGTAGTATGAAAGAACAATATTGGAAATATTCTCTCATTATTTTTATCATCGGATTGGGAATTTTGTTGTTTCGTCAGGCACAGCCGTTCATGAACGGCATATTAGGAGGGTTTACCTTATATCTGTTGTTGCGTAATTTTTCGAACTGGCTTCAGAGTAAGATAAAACCGCTTCTGGCAGTCTGGATTATTACAATAGGAGTAACACTCTTTATTTTGATTCCTCTATCGTTGTTCAGTTGGGCTATTGTAAGTCAGATTTCGGGAATGCATTTTGATACCCAGTCAATCATTCAGCCCGCACGTCAGGCTATCGATATCATTGAGGAACGGACTGGATTCGACTTGCTGTCAGAACAAAGTTTATCGTTTATGGTATCTCAGGCATCTTCTATCGGCCAAAAGATCATGAGCGGGGTAAGCGATTTAGTTGTCAATCTGGCAGTAGCCATTATGCTCTTGTTCTTTATGTTGTGGGAAGGCAAGAAAATGGAGCATTATGTATCGACCATTATGCCCTTTACCGAAAGTAACAAGCGTGAAGTTCTTGATAAAATCCAGTTGATGGTACGGTCGAATGCCATCGGTATTCCGTTGTTGGCTGTTATACAAGGTATTATTTCCTTGGGAGGATACTGGTTGTGCGATGCTCCCAATCCGTATCTGACTGCATTGCTTACGGCATTTGCTTCAATCATTCCGCTGGTAGGCACGGCATTGATTTGGGTTCCGGTATCTGTTTACTTCCTGATAATGGGTGAATGGGTGAATGCACTTATCCTGCTAGGATATGGAGGTATTATTATCTCTCAGTGTGATAACCTGATTCGTTTCATTCTTCAGAAGAAGATGGCCAATATTCATCCATTGATTACAATTTTTGGTGTTGTGGCCGGACTGCCGATTTTTGGATTCATGGGAATTATTTTTGGACCTTTGTTGGTATCATTATTCCTGTTGTTCCTTGATATGTTCCGAAAAGAATATCTGTTGGACGGTACGGAGGAGGAAGAGAAGGCATGAGATCGGTATGTATACATTCGTCGGCCAGATTAGATTTGGATACGTTCTTGCGTGAACTGGATGTTCCTTTCCAATTTGAATTTGAAGGTTACGACGGAGAACGCAGCTATTATTATTTCACTCGTCCGGAAATCTCAACAACCATGTTTGTCATAGCAGAGGGGCCGGATGAATATGAAGTTATGATAGACGGGCTGGCCTCTTATAGCGATTATAAGTTTTTTCCCTACCTGCTGGATTGTTTAAGCCAACACCTCAATCATACCACATTGACATTTCCCGATGAGGCGGGGCAAACAGTGTATCGAATATACGATGAAGCATGGATTGAAGATGCCATTGGAGAAGAAATAGCAATGCTGAAATCGGCATTGTCTGTGTTTCCACGTTACTATGTGGGGCTTCCATTGGAAGGAACCCCTTATTTATCGTTGGCATTACTGGCGCAATATGGGGTAAATCTTCATTCTTCCACGCCACGCATTTATGGCTATGTGCAGTATATCATGCGGAAAGGTCTGCTTCCCCAGGCTACCGACGCCGAACTTGAAGAAGATCGTCGGCGGGAAGAAATGGAGACAGAAGTTGATGTACCTCAGCATATTTCTATTGGACGAGTTAAGTCGTGGCAGATAGACGGGGCCGAAACTTGGGAAAGTTATTCGCGTGAAGATACAGAAATGCTGGTGGCTCTTGGTGAAAGTTATCAGGCTGGAGCGGATGTAGCGGGAGTCGTGCTGAACGATTTAGGAACTATCTATCAGGAAGGTATCGGCGTAGAACGCGACGGACAGAAAGCCGAGTACTGGTTCAGGCAGGCTTATCTTCAGGGAGATCATTTATACGCTCCTACAAATTTGGGTGATTTGTATCGGAAAGGCTGTGGAACCTTACCCGTATCCCTTCCTCAGGCTTTCGAAGCATATAAAAAGTCGGAAGATATCTATGCCCTTTATCGCATCGGACAAGCCTATGAAGAAGGGTGGATCGGCGCACCGGACAGGGAGAAAGCGTTGTACTGGTATCGGAAAGCTGCCGAGAAGAAACATCACTTGGCTGTTCGTAGGCTCGAAGAGTTGAGCAGCCAGGCCTGAACGATGCCTCGCAGTGCCAGATAAACGATAAAGCCTAACCACAACGCATGGTTGTGAAGCGTATGGTGTAGTCCGTAATAAATCAGGAAGAAACTTCCGGCAGCTACCACCATTGCTTTCAGCATGATGTTGGTGGAAGTGGTTCCGATGCAGATACCGTCCAGCAGGAAAGCTGAAAATCCGGCAAGCGGAATGGCAAGTACCCAGTAAAAATAATCGCCCGAAGCAACAATAACCGACTGGTCATTCGTCAACAGTCCTAAAAATCCTTGTCCTCCTATTCCATAGAGTAACGTAAAAGCAATCGACAAGGCGATTCCCCAACCGAACAAATGCCGGATGGTACGGTGGAGTTCCTGTTTGTTTCCCGCTCCGATGTATTTGCCGGTCAGCGCTTCTCCTGCATAGGCAAATCCATCCATGATATAAGAGAAGAGTGTAAACAATTGCATGAGCAAGGTGTTGACAGCCAGAACTACATCTCCGTAGGCGGCTCCGGTAGAAGTAAAGAACACGGTAACGGCAACTAGACACAAGGTTCGGAGGAAGATGTCCCGGTTTACCTGAAACAGGCGTTTCATGGCGTTGCGAGTAAAAAGTTTCTTCCAGCTAATGTATTTCCGCAAAGGCCTATAGTAACGCAGCCAGAGCAAGTACGCCATGAAAAGTCCGGCATACTGAGCTATCAGCGTACCCAAGGCAACTCCTTCCACCTTCATACCAAAGACAAAGACGAAAAGCAGACTAGCTGCTATGTTTACGATATTCTGTGTAATAGCGATAAACATCGGGAAGCGTGAGTTTTGCATACCGATGAACCATCCCGAGAAGCCATATAGGCCAAGTGTGGCAGGAGCCCCCCAGATACAAATATGGAAATACAAGGTGGCAAGCTGTTGTACTTCGGCACTGGTATCTATCAGTTCGAAAGCGATGAGTCGTATAGGATATTGTAATACAAGCAACGCCAGTGCCAGCATCAGGCTGATACCGACCGATCGCAGCAAGATACGGGTTACTTCTTGAAGGTCGTGAGCGCCGTAGGCTTGCGCCGTCAGCCCACTTGTACCCATACGCAGGAAGCCGAATATCCAGTAAATCATATTGAAAAGCATACCTCCTACGGCGATGGCTCCAATGTACGAAGCCGAACCGAGATGTCCTACAATGGTAACGTCTATCAGTCCCAGCAAGGGAACCGTTATGTTAGAGATAATAGAAGGTATAGCTATGTGCAGTATTCGTTGGCTGGTAGGTGACATGCTTAGGATTATAATTCGAAAGACACTTCTTTAAACATATATTCTCTTCTCTTTCCGCTCTCATCTTCCAGAATCAAGGCTCCCGACGGTTCAATTCCACAGATACGGGCACGGAAACTTCCGTCTTTATCCTTGTAGGCATGAAAGCCCTCCTTGCGATAGAGTACAGCCTGATAGCGTGAGGCTATCAGTTCGGTTTCTCCGTCTTTCAAGAGGGTATAATACTGAGCTACACGTTCCATGAAGTCACATAATATTTCTTTGCGGTCGTAGCGTCGTCCGGTAATTTGAAAGAGTGAAACCGGATTGGGAGCGTCACTCAGAAAACTTTCCTGATTCAGATTGACACCTGTGCCCGAGATGGAACGGCTGATATGTACGCCGGTCAGGTCATTTTCTATCAGAGTGCCGCAGATTTTCTTGTCTTTCCAGTAAATATCGTTGGGCCATTTGATACGGATCTCGTCGGTGTATTGCGATAAGAGCTCTTGTAAGGCAAGAGCTGTAATCTGGGAAAGCAGGAATTGTTTCCGTGCTTCCAGAAAGTCGGGATAAAGTACGAAGCTGAAGAGTAAGTTGGCTCCCGCTTCCGATTCCCAGCTGTTGCCTCTCTGCCCGCGGCCGGCAGTCTGAAAGTCGGTATATACACTCGTCAGTTCGGCCACCGAAGTTTTGTTACACAATTCATCCAAGTAACTGTTTGTAGAATTAGTTTCACTCAGGAAGATAGGTTCCGGATAAGCGGCCGGAAACGTGCCCGCGTTTTCAGTAGAACGTGGTGATGTTTTTTCCAAAACGTCCCGTTGTTTTTTTGTAAACTTCCTGACAACTTCATCATACGAATGGTCGATCAGTCGACAGATAAGCTGATCGGGTACGTCACTTTGCAGTGCCACCTGATTCCAGTATTTCTTATTGAAATGATGGGCTCCTTCAATACCCTGATAGCGTTCACGCAGTTCGATGGCATAATCCGGGGCACATTTCATGCACGCATGGTCAGGATGTTCCAGATCGACCAGCAGGAACATGCGGTCTACTACTTTAAAAACAAGGGTGCTTTCGTCGAAAGGAAAACATTCGGTTACGGCAGGCTTACTTAAACAATATTGACGGAGTGTTTCTATATCCATAATTTTTTTTCTGACTTGACGTTGTACTATATGTATGTCTTACCAAATGGGTGGCAAAAAAGCATCTTCGATGTGTTCTATCTGAAAGGGAGGCTCTGTCCCCGTAACTGTAATGACATCGAAGCGAACCGGCAGGTCTATTTCGAATCTCTGAATGTATGCATCAGTCGAGATGATGATGTTTCTGATTTTCCGGTCGGTGATGGCTTCTTCTGGCCGGCCAAATTCGTCGTTCCGGCGGGTTTTTACTTCTACTATTACCAGTTCACCGTCCTTTTGCGCTACGATGTCCAGTTCCCGCTTGCCTGAGCGCCAGTTGCGGTGACGTATTGTGTAGCCTTTGCTTATCAGGTATTCGGCAGCCTCTGTTTCTCCTTCTTTTCCCAGCTCGTTATGCTTCGCCATTTTGTTTTTTGCAAAAATACGCATTTTCTGTTTTGTATTTGGTCGAAGTGTACTAATTTTGTATTTGCAATGATGAATAACGGGAAAAAACGGAAAAAAGTGCCACCATCGGTACCGCCACGTAAACGGCGGATGGTATGCCTGATGAGTGAAGAAGAAGTGCAGATTGTAGACCGTTATCTGGAAACTTACCAGATAAAGAACAAGGCGCGCTGGCTTCGTGAAACCATATTGGCTTTTATTCATCAGAATATGGAAGATGATTATCCTACCTTGTTCAAGGAACACGATATGCGCAGATAAGTTATGGCCGATGATGTTTTTTATATGAAGCAAGCCTTGATGGAGGCGCAGAAGGCTGCCGACAGGGGAGAGGTTCCAGTGGGCGCTGTCGTTGTTTGTCGCGACCGAATCATTGCCCGTTCGCATAACCTGACAGAAACGCTGAACGATGTGACGGCTCATGCCGAAATGCAGGCGATTACGGCTGCTGCCAATGCGTTAGGAGCCAAGTATCTGAATGAATGTGCTCTGTATGTGACGGTGGAGCCGTGCGTGATGTGTGCGGGTGCGATAGCTTGGGCACAGACGGGGAAACTGGTGTTTGGCGCTGAAGATGAGAAAAGAGGCTATCAGCGGTATGCGCCCGATGCCTTGCACCCCAAGACAGTTGTAGTAAAAGGCGTACTTGCCGAGGACTGTGCAAAGTTGATGAAAGACTTTTTCAAGAAGAAGAGATAAAAATGATGAGGCTGTCTCAAATTGAAATATAATTTGAGATGGCCTTT
>FR887739.1 GCA_000432735.1 Bacteroides sp. CAG:443
TAATCAGAATTCTGTTGCATTTGCAAGTTGAATTCAGCATATAAATAAACTGCATGAATAAAATAAACCAGTTTTTAATGGCGTGTTCATTGCTTGCCCTCCCTGTTGGGGGGCAAGCTCAGCAGGATACCTCTTATTTTGTAAAGCATTTGCAGTTTTCTGGAAATGAAAGCTTGGAGCAGAAAGCTTCACTGGCGGCCCGTTTAGTTCCCTCTCCGCAGCAGTTGGCCTGGCAGCAGATGGAACTGACGGCTTTTTTGCATTTTGGAATTAATACATTTACCGGTCGTGAATGGGGAGACGGTACAGAGGATCCTTCTTTGTTTAATCCGACAGAACTGGATGCTGAGCAATGGGTACGTACCTTGAAAGAGTGTGGCTTCAAGATGGTACTGCTTACAGCCAAGCACCACGACGGTTTCTGCCTGTGGCCGACAAAGACGACATCTCATTCAGTGGCTTCTTCTCCGTGGAAGGACGGCAAGGGTGACGTGGTGCGTGAACTTCGTGATGCATGTACCAAGTATGGCATGAAATTCGGTGTATACCTGTCTCCTTGGGACCGTAACGCTTCGTGCTACGGTAATTCTCCTGAATACAATAAATTCTTTATCGAACAGCTCACGGAATTGTTGACCAATTACGGTGAGGTGAATGAGGTATGGTTCGACGGTGCAAACGGTGAAGGTCCTAACGGAAAGAAGCAGGTGTACGACTGGGATGCCTTTTATAAGACGATCCAGCGTTTGCAGCCCAAAGCTGTAATGGCGATTATGGGTGATGATGTACGTTGGGTTGGCAATGAGAAAGGTATCGGTCGTGAAACGGAATGGAGTGCAACGGTACTTACTCCGGGAATTTATGCACGTTCTGCGGAGAATAATAAACGTTTAGGGGTTTACGGTAAAGCAAAAGATTTGGGCAGTCGTAAGATGTTGCAGGATGCAACGGAACTTTTCTGGTATCCTTCGGAAGTGGATGTATCGATTCGTCCGGGGTGGTTCTGGCATGAGGAAGAAAATGCAAAGGTGAAAAGTCTGAAAGAACTGTCGGATATTTATTTTCAGTCAGTAGGCTATAATTCAGTTCTTTTGCTGAATATACCTCCCGACCGCCGGGGTTTGCTGAACGAAGCCGATGTATCCCGTTTGAAGGAGTTTGCAGCTTACCGCCGCCGGGTCTTTTCGGATGATAAGGTTCAGAACGGTAATGTTTCATGGACTGCATGTGCGGGTGAATCCCGTTCGTACGTCATTCGTCCAGCGAGTCGGCTGAACGTGGTTCAGGTTCAGGAAGAAATCTCGAAGGGTCAGCGTGTGGAGAAGTTTACGGTTGAGGCTTACCGTGACGGTGTCTGGCAGTCATTGGGTGAAGGTACGACTATCGGCTATAAGCGCATGCTTCGTTTTCCGGAGCTGACAGCCGATTCCATCCGTGTCCGCATTGATTCGTGTCGTCTTTGTGCGAATATATCGAATGTATCTGCTTATTATGCTCCAGCTCTTGTAAATCAGGCGGCAGTTGCTGACTGGAACACGCTTCCGCGCAATACGTGGAACCGGTTGTCATCTTCTCCTCTGGTGATAGACTTGGGCAAGCAGGTCCGTCTGAAGGCTTTCACCTACGCTCCTTTGAACGGAGAAGCTAAACCAACGATGGCTTATCATTACCAGTTCTCTGTCAGTGAGGACGGAAAGGAGTGGAAGGTATTGGTATCGGATGGAGAGTTCAGTAACATCATGCATAATCCGTTGCCCCAGACCGTAAGTATTCCGTCGGTACCGACAGCCCGTTATGTGAAGCTGGAAGCAACGACTCCGGATGATTCGGCTGCTGTCATTGAGATGGAGGAGTTGGGAGTGACTGTGGTCGATGATAAAGATGATGAAACAAAAGTATATCCTCATCCGGATGAAACATTGAAGCTTAAACCGGGTGATGTTCATCCTACCCAGAGAGGATGGTATTTTTATACTGCCCATGAGTTTTTGGATAAGTATACAAAGAAGGGACTCCCTTTAGGATTTCAAGAACATAAGACTCAAACGACGAGTAAGTCGGCTTGTGTGAATAATGCAAGGTGCTCTAAGGTGGAAAATGGCGTATTGCATATGTGGCCAGTGGAAGAAACGGATTCAATAGATAACGGTTTCGGGAAAAACGTAAAATTTTCGCATGCGGCTTATCGTTCGGTAACTTCTGGAAAACAGGCTTGGTGTAAGTTTACAGAAAATATGCGAATAGAAATTCGTTTTAAACGTACAGCTGCAGAAGGGTTTAATGAAGCTCTTTGGTTTATGGGAAACAAGGGACCATGGCCAAAGAATGGAGAAATTGATTTATTGGAAAATCCCAAAAAGCAAATAAACCAGCGTGCTCATTTTACTCTTCATTCAGAACACCATTATGCAGGTGTAGTAGGAGGTAAAGGAAGTGTTACCTCTAGTATCAATCTGGCGGATATGAGTCAATGGAATATTTATTGGCTGGAATGGTATCCGGACAGGATTGTGGGAGGAGTGAATGGTAAAGCTTATTTTGAACATAAAAAAGGGGCGAATGGTAACATTGATTGGCCGTGGAGTGATCTTGCCGGATTTTATCTGATATTTAGTACGGGATTATCTGTCGATCCGGAGGCATGGCCGGGAGCCGTTGATTCACAAAAATGGAGCAAGCAAAATCCTCCTTCCATGTATATTGATTGGGTACGTGTTTATGTTAACGATAATTACAATCGAGATAAGGCTCCAAAAGTAAGATATTATTAATGAAATTTTTATTTTATGCGAAATATACTTGTTTGTTTAATGTGTGTATGGGTATGTGCTGTTTGTACAGTACATGCACAAGTGGGTTTTGCTCGGAATAAATTGTACAATATTGTACCTGTCAATCATCCGGGTAAAGTATTGGGATATGATGCTGGTAGCCAGCGTGTGTTATTAAGTAATAGTAATGAAGCTGATAAATTGCAACAGTGGAGCATTACGAATTTGTCTGGCAGTTTTCGTTTTATAAATCCTTTTGAAAACAAAGCCGTTCATGCAAAGGGTGATAACACATTGGGGATAACTGAAAATAATGGCTCTGATGAATCTCAGTTGTGGCTTGTAAAGAAGAATGGTAAATATTTACAGATTTTTCCATCCAATAGTCCGGAACTGATATTGTCTTGTTCTTCAAACGGACAGTTTACATTGGTTGATAAAACAAAGTTTGTAACTAATTCAGAAACATACTTCTATATCAATGTCAGTAAAGTAGCAATGCCTGCAGAGAATGTATCTGGTTCTTCTGAGCGCCCTAAGGTTTATTGGGAGGATGAAACCATGTTTGGAGAGCATAAAGAGCCTGGCTGCGCTACTTATATACCTTATATGACAGAGAAAGAAATGTTGTCGGATAAAGATTTTTATCGTACTCCGTGGGTATATAGTAAGAGTTCTACTTTCCAATTGTTGAACGGCGACTGGTCTTTTCATTTTGTTCCTGAACCTTCTCAACGTCCGGAATCCTTTTATAAAGAAGACTATGATATTTCTGGTTGGAAAACGATTCCCGTTCCTTCAAATTGGGAAATGCAAGGATACGACCGTCCTATTTATGCGAATGTAGAATATCCTCATTCCAATACTCCGCCTTATATTGATGCTCGAAAAGGCTTCAACGATGGAGGAGTTAATTATGGTATTAATCCGGTCGGTTCGTATGTGCGTTTCTTCGATTTGCCTGTCGGATGGGAAAAACAACGTACGTTTATTCATTTTAGTGGTATATACAGTGCCGCATTTGTTTATCTGAATGGAGAATATGTAGGTTATACGCAAGGATCGAACAATGTTGCTGAGTTTGACTTGACGAAATATTTGCGTACAGGTAAGAATCGCTTGGCTGTTCAGGTCTTTCGCTGGAGTGACGGTTCTTATCTGGAATGCCAGGATATGTTCCGTATGAGTGGTATTTTCCGTGATGTTTATTTGTACAATGTTCCTTTAGTTAGTGTGCGTGATCATTATATAACTTCTAAACTGGATGCTGCTTCAGGATATACTAACGGTGAAATGTGTGTTGATTTGACACTCGATAACCGTGACCGAATGAAAGGTGTAAAAAATCTGATTGTAAAATTATTCGATCCGGAAGGAAAACTGGTAGTAGAAACAGAGCAGCAGGTGAATTATTCAGAAAATAAGGATGCTATCCATACTACGGCAACCTTTAATTTGAAGAATCTTGTTCCCTGGACTGCTGAAACTCCTAATTTATATACTGTGCATGTGATTCAGCGAAACGGAGATAAAGATGAAATGGCCTTTTCTACCAAGTATGGATTCCGTGACATTGAGTTAAAAGGTACACTTGTTTATATTAACGGACAGCGGGTATTCTTCAAAGGAGTGAATCGTCATGACACACATCCGGTTTATGGACGAGCTGTTACGGTTGAATCAATGTTGCGTGATGTAACATTAATGAAGCAGAATAATATTAATACCATTCGTACTTCTCATTATCCGAATGATGCAAAAATGTATGCCATGTTCGATTATTTCGGACTGTATACAATGGATGAGGCTGATTTGGAAGACCATGCCAATCAGTCTATCAGTGATATGCCTTCTTGGATTCCGGCATTTGTCGACCGTATCGATCGTATGATACTCCGCGACCGTAATCATCCAAGTGTGATTTTCTGGAGTCTGGGTAATGAAGCAGGAGGAGGACGTAATTTCCAGGCTTGTTATGATGCCGCCAAACGTTTAGACAGTCGTCCTGTGCACTATGAAGGTACACGTGACGGAAAAGATTATGGTGGCAATCGCTTCAGCGACTTGTACTCGAAGATGTATCCGGGTATGAAATGGATGGATACTTACGTAAGTTCACTGGATAAACCGATGTTTATCTGTGAGTATGCTCATGCCATGGGGAATGCCATCGGTAATCTGAAGGAATATTGGGAAAGCATTGAAGGAAGTTCGGCTACTATTGGTGGTGCTATCTGGGATTGGGTAGATCAAGCTATTTATGAACCCCATGAGATAAAAAAAGGTATTTATCGTTTGCATACAGGTTATGATTTTCCTGGTCCTCACCAGGGTAATTTCTGCTCAAACGGCATTATTCCTGCTACTCGTGAAGAATCGCCCAAGCTGAAAGAGGTAAAGGCTGTATATCAGTATGTACATTTTAGTGATGAAGAAGTTGATTTAAAACAGAACGAGGCAAGCGTTTTATTGAAAAATACTTATGACTTCCTTTCGCTCGATAAATTCTATTTGCGTTGGCAAATTACGAAAGAGGGAGTATGTCTTGAAACGGATAGTATGGCACTTCCAGTTATAATGCCTGATGATTCATTGTTGGTTACTTTAAAATTGAAAAATGTTAATTTGAAGAAAGCAATAAAGAACGGAGAAGAGGTGATGCTCAATTTGTATGTGTGTCGTACAGATGCCGAAAATTGGGCTGAGGCTGGTCACGAGGTTGCCCAACAACAATATGAATTGTCATCTCGTTGTGGATTGCCGGATTTGAAAAACCAGAGTCATAAGAAATTGAAACTGGATGTTTCAGAGAATGGAAACTTATTGACTGTCAAGAATGCAAATATCGAGGCTGTGTTCAATAAGAGTAATGGGCAAATGACTTCTTTGGTGATGAATGGCAAGCAGATCATTAGCCAAGGGAATGGATTTGTATACGATAATCATCGTTGGATAGAGAATGATAAATTTACTGAAACAGGTAATGGTCTCGAAGAAAAAGGTACGTGTACGGTGACTGAAAAAAATGGTGATGTTATTGTTACAACAACTCGTAAAGGAAGTCTGTGCAGTACGGATATTACGTATACGTTTACACAAGCTGGTGTAATGGATATGGATGTCGTTTTTCATCCTCAGACAGCCGATTTAAGACGTTGTGGATTGGTTGCAGACATTGATTCCACCTTGAGTCAGATTGATTACTATGCGTACGGTCCATGGGAAAATTACAATGACCGTAAAGATGGTTGTATGGTAGGTCGTTACACCACAACCGTAGATAACATGGAAGTTCCTTACATGAAGCCTCAGTCTATGGGAAATCGGGAAGGCTTGCGAGAGTTGACTTTACGTGATGCTGATGGTAAAGGAATAACCATTCAGACCGAAGGAAATGTTTCGTTCTCTGCTCTTCGTTACACAGATAAAGATTTGATGGAAGGACAACATGCGTGGGAATTGAATAAACGACCATATATTGTACTCCATTTGGATGCTGCACTTCGTGGGGTAGGTAATGCCAGCTGCGGCCAGGATGTAGATACATTGCCGATTTATCGGGTACCACAGCAGGAAATGAAATATAAACTGCGCTTTTCTGCTTGTTCTTTAAATAAATAAATGTATCTTAGTCAGGAGTCAAAGTTGATAAAAGGATTTTTTTATTGCTTTTATCAACCTTGACTCCTGATTTTTTGTTCTTATACCTTGATATTAACTGAAGTTATAGTAATGTAGCTTCATAAATTAGTTTTTTGCTATGAAAAAATTACTTGTATTTTTATTGGGGGTATTATCTGTTGCCGGATTGAAGGCTACAGATACGGTTTACATAAAAGCGCCTCAGGTGCCGGTTCTCATAGAACGGCATGATAATGTTTTGTTTTATATGCGTTTTGATGCGCAGGATACAAAAGTATTGGATAATGTATCGGTTACGTTTGGAAAAGACGTTCCGTTGTCACAGATTAAGTCAGTCAAATTATATTATGGAGGAACGGAAGCCCCTCAAGATAGAGGGAAAAAGCGTTTCGCTCCAGTAGATTATATTTCGAGTCATGCTCCTGGACGAACCTTATCGGCTAATCTGTCGTATGCTATTAAGAAATCGGAAGCCATTCCGCAAGAGCGTACTGTATTATTATCCGGTAACCAGAATTTATTTCCCGGTACGAATTTCTTTTGGGTTAGTATAGAAATGAAACCGGATGCATCATTGCTGACGAAAGTAACGGCTCAGGTAACTCGTGTAGAGGCAGAAGGAAAGTCGTTACCTGTTAAATGTGTATCTGCATCGGATGTCGTGCGTCGGATGGGAGTAGGTGTTCGTCATGCGGGAGATGATGGAGCCGCAGCTTTCCGTATTCCGGGGTTAGTTACAACCAATAAAGGGACATTATTGGGTGTATACGATGTGCGTTACAATAACAGTGTCGACTTGCAGGAGCACGTTGATGTAGGATTGAGCCGGAGTACGGATGGTGGAAAGACATGGGAGAAAATGCGCTTACCTTTGGCCTTTGGAGAGTATGGTGGACTTCCTTCGGCTCAGAATGGAGTAGGCGATCCTTCTATTTTGGTTGATACAAAGACAAATACTATCTGGATTGTTGCTGCATGGACACACGGTATGGGTAATCAACGGGCATGGTGGAGTTCACAGCAAGGTATGGATTTGAATCATACAGCTCAATTGGTCCTTACAAAGAGTACGGATGATGGCAAGACTTGGTCGGAGCCGATAAATATAACCGAACAAGTGAAACAGCCGGAATGGTATTTCTTGCTTCAGGGACCGGGTCGAGGTATTACGATGGAGGATGGTACATTGGTTTTCCCTATTCAATACATTGGTAAAGACCGCATTCCTAATGCTGGAATTATGTATAGCAAAGACGGAGGGAAAACATGGACTATCCATAATCATGCCCGTACCAATACTACCGAAGCTCAGGTAGTAGAAGTTACTCCAGGTACCTTGATGCTGAACATGAGAGACAATCGGGGAGGAAGTCGTGCTGTATATACTACAACCGACTTAGGTATGACATGGAAAGAGCACGAATCATCGCGTACAGCACTGCCGGAACCTGTTTGTATGGCAAGTCTTATTAGTGTAAAAGCTGCTGATAATGTATTGGGTAAAGATATTCTGATCTTCTCAAATCCAAATACAACCAATGCTCGCAAGAATATTACCATTAAGATTAGCCTTGACGGCGGAAATACTTGGACTCCAGAGCATCAATTGCTTTTGGACGAAGGAGAAAACTGGGGATATTCCTGTCTTACCATGATTGATAAGGAAACGATTGGTATTCTTTATGAAAGTAGTGTCGCACACATGACTTTCCAAACTATTAAATTGAAAGATATCGTGCAGTGATAGGAAATCTTTGATGAAATAATGCATTGAAGTAAAAATAGATACTTCCTCATCATCAGGCTAAAAGAGTCGTATCAATCTGTTGAAGTCTACTGGAGATTGATGCGACTCTCTATTTTATTATAGAACGTCCAAAATTAGCATTTCATCTTTTGATTAGTAGGGCTTGAGTATTCTTATGTCTCTATTTTGAAGCCCTTAATATTTCACGTTTTCCACCCGGAGGGCCCGGAAGACGTTCTACCGTAAATCCGGCAGTTTGCAGCATACGACGTATGACTCCTTTGGCACAGTAGGTCGTGAGAATGCCACCTGAAGAAAGTCGAGCATACAAAGTATTAAAAAGCTCCTGGCTCCACATCTCCGGTTGCTTTTCCGGAGCAAATGCATCAAAATAGATAACATCGTATTCTCCTTGAAAATCATACTTTGTAAAATCGTCCATTAGTTTATGTAGGGTAAAGTAGGGAGTAATCTTTACGTCGGCATTCCATTCGGCCGTATGTAATACATAAAAGTCGTCACTGCGTTCTGGACAAATCTGTTCAGGGTATTTCAAACGATGAATTAGGTCATCGGATACGGGATAACGTTCGATGGTTGTATAGTGAATATGACGTTGGCTTGTATCGGCTTCCAGCATGGTAAGAAAAGCATTCAGTCCAGTTCCGAAGCCGATTTCCAGTACTCGTGGAGTAGAGGATGGGTGATGTTTCAACCCCATGTTGATAAAGATATGTTCCGATTCGGTTAACGCTCCTTTGATGGAATGATAATGTTCATCCAGTTCTGGTACGAAGAGCGTATAGCTTCCGTCGGCAGTTTGTTCCAGTTTAATCATAATGCATTCATGTAAAATAAATCAGAAAAGGCTGATCACTTCCAGAGTGGCAGCTACCAGTATGGCATAGCGGGCTAATTTCCCGATGGTCATCGATAAAGTGACGATACCAATATGTGCACGCATCAATCCCAGTACGATTAGGATAGCATCTCCTACGACAGGCAGGAAAGAAAACAGAGCCATCCAGGCTCCCCTCCCGTGAATGAATCGTGTAGCACGTTCCATCTGTTTTGGGGTTACTCCGAGGTATTTTTCGATCCATTCCATTTTTCCAAGATGCCCTATCCAGTAGCATGTGAGTCCGCCTAATACGTTACCAGCTGTTGTAGAGATAGTAGACCATACGGGGTCAAGTCCCAGTCCCACGCATGCAAGCAACACGGCCTCGGAACTAAATGGAAGGATGGTACCTGCCAGAAAAGCCGACAGGAACATTCCAAAATATCCCCAGTCGGTCAGAAGTTGAAGAAATGTATCCATAAATTAAATAAGCAAAGTACAAGCCATATTACAAGAGTTGCGATAAACAGTATTCGGGTAAACCGTGTGAATGTTAGGGGAAATAAATGTCCTCCCATGAATACCATTGGGATAATAGACAATGGCAACAGCGCATCTATATGCGAAGGTTGGAGAGCAATGAGGATATTTATCCATATTCCCATGAAAAGTATGACTTGCAGTAAAATACGAGTTTGTACCTTATCCTTGTAAGCTGTTTGCAGATAAGGAATGCTGTATATAATCCAAAGTATCACTATGGTACCCCACAGAATATAACGACTGATGTGTATGGTAGTATAGTCTATCGGATCAAACTGTATTAGTCGTGAAACAATGGGATAAAACGAGGTAATCTGATCGGTATATAGATAATATCCAAACAGGAACCAGTATGGCAAGGTAAATCCTATGATACCGGCAAAGAACGTTTTTCCTTCGAGCGACCGGAGATTGATCATGTGAATATAAAGCAGTGGAGCTATCCAGGCAAAGCAAGGTACAATAAGGCTGCTCAGTCCCATCCAGAAAAATGCGTGAAAGATGGAAGTAGAGGCATGTGGTGACTCATAGCTTTGGAATAGTGAATAGAGCATACATATAAAAAGGATCGGGAGGAGTAATTCCACATTCCACGTATGCAAGAAGGGAGTTGCTGCATAAAACAAAAGAAACAGCGAAGCCGGAAGTGAAGTCCGGGTACGTATGAGTGCAAATTTAGTATCTGTTTCTACAATCAGATAAGTAGCGATACCGAAACTGAGTAATGAACCAATATTCGTCCATAGCTGTGGAGTAGATATGGTCCATAAGAAGAGTGTCAGTATCGTTACTACGGGCAGTGTAGCACGTCCCGTTGCAACTTCGTATTGGAATCTGTTTTTTGTTTGGATCATATTACAGCATGTTTCATTGCAGAAAAATCACCGCAGATGATACCGGAACATAAGTATAATGTTTACTGCTATTTGCGGTATCATCTGCTGGTTGATGATATATTACAAATCGAAGCCGATGTCAGAACGGAAATATTTCTTTTCGAATTTAATTTTTCCGGCGTTGGTAAACGATTGTTTCAAAGCTTCTTCCTTGTTGGCTCCATACGAGCTGACGGCAATGACACGTCCTCCGGATGTAACGACCTGACCGTCTTTCAAGGCTGTTCCGGCATGGAATACGATGCTGTTTCCGGCTTTCGCATCGTCAATACCTGTAATCGGGAAACCTTTTTCGTATGCTTCGGGATACCCTCCTGATACCAGCATAACACATACAGCCGAGCGTGGATCAATTTCGAGTGTCTTTTCTGCCAGATTGCCGGCAGCAACCCCCTCGAACAAGTCTACAAGGTCACTCTTGATACGCAGCATGACACTTTCCGTTTCTGGATCACCCATACGGACGTTGTATTCGATTACCATCGGATCACCCTTTACGTTAATCAGGCCGAAGAAGATAAATCCTTTGTAATCGATGCCTTCTGCAGCCAGTCCTTCTACGGTAGGGCGAATGATGCGTTCGTCCACTTTTTTCATCCAAGCTTCGTCGGCGAACGGTACGGGAGAAACAGAGCCCATGCCACCTGTATTCAGGCCCTTGTCGCCTTCACCAATACGCTTGTAGTCTTTTGCCTCAGGCAATATTTTGTAATTCTTTCCATCAGTCAGTACAAAGACAGAACATTCAATACCACTCAGAAATTCTTCGATAACTACAGTGGCTGAAGCATTTCCGAACATACCGCCTAGCATTTCCTTCAGTTCTTTCTTTGCTTCTTCCAAAGTAGGGAGTATCAATACACCTTTTCCGGCACACAGACCGTCGGCTTTCAGCACATAAGGAGCTTGCAGAGTTTCGAGGAAAGCAAGACCTTCTTCCAGATTGGCTGAAGTTATGCTTTTATATCCGGCAGTAGGAATGTGATGGCGCTGCATGAAGCCTTTGGCAAATTCTTTACTGCCTTCGAGTACGGCACCGGCTTTCGACGGACCGATAACCGGAATATTGGCCAGCGCTGCATCGTTTTTGAAGAAATCGTAGACACCTTTCACCAGCGGATCTTCAGGACCTACCACTACCATGTTGATGCCATTCGCTACAACAAATTGTTTGATAGCTTCGAAATCATCAGCTTTTATGGCTACGTTTTCGCCAACTTCACGTGTACCGGCGTTACCCGGTGCGATGTATAACTTTTCGATTTTCGGACTTTGAGCGATTTTCCATGCCAGTGCATGTTCGCGTCCGCCTGAGCCTAACAGTAAAAGTTTCATATTCTTAGAATGTTATGATTTGTTGTCTTTATTTTATTTCAGATGATCAAGAAAATAACGAGTAATGTGTTCGTGCAAATGTACACGGTCGCGTCCCATCATGTTATGTCCGTCTTCCGGATAAATGAAAAAGTCCGGATGAGTTCCAGCATTGATACAAGCGCGCAGGAAACTGATGCTGTGTTGCGGTACACAAGTCGGGTCCATACCTCCGATAATGATTTCCAGACGACCTTTCAGATTGCCGGCTTTCAAGCGAAGATTAGAACCTTTGTATCCTTCAGGGTTGGTCTGAGGAGTGTCCATATATCTTTCACCGTACATTACTTCGTAGAATTGCCAGTCGATAACCGGACCGCCAGCTACTCCTACCTTAAATATGTCCGGATAAGTCAACATCAGGTTTGTGGTCATGAATCCTCCAAAGCTCCATCCATGCACACCGATTTTGTCTGCATCAACATACGGCAGTGATTGCAGGAATTTGGCTCCTTCTACCTGGTCTTTCATTTCTTCTACTCCCAAATGGCGGAACGTACAATTCTCGAACTTGATGCCGCGGTTATCGCTTCCACGGTTGTCGACGGTCAGCATGACATAACCTTGCTGAGCCATGTAAAGGTCCCATCCACGTGCGTCGTAAAAGCGTGTATTGTGTATCATCTGAGCATGCGGGCCACCATATACGTAGATGATAGCCGGATATTTCTTGTTCGGATCGAAATTGACAGGCTTGATCAAACGGTAATATAAATCAGTTTCTCCATCGGCTGCCTTAATCGTTCCGATCGTAATCTCGGGTAAGTTGTATCCCTCTTTCAGTGGATCGGTTGCAGTGAACAGAGTGACACCCTTTTTTCCTGTTGTAGGGAGAATACTGATTTCACGTGGAACACTGTTTGATGTGAGATAATCAATGAGATACGTTCCACTGGCCGAAAGTTTTGCCTGATGGGTACCGTCGGCTATGCCAATCAAGGTACGTTTCCCGTTCTTCACGTCCAGACTGAATATATTAGTCTGCAAAGGAGATACTTCCGTACTTGCGATAACAATTTCTTTACGAGAAGCATTGAATCCTAAAACATCTTGAACCAGCCAGTTGCCTTCCGTCAATGGAGTTGTTTTCAGGTATTCACAATATTGATCTTCACTATCCTTACCTGTTTTCCACTCACCTTTCAGTTTGGTTTTTGTATCCATGACGTACAAATGATTGAAACCATCCCGTTGAGTCTGGTAAATAAACTGGCTGTCATCCCAAGGTAAGAATATCAGAGGATGCTGAGGCTCTACGTAACGAGTATGTTTCTCCTCGTAAAGTACCCCCATCTTTTGTCCGCTTACAGCATCATACTGAACCAGTTGTGCATGATTCTGGTCGCGGTTCAGTTCGATAACGAATACACTCTTTTCGTCAGGGCTCCAGCTGATATTGGTAAAATAACGGTCGGTCGGGTCACCTGCCTGTAAATAAGTGGTCTTGCCATCTTTTACATTGTATACTCCTACGGTAACCTTATGGCTTGTCATACCTGCCATCGGATATTTATCGGGCACCAGCTCGGCAATACGAGTCGTCGTATTTACTTGTGGATAATCGGTAACCATACTTTGATCCATACGGTAAAAAGCCAGATAAGTACCTTTGGGACTCCAGAAAGTACCTTTCATGATACCAAACTCATTGCGGTGTACAGCTTGTCCATACACAACATCCTTTTCAGGTTGCTGGTTACCGGTAACCTTTGGATTTACCATAGTACTGAAATCCCCTTCATGTGCTACATACAAATCATTCCCGATGGTATAGGCCATGTAACCATTCTCTTTACAGAAATCAAAGTTTGTCGGTCCTTCTCCCTGTAACTTGAACAGGTTGACAATTTTCTTCTTGCCGAAATCATACCATACCATGTATTTCTGTGCGGGAGTGCAATCGTCATACTGGGTAAAAGTGATTATATTGCGGTCTGCCCATGGCATTGAAGCCGACATTAATGTATGGAGCGGTTTAATATGACCTGTCAGCTGATAAGGCATTTCGCCTTTAAGGGCTTTATTGACCTCTTCCAATGTAGCAATGACTGTTTCTTTTCCGCTTTTGTTGTCTATTTTTTTGATATCCTCTATATCTGTACGTACACACACGTCTCCCCACCACTGTAAGCCTGGCAGACTTTTCGGCACAAGATTATAGTAATTGCTTCCACCCGGTATGACATCGTTGAGGGTAAAAGCCTTTTTCTCCTGAGCAGATGAGACAGTTGCAATCATACAGAATAGAGCTATAATTTGAAAAATCCGTTTCATCTTTTTAGTTATTCGTTCTCAGTATTTTCTTCATTTGGGCGGCGACGATGCATGTAACGAGGTGCCGGTGCCTGCTTTGGACGTCCGTCATCGGTAGATGGGCGTGAGGGACGGTTCTCACGAGAGAAGTTTTTCTTATCATTTTCCTTACGGTCTGTTCGGAACGCAGGTTTTCTATCTCCCTTGTATTCAACTCTTTCTGCACGTTTCCGTGGACGAACTTCATTTCCTTCCCGTTTGGGCTTGAATTCTTTATCACTGTTTTCGCTACGGAAAGTCTTGTATTTACCGTCGAAAATCTGGTATTTACGGAACTGACATTCCAGTGAGCCGTTGAATAAAGGTACTTTGACTGATGCCTTCAGACCAATTTGGTCGAAGCATTCGTCACGGTAGCTCAGTATCCAGGCATCATTACCGCAGAAGGCGTGTTTCAAACGTTCCCCGATCATTTGGTACAATCCCAGCAAATCATCCGATGAAATACGTTCACCGTACGGCGGATTGGTGATGATAATGCTTTTTTCTTTAGGCTGTTCGAATTGCTGGAACGGCTGGATTTTCAGGATGACATCCTTGCTCACTCCGGCAGCCTTTACATTGTGTGTCGCAATTTCGTTTGCTTTCGGGTTGTTATCGTATCCGTAAATCTTGTGTTTAAATTCGCGTTCATTCGAATCATCGTTATAAATGGAATCAAACAAATCCTGATCGAAGTCACGCCACTTTTCAAATCCGAACTCTTTGCGGAATACACCCGGAGCAATATTGCGAGCGATTAAGGCTGCTTCAATAGGAATTGTTCCGGAACCACACATCGGGTCGATTAAGTCGCATTCGCCTCTCCATCCGGTCATTAGAATCATGCCAGCTGCCAAAACTTCATTTAGTGGAGCTTCTACTTGTTCCTGACGGTATCCACGGCGGTGCAATGACTCACCGGAACTATCGAGTGAAAGTGTGCAGCGATCTTCTGCAATATGGATATTGATAGCCAGATCCGGATTGCTGATACGTATTGACGGACGATTTCCTGTCTTTTCACGGAAATAGTCTACAATAGCATCTTTTACTTTATATGCAACAAATTTCGAATGACGGAATTCATTCGAGAACACAACTGCATCGACAGCAAAGCTGCTCATGTTGTCCAGATAATCTTCCCAGGCAATGCTTTTAACAGCTTCGTATACTTCATCAGCTGTTTTTGCGGTAAAATGCTTGATGGGTTTCAGGATGCGGATAGCCGTGCGCAGGCAAAAGTTAGCACGATACATCATTGCTTTGTCACCAGTGAAGGAAACCATTCGGCGTCCGATTTCGATATTTCCGGCTCCCAGTTCGGTGAGTTCTTGTGCCAGTACTTCTTCCAGCCCCTGGAAGGTTTTGGCGATTAGCTCGAATTCTTGATTCATTTTAACTAAATTACGTAATTTCAATTATTTGTGCAAAAATATGAATTTTCAGTCAGTCGGTCAACTGTTTGAGGAGGTTTAAATACTTTTTGTGTCCTTCTCGTTGTTCCTTTCTCCTGTTTATGGGTTTGGGACTTGAGTATTCTTATGCCATCTTTCTCTTTATGGAAGTTGCATATTGATGTCTTACTATTCAAAAGAAAAAAATGTATCTTTGTGGAATTCTGTATACTTTGTATGGTTTTTATACAAAATGGAGGACAATATAGCCGGAATTTTGGAAATGTCTGGCTAAAAGATTGAGGGTATAGGATTTATGAATGGACTGAGCGTGAGAATGCATGCGTGTGGATTTCAGATAACGGATGAGGGGATTGTATAGTTTTCGTCAGTACTCCCTTCTTATTGGAAACGGGTAGTGATGACTGGATTGGACACGATAAACAGACTTATATAAAGGAAAGGTAAGTTGTATATGCATGAGTTAGAAGAATTGCTAATTAAAAAACTACGTAAAGGTGACGAGCGAGCATTTCGTTTGCTTTACGATCGTCACTATGTGCTATTGTGCCGTTTTGCTAATCAGTTACTGAATAATGCGGCATTGGCGGAAGAAGTCGTAGATGATGTTATCTTTTATTTATGGGAGCATCGGCAGGAAGTTGAGATTTGTTATTCTATCCGTGCTTATTTGATGCGTGCCGTACGTAACCGTTGTCTGAATGAATTACAATTGCAGAGTCATCGTGAAGAACTTCATATCTCTTCTTTTTTGTCGCCTGAAAGTATGGATTTTCTCGATTCCCTTTTTGTCGATAATAAGCAACCATTAGGGATGCTTTTGGAACAAGAGCTTGAGGAGGAATTAAAACGGAGTATTGATGAATTACCATTGGAATGTCGTAAGGTTTTTTATAAAAGTCGTTTTGAACAGAAAAAGTACGAAGAGATTGCTACTGAACTTGGTATATCGGTCAATACTGTTAAATACCATATAAAAAATGCGTTGGCTTTTCTTCAAAGGCGTTTGGGAAGCTATCTGAAATTACTTATTGTTTATATTTTTATGAATGGTTGAAATTTTATTAAGTAATAAGTAAGAATAATTCTT
Organism: Bacteroides sp. CAG:443; assembly: GCA_000432735.1. Taxonomy (GTDB): domain Bacteria; phylum Bacteroidota; class Bacteroidia; order Bacteroidales; family Bacteroidaceae; genus Phocaeicola. Next base: position 16,615 of record FR887739.1, read on the forward strand.
TAGTAGTAAGTAATTCATTTTGATCTTGTTTTATAGATTAATCATACAGCCTTTTGTAGAATTTCTCTTGATGTTTTTTTATTTTTTGTACAAAAAATAAAGGGATCTTTTCATATCTCATTTTTTGATAAAGTCTTTTAGCTAATTTTTTTTGCATTTATCAATTAAAAACTTGCATATCTGACTACCCTTTCAATTATCTTTTTTGTCTTATTTATAAAAGGCATTTAATAAAAATGAATACAGAAGAACATAATGACATAGATTTACTGATAGTTCAATATCTTTCTGGTGTGTTGGATAAAGAAGCGTTCGCACGGTTAAAACAATGGACTTTTGCATCAGAAGAGAATCGAATTTATGTAAAGAATAAAATAGAGATTTGGTTTTCTGCTGGTACAGTGAATGAAACGTGTATGTTTGATAAGGACAAAGCATTTCAATTGTTCCAAAAACGTGTGAAGAAAGCTCGACGTTCTAATGTACAGATGTGGAACTACTCATCGTGGAAAAACTGGGTGCGTGTGGCAGCAGTCATTTTAATATTGTTATTGCCATTTGTCGGATATTGGGGAGGAAAGGAGTCTGTGAAACAAACTTTTGCCGATATTGTGGTAGAAGCTCCAATGGGGGCCCGTACTAAACTATATCTTCCAGATGGGACATTAGTATGGTTGAATGCAGGTTCAAAGATTGTATATTCCCAAGGTTTTGGAGTGGATGACCGCCGCTTGAAAATGGAAGGTGAAGGATATTTTGAAGTAACTCATAACCCCGATATTCCGTTTGAAATAAAGACGAAGGAGATTAATCTGAAGGTCTTAGGAACAAAATTTAATTTTCGTAACTATCCGGATGACGATGAGGCCATTGTAAATCTTATGGAAGGGAAAGTAGCTCTACATAATGAGGTAAAATGCATGCCTGAACTTTATTTGATACCTGATGAAAAAATGATAATGAATAAGGTGACAGGTGAAATGAGAAAAACGAAGGCGAAGGCCAAACGTTCTAACATGTGGATTAATGATGAATTGTTTTTTGATGAATTGCCCCTTAAGCATATTGCAAAACGTTTGATGCGTAGCTATGGAGTGGATATAATAGTGGAAGATTCTTTGCAGGATAAGCGTTTTTATGGTGTATTTAAGGTACAGGGAAATACAATAAAGGATGTGCTTGATGCCATGGCTTCTACAAATCAAATGAAATATCGTTATGAACATGGGAAATATATATTATATTAATAATCAATATACATAGTGATATGAAACAGATAAGAGCAAGTTAAAATGGGATTATCAATGAAATAAACCTTTGTAATCTATCTAAGTAAATCTTATATAAACTTAAATCTTTAATTATGAGGAACTTTAATAAGGCTATATTTGTAGTCTCGGCAGCGCTTTGCCTAAATTTATCCGTCTTTTCGCAAAATGTTTCCTTTTCTGTTCAGAATGTTACGGTCAAGGAAGCGATGGAGCAATTGAAAAAATCATCAGGTTATTCTTTTGTCTTTTCATCATCAGATGTAGACACTAGTAAAAAAATTTCAGTCTCAGGTCAGAACTCTTCCATTCAGGATATTATTAAACAGATTCTTCAAGGACAGAATGAATTGGACTATGAAATTCAAGGGAAAAAGATTATTGTAAAAAAAATCAAAAGTTCAAACCTTGTTGAAAAATCAAAGAAAATTTTAGCCTCTGGTAGAGTTTTAGATATTAATGGTGAGCCAATAATTGGGGCTACGGTATTGGAAAAAGGTACTACTAATGGAACAATTACAGATTTTGATGGAAATTTTTCTTTAGATGTTCCTCTGAATATTACGTTGGAGATTTCATATGTTGGTTACCAAAATCAGCAAATAATAGTACAAACAGAAAAACCTTATACTATTACATTAAAAGAAGATTCGGAAACTTTAGATGAGATTGTTGTTGTTGGTTATGGAGTGCAAAAGAAGTCAGATGTAACAGGTGCTGTTGGTAGTGTAAATAGTGATCATATTCTTTCAAAAGGATCAACTTCTGTTATGGAATCGTTACAAGGACAGGTTGCGGGAGTAGATATTTCTCAAAGTTCTAGTAGGGCAGGAGAAGGATTTAGTATATCTATTCGTGGAAAAAGTTCTATGGCAGGTGGAAATCCTCTTTATGTCATCGATGGTGTTGTGTGTGATAACATGGATTTTTTGAATCCTGCAGATATTGAAAAAATTGATATTTTGAAAGATGCATCCTCAACTGCTATTTATGGTTCTCGTGCAACAAATGGTGTTGTTATGATAACAACGAAACAGGCAGGTACTACAGATAAAAGCAATACAAAAGTCCAAGTGTCTTATGATGGGTATTATGGATATAAGACTGTAGCTAATATGCCTGATTTTATGGATGGGGATGAATGGACAAATTATAGATTTCAGCGTTATACGACATTAAAATCTGTTGATGAGTTTGGACATCCGACTTATGAGATGTTGGATTCTGAGTGGAGAGCATTTTGGGGAAATAATAGTCCTAAAATGAAAGAAATGTTTTTATCAAAGGAATATTATGATTGGCCTGATTTGGTGACATCAGACGGACAACAGCAAAATCATTATATTAATATTGCTGGTAATGCGAAAAAAATTTCTTATCGTGTGGGCTTAGGATATCAAAAAGAAGATGGAGTATTAGGTGATTCTTATGAACGTTGGAATCTTAAAGCTGCTGTTGATAATAAAATTAATGATCATTTTTCTGTCGGAGCTTTGGTAAATTTATCTACATCGATGAAAGATTATGGTAGTAAGAATTCTGTGCTGAATGGTTTCCGAGCTAATCCATACTGGGTACCTTATTATTGGGAAGGAGAGAATAAAGGAGAGCTTATTCTTCAACCTGCTAAAGATGCTGTTATATTCCCAGATGGAGGTGGTTTTACATCTACATTAAATCCATTGGTTGATCGTGAAAATTCTGTAGATGAAACAAGAGCTTATGATATTATGGGAAATGTATATTTGCAATATTCTCCTATAAAAGAAGTTATATTAAAAACAACGTTTTCTCCAACTTATAATAGAAGTAAACAAGGTGAATTTTATGGTGTAAATACGGAAAGTCAATTTTCATCAAAAAATCCAGATACTGGACTCCCTTATAATACAGCAACAATAACAAATATTGATCGATTTACTTATACGTGGGATACACAAGCAAATTATACGAATACATTTGGTGATCATAGCTTGAATGCTTTGGCTTTATTTAGTGTTTATAGTTCTGTTTTAGAAGGAGATGCTATAACAGCTAATGATATGCCATTTGATGTTGATTGGTATAATATTGGATCTGCAGGATTTTTTTCTAATGCAAATAGTTATTATGAAAAAATGACTATGTTGTCTTATGTATTACGTTTAAATTATGGATATAAGGGAAAATATTTAGCTACTGTTTCCAGTCGATGGGATGGAAGTTCAAAATTTCAATCAGATAATAGATGGGGAGCATTTCCATCAATGGCTTTGGCGTGGCGTATCAGTGAAGAGAAATTTGTGAAAAAAATGTCATGGATTAGTAATTTGAAATTGAGAGCGAGTGTTGGTTTGACTGGAAATAATGCAAATGTAGGACCTTATGATACTCAGGCATTGGCTGGCAGTAAATACTGGTATAATTTTGGAGCAACTCCGGCTTATGGTTATGGACCGAATGGAATTACGAATTCTGCTTTAACATGGGAGAAAACGAGAGAATTTAATGTGGGATTGGATTTTGGCTTATTTAATAATCGGATAAATGGTACTGTTGATTGGTATCATAAGATTTCGAGAGATTTGCTGATGGAGCAGTTAACCCCATTGGAGCTTGGTTCGTCTACTGGTGCTATGATTAATAATGTAGGTAAAGTGAAAAATACAGGTGTTGAAATATCACTAAATACAGTAAATGTTAAGACAAAAAACTTCTATTGGACAACAACATTTTCTTTTGCAAAGAATAAAAATGAGATATTGGAATTGAATGGTGGTAAAGAAGATTTAGTAGCTAATAAGTGGTTTATAGGACAACCTATTGATGTTATTTATGATTATGAATATGCTGGTGTATGTACGGAAGAAGAGGCAAAAAATTATGCAACAAATGATGCTATAAAAACCAAATTTATAGAAGGGGAAATGAAATTGAAAGATCAACAACAACCGGGTGAAGAAGGATATGGAGTAATTGATGAAAATGATTTGGTTGTTTTAGGTCATGTCCTTCCTAAATGGACTGGTAGTTTGACATCTAATATGACATATAAGAATTTTGATTTTTCTTTCTCTATTTATACGAAACAAGGTGGTATGGTGGAAAGTCCATTTATGGCTGAGTTTACAAATTATAAAGATCGTGGACGTAATAAACTGAAAATGGATTATTATATTCCGGCAGGAACTCCTGTTTTGAATCCTGATGGTAGTGGATATACATTGACTACTGAAGCTCATTATGGATCTTACCCATATCCAACTAACACAGCTTCGAATAATTATGGTGGAGGTCTTGGATGGGGTACTGATAAACAAACAACGTATGTAGGTAACTCTTATGTAGATAATTCTTATGTTCGAATAAAGAACATAACTCTTGGATATTCTTTTTCACAGGATCTTTTGTCTAAAATAGGTATTGATTATTTACGGTTATATATTAATATATTGAATCCATTTACTTTCACTAATTATAAGGGATTCGATCCAGAATGGGCAGATGCAGAGTTAAATGATGGAACTGGAGGACCGAGTACACGTACTTATCAGATTGGCATTAATTTAAAATTTTAAAATAAGTTTACTATGAAAAAATTATTATACATTATAATTTGTTTAGGAAGTTTGTCTTTGACTGCTTGTTCTGATTTTTTGGAGCAAGATAACCGTTCGAATGCTGTTTCTGATGAATTCTATAATACCCAAACAGGTTTTAGCAGTTTATTAAATACAGTTTATTCATCATTGCGAAGTGTTTATGGAGGAGCTCCATGGGTATTTAGTGCTGGAACGGATCTGTTTGCTTCTGGTAAGCAAGGTGTTGATGCTATTGGTTTATATGGTTCTTCTTATAATTCGGCAGATGGAGATGTCCTAAATTTTTATACAGAATGTTATAAAGGTATACAACTTGCAAATTCTGTCATTTGTTATGGTGAGACAACAGAAGATTCTTCTGTCAGATTACAATATATAGATGAAGCTAGATTTCTTAGGGCTTATTATTATTATTTACTTGTACAGCATTTTGGTGGTGTATCATTAACTACAACTATGTTTACAACTGCTGAAATGAATCATAAACGTCAATCTGCAGAACTTGTATATCAGTTTGTTATTGATGAATTTAGTGATTTGGCTTCTGATAACTCACATTTATTGGAGCGCTCTGATGCAGTGGGAGAAAATTTTGGACGTGTGAATAAAAGAGCTGCTTTACATTTTTTAGCTAAGACCTATTTGACTCGTGGATATGAAACATTTGCAGATAATGACGATTTTAAAAATGCCGCTTATTATGCAGAATTAGCTATTGCAGGTGAAGAACCTACAATTAGTTTTGAAGATGTCTTTGATATAGAAAATGAAGAAAATGATGAAATTTTTTGGTCTGTACAATATAGTAGCGCTACATTAGAAGATTTAAGTGCTGATGGCAATATGCAACAATCTGTATTTGGAGTTTATTTAGGGGGAGCAGAGGAAAAAAATAAATATAATGCGGGTTATTTGGCTCCAACACTTCATTTACATCAACTTTTCTCAGAAGGAGATAATCGTTATGAGGGAACATTTATGTTAGAGTTGCATCAATACTATTATGATTATTATACGCAACCATTAACATCTCCAATAAAATATTATTATGCTCCTTATTGGATGACTGATAATGATATTGCAATGTGGAGGAATAGTAGTGAGTTGCATAAGGATGCTATCATTATTAAGATGCAAGAAGAAGGTACGGATAGATTTGGTGATATTAATACTTATAAAATAAAATGTACTCAAGATTATGGTGTTGCATGTATCAAAAAATTTGATGATCCGTCTTCTGCTTTTTCAATGACGGGTAGTACTCATGATATAATTTTAGCTCGTCTTGGCGAAACATATTTAGTTGCAGCAGAAGCTTATGTGAAAATGAATCAACCTGATAAGGCAAAAGAGAAAATTGATTTATTAAGGAAACGTGCAACAAAGCCTGGTTATGATTTATCTGTTAGTCAACAAGAATTGATTGGGGAAGATGGCATTGATTTTATATTAGATGAAAGGGCACGTGAATTAGCTGGAGAATATCATCGTTGGATGGATTTGAAACGTACTGGTCGATTAATTAAGTATGTTGCTAATGGTGTATATGAAGGGGAAGCATGTTATGCTTATAATCATGATAATATACAGGTTAGTGATTTCTTAGGGACAGATGGAAATTATAAAATATTACGTCCTATTCCTTTGGATGCTATTAATAGAAATAAAGAGAGTGTAGAACAAAATCCAGGTTTTTAAATGATTATGAATAGAGTTTTAAAAAAGTACTTATTTTTGTCGTGCTTTCCAGTATTAGGATGGGCTCAGCAAGTTCCATCAATAACTATGTTGCAAGATGGCATTCATCATTGGAATCTGTTGCATCCAAATCGTACTTATATGAGATATGCTGATACAGATTATAAAAATATTGCGGATAATTTGATAGCCTATCAGAATTCAGATGGTGGTTGGTTAAAAAATGTTGATTGGTTAGGAGCATTAAATGTAGATTCCGTGAAATCAACATTGAGTAATTTTGAGAAACAAAGTACCTTGGATAATAGAAATACATTTTCTCAGATAGAATATCTAGCAGATACTTATGTTTTAACGAATGAAGATAAATATCGTTTTGCAGTAGAAAAAGGTTTGGATTATTTGCTTCGTACACAAAAAACAAATGGAGGTTGGAGAGGCTGGGATGTTGATGCTATTACATTTAATGACGATGTGACAACGGGAGCCTTAGAATTATGTAGAAATATCCTTCAGGGCGATAATAGTTTTTTATGGCTTAGTAAAACATATTTAGATCGTATAAAAGTGGCTTATAGTAGGGGAATAGATTTGATATTGAAAACGCAATATGTACAAAATGGAGTTAAAACCGTTTGGGCTCAACAGTATGATAATGTCACTTTAGAACCTGTTAAGGCCCGTTCATTTGAGTTACCAGGGTTAACAGCTTGGGAAAGTTCAAATATTGTTTTATTACTTATGGGGATTGATAATCCGAGCGAAGAGGTGATTCAGGCAGTACACGATGCTGTAAAGTGGTTTAAAAAATCAGCAATAAAGGGGATTCGGATTCAACAAATAGCATTAGACAAAGATAAAATAATTAATCAGGAATATCCTTATGATAATGTCGTTGTTAAAGATTCTAGTGCAAAACCTATATGGAGCCGATATTATGAATTGTCTGATAATAAGCCTTTTATGGTGAGGAGGTCGGGGGAAAAGGTTTGGAAACTGGCAGATGTGGATGCTGAACGACGAACTGGATATGATTGGTATGGCTATTGGCCTCAAGATGTTTTAGATAACTACTCTAAGTGGCTATTAAAAATAAATATTAAAAAAGATTGTACCAATATGAAGTGATTCCCCAAAATTATACGTTAAATATTCTCTAAGTATAAAAAATGTAAATTATGTGGAGCCAGCCAAGAATAAAATATGTACAATTCCTGCGATAGCTTGCATAGACTATAATAAAAGGGAGGCTGTCTCAAATTGAAATATAATTTGAGATGGCCTTTTT
>FR887740.1 GCA_000432735.1 Bacteroides sp. CAG:443
AAACTATATTTTTAGGATAATGCTGGGGTTTGGATAACTGCTGCTGGTCACGCTTGCCTATAATGTCGGTCCATACAGGCTTTTAGGCAGCAAGAAAATACCCAAGAGTACTCTTGTCAAGAAGCTGGAGGTCGGAGATCGGAATATCTATAAGGAGTATGTTTCTTTCCGATATTATAAAGGCAAAGTAGTTCCAAATATCGAACGAAGGAGGAAGGTGGAATATCTGCTACTCTTTGAATTCTCTTAATCTGAATCTTATAAACGATTCTTTTCGCTTTGACCGGCACCCCTTCCTTTATATTTGCTCATCGTAGAGTTAAATGCATAACGTATGGTAAACCGAACAGCCTGTGAATCACTATAGTTCCATTTGTCAAGTTTCATTTGAGTTCCATAGGTTATCATTGAATTACGGGCTGTTTTGAATATATCCGTTGCACTAAGCTGGAAAAAACAGTTACCAATTGTCTTGGCTACACCCAGATTTATTTGCCATGACGGTTTTAGTGTAACCACATCCATATCTCCCGATGTATGATATAACATATCACCTGTAATGGTAAAACCTTTTCCGACAGATATGCTGTTGTAGAAATTGATAAACAACAATGGATTGTTCATTCGCAGTTCTGTCCCCATAAATGGTATTTTAAGGTTTTGTCCCATCAGATTAAATTGGAGACGAGGTGACCAGATTGATATTTTAGGGGATAGAGATACCATCGCTGTATAGTTTGAGATATGATCATAATTCATATAAGTCATCAGATTTACAGGTTCTCCTTCCTTATATGCTTCAACAATCCCGACTATAGCATCTTTTACATATTGATAGCTTGCTGAAAAGAAAACCCATTTGTAAATACCAGCCAAAGAAACATCGTGATTCATTTCCGGTTTCAATAGAGGATTTCCTGTCTCATAGGTAAAGCGGTCGTCATATTGTATATTGCTGCTCAATTGACTATACAGCGGCCGTTTTGTCTTGGCAGTATATGATAGAGTAAACTTAGCTTTTTTAATAGGGAACGTAAAGTCTATATTGGGAAACAAACGATCATATTTTCGGCTTTGCTCTGATATTAAGAGCCCATTCTCATAGTAATCGGATATAGTATGCTCATACCTTAATCCCCCTGAAAGTTCATAGACTCCTATGGGGAAAGTGGTACTTATGAACCCCGCAATATTATGTTCCTTGATATTGTCATCTGCATCCGGCAAAAAATCGTTATAGTTATTATATCGGTCAGTTCTATTTGTATAGGTGTACTCATAACCGGCCTCAAGTGTATTTTTACCAAAGTCGTATTCCAGGACGGATTTGGAGGCAAACATTGAACTGTTGATGTGATTCAGGCTGCTTATTGTCGATTCTCCTTCCGATAAACTGATTTCATCTATTTCCTGTTCAGCTTTATTGCGACTTGAATAATAGTCGTTATTTACAGTAAGCGTCCAATCTCCATATTCGCCTATATAATACATATTCAATATGTTTGTCGGCATATTCTTTCTTTTCCAGTATGTATAGTAATCTATTTTATCATCAAGGATACCATTTAATTCGATTGTTTCATTTGTGGTCCAGTCTGAATGATTGTAAGGTGTACCTCGAAATTCATATTTTACTCCCAATACATTCTTAGGGTTAATTTGCCAGTTGAGACCTAAATTGGCATTATAAGTTGTGCTGACAGGCAATATGATAATGTCAGAATTCAGATCATACAGATTATGCCCAGTATTTATTATGGTGACATTTTTCTGCTGTTGATATCGTCTTGAATGGTCAAAAGCAAAGGCCCCGAATATGTCAAGATTATTCTTCCTGAAATTGAGTGAAAGGTTGTCCGAATTAGACCAAGAGTGAGCAGCCCGGACGACAGCTTGTATTGAGCCGCTTAATCCGTCTCCTTGTTTCTTGATTGTGCGAACTAATAACACTGATCTTACTTCTGCACCATATTTTGCACCGGGATTACTGATTACTTCCACACTTGCAATATCTTTTGATGACATTCTATATAATTCGCTGTTGTCCGTCAGTTTTCTCCCATTCACATATATGATTGGTGTCCCTTTGCCAAAAACAGTAAATTTGTCATCTTCACGCATAACGCCTGGAAGTTGTCCAATCACATCCATTGCATTCCCGAGCAGGCTCAAAACAGACCCATTTACAGTTGTGATTATGCCACCTTTTGTCAAATGTTGAGAAGGTCGTTGTGCCGTTACCGTAACTTCGTCCAGCAGGATATTGTCTGAAACAAGTACGAGTGTTCCAATATCGTTTTTCTCATCCAGTGTTTTTATAATTGTCTTGTATCCGAGAGCGGAAATTTGTAGAAACTTTGCTTTTGCATAATCGGTAAAAAAATCAAATTTACCACTTGCGTCTGTTACTGCTCCTGCGATATATACGGAATCAGCACCCATCAAAATAACATTTGCAAACTCTACGGGGTTCTGGTTCTCGTCACATACCACACCTTTGATTTGCGCCTTGACTGTAAATGGCACAATCATTAAAACAAAAATAAATAAAAGATTTCTTTTCATACTTGCTTGCATTTTTATGACTCAATGCAAAAGTATGATTTTAGTTATAGGGGCTTTAGGACTATGCATTGCAGATTTGTTGCAATGTGCGTTTCAGTGTTTCACATTTGTTTCAATGTTTGTATATTACAATGTATATCAGCCAATTATCTACCGAATATAAATTGATACATCTGAGGGTCAAGTTTTTCTTTAAGTCTGCTTTTTCGGGTTCTGATAGCATTTTCCGAAGCCCCCATGCACTTGGAAATCGTTGTATTATTTATTTTCAGAAGACAAAAGAGACAGAGTGTCAGATCATCCAGATTGACTCCATTGCCTGCCGCTTTTATATCGATTATCATGTCTGTGAATTCTTCGAATAACTGTTTCCTGAGTTTGTCCCTTTCTGCAGGCGGAAGAAAAGAACCATTGGAATGCTTGTCATTCCCTTCCAATATTTGAAGTTTCTTCATCCATCCATTCCGAATGAAATTGTCTCTGCAAATATCAGCTCTTTTCTTCCAAATCTTAGTCAATTCAGAATTTTGGTCATTTTCAGCATCGATAGATTGTAATTCTATCTGATTGACACGAATCTGGTCCAGTTCTTTTCTTATTTTGATATATCGTTTCTTGTTATTTCTGTCGTATAGGAAGAACAATATTATACCAAAGAATACGATTGACAATATGATAACAATCTTTCTTTGGGTTCTTAGTTGAGATTCATGAATGTGTTTCTGCAATAGTAAGTTGTTGCTTGAAATCTCACTATTCAGAGCTTCCTTTCTTGAAATGACTTGTGAAATTGAATCGTTCCTTGAAATCCCTTCACTTGCAGAAACTTCTTCACCCAAGGTGTATTTTACACATGCATGGAGTATTCTAAGACTGTTGTATGTATTGATTGAATACTTATCAGGAGCACTGCTATATAACGAATCAGCTTTGTCGCAAAAATATTTTGCAATGCCTGTATGCCTGTTGTTTAGATTGAGAAAACCTAAAGTAATTAACCTTCCCAAACTGTTTTCAGGTAATTCCGTTAAATAGCTTTTGGCTTTTTCGTAATTTACGCCTGGCGTATTTGCATAATTCAGCACATAGGTGGTATAATTAGATTCTCCTTTATTTTGTTGTGAAAAATCAATGGCACGGGCGATATAAACCAATGCGGAGTCATTTTTATTGATGAAGCCATAGCAAGTTCCAATTTGGTGCAGAGCATAAGCCTTTTGTTGTTCTGTCTCCGCATAAGTTAATGCTTTCCTTGCATATAGTATTGCTTTATTGTAATCTTTTTCAGCAGACGGTTCACAATAAATATTTGCCAGTTTCATATTCAAAGAATATAGCTGGGTCTTATTTTCCTCACCTATCATGTTGATTGATTGCTGAAAATAATAGAACATTGAATCCTGTTGTCCACGCCACATAGACTGATAGGCTTTGAGTTGATAGGCTTTGAATAGCTCTATACTGTCACTATTTTGCTTGAAATAGGATACACTGTTGTTCAAAAGGCTATCAGAGGCAAAGGCTTTGCTTTGTTGAAGTTTTACCGTAGTGAGCAATATTCCGCATCGTGCTCTTTGTTGCTGGGTCAATTTTGAATATGGATATAATGTTTCCAGTATTGTTTGGGCAGAATCGGGATGCTCAACGGCCATTGATTCTGCCGTATCCAAAATCCTCTCTTTTTGTGTGGAATTGTTACATGCACATAACGCCACTGCTAATATAATGATATATAGTATATTTCTCATACTTGTCCCTTTTGATACAAAAGTATATATTTCTTTTAAGAAAAACGTTAAGGAAAAAGAAAGATCCACGTCCTGCAGTGTCAGCCAGAGTTCGTGATCGTACAGTACATTCAATGGCTTGAGTGTTTCCACCATGTACTTCTTCTTCTTCGCTTTCTGTAACATGACATTTGATTTTTTGTTAGTCCGGCTTACAGGGGCCGGAGTTCCCATAACTACAGGCTTAAAAAGGTCGTGTTCCGAACATGCAAGGCTTCGGGAAAATACTGCAAGCCCTCCGGGGCGAGGATGATTTTTTCCATGAACCCGAAGGGCTTGGCCTTGCTTGTACGAGAAGAACACGAATTACCTTTGCCTGTGCTTATGGGAACTCAGTCGCGGTATGACTTCTCTTTTGAGGTATGTTTGTGTGGTGAGATTATGGCCTTTTTATTCGGCCTTTTCAGAAAGAAATGTTCTCTTTGCAAATGAAATAATGAGTTGTTTGAAAGCATGAGAAATATAGCGGTTCGGAACAGTCCGGCTTTTTTTTATCCAAAACTTGCCTGATTACAAATAGAGAAATGCGATTTATTTAGGGGTATACTCAGCTTAGAAATCTTCTTCTAAAATTCTAATATATCGTTGGGCTATGAGATGATTAAGCAGCTTTCAGAGAAGATAAACAATGTTTATTTTTCCTGCAACAGATATAGAAATTTATGTATAAAATTGCTGACAAATGAAATGCCTTATAAAGGATTACTTCAATAGCTTGTATACGAACGAAACGAATCTATATGGCTCTTGTCGAAGAGGACTCTATACGATGAACTGGGAACGTATGCATCATTATGAATTGTATGGCGTAGATTCGATATGGGATGAGATATGGATGAAGAAGTGTATCCCATAGTATCAGGCTGATGATGAAACAGGAACCGGTTGGATGACATGGAAAGAACAGATGTGAGAGGTTTACGTTTTCAGTTGCTTTTAAACTTTTGTTCGAAGAGATGGATTAAAGGAGTATTCAGGAGAGCCCAAAGTTTTATTATTGGTTGGGAATCGTTTGCAGGTTAAAAATATGAGTTAAAGATTTTTTATTGCTGAGAGATCCTTTATAAGACACGGATTCTACTATATGATTTTAATGATTGTAATGAGTAGATGGAATAAGGGTCTGAATTGTCAGGTGAGCTATAGGCATGTATCTGTTCCCTCTTGATATGAGCTAATGATCGCTACAGACTATTTACAACTAAATTTGTCAGCGAGGAAAATATTTTACAATTTAAGCGAAAAAGAGAATGGAGCAATAATTCGCATTTCTGTATAAATAAAGAAGAGGTACATAGATCATCCTTTCTGATATATGCACCTCTTCTTGATTGACTATGGGATTCTATAGAATCTTTCTGTTAAAATATTTTAAATTTCCAGCGCTCCTATAATGTCGCGTACAGATGAATAGCCATGACGATCCAGATAGTCGTTGATACCATCAGCGACCTTCACTGTGATAGCCGGGTCGATGAAGTTGGCGGTTCCTATCTGGATGGCAGTAGCACCTGCCAACAGGAACTCAACGGCATCCTTCCAGTTCATGATACCACCCAGTCCTATTACTGGAATCTTTACGGCTTTGGCTACCTGCCAAACCATTCTCAAGGCAATCGGTTTTACGGCTGCACCGCTCATACCGCCGGTTACGGTAGACAGGATAGGCTTGCGCTTTTCAGCATCGATAGCCATTCCCAACAAGGTATTGATGAGCGATACACTGTCGGCTCCAGCGCCTTCGGCAGCCCGTGCAATTTCGGTGATGTCGGTTACGTTCGGCGAGAGTTTTACGATCAGTGTCTTATGGTATACCTTACGTACGGCACTTACCACCTCGGCAGCTCCATGTGCTGAAACGCCGAAGGCCATACCACCTTGTTTTACGTTTGGACAGGAAATGTTCAGTTCGATGGCCGGAATATTTTCCAGTTCGTTGATGATGCTTGCCGTTTCGGCATAGTCTTCCACTTGTGAGCCCGAAACGTTTACAATCATATTTGTACGGATGTCTTTAATCTGTGGATAGATATGGTCTACAAAGTAATGTACACCCTTGTTCTGCAATCCTACAGCATTCAGCATACCCATAGGAGTTTCTGCCATACGCGGATACGGATTACCCTCGCGATGATGCAGAGTGGTACCCTTTACAATGATACCACCAATCTTTTCCAGGTCTACAAAGTCCTGAAATTCCAGTCCATATCCAAATGTACCCGATGCAGTCATCACCGGATTCGACATTTCTAATTTACCGATGTTTACACTTAAATCTGCCATAATAGTTTCTTTATATTAAATACAGGACCTTCTTTACAAACACACACATGACCTTCATCGGTCTTTTCTACGCAGCACAGACAGGCTCCGACACCGCATGCCATCGTATTTTCCAGCGATACTTCACACTCGATGCCGTTTGCTTTAGCGTATTTGGCAACAGCTACCATCATCGGCTTGGGACCACAAGTGTAAATCATGTCGAACTTATGGTCTTTCAATACACTGTGCATGGTTACATAACCTTTTTCGCCCATGCTTCCATCTTCGGTAGTAGTGTACACATCGCCAAACTGCTCGAATTGTTCCAGTTGCAGCAGATCATTCTTGGAACGTGCACCCAGCAGGAAAGTCGGCTTGCATCCCATTTTCAGTAATGCTTCGCCCAAATAAAGCATCGGAGCTGTACCCACACCACCGCCAACCAGAAGCACTTTCTTGTCGGGTGTTTCCGGCAGCGAGAAACCATTACCCAAAGGCAGTACCACATTTACTGTGTCACCTTCTTTTACAGTTGCCAGCTTGCGTGTACCGTCGCCTACCAACTGTACGAGGAACCACACCTCGTTGGTCTTTCTGTCAACATAATTAATGGAAATAGGGCGCCGTAGGAATGTCGTATTTGAACCGTCTATGCGGATTTCGGCGAACTGCCCCGGAAGCATCTCCGGCAACGGGGCTGACTGAGTCAGTTTAATCAGAACATAGTTTGTGTGCAAACGGATGTTCTCTGTTACTGTCAAATCTAATATGTATTTCTTCATAAAACTAGAGTAAATTCGTTTCGTAATGCAAAGATAACGAATTTACCTAGTATCTTCCTCTTTGCCTGAGGGAAAGTCCCAGTATGTAACAAAAAAATGCCTAGATACGTTTCATTGAAAAACATCCAGGCATTTTTTTGTATTTACATATTTCTTTAAAAATATAATATAAGGATAAGTTCTTGATGCGGATTCCCATGAAGACTATCTGCATCTCCTTAGAATAACTCCGCTTTACATTTTTTCAGGCTTAAATACCTGATACGTGCCGTTGTCGAAGAAAATTCTTATTTCGGTAATTTTCGGATGAGGTTTTTCTATGTATCTAATTTCCTCACGTACAGTTTCTTTAGGCGTATATACAGGCGTTTCTGACGCATTTTCCTTGCGAAAATCGAAAAGAATCGGACTTCCGGTCGATTTTTCTGCACTCTCATGGCTTTGTGCCGGCTGAGATATTGCAGCATCGGGTGTTGTTCCGTCTTCCATTTCGCCTTCTCCATACAGCAGCCATTCAAGGTTGACATAAGGACAAGCTTTATGGATACGCATAACTACGTCAAGGCTCGGTTTGTTTCTGCCGTTGAATATGTGAGAAAGTGAAGAAGTTGAAATTCCAATCTTCTCAGCAAATTCAGCGTTACTCAAGCCTTCTTTCTGCATGATTTGTATAATACGGTCCTTCATTAACAAATGGAATAGGTTATTTATCTATTTACAAAGGTAATGTTTTATGTTTTCTTTTGCAAATTTACATGTATAAAAGTTAGAAGCAATTGGATTTTACAAATATAAATAATGAACCTTACTTTAGAGGTTTACGAATGTAAATTGAGTAATTTATAATAAAGCTTTCACTTTAACATATTATTATATTTACCTGATTAATAATGTATTATTATCTTAAAATACAATTGTTACGCGTCTTGATAGAGAATTTATGGGAACAAATGTAAATTTGTTAAAGCTTTTCTTATAAATTTTATTGAAATATGTTGGTTATTAGCCTATTCTATCTTATAGATCTTAAATGAATAAACTACCGTTTACATATAGATTTGTATACAAAACAAATGGCTCTCCCCTCTCCTATTCAGGGATTTAGCCCTCTATTTTTCTATATTAATGTACTTTTTTACAAGGTTTACAAATGTAACTAATACATTTGTTTATAAATATAGTCCAACATTTGTAAACAATGTCTAATTGTTAGTTGCAAGAAGATTGTTTGATGTCTCGTTTCTCCTATACATCCGTAAAGAGAACGTTCGGAGATTAACACCTATTTTGCCAGAAAATATGCATCATATTAATTGCCGTCATTACGATAACTTTTGGAAGAACTTTACATTTTCCATTTTTCTCTTCCAATCTGCCTGAAATTCTCATACTCTCAGATTTTAAAATTTGCGGCCGATGATTCGTTTGCTTTCAAATTTTAAAATCTCACAGCGGTATAAAAAAAGACTCGGTTTTGTACGTTTAATAACAACAACGTGCAAAACCGAGTCTTCCCCGTGAACAAAATCAATGTTAGTGAAGAATCATAAAGATGAGTTCTCTTAGTAATTCTCCGTCTGGTGTCGATGCGTTTCCTATTCCTTTCGACTTGGCATCACACATACGGATGGCTCCAATGATCTGCATTACTTTTACGCCCGTATATCTTCTCATGGCAAGCATGTAGTCTTTGGCTTGCCAGGCAGAACGCAGACCCAGTTGTGCAGCGATTCCCTGCTCCGTTTTTTCGGGTGCATAGTACGCCAGCATCAGGTTTGCATAGAAATTGAAGAGTACGGCCAAGGTGACTTGGAGCGGATTGCTTTTCGGATTTTCTTCAAAATAATTTACTATCTGATTTGCTTTCAGAATATCTTTTGCGATTAGCGCGTTTCGCAATTCGAAGTTGTTATAGTCTTTACTGATTCCGATGTTCCGCTCGATCTGTTCCGGAGTGATACGTTTTTGTCCCGAAGGTAAGGTGATAATTAATTTTTCCAATTCGCCCGCCATTCGGTTCAAGTCGGTGCCGACAAATTCGGCCATCATCTCTGCTGCTTTCGGTTCGATTTCTACCTGCTTACGTTTCAGATACGAGGAGATGAATCCGGGGAGCTGTGCATCTTTCAGCTTTTTCGATTCGAACAGTACGCCTGCCTTTTCGATTTCTGCTGTAAGTTTTTTTCTTCGGTCGAGTGCTCCATGTTTGTAACAGATGACCAGAATAGTAGACGGCATGGGCTTTTGCAGGTAGTAGACCAGCTCATCCAGGTTCTTCAGATTCTGCGCTTCCTTTACCACCAGCACTTGATATTTGGACATCATCGGATAGCGTTTTGCACCGTTGATGACGGTAGCGATATCCGTGTCTGCGCCGTACAGAACCGTCTGGTTAAACTCCTTTTCGGTATCGGTCAATACACTGCCCATGATGTAATCGGAGATGCGATCGATATAATAGTCTTCTTCTCCCATCAGGAAATAGATGGGAGAATAGACCTTATTCTTGACGTTTCTGACTATCTCTTCGTAGGTTACTTCTTTTGCCATGATAGTAAAATTACCAGTCAAATTTCAGATGCTTTACAGTCTTCTTTTCATCGATAATCATGCGCAGGGCATCGATACCGATTTCCACATGCTCGTTGACGAATTGCTGTGTGACGAGTGTATCGCTTTTCTCTGTTTTCACTCCTTCCGGTATCATTGGCTGATCGGAAACCAGCAGCAAGGCACCGGTCGGAATATGGTTGGCAAATCCGGTTGTGAACAAGGTTGCCGTTTCCATGTCCACCGCCATGGCACGCGTCTTCAACAGATACTGTTTGAAATGCTCGTCGTGCTCCCAGATACGGCGGTTGGTTGTATAAACCGTACCAGTCCAGTAGTCGCGCGAATGGTCGCGGATGGCAGACGAAACGGCACGCTGAAGCATAAATGCAGGCAAGGCAGGAACCTCGGGCGGATAATAGTCGTTTGATGTTCCTTCCCCGCGTATGGCGGCAATCGGAAGGATCAGGTCGCCTATCTGATTCTTCTTGTCTATTCCCCCGCATTTGCCTAAGAAAAGGCATGCCTTAGGATGAATGGCACTCAGCAAGTCCATGATGATGGCAGCATTCGGACTACCCATTCCAAAGTTGATGATGGTGATGCCTTCCGCGTTTGCGGAAATCATGTTTGCGTCGCGGCCTAAAATAGGTACATTGAACCGATCTGCAAATATCTCTACATACTTATTGAAGTTCGTCAACAAAATATATTCTCCGAAGTCCTCTAGTTTTCTTTTTGTGTATCGCGGCAACCAGTTTGCTACGATTTCAGCTTTAGTTTTCATGATATTTTCGTATTTTTGTATGAAAAACAATATTGTCTATTATTGCAAATTTACGAAATGTTGGCATTAAACTTACCACCTTACTCGTTTAAAATCTCTAATAAAGAAGGTAAAAAGTATATTTTCGACGTGCTGCGTAAGAAATACGTAGCCTTGACGCCTGAAGAATGGGTCCGGCAGCATTTTACCAATTACCTGCTAGTTCATAAGGGCTATCCGTCGGGCCTATTGGCAAACGAGATACAGATTAACCTGAACGGTACCAAAAAGCGTTGCGATACCGTGCTGTATAATCGTGATTTGACGGCCCGCATGATTGTGGAATACAAGGCACCTGATGTAGTCATTACTCAAGCTGTATTCGATCAGATAACGCGTTACAACATGGTGCTGCGGGTGGAATATCTGGTAGTGACCAATGGTATCAACCATTACTGCTGTCGGATAGATTACACTACCAATACGTACGTGTTCCTGCCTGAGATTCCGGATTACGCTTCTCTGTAAGTATTTCCTAAACGTTATAATATTATCTGAATATTTTATTGTACATAAATATTATCACTACATTAAGGGTGTGTAATTTAATTATATATTGATATACATGTAGTTTACTTTTAAAAATTCAGTTAGTAAATTGTATGAAAATATTACTATAAATATTCAGAAATAGCAGAACACCTGTCTTGAAAAGAGATACAAAAAATCCGGCTCCTTTCTGCATGATTGCAGAAGGAAGCCGGATTAAATATTCTCAATCAGTCGACAGACCGATATTATTTCACTTTTGTATCCAGATGTCTTTCAGGAACAACACCAGCCAGTTCCGGGTCGATCATGATACGGCCGCAGTATTCGCATACGATGATTTTCTTGCGCATACGGATGTCCAACTGCTTCTGAGGCGGAATCTTGTTGAAGCAACCACCACAAGCATCACGCTGAACGTAGGTAATACCCAGTCCGTTACGAGAGTTCTTACGGATACGTTTGAAAGCCTGAAGCAGACGCGGCTCGATAGTTGTTTCCAAGTTTTTGGCCTTTTCTCTCAGCTTTTCTTCTTCCTGCTTGGTTTCAGAAATGATTTCTTCCAGTTCGTTCTTCTTAATTTCCAGATCCTTCTTTCTTTCTTCCAAAGCAGTGTTGCTCTTTTCGATTTCCTCTTCTTTAGCCTTGATTGAAGCAGTGTATTCTTTGATACGCTTTTCGCACAATTCAATTTCCAGGCTCTGGAATTCGATTTCCTTCGTCAATACATCGTATTCACGGTTGTTGCGTACGTTGTCCTGCTGAGCTTTATACTTTTCTACAGAAGCCTTAGCCGTTTCGATTTCAATCTTCTTGCTGGCAATGTTCGACTTCAGTTCTTCGATTTCAGTCTTGATTTTTTCGATACGTGTAGTCAAACCTGTCACTTCGTCTTCAAGGTCCTGTACTTCGAGCGGCAACTCTCCTCTCAGGGTCTTGATCTTATCGATTTCAGACAGCATTGTCTGCAACTGATACAGTGCTTTCAGCTTTTCTTCAACACTCAGTTCGCTGGGATCTTTTTTTGCTTCTTTAGCCATAGTTATTACAAATATTTGATGGGATTTGTATTGACACTCGTCATGCTGACGTTGAGTGACGGAAACATTTCCCGTATGATTGAATAAAATATTTCTTTTGTGTATTGTTCGCTTTCATAATGTCCTATCTCTGCCACGAGGATGTCGTTCTCGTAACTGAAATAGTCGTGGTATTTCACTTCGCCGGTAATAAATACGTCGGCGCCGCACGCCACAGCCTTGGGTAGCAGAAAAGCACCTGCTCCTCCGCAAAGTGCGACTTTCCGTATCATCCGACCGCTGGTATGCGAATGTTTCACGCAGCCTACCTCGAACGTCTGCTTGATGCGCAGCAGAAAATCGGTTTCAGCTTCCGGTGTGGGGAGTTCTCCCACTACGCCCGAACCAGCCTGCGTCCAAGCATTCTGCAACGGATACAGATCGTATGCGGGTTCTTCGTACGGATGGGCAGCCAGCAACGCACGCACCACAGCTCCTTTCCGGAAGGCCGGAAGAATGGTTTCGATGCGTACCTCTGCTTCTTCGTGCAGTTCTCCCTGTTTGCCGCAGAATGGATGTGTACCCTCGCCTGCACGGAAAGTTCCCTTCCCTTCCAGATTATAGCTGCACGAGTCGTAGTTGCCTATGCAGCCACAGCCGGCTTTGAACAGTGCCTGGCGGACTTCTTCTGCCTGCTTTACGGGGACAAACGTCACCAGTTTCAGCAAGGCATTGTCCTTGGGTTCCAGTATCTGCACGTTCTGCAAACCGATTTTCTCGGCTATTTTATAGTTCACTCCCTGAGGAGCGTTATCCAGATTGGTATGCATCGAGAAGATCACGATATCGTGTTTGATAGCCTTCATGATGCAACGTTCTACATAATCCTTTCCGGTTATCGACTTATATCCCTTAAAGATTAGGGGATGATGTGATACGATCAGGTTGTAACCCAGCGAAATGGCTTCGTCCACCACCGCTTCGGTTACGTCCAGACACAACAAAGCCCCTGTAGCTTCCGCGTCTGTCAATCCGATTTGCAGTCCGGCGTTGTCAAATCCGTCTTGCAAAGGCAGAGGCGCGAACATCTCAAGGGCATCTACTACTTCCTTAATTTTCATGTTTCGCGAAAATTTTCGTGCAAAGATACGAATTTTCTGTGATACTTGCACTACAAATGTTTTACTTTTTATCGTTTTTAAGGTACAGGAAAAGGATTTTCGTTTCGGAGCAGCATCTCGTTGTAAGGCAGGCATGCGGATGAGAAGATGTCGGGATATTGCCTGATGTTTTTGTACAAACTTTTTTGTTTTTTGTACAAAAAATAAAAAAAGATGCAGAGGTTTTTATACGAACTTGCCGGAAAACGATGAGGTCTCCCGGCAAGAAAAATAGAATATGATAGGACTTGCGTGATCTATTTTTCCGGTATGACCGGTACATACAGGTAACTGTCGTAGCGTCCGCCTGTATAGATGCAGTGTCTTCCGACGTTGTGAGTAGCTGGCGATGTTACCACTTCTGCCGGATCGGCACATTGGGTTTCGTTGCCTCCCAGTGTAATCTGTTCTACCTGAGTACCTGGCTGGTAGGTATATCCCTCTTCCGGCACGCTGATCTTGGCAGAACCGAAAGGTATGGAGGCTTTTGCCGGGTGATAGGCTTCTACGGTAAGCTGGAGGATTTCGTCCTTGCCGAACATCATGCCCATCGGCCAGATTTCAATTTCCAGCGGAACAATTTCACCGGGTTTCAGCTTCTGTTCTGTGGTATAAGTATAATAGGGTTCTGCTTCCGTAGTACGCAGAGAGTCGAGCTGGCGCATGGAGGCGCGCATATAGCCTGTGGCGGCAACAGGTGCGCCGGTCGGATCGAGGAAGGGTTTGCCGTCTTTCGAGAGTTTCTCTACTCGTATGGCAAGATCCATGTCATCGTGATCGGGTGCCGATACCCACAGATGCAGTTTCATGTAACCGGTTATTTCGGTCGGTTTCTCCATCCGGTAGCGGTAAGTCACACCCGACTGTTGGCTTTCCGACTGATAGGTGCTGATGGCTTCTTTCGGCGATAAACCGACAGTCAGTGAAGAGTCGGCAGCCGAAAGGTAAAGCTTGGTGTACTTTGTGCGCGCCAATGGGAATTCATTCTCGGGACGATTTACGATATTTTTACCACCCGGATTTAAGACAGATAAGCGAACTTTAGGAGTTTTCTCCCATCCGTTGTCAATGTTTTTTAAGTAATGATCGAAGAAACGGCGCAGGTCTTCCACGTTTTCCGGTGTGTAGTAATCGAACCACTCGTTGGTGTCGTGTACGCGCAGCCATTTCTCTTTCGAGGAGATACGGCGGTAACCTGCAAAGGTTCCGTGGGTGTGAACCGAATTGGTATAGCTGGCCACTACGTATGCCGGAATGGTGATGTTTTCCAGACGGGCAGCTTTATCTCTCCAGTAATCGCACATGAACGGATGTTCTACGATCATGCGCGGCTGGTCTTCGAGCATTCCGTGGGCGGAAGAGAAGGTTTCGGCTATCATCTCCGGAAATTCCGGCATCGGAATACCTCCTCGGTGACTTGATTCGCGATAGTGGTCACTGAATCCTTCCCAAGGAGCGATGGCAGCCAGATGCTTCGGGCGTTCGGCTGCAATGAACCACTGCGAAACGGTGAGCCAAGAATTGCCGGACATGCCGACTTTTCCGTTGCACCACTTCTGCGATGCGATCCATTCAATCATGTCGCAGCCGTCGAGAGCATCTTCATGTCCCCAGTAAAGCAAGTTGCCTTCGGACATGTATGCACCACTCTTGTCGGGATTGACTACCGCATAGCCGTGGGCTACCCAGTAAGCCGGATCCGGACCCTCGAACTTCTCCAGTCCCGAAGTGGCATTCTTTGCTACGCTCGAACGCATCGGAACATCGTCGAGCATCTGCCCTCCTACCTCTTTTCCGTAGGGGCTCCAGGCAAGGATGGCTGGACAGCTTTCTCCATTTACCGGACGGAATACATCGGCATAGATAGTGACTCCGTCGCGCATTTTGACTGGTACATCCCGTTCCAACAGAATATCGCAGGGCAAAGGCATCGTTCCTTCACGGCGTATGCTTCCTGCCTTCAGGATAAGTGTTTCTTGTTTGAACCCCGGATAGCGGACACGCGGGGCATCTACGGGCAGAGCCTTCCGCAGCAATACATCGAAAGCCTTTCCATCGGCATCGTGTAAAGTGATTTGCTGCTGGGCTGGCAAGAGTTGTGGAGTTAGCATTGCAAAAAGCATGGCTCCAATCAGATTTGTTCTTTTCATTGTCGTATAAAGTTTATACTGTTTTCTTTATGGCAAAGTTCCGTACTTTCCGTCGGAATGGCATGTTAAATCTGGAAACGCAACTGGTTAAATACGAAACAAAATGTAATTTTACAGGAAAAATAAGAAGATATATTGGTTATGGAAGAAAGAATCATCCGATTACCGGAACTGATGATGTTTCACCAGATTACGGAGGTGTGGAACGAAAGTATTGCTTGTTTTAGTATGGACAGCAGCATGAAGAATATCAGCAAGGTGCCGCCGGTGCTTGCAGATATGTTTTCGTTTATTCTGGTGGAGGAAGGAACGGCACGTTATGTACTCAATTACAAGGAGTATACTGTGCAGGGTGGCGACTTATTGCTGTTTTCTCCCAGTATGCTGGTTTCCCTTGTAAACAGTAGCGATGATTTTAAAAGCAGGAACCTGATGTGTGAGCGAAGTTTATTCGAGCACATGCTCTCATCGAATCCTGCTTACCAGACGTATTCTTATTACTTTTGCCGGACCGATACTCCGATAGTTCGACTGGAACGAAAAATGCAGGAGGCCTTGCGAAAATGTATGGAGCAAATCCGTCTGTCCATTGTCGACTGCAACGTTTATCAAAAGGAGATTATTCAATGTCTGATGCACGCTTGCATGCTGTTGGTGCTCGAGGTGATAGAAGAGCGTGTCTCTGCCCTGCCTCAGTCGCTGGGACGTACCGAAACTTTGTTTCATGACTTTATCTCGCTGGTCGTGGCTCACTATAAGCAGGAACATTATATCAATTACTATGCCGGTCAGTTGTCGGTTTCCACGACTTATCTGTCGCGCGTCATACGTCGGCAGACGGGAAAGACGGTGGCCTATTTTCTGACCGGCATGCTTTATGCAGAAGCCTGCCGCCTGCTTGTCCGTACCGATTATACTGCTCAGCAGATTGCGGAAGAGCTGAATTTCTCAGACCAGTCGGCTTTCGGCAAGTTCTTCAAGTCGAAGGCAGGCGTTTCTCCCCAGCATTACCGACAAAAGAGGGCGAACGGTGAGAAATGGGAAAACGGGAATCGGCAGGCGGAAGACTTCAGTGCTATAGAATGATCTTTTCCAGATCATCGGGCACATACACATTTCCCGAAAACTCTTGTCGGGCTTCGGCGGTATACCGTTCCTTACGAGTTGCCAGTGTCTTGTCTTCGGTATGATACAGCAGCAGATTCTTTACGTCGAGCGACGAAGCAAGTCGTCCGGCGTCGAGAGCCGTACTGTGATGCTTTTCGTAAGGCTTGAACCGCTCACGGTCGTCGTACAGACAGAAAGCCTCGCACAGCAGCCAGTCGGCTCCTGCCACATAATCGTGATTCAGTTCGTTGTATGGTTCATCGCCCAGACATACCAGTTTCTTTCCGTCGGGCAGTGTCGTGCGGAAGCCATATTGTTTTTCTTTTGTTGAGGCTATGTCGAAACACTGCAAGCTGAATCCTCCGGCTTCAAAACCCATGCCGTCGGTTACGGTATGCAGTTCGATACCCTTTCCCAGTCGTGCCACGATCTTGGCTGGCAGCGTCATGCGACAGATCCAGTCGAGTACCTGTATCGCCTTGTCATGTCCGTATACATGGAAGGTATCTTCATACTTTCCAGCCTGCATGAGTTGTGCAATGACACGCACTACCCATATCGCTCCCAGTATATGATCGGTATGCGCATGGGTGAGGAACATGGCATGAATGTCGGTCAACGATATGCCTGCTTTTTCAAGTTGTACCAGTATTCCGTTTCCTCCTCCCGCGTCTACCAGCAGTGTCTTATCCTGACATCTCAGGGCAAAGCAGGTATTATAGCATCGGGTAACCGCCGCATTGCCGGTCCCCAGCATGACAAGTTCTGTTGTTTTGTTCGTTTCCATAAGTTTTTCTTTGAATGATTACGACGAAAAAAGAGCAACAAATACCGACTTCCTTCCGGGCAGTACGATACCTGTTGCTCCAAGTTATGATAAGATCGATTTACTCAATATTAATATGCACGCGCAAACAATACACGGCGAGCCGAAGGTTTGCCTGTTACCATATCTACGCCCGGAGTAAGACTTTCTTCGTCTGCTTCGAACGGAATACAGCGGATGGTAGCTTTTGTTTCTTCCTTGATACGTTCTTCTGTTTCAGTTGTTCCGTCCCAGTGAGCCAGGATGAATCCACCTTTTTCAATCTGTTCCTTGAATTCATCGTAAGTGTCAACCTTCACGATATGTTCGTTGCGGTACTTCAATGCTTTCTGATAGATATTTGCCTGTATTTCTTCAAGCAGATTCTTTACATATTCTTCGATGCCTTCGCAAGAACGGGTTTCCTTTTCCAGCGTATCGCGGCGCATGATTTCCATGGTATTGTTTTCCAAATCACGTCCTCCCATTACCAGACGTACAGGAACACCCTTCAGTTCGTAATCGGCAAACTTGAAGCCCGGACGTTTGTTGTCGGCATTGTCGTATTTAACCGAGATACCCATTTCACGTAATTTGGCGGCGATACCTTCTACCTTGGCATCGATCTGTTTCAGCTGTTCGTCGTTCTTGTAGATAGGAACGATAACAACCTGTATCGGAGCCAAATGTGGAGGAAGAACCAGACCGTTGTCGTCGGAGTGAGTCATGATCAGGGCACCCATCAGACGAGTAGAAACGCCCCATGAAGTAGCCCATACATAATCCAGCTTGTTGTTCTTGTCGACAAACTGTACGTTGAATGCCTTGGCAAAGTTCTGTCCCAAGAAGTGAGAAGTACCGCACTGCAAAGCCTTTCCGTCCTGCATCAATCCTTCGATGGTATAGGTATCGAGGGCTCCGGCGAAACGTTCGTTCGGCGATTTCACACCTTTGATGACAGGTACTGCCATGTACTTTTCAGCGAAGTCGCCATATACGTGCAGCATCTTCTGAGCTTCTGCTTCTGCTTCTTCGCGAGTAGCGTGTGCAGTGTGTCCCTCCTGCCACAAGAATTCGGCAGTACGCAGGAACAAACGAGTACGCATTTCCCAACGTACTACGTTAGCCCACTGGTTACACAAGATAGGCAGGTCGCGGTATGAGTTGATCCAGTTTTTATAAGTACTCCAGATAATAGTTTCTGAAGTCGGACGGATAATCAGTTCTTCTTCCAGCTTAGCGGCAGGGTCGACGATAACTCCTGATCCGTCTTCTGCATTTTTCAGACGGTAGTGAGTTACTACGGCACATTCTTTGGCAAAGCCTTCTACGTGTTCAGCTTCACGGCTCAGGTATGATTTCGGAATCAGCAACGGGAAGTACGCGTTTACGTGTCCGGTTGCCTTGAACATATCGTCCAAGATGCGCTGCATCTTCTCCCAGATAGCGTATCCGTAAGGTTTGATAACCATACATCCACGTACCGGTGACTGCTCAGCCAGGTCGGCTTTTACTACCAAATCATTGTACCATTGTGAATAGTTCTCACTTCTTTTGGTGAGGTCTTTTAATTCTTTTGCCATAATTTATGTTGTTATTATTTTTTATATCGTTTTTTCGAAGTTGCAAAATTAGTAAAAAAGACATTGATTGCCTACAAAAGTGGCATTCATTTCAATTGCAAATAGTGTTTTTAGTGCTGATAATCGAAATACCACCAGTATGTTTCTCCAAATTCTCGACGCATTTTGTTGCGCTCCTCTATTGCGGAGGTAAAGTCTTTACGTCGTACCTTGTATTCGGCATAGCGCTGGATCATGACACTGTCTGTTACCTGAATGGGATAATCAGGATGCCGGTCGCGATATATCAGCATCGCTTCCTTATAATACCGTGCGAAGTCTTCGTCGGGCTCACAGAAATCTACAATAGCCTGGGCAAAGGCATCCAGTCGCTTTTCGAGCAGCAAGGCCGAGAGATAATAGTCGAGTGATGTCGATTTTCCGGTACCTTTGTAGCAGATGTTGCGCAGAAACTCCATACGGTCTTCGCCGTTATACGGACGAACTCCCAGCAGATAGTAGATAGAGTCGTTGGTATAGCGGAGAACAGTAGACGAATCGTTGGCAAAGAACAATCCGTCAGTCTTATAGTATTGCGGGTATTCAAAAAGCTTTTCACCCAAAGTTCCTGTATGCGACATGGCGATGGTACGCAGTACGGTCAGTGTGCGGCTCGCTTCGGCGGAGTTTTTTCCCACTTTCAGGACTTCGTTGTACTGGTGGTTGCGTAAGTAATGTTCAGCCTTCAGCTCCCGATGAAAGGTACGATTGCTGTTACCTATCAGAACGGTCATGAAAATGAGCAGCAGCAAGATAACAAGATTACTGTTCATCAGTGCGGTCGGAGTGCTTTCTGTATTCAGTTGTACGCGGAACACTCTTCTCAGCCAAAAGGCCAGCAGGAAATAAACCAGTAGCACGGCAGGCAGCAGCCATCCCCACGGAGTGTGATAATCGCTCATGTAAATGGTTCTCCCTACATTGGTAAGTACTCCCAATATAAGACAGGAAGGGAAATAAGCAAGAGCACGAACTTCTCCTTTCAGTCCCAGCAGGCTGTTTACTCCCCAGCGGAGAAGGACCAGTATCAGGGTAATGATGATGGCACTTGGCAAGGGGGCAAAGTGGGTTTTACCATGTGCCAGCGAGAAATGAAGAGCTTCTAAGACATCGCTTTGAAACACATAGAGATAGATAAAACTGAAAATGGAAAAAAGAAAGCCGCACACGACGGTCTGTATGCGTGCGGCTTTCTTATAGTTTTTATGGATATATTCATTCATAAACGTTATTTCTGGCGTTTCAACACTACTGCCGAACGGGCAGGTATATATAATTTAAGCCATTCTTTCTTTTCTTTTGCATACAACGGATCGGCACATGTAAAGTGGGCAATGGAATCGTCTGCAAATCCGAATCCTCCGAATGCTTTACTGTCTGTATTCAGAACGACACGATATTCGCCGCGCGGAACAAGGAATCCGTAGTCGGTAAACGAACGGGTCGGATTGAAGTTGAATACGAAAATCAGGTCTTTCCGGCGGTAAGCCAGTACCTGGTCGCCGTCATTGTGCCAGATTTCCACAACATCGGTTTTCTGTATGTTCTTGACTCCTTCAATCAGGTGTACCATGGCACTATCAAAGTCGCCTAAATAATGATAGCACAAATCCTTATCATCTACCAGATGCCACTGACGACGAGCGTACTTATACGACCATCCGTTGCCCTCACGCGGGAAGTCAATCCATTCAGGATGTCCGAATTCATTTCCCATGAAGTTCAGGTAACCACCGTTGATGGTAGAAGCTGTAAGCAGACGAATCATCTTATGCAGGGCTATACCACGCTGTACAGTACCGTTTTCATCTCCTATCTTGAAGTGCCAGTACATATCGGCATCTATCAGACGGAAAATAATGGTCTTGTCGCCTACCAGAGCCTGGTCGTGACTTTCACAATAAGAAATCGTCTTTTCATCCTTGCGGCGATTGGTTACTTCCCAGAACATGCTGGATGGTTTCCAGTCTTCATCGCGACGTTCTTTGATAATCTTAATCCAGTAATCCGGAATGTTCATTGCCATACGGTAATCGAAGCCATATCCGCCGTCGTTGAACGGAGCTGCAAGTCCCGGCATACCCGAAACTTCTTCGGCAATGGTAATGGCACGTGGATTTACTTGATGAATCAATTTGTTGGCCAGTGTCAGATAGCAGATAGCGTTATCGTCTTCATGTCCGTTGAAATAGTCGCCGTAGTTACAGAAAGCCTCTCCCAGTCCGTGACTGTAATAAAGCATGGACGTCACACCGTCGAAGCGGAATCCATCGAAATGGAATTCTTCCAGCCAGTATTTGCAGTTGGAGAGCAAGAAATGAATAACCTCGTTCTTGCCATAGTCGAAGCACAAAGAATCCCATGCCGGATGTTCACGGCGTTCTCCCGGATAGAAATACTGACAAGGATCACCGGCAAAGTTGCCCAATCCTTCTATTTCGTTCTTTACGGCATGCGAATGAACAATATCCATAATTACAGCAATACCCATCTGGTGTGCGGTATCGATAAGTTGTTTCAGCTCTTCGGGTGTTCCAAATCTGGATGACGGAGCAAAGAAACTGGAAACATGATATCCGAAACTGCCGTAATACGGATGTTCCTGAATAGCCATAATCTGAATACAGTTGTATCCATCCTTGGCAATACGCGGAAGAATATTTTCGCGGAATTCGTTGTATGTACCTACCTTCTCTGCATCTTGTGCCATACCGATGTGGCATTCATAAATCATCAAAGGAGCAATATTCGGAACGAATACCTTCTTTTTGAATTTATAAGGTTTTTCCGGATTCCATACCTGTGCGCTGAAAATCTTGGTCTGGTCGTCCTGAACAACACGCGTTGCCCATGCAGGAATACGTTCGCCGCATCCGCCTTCCCAATAAACTTTCAACTTATACAAATCGCCGTGTTTCATGGCATTTTCGCGCAGGTTGATTTCCCAGTTACCGGTATTTTTAACCCGTTTCAGCTTGTACTTGGCCTGCTCTTGCCAGCCGTTGAAATCACCAATCAGATAAATTTCAGTAGCATTAGGAGCCCATTCACGGAATGTCCATCCCTTTTCGGTACGATGCAGACCGAAATAAAGATGTCCTGTCGCAAAGTCGGACAATGTTTTCTTTCCGATTAATTCTTTTTCCTTATCGATGGCATGCTGGTGTCTGCCGGTAATAGCCTCTTTATAAGGCTCCAGCCAAGGATCGTTTTTAATGATATTCAATACTTCATCCATAGTATTAGAGTTTTATTAATGTACCCGAACTTTTACTATAACTTTTTTCACTCCGTCAGAAGTTACGCCAGGAGCGTGTCCGTCTTGCGGAAAAAAGATAGCAAACATGCCCGGAGTTATAGTCAGATAATCTTTTGCTAATCCTTTGTAAAAGGTAATGTCTTTTTCTGCATTATATTCTTCTTCCGGCAAATCGGTGCGGGGAGTATATCCCATTACTTCGACTCCCGACAATGGAATCTGAATATCAATGAATTGATTATGAGTTTCCAGTTTGGCTTCTTCTTTAGTTTTGGGTCGTGTTTGAGAGAAGTTAACCATCAGCTCACCTTCTTTTAAGGTTATCTTACCGATTTCGTGTGCATCTAAGTCGGTAGACTTTAGGAATTCTACGGCTTGTGCAAACAAAGGATTCAGAGAAACATATTTCTCAAGATTTTCTAATTTATCTACAACCATAGTAGTAATGATTTATTTGTGATTTTACGTATATGGAAATTATATCCTATTCAAAATCATCGATTGTATAATTCGTGAAGTCTGCAAAGCGTTTCAGTTGTTTGAAGACATTCACTATCTCATCTATGAAAAGGGGATTATTGAAAAATGAATCAGGAATCGCATAAGCCACCGTATAGTCCTTGCATTTTATGTATTCCGGATAAGGAAAATCCTTGGGAAATCCTTTGGGTATTGTTTTCAAGTGGCTCTCTCCTATTACGGGAAAATACTTCTTGAAAGCAGGATCTTCCACAATGGAACGGAATTCTTCGATATTGTCTACTACCGACTGGCGGACTGCTTTCAGCATATTCGAAGGCATACACCAGCTTCCTCCTGCCAGCATGCAGTTGCCTGGTTCCAGATGAATGTAGTATCCGCAGTGATTTGATTTCTTTCCACGGGCATTTATATATCCTCCTATATGGTTCTTATAAGGAGATTTGTCTGCCGAGAAACGGATATCCCGATAGATTCGATAGGTACAATCATGGGGACGAACATGCGAAACACTTTCATCGAATAATGAGATGCGTGCTATGATAGTTGCAAGCAGATTTTCAAAACTGCTTTGTACATTTTGATATTCAGCTTTATGTTCCTGAAACCATTCACGGGTATTATTCTCTGACAAGCGTTTCAGAAAATCTAAAATTTCTGGTATATTCATGCCCTTATCCCTTTTTTGTAACACAAACATACAAAATATATTTTGATAAACCGAATAAAATATAAGTATTTTATAGGTTATCAATTATATTCAACAAATTCTGATGGATCTTTCCATTGGAAGCCAAAACCTGCGAACCGGAGTAAAAAGAGTCTTCTCCGCTAAAATCGGTAACCTTCCCTCCTGCATTTTGTAAAATAATGGTACCTGCGGCAATATCCCATGGGCCGAGAAATGCTTCTATACGCGCTTCAAATCTGCCGGTTGCCACATAGCAGAGTTCTACCGCTGCCGCTCCGAGCAGTCGCAGGCCTGCTACGTTTCCGTAAAGGTTCTTTACCAGATGTACAGCCATGGGGCTATAGGCATCCGATGCATATGGAAAGCCAAGTGCGATAAAGGAATCATCGAGTCGTGATACCGATGAAACATGTATTTCCTTGCCATTGAGATACGACGGAGCGCCTTTGTAAGTCCAGAAACATTCATCGCGACAGATTTCATATACCACGCCCAATAATAATTCTTTTTTACTTCGTAACGCAATGCTTACGCAATAGGGAGCATTGTCGTGAATAAAGTTTGTCGTTCCGTCAAGCGGGTCAACCAGCCAGCAGTATTCTTCATCGGTGAGATTACCGCTACCCTCTTCTGCAATAAAACCTGCTTCAGGAAGCAATTCCTTCAAGCAGGTTACAATTTTCTTCTCAGATTCTTTGTCTACATACGAAACATAGTCGTGTGCATGTTTTTTCTCAACGGCCTCACGATGAAACTTTTTTCTTTCATCGCGTATAAAGCTACCCGCTTCTATTGCGAGGCTCCGTACCTTATCTGTAAGTAACGATAAATCCAACATTATTTTTCCTCCAAAAGCCTTCCATTGCGGAATGTACCTTGACGAATTATTTTTCCGTTAGTATCTGTTTCGACAAAAGGACCATCTTTTTTCCCTTGTTTAAAGAAGCCCTCAAAGCGTACACCATCCTTTGTTACGATAGTACCTTTGCCATTTTCTTTACCTTTGGAGAAGTGTCCTGTATAAACGGAACCATCCTTCATACGCAGAACTCCTTCACCTTCGGCCATGTTATTCTTCCATTGACCTTCGTATTCATCGCCGTTTCCCCATTTATAATGTCCTTTTCCAGACCGTTGGTTTTTTGCCCATTGGCCTTCGTATACGGCTCCGTTCTGCCATGTGAATGTTCCGGTTCCTTCCTGCCATCCGTTTTTAAACTGTCCTACATACTTATCTCCGTTGGGATAAACATAAATACCTTTTCCGGTACGTTCTCCATCGGCATAATCGCCCTCATAGCGTTCTCCGTTCTGAAAGTAATAAATACCTTTACCGTGCTGAACGTCTCTTACCCAGTCGCCGATATATTTATCTCCGTTGGTATAGTAAAACGTACCTTTACCGTGACGTTCGCCGTTTTTCCATTCTCCTTCATACTTCGAACCGTCCTCCCATGTCATGACCCCTTTCCCGTTTTTCAGGTCGTTGGTCCATTCACCTTCGTATTTGGCACCGCCTTTCCATGTATAGGTACCGTGTCCGTTTCGCTTGTCTTCATGCCACATACCCACGTAAAGGTCACCGTTATAATAGTACATTGTACCCTCTCCTTCCTGAAAGTCAGCATACCACATACCCTCATAACGGTTGTTATTCATAAAATAATAAGTACCTTTTCCATGCTGCTGGTCCTGATACCAATGTCCTACATATTTTTCTCCATCACTGAATATATACGTACCTTCTCCTTCACGCTTCCCTTTTACATATTCCCCTTCGTATACATCTCCGTTCTTGAAAACTGTTTTTCCTTTTCCATTCGGACGACGGCCTTTCAGCTCTCCTGTATATTCCGATCCATCCTTGAATTTGTAATATCCCAATGACATTTGTGCAGAAGCCGACAAGCCTCCAAATGCCATTAGCGTGAATAATAAAAATGTATGTCTTGTCATTAGTTTCTTTTTTCGTTTTTATTTGGATGTTCAAAAATAGTGTTTTTAGCAGAGAGATTATAAAATCATTACACTTTTTTACCCGCAACGACTGCTATTAAGTTTTCTTTACAGAAATATCGTTGTGCCAACACCTGAAGTTCGTCGGAGGTAACTTCACGAATAGCTCTCAGCGTCTGTTCGAAGAAATCATTTTTCAGTCCCGACGTTTCGATGAATATCCATGCATCCGAAAGCGAGAAAGCGCTTTCATACGAACGGCACATATCTCCCAGCATGTAGTTGCGTACCATTTCCAGTTCTTTGTCTGAAACCTTTTCCGAACGCAATATATCCATTTCCTTATAAACTTCGGCTATAAGCGGTTCCACATATTCGTTGGCTGCTTCAGTGCTTATACCCAGCACTCCAATGCCCAGATAATTTACCAGCCCAGCTCCAATGCCATACGTATAACCTTTATCTTCACGGATATTTGACATCAACCGACTGCCGAAATATCCTCCGAACAGCGTAACAAGCACACGCAGTTTCAAATAGTCGGGATGCTGCTGGCTGATGGAGAATGTCCCTATCTTGACAGAGCTCTGTAATGCATCTTCTTTTTCGATAAAGATACGCTTATTCTCCTCCGTCACAGGCTGAAATGTTTTATGAGTCATTTTGCGGGATGTATCTCCCCATGCCGATTCTCCGAAATGGTGCTCGATGCAGCGTACGATTTCGGGGGTAACTTTCCCGGAAACATATACGGAACAGTTTCCGGAATGATAATACTGGCGATAAAAATCTCTTAAAACCTGACTGTTGATACGGTCGTAGTCGTCGAGTTCAGCATAACGTCCTAGCGGATGTGACAAACCGAACAGAGCACGGTTCAGGCGCTTTCGGGCCATGACATCCACGCGTTGTGCATTGACCAGAAACTGTTGCTTATTGATATCCACCACAACCGACAACTCTTTTTCCGGAAAGGTCGGCTCCTTAACCATCGAGGCCAGAATCTCTATTGTTTTTGGAAAA
Source organism: Bacteroides sp. CAG:443 (assembly GCA_000432735.1). Classification (GTDB taxonomy): domain Bacteria; phylum Bacteroidota; class Bacteroidia; order Bacteroidales; family Bacteroidaceae; genus Phocaeicola. Next base: position 26,537 of record FR887740.1, read on the forward strand.
TACTTGCCTAATGAATATAGCGTGATGAACCCGTAATTCAGCGATGACGACAAATCCAGCCATGCACCGTAATAATCCAGTTTTTCGGCTATCTGCGACGATGTAAGCGCTTGGGTACCTTCACGCAACATACGATTGGTAAACATTGCCAGCAGCGGCTGAGTCTGATTCCACTGACCACCCTTTACCAGCAAGTCAAAACGTACTACATCTTCATTTCCTACTTGAATAACATTCAATGGTATTCCGTTAGGCATTACCCTGCGCTCAGGAGCGGCTATAGAAAAATGATCTATCTGACGTATTTTGGGAGCTGTTGTTCTGTCTAAAGCCATTACTTCATTTCTTTATGTTCGTGCAAGAACTGTTCTGCGCGAGCCAAATCCTGCGGAGTATCTATTCCAATTGTTTCAACCTCACTGATACCGACCTTTATGGTATATCCGTTTTCCAGCCAGCGCAATTGCTCCAGCGACTCTGCCAGTTCGAGCGAAGATTGCGGTAAAGAAGTAATCTCCTTCAATACATTTGCACGGTAAGCATATAATCCGATATGCTTATAATAAGTGTGTCCTTCCAGCCATTCTGCCTTATCTTTATTTCGCTGATATGGAATAATAGAACGGCTGAAATACAACGCATTCATGTTTTTGTTGACTACCACCTTCGGAGAATTCACGTTTTCCAGCGCATCGAAACCGTCGGCCGGAGTAAAGGGCTTCACCAGCGTCGCTATCTGTGTCGTTTCGTCTTCGAAACAAGCTTTTACAGCCTCTAGTTGAGAACGTTGGATAAACGGTTCGTCGCCCTGAATGTTTACGATGACATCGTATCCGCCACCCACTTTACAAAAAGCTTCATAGCAACGGTCCGTACCGCTCTTATGGTTTACCGAAGTCATAACCACCTTTCCTCCGAAAGCTTTGACTGCTTCCTCGATGCGTGCATCGTCGGTCGCCACATACGCTTCATCCAGAATGCCGGATACTTGTTCGTATACTCTTTGAATAACGGTCTTCCCGCCCAGCATGGCCAAAGGCTTTGCCGGAAAACGCGTGGAAGCATATCTTGCTGGAATAATTCCGATAAATTTCATGGTATTCATACTTTTTATTGGTATGCAAATTTACAAAAAAAATCTATTTTTGTAGCCAAAACTTCATAAATATGAAAACTACATGTCGTTGTGTAATCTGTCTGGGATCGAATGCCGACGGAGAATATCATCTGGCTATGGCAAGAAAAATACTAGACTGCACATTTCCTGGAATGCGATGGGGAGAAATTGTAGAAACCGTTCCCGAAGTGACAGAAAATCCTGCGCCTTATCTGAATCAGGCAGCCATGATGGAAACGGAACTTTCTGCCGGCGAGCTGAAAGCTCTCTTCAAGGATATTGAAAAGAAGTGTGGAAGAACTCCCGAAGGTAAGCAGAAAGGCATTATTCCTCTGGATATCGATTTGCTGGTATTCGGTACGCAGGTCATGAAGCCTGCCGACATGGAAAAGCATTATGTCGGGCAAGCCCTGAGTTCGCTTGGAAAAGTGTAGTAATCAGACAAGCTTTACATACCCCAGTCGGGTATAATGTACCCCTTTGCTTTCGTAGTGCGCCATTATTTTAGCCGATGAAAGATGCAGGACCTCATGTGTATTGATCTTCCGGCTGTGACAACTCAGCGCATTGGGTGTCTGACTCCGTGCGGCAGCCTTTACGAAAAAAGTAAAGCGGTTCCCGTCGCGGTCGGCAGCCAGCACATTCTGGTCCACATAAAAATCGGCCTTGTATGTATCCACTTGCAGACGGACATTCAGTACTGTCAGGAACATATCCTTCAGCTTGTCTCCTACTTCGCCGATATACCGGCTTACCGAAGAAATGTGTTTCTTCTGGATGGTAAGCTCAAAGTGTACCTTGGCAAACTTCTTTGCCAGAAGGACCAGCGGTTCGTAACGCTTGGTTTCTACGACAAACTTATTGGCCAGCCAAAGTACATACGAAGGGTCTACATAGAAGATTTCGGCCAGACGCTTACCGCGATATTTACCGAAGGGAATGATATCGTCCGACTGCCCGTAACAACTTTCGAATACGGCATTGTCTTGTACATCGAGCAGAACATTGCAATTCTGAAGCAGGGCAAAGGCTCTTTCGGCAGCGGCATCGAATGTCACAGCCAGTGTACGTATAAACAGTGGAGCATTGTCGTTGAGGAATATTCGCCAGAACCCGTAATACGGGCGATAAGGAGTTGGCATGCTGATGACATATTTGCCGTTTGTTTCTGTTCTTCCACGATTGAACACATCGATGCGGTCGAAAATCTTGGCAGCACGTTCAGGAGATAGCTGGTATAAGGTAAGATTACGATCCATTACAATCCTCCTTTTTTATCGGTTTTTGCAAGATAAGAAAATTCCTTCAAAAAAACAACGGTGGAAGGATAAAAAAACGTGCCGACGTTTGTGATAAAACATCGGCACGTTTTCTTTATAATATGGTGACGTTTGCCAGCCGCACTTTTCCTTACTGGAAAAACACATCATCCAGCTGACTATTATTATCTTCCTCAATCTCTGTGAGTTTATCCTTGCAGGGGTCGAAATCCTGAGGAATGTCGAAATATTCATCCTGAGAATACCCCAGGGTCTTGTCGGCATAAACCTTCTGCATGTACAGGCCCCATACCGGCAAAGCCATTGAAGCTCCCTGTCCGTCGCGCATGGTATCGAAGTGGATATCGCGTTCTTCACCGCCTACCCAGCAGCCTGATACCAGCGAAGGAGTGAATCCCATGAACCAACCATCAGAGTTACGGTTGGTTGTACCGGTCTTGCCGCCCATATCCGCCTTTATTCCATACAGACGTCGAACACGTCCGCCGGTACCTTCGTTAATAACGGCACGCAGCATGACAAGCATCTTGTAAGCGCTCGACTCGCTGATTACCTCTTCCACCTGCGGAGTAAATGTCGCAATGATGTTTCCTTCATTGTCTTCGATGCGTGAAACAAAGAGCGGAGCCGTACGAATACCACGGTTGGCAAAGGCCGTGTAAGCACTAACCATTTCCCCGACAGAAATTTCGCATGGACCCAGACACAAGGAGACTGTAGGCTGGATATCTCTGTTCAGAACACCGAACGAATGGATCAGGCGAACCAGAGCGTACGGGTTAAGCTTGCTCATCAGGTAAGCAGAAATCCAGTTGTTGGAGTTTGCCAGTCCCCACTTCAGCGTAACCATTTCGCCGTAATGTGATTTCGAACTGTTTCTCGGTGTCCATGCTTTTCCGTTTTCGTCGAACAATGTCTGCTCAACGTTTCTTACTTCATCGCAAGGTGAGAATCCGTTCTCCATGGCCAGTGTATACAAGTATGGTTTGATGGTAGATCCTACCTGACGGCGTCCCACCATTGCCATATCATACTGGAAATAATTATAGTTAAGACCACCCACATAAGCTTTCACATAACCGGTAATCGGGTCCATCGACATGAATCCCGCACGCAGGAAATGTTTGTAATAGCGGATAGAATCCAGCGGAGTCATGATGGTATCTTTGTCCCCATCCCATGAAAAGACTGTCATTTCATGTTTGGTATTGAACGCTCTGCGGATTTCCGCTTCCGAACAACCAGCTTCCTTCATTTCGCGGTAGCGGTCGGACTGGCGTACGGAGCGTTCCAGTATCTTGTCGACTTCTTCCTGAGTCAGCTCGTTGGTATAAGGAGCCGTCTTGCGTCCGTATTTTTCCTTGAAGAAGCGCGGCTGCAAATACTTGGCCACATGTTCGTAAACGGCTTCTTCGGCATAGCGCTGCATGCGTGAATTGATGGTGGTATAAATCTTCAAACCGTCGGTATAGATATTATAATTGGTACCATCTTTCTTTTTGTTCTTTGCACACCATCCGTACAACGGATTGTTTTTCCATGCCAGAGAGTCTTCATAATACTGCTGTTGCTGCCAGCCTCTGTAGTTGGAACGATGCGGTTCCTTTGCTGTCATGATTCTACGCAGATATTCGCGGAAGTAAGTCGCCAGTCCATCCTTGTGGTCGACAGGCTGGAACTTCAGTGTCAGCGGCAGTGCCTGAAGCGAATCCCGTTCAGCCTTGGTCAGATAGCCCGCCTTGTACATCTGGTCGAGCACCGTATTACGACGACCGCGTGAGCGTTCGTTGTAACGGCGCGGGTTATACAGCGACGGATTCTTGCACATACCGATCAGCGTAGCAGCTTCCTCTATCGAAAGATCTTTCGGGTCTTTCGAGAAATAAGTCTTGGCCGCTGTCTTGATACCTACGGCATTGTTAAGGAAATCGAACTTGTTGAGGTACATTGTCAGGATTTCCTCTTTGGTGTAATAACGCTCCAGCTTGACGGCGATGACCCATTCTATCGGTTTCTGCAACAGACGTTCCATCACATTGTCGGCTGTCGGCGAATAGAACTGCTTGGCCAGCTGCTGCGTAATGGTACTACCTCCACCGGCATGCTTCTGCATGAAAATTCCACGCTTGATGACTGCACGCATGAAAGCCCGGATGTCTATACCCGAATGTTCACTGAAGCGCACGTCTTCTGTAGCCACAAGTGCGTGTACCAGATTGGGCGAAAGATCGTTGTATCCTACGTATACACGATTTTCCTTGCTGTACGACCATGTACCCAGCAATTGTCCGTCGTCGGAAATAATCTGGGTTGCAAATTTCAGATTCGGATTTTCCAGTTCCTCCACCGGAGGCACGTAACCTATCCATCCTTTTGCGATAGCCGTAAAGACCACGGCTACCGATAAAACTCCTAGTGCGAGCAGCGCCCACAACACGTATATAAATTTCTTCCTCATGATAAATTAATATGCTTTACCTGTTCTATTTACGGCAAAATCTGCGGAAATCTTACTCCATTCCCGCAAAGTGCTTTAAGAAAACGTGCAAAAATAAGGAAATTCACTGGAATAAACGAATAAAACAAGATGAGAAAGTAACCGGTTTTTGTACAAAAAACAAAATGATTTGTACAAAAGATAAAAATTTTCGTACAAAAAATGAGAAAACGCAACGACGGGAGAATAAAAACTTCAGTGAATTTATATGAAAAAAGAATGGCGCTTTTATTTTTTTTGCCTACCTTTGAACTCCGGTATTATAATAACAATCATAAAACCGAAAATATGGAAAATAGAAGTTTAGTAACCATTGCCAATCATTCTAAGGAACGTATCCTTTATCTTTTGGAAATGGCAAGAGAGTTTGAAAAGAAACCCAACCGTCACTTGCTGGATGAAAAAATCGTTGCAACCCTTTTCTTTGAACCTTCTACGCGTACTCGTTTAAGTTTTGAGACTGCGGCAAACAGACTGGGAGCCAAGGTTATTGGATTTACGGACCCGAAGGTGACAAGTTCTTCGAAGGGAGAAACACTGAAAGACACCATCATGATGGTAAGCAATTATGCCGACATCATCGTCATGCGTCACTATCTGGAGGGAGCGGCACGCTATGCCAGCGAGATTGCCCCGGTACCTATTGTCAATGCCGGCGACGGAGCAAATCAGCATCCTTCTCAGACCATGCTCGACCTCTATTCCATATATAAAACACAGGGCACGCTGGAGAACCTGAATATTTATCTGGTGGGCGACCTGAAGTACGGCCGTACGGTTCATTCCCTGCTGATGGCCATGCGTCATTTCAATCCGACTTTCCATTTCATCGCGCCCGAGGAACTGAAGATGCCGGAAGAATACAAATTGTACTGCAAGGAACACAATATAAAATATATCGAGCATACGGACTTTACAGAAGAAACCATTGCCGATGCGGACATTCTGTACATGACACGTGTACAGCGGGAACGCTTTACCGACCTGATGGAATACGAACGGGTGAAAGATGTGTATATTCTCCGCAACAAGATGCTGGAGCATACCCGCCCGAATCTCCGAATCCTTCATCCGCTGCCTCGTGTAAACGAAATTGCTTACGATGTAGACAACAACGAAAAGGCATATTATTTCCAGCAGGCTCAGAACGGACTTTATGCACGTGAAGCTATCTTGTGCGATGTACTGGGCATTACACTGGATGAAGTCAAGGCGGATACCGAACGATAAATAAACTTTTTAAACAAATTGATCAAAAAAGATTATGAACGAAAAGAAAGAATTACAGGTAGCCGCCCTTGAGAATGGAACGGTTATCGACCATATACCTTCGGATAAAGTATTTACAGTTGTAGCGTTGCTCGGATTGGAGAACACAGACAGCAACATCACTATCGGAAATAATTTCGAGAGCAAGAAGCTGGGCAAGAAAGGCATCATCAAGGTAGCCGACAGATATTTCTCCGACGAGGAAGTAAGCCGCTTGTCGGTTGTTGCTCCCAATGTGAAGCTGAACATCATCCGCCATTATGAGGTAGTTGAGAAAAAGCAGGTACTGATGCCCGACGAACTGAAAGGTATCGTGAAATGCAACAATCCGAAATGTATTACCAATAACGAGCCAATGGAAACGTGGTTCCATGTCATCGACAAGGAACAGGGTATCCTGAAATGCCACTACTGCGAGAAAGAACAGCAGAAAGACAATATCAAACTGATTTAACTACCGTATGAAGCAAGACTGGAAACCTGGAACAATGATTTATCCGTTGCCAGCCGTGCTGGTCAGCTGCGGAAGTTGTAAGGAAGAATACAACATCATCACCGTGGCATGGGTCGGAACCATCTGTACCAATCCGCCGATGTGCTATATCTCCGTCAGGCCGGAACGACACTCCTATCCTATTCTGAAAAAGAACATGGAGTTCGTGATTAACCTGACAACTAAGGATATGGCCTATGCGACAGACTGGTGCGGGGTACGGTCGGGCAAGAACTTCAACAAGTTCGAGGAGATGCATCTTACTCCGGGACCGGCTTCCGTCGTGCAGGCTCCTGTCATCGAGGAATCTCCCCTGTGCATCGAATGCAGGGTAAAGGAGATTGTATCGCTGGGCTCACACGATATGTTTATCGCCGATGTGGTAAACGTAAAGGCCGATGAGAAATATCTGGATTCCGATACGGGCAAGTTCGACCTGGCAAAATCGAACCTACTGGTTTATGCGCATGGAGGCTATTACGAAATGGGTAGCAAAATCGGAAAGTTCGGCTGGTCGGTAGAAAAGAAAAAATAAAGCATAAATATGAAAAGAACTGCTTTTATCCTCATGGCAAGCCTCCTGCTGGCAACGAATCTTCAAGGCCAGTCGAGAGGGAGCAGACGGGATGCCTCGCGCGACCCGCTGGTCAACGTGGGGGTAAAGGCAGGCTTTAATTCGTCTATGTTCTTCATAGATCATCTTTCGGTAGGAGGACAGGAACTAGACGATATCCAAAACAACTACAAGGTAGGTTATTTCGGAGCATTTTTCTGCCGCTTTAACCTGAAAAAGCATCATTATCTTCAGACAGAAATATCTTACAATGTATCGAAGGGAAGTATTTCCGTTGCCAGCACGGCCGACAACCGCGACATTTTGCAGCATAGCGCCCTGGTAAAGACTTCCATACACTCCATTGACTTACCTGTACTTTATGGATATAAATTTGTAGATGCACGTCCATATGGAATGGCATTCTTCCTCGGTCCGAAGGTGTCGTATAATTGGAGAAAGCATTGCAAGAACGAGTATTCAGGTTTCTATCAGCAAGACATAACAGAAAAACTTCATCCGTTTTGTTACAGTGCCGTGGTGGGATTGGCTGTCAATGTTTCGAATATCTTCTTCGATTTTCGTTACGAAGCAGCTCTGCATAACATGGTAAAATCGGTTACGTTCGATAGGAATGCCACCGAATCTCCTTATTGTGATCAGGACATATCCCTCAACCGGCGGAAGAACGTATTGAGTTTCTCGTTGGGAGTGATTTTTTGATGAATTTAATATTACCTTTTAAAATACAATAACATGAAAAAAGATGATTTGATTTTTGACATCATTGAAAAGGAACATCAACGCCAACTGAAAGGTATCGAACTGATTGCTTCCGAGAACTTTGTAAGTGACCAGGTAATGCAGGCTATGGGCTCATGCCTTACCAATAAATATGCAGAAGGTTATCCGGGAAGACGTTACTATGGGGGCTGCGAGGTTGTAGACCAGAGCGAACAGATTGCCATCGACCGTCTGAAACAGATTTTCGGAGCGGAATGGGCAAACGTACAGCCTCATTCTGGAGCACAGGCAAATGCTGCCGTATTTCTGGCAGTATTGAATCCCGGTGATAAGTTTATGGGACTGAATCTGGCACACGGAGGACACCTTTCTCATGGTTCGGCTGTCAATACTTCCGGTATCATCTATACACCCTGCGAATATAACCTGAACAAGGAAACCGGACGTGTAGATTACGATCAGATGGAAGAAATTGCATTGCGTGAGCATCCGAAGATGATCATCGGTGGTGGTTCTGCCTATTCTCGTGAATGGGATTACAAGCGTATGCGTGAAATTGCCGATAAGGTAGGTGCTATCTTTATGGTCGATATGGCTCATCCTGCAGGCTTGATTGCTGCCGGATTGCTGGATAATCCGCTGAAATACGCCCATATCGTTACTTCTACTACTCACAAGACTTTGCGTGGTCCTCGTGGTGGTGTGATCTTGATGGGCAAGGACTTCCCTAATCCATGGGGCAAGAAAACTCCGAAGGGAGAAATCAAGATGATGTCTCAGTTACTCGACTCTGCCGTATTCCCGGGTATCCAGGGAGGACCGCTGGAACACGTCATCGCTGCCAAGGCTGTAGCTTTCGGCGAATGTCTGCAGCCGGAATACAAGGAATATCAGAAGCAGGTTAAGAAAAATGCGGCTGTACTTGCACAGGCTTTGATGGACCGTGGCTTTACGATCGTTTCCGGCGGTACAGACAACCACTCTATGCTGGTTGACTTGCGTAGCAAATATCCTGATCTTACTGGTAAGGTGGCAGAAAAGGCATTGGTTTCAGCCGACATCACTGTAAACAAGAATATGGTTCCATTTGATACTCGTTCTGCTTTCCAGACTTCGGGTATCCGTTTGGGAACTCCGGCTATCACGACTCGTGGTGCGAAAGAAGACTTGATGTACGAAATTGCAGAAATGATTGAAACTGTCTTGTCGAATGTAGACGATGAAAAAGTCATAGCTTCCGTACGTGCTCGTGTAAACGACACCATGAAGAACTATCCTATTTTTGCCTATTAAAAATAGAAGTTCTTTCACGGCTGTGACCGGAAAATCAAAAGGCATATAAACAAAACCCTCAGAATATTGTTTTCTGAGGGTACAAATAAAGATGAAAGTATGAAAAAAACGAGTTTTATGGCTATTTTACTGAGCTCATGCTTGGTACTTAGCAGTTGTGGTTCTTTGAACAATACTGCCAAAGGCGGTATGATAGGTGGTGGTAGTGGTGCTGCTCTGGGAGCTATTATCGGTGGCATTGCCGGACATGGTAAGGGAGCTGCTATCGGTGCTGCTGTAGGTGCTGCTGTGGGTACAGGAGCCGGTGTCCTGATTGGAAAGAAGATGGATAAGGCTGCCGAACAGGCTGCCCAGATTCAAGGTGCCGAAGTTGAGCAGGTAACCGACAATAATGGCTTGCAGGCCGTGAAGGTTACTTTTGATTCGGGTATCTTGTTTAATACAAGCAGCTCTTCACTGAGCACTTCTGCCAAGGCTTCACTCAGCAAGTTTGCGAACAACGTATTGAACCAGAATCCGGACATGGATGTTGCTATCTACGGATATACCGACAATACGGGATGGAAAAACAGTACAGCTGCCGAAAGTGTACAGAAAAACCTGGAGTTATCTCAGGAACGTGCACAGAGCGTATCAAGCTATCTGCTGGGATGCGGTGTAGCAACTTCACAAATCAAGAGTGTAGAAGGTATGGGAGAAAACAATCCAGTGGCAGACAACAGTACAGAAGCCGGACGTAAAGAAAATCGTCGTGTGGAAGTATATATGTATGCTAGCCAGCAAATGATTCAGCAGGCAGAAGCTGGTACATTGAAGTAAAACTCCAATATCCTGAAAAATAGAAAATCCAACCGGGGAGATTCCGATGTTTCTCCGGTTGGATTTTCTGTTTTTCAGAGATTTGTTCTCTTGTTTTTATTCTTTTATATCCGTTTCATCTCCCTTTAATATCGGCAAGGTAATCTGGTACTTTACGGCAAGTATACGGACGATGAAGACCGTTACACCGCCTAATATCTGCGAAATATAGGTTTCCATCCCGGCTTTCAGGCATATCCAGTAAACCAGCCCTCCTATCACGCAGGCCATTGCGTAAATCTCCTTTCGGAAAATCAGCGGAATTTCGTTGATGAAAACATCACGTATCACACCTCCGGCAGCTCCGGTAATGCTACCCATGATAATTGCTACCCAGAAGGGATATCCCAAAGAAATACTTTTCCCAAAGCCTACGACTGTAAACAGCGCCAGTCCGATGCTGTCGAACAAGAAGAAAGTATTGTTCAGGTGGATAAGATGTTTTCCGAAAATAATGACAACGAACATTGCAAAGGCAGTACAAATCAGATAAATCGGATCAGTCATCCATACAGGGGTAACGTTCAGCATGACGTCACGCAAGGTTCCTCCTCCGATTGCTGTTGCCAGTCCTACAATATATGCGCCGAACCAGTCGAATCGCTTGGCTGATGCCAGACGAATTCCACTGATGGCAAAAGCAAATGTTCCTATAAAGTCGAGTATCTGAACAAATGATGGCATTTCTATTGTTTAAGTTAAAAAGTTATTTACCATGTATAACTTACACCAAAGCTAAGCAGTTCCTGAAGTTGGAAATAGCTGTCATCCGGATTGGCTTTCGTTACAGAGTCATCAAATCGGGTATGAACAAACAGTTTGGTCGAAAAGTATTTGTTGAAAGCAAAGGTGAACGTATTTTCCCATTCAGACAATACCTGTTCGTAGTTTGTCGTATAAGAGAAACGTGATTCCCAAGTCAGACCGCTGAGAACAATCCATTTCAAGGTCGCTTCTACACGGGAACCCAGCTGATTCTTTACTTTCTGTCCTGCATCAATGTTGAATTTGGTAGGATCAACCCTGTCGCTTGCTACACTGTATCGCGTGTAGTTGAACGGATTAATCAAAACAGACAAGTTACAAACTGCATCTTTGGTATACTTGTAGTCCATACCGATACCGATATTCAACTCGGCCGGTGAGAAGAATGACGAAACCAAATTATCGGAGTTCGTTTCGTAGTTGGAGAAGAACTGCGTTTTAAATTCCGCCGAAACCGTATAGTACCAGTTAGTTATAGCTTTATATCCAAATTTGGAGCTTAAACGAAGCAAGTCTTCACTCGTCTTATACTGGTGCACTGTATCGGAAGGAGCTGAGATAAAGCCGAGTTTCCATTCCAGTTTGTTTTCAAACTGTATCTTCTGCTTGTCATCGTAGTTAAGTTGAAGCACGGCTCCCGAAAGCAAAGATACCGTACTTTCGCCTCCTTTATACCAGTTGTCGGAAATGTAATTCTGTGAGAACTGCGCATATCCGTTTCCACTGAAAGACCAGAAGTTCGGTTTCATAACCAACAGATCTTTTTCTCTTACTTGTCCCTGAGAGGCAGCATTCACCAGATAGAAAACTTTTTCCTTTTTAGGCCTCTTTACCCTCATTCTGTCCGACAACGGCTCTATACCTTTCAGCTCACTTTCGTTTTTAGAAACCAGATTAGGATATTGCAGATAAAAGCTAAGCAATTGCTTGTTGACTTCTTTGTCTATTTCAGCCGAACGGGTCAGGTCGGGCACCTGAAAGACAGAATCCTTTCGTGCGTCTTCTTTAATAAAAGGAATCACAGGCTTCCAGTCGTCAATGGAAAAGGCCTGTTCTATTGGTTCCGAATAATAGGTAGCCGGAACAACGAACTTATAAAAGTCCGGATTGGAGCGAATCCACGACGGAGCCTCTGGAAGATAAATATCATCCCAGCGTTCCAGCATATCCTGATAATCCCGGCGGAAGTTATATAGAAGAGCCTGAAAGTCTTTCACGGCTGGACTTATCCGTGAAGATTGCTGAGCCTGAGCAATCTTCGCCTTGACAATATCTGTTGTCTTCTTGCGATATGCAGTATCGGCAGGAAGTGCTTTTTTCTGCCCTCCCGCCTGTATGATGCTTTCGGTAATCGTATCGTTCGCTAATGTTAAGTCTTGTAAGTCCTTGGCCTGACCCGTTTCATTTATCAGGAAGGACATCGTTATAAACATCCCTAGTGTTTTCATTCTTACTTATTTCGACAATTTTCTTGCAAAAATACAATTAAATTTAGTCATATAAAACGATATTCTAACAAATTGTATCTTGGTTTTTGTTCAAGTTACAACTTACTAATTTTCTCTTTGCAATGTTTTGTCGCTTTCCTTGTGGGAGATTTGGCTTTTTTTTATAATTTTGCAACTTCGAATAGTAGTGTTAGATAATAAATCATTTTAAAATAATCATATTGTGGCAGAAACAAAGTACATTTTCGTAACAGGTGGTGTAGCCTCTTCATTAGGTAAAGGTATTATTTCATCATCTATCGGTAAATTGCTGCAAGCCAGAGGCTACAGCGTAACTATACAGAAGTTCGACCCGTATATCAACATCGACCCGGGTACATTGAATCCTTATGAACACGGAGAGTGTTACGTGACAGTCGACGGGCATGAAGCCGATCTGGACTTAGGACATTATGAACGCTTCCTCGGTATTCAGACAACCAAAGCAAACAACATCACGACTGGTCGTATTTATAAAAGTGTCATCGATAAGGAACGTCGTGGCGACTATCTGGGAAAAACAATCCAAATCATCCCTCACATCACTGATGAAATCAAACGCAATGTCAAATTGCTGGGAAATAAATATAAGTTTGATTTTGTGATTACTGAAATTGGAGGAACCGTAGGAGATATCGAATCGTTGCCTTATTTGGAAAGTATCCGTCAGTTGAAATGGGAACTGGGTAGAAATGCGCTGTGTGTACATCTTACTTATGTTCCTTATCTGGCTGCTGCCGGTGAATTGAAAACGAAGCCGACACAGCATTCTGTCAAGGAATTACAATCTGTAGGAATCCAGCCGGATATTCTGGTTTTGCGTACGGAGCACAACCTCAATACTAACCTGAAGAAAAAAGTTGCCTTATTCTGTAATGTAGACGAAAGCGCGGTAGTACAGTCTATGGACATGCCGACAATCTATGAAGTACCTCTTCGCATGCAGGAGCAGAAACTGGATGTTACTATCCTCGAGAAGATGGGACTTCCGGTAGGCGAAACTCCCGAACTGGGTCCATGGAAGGAATTCCTGAACCGTCGTCATAATGCAACAGAAAAGGTTACAATCGGTCTGGTTGGAAAATATGATTTGCAGGATGCCTACAAGTCTATTCTGGAAGCATTGTCGCAGGCTGCAACATACAACGACCGTAAGGCAGATATTCATTTCATCAATAGTGAAAAATTGACGGATGAAAATGTAGAAGAAATGCTGAAGGATATGGACGGTGTCATTATTTGTCCGGGATTCGGTCAGCGTGGTATTGAAGGAAAGTTCGTTGCGCTGAAATATTGCCGTACGCACGATGTTCCCACATTCGGTATCTGCTTGGGTATGCAATGTATGGCTATCGAGTTTGCCCGTAACGTATTAGGTTATGCCGATGCCAACAGTCGCGAAATGGATGAAAAGACTCCGCACAATGTAATTGATATTATGGAAGAGCAGAAGTCTATCACCAACATGGGTGGTACGATGCGTCTGGGCGCTTACGAATGCGTGCTCGACCCTAACTCTAAAGTATATCAGGCTTATAAGACAGAACATATTCAGGAACGCCATCGTCATCGTTATGAATTCAACAACGATTACAAGGCAGAATTCGAAAAGGCTGGCATGAAGTGCGTAGGTATCAACCCGGAATCAGACTTGGTTGAAATCGTAGAAATACCTACCTTGAAATGGTATATCGGTACGCAGTTCCATCCGGAATACAGCAGTACGGTATTGAAACCCCATCCCCTTTTCTTATCATTTGTCAAAGCGGCTATTGATAAATAATAGATATTAATTTGTAAATAAAAAGAAATGGACAAAAACACGTTAGTGGGATTTGCCTTGATTGGAGCGGTTATTGTAGGTTTCGGAATCTACAACCGCCCCAGCCAAGAGGAAATGACACGTGCACAGCATTATCAGGACTCAATTCAGGCGGTTGCTCAGAAACAGGAGCAGATGCGTAAGGCTCAGGAAGTTGTAGCTGCACAGCCTGTTTTGCCCGATTCTACCTCTCTCTTCTTTAGCGCTTCGCAAGGAACGGAACAATTTACTACGTTAGAGAACGACTTGGTTCAACTTACATTTTCGAACAAAGGCGGACGAGTATGCAAGGCTATGCTGAAAGAATACAACGATCAGCAGCACCAGCCTCTGGTTCTCTTCGATGGAAAGGATGCTTCCTTGAGTCTGGGCTTCGACGGTAAGAATGAAAACATACTGAGCAGTGAGATGTACTTTCAGGCAACAGATGTGACCGACAGTACTGTTACCATGCGTCTGAACGCTGCCAATGGTGGTCATTTGGACTTTATCTATAAGTTGCTGCCTAATTCGTATGTGGTAGATTTTACTGTTCAGGCAAACGGATTGCAGAATTTCTTCTCTCCTTCCGTAAAAACAATGAGTGTCGACTGGAAACAGCGTGCACGTCAGATGGAAAAAGGTTACACGTTCGAACAGCGGTATACTTCACTTACCTACAAACCAGTAGATGACAGCTTCGACTATCTGAGCGAAACAAAGGATGAGAAAGAAACAATTCCAGAAGTTCTGGACTGGGTAGCTTTTAAGAACCAGTACTTTTCGTGTGTCTTCATGGCAGAAAAGAATTTTGAAAATGCCACACTCGAATCGAAGATGGAACAGAAAGGAAGCGGTTACATGAAGAATTATTCGGCTGAGATGAAAACGGCTTTCGACCCGACAGGAGCACAGCCCAGTCATTTCCAGTTTTATTTCGGACCAAATCATTTCAAGACTCTTTTAGCTACCAATGACTTGTCGTTCAAGGACAAAGATCAGGAACTTGAAGATTTGGTTTATCTGGGATGGCCGATTATTCGTCTGATCAACCGCTGGTTCACCATTAACCTCTTCGACTGGTTGTCGAGCTGGGGATTGAGTATGGGTATCGTTATCTTGCTGATGACCCTCATCGTGAAGATTCTGGTACTTCCTACCACTTGGAAATCGTTTATCTCATCGGCTAAGATGCGTGCTCTAAAACCGTATGTCGATAAAATCAACGCCAAATACCCCAAGCAGGAAGATGCATTGAAGAAACAGCAGGAAACGATGGCACTGTATAGCCAGTACGGTGTAAGCCCGATGGGAGGATGTCTTCCGATGCTTATTCAGACACCGGTCTTCATGGCACTGTTCTTCTTTGTGCCTAACGCTATTGAATTGCGTCAGCAGAGCTTCCTGTGGGCAAGCGACCTTTCCGCATACGATGACTTAATCAGCTGGAGTACTCATATTCCTTTGCTGGGAACTCACCTGAGTTTGTTCTGTCTGTTATTTAGTATCACGACGGTTCTGAACCAGATCATCATGATGAAACAGCAGGATACGGGTAGTAACCCGCAAATGAAAGCTATGAAGTGGATGATGTACGTCATGCCTGTCATGTTCTTCTTCATCTTCAATGAATATGCTTCCGGATTGAGCTACTACTATTTCATTTCAGGTTTGATTGGTATCATAACCATGTGGATTATGCGTCGCATGACCGATGAAAAGAAATTGCTGGCACAGCTCGAAGCAAACAAGAAAGCTCCTTCCGAAAGAAAGACAAGCGGACTGATGGCTAAGCTCGAAGCTTTACAGAAAGAGCAGGAACGCCTTCAGAAAGAGCGTCAGGAACGTATGAATAAGAATACACCTAAGAAATAATTCTTTTTCTCGCATAATTTAAATGCAGGTAAAGCAGTAGATTCTTCTCCGCTTTACCTGCATTTTTTATTTCCAGCCTTGCAAATTTCCCTTGCAAAACAAACTATTATGTGATATCTGAGCTAGGGTTGAAGCATAAATGCTACCCTGACCAGACTCAGAAACTCCCCAAAGTATACATACCTATAAAAAGAAACCCTCTTCATTCTTACTGCCTCTATCAGGCATCCGGTAAGAACAGAGAGGATTCTGTATATTATCGGGGTTGAAACATCTTCCTGTTATGATACAGCCCCACATGAATTTGTAAGATTTATTTCAGACAATACAATTCCGAAGGTGTAGTACGTCGCAGCGGAATAACCTGAACTCCCCCATCGCCGATTACTATGCCACGCTGCATGAAGGCAGTTTCCACCGTTTTATAAGCCAGATCCGGATGGTTATTATCCTTACTCAAATGGCAGAGCCAAAGATACTTCAATTTTGCTGGAAAATGTTCGGCAAGATAATCCGCCATCTCCCGGTTGCTCATGTGCCCGTTAGGCCCTGCGATGCGCTCCTTCAGGTACTGAGGATAAGGTCCCATCCGCAGCATGGCTTCATCGTAATTAGCTTCCAGAATCAAATAATCCGAGCGGTCGATATAAGTCGCTGCCGTTTCGGTGATATGACCAATATCTGTTAAAAAAGAAAAAGTCTTGTCTTCCACCTGAATGCTATACCCTACATTGTCCGTACCATCATGAGGTACCTCGAAGCAAGTGATGTTGAAATCCCCCATACCTATGGTTTCACCTTTATGAATAAAACAAGTATGTGCTGCGTCTAGCTTTTCTGTCATACAATAACTCCGGTTGATACCAGCATGCACCTCAGGTGTAGAATAGATAGGAATATTATGTTTTTTTGCCAGATGCCCAACAGCCTTGATATGGTCGGCATGGTCGTGAGTAGCAAATACCGCACGTATCGTATCCAAGTTTAACGCATAATCCTTGAATACCTTCTTTATACTTCGTATGCCGATACCCGCATCAATCAATATTCCACATGTCTTTGTTGCCAGGTAATAGCAGTTGCCGCTGCTTCCGCTACCCAGGCTTAGAAATCGTACCTCCATATATTATTTGTATTCTTTATTTTTCAGGAAGCACAAAAGTACAAAAAAGAAAGGAGCCTGCCAATATTAACAGGCAGGCCCCTCTCACAAAATACTGTTCTTACAATTAAAATTCGAAGAATTTCTTCGCGTTGTTGTAGCAGATATCTTCCACCATCTGCTGTACACGTGGCATTTCGCATTCCGGAATTTCACCATTTTCTACATCATTACCCAACAGGTTACACAACGTACGACGGAAATATTCATGACGCGGGTACGACAAGAACGAACGAGAATCAGTCAGCATACCGACGAAGCGGCTCAGTAATCCCAGCAATGACAAGGCGTTCATCTGTTTTTCCATGCCATCCTTCTGATCGAGGAACCACCATCCTGAACCGAACTGAATCTTTCCAGGGATAGAGCCATCCTGGAAATTACCCAGCATGGTAGCGATAACCTCGTTGGCACACGGATTCAAGTTATACAAAATAGTCTTTGTCAGCTTGCCTTCAGTATTCAGTTTATCCAGGAACTTCGCCATAGCCTTTGCAGTCGTAAACTCACCGATAGAATCGAAACCAGTATCAGGGCCCAAAAGCTTGAACATTTTCGTATTGTTGTTACGGATAGCACCGTAGTGGTACTGCTGAGTCCATCCGGTTTCCCAGTCCATTTCAGCAAATACAATCAGCATAGCCGACTTGAATTTCAGGATTTCCTCCTTGGTCAGTTCCGTACCACCATACACTTTATTAAAGATAGCTCTGATTTCAGCATCTGTATAATCCTCAGCATAGAACTCTTCGATACCATGATCGGACAGCTTACAGCCCTGTTCGGCGAAGAATTCATGACGTTTGCGCAAAGCAGCTACCATATCGTCGAACGAAGAAATAGTCACTCCACTAACTTCCGACAATTTTTCCATGTACGCACGGAAGTCTGCCGGAACTTCTACAGCCATGGCCTTATCAGGACGCCAAGTAGGCAACATCTTGATTTCGAATCCACTTTCGCGTGTTGCGATATGATATTCCAGCGAGTCTACCGGATCATCGGTTGTACATACCGTTTCAACATGGTAACGGCGCATCAGGTTACGTGCAGAGTATTCAGGAGTTGCCAGCTTGGCATTACATTCATCGAAGATTTCGCGGGCAGTAGACGGATTCAAGATTTTTTCAATTCCAAAGCAAGTTTTCAGTTCCAGATGAGTCCAGTGATACAACGGATTGCGGAATGTATAAGGGACTGTTTCGGCCCATTTTTCGAATTTTTCCCAATCGGTAGTGTCCTTACCCGTACAATAACGTTCGTCTACCCCGTTGCTACGCATTGCACGCCATTTGTAATGGTCACCGCCCAGCCAGATTTCTGTAATAGACTTGAACTGATAGTCGTCGGCCACCATTTTCGGAATCAAGTGACAATGATAGTCGATAATAGGCATCTTGGCTGCATGATTGTGATACAATTCCTGCGCAGTTTCCGTTTTAAGCAGGAAGTTTTCATCCATAAATTTTTTCATAAAGCTTTATTTTTGAGTTTATGTATTTTGTTCGGTATTTTCATAAAAAACGAATAACGGTAGTTGAATTTGTGTTGTTCAACATCAATTTCGTTTTATTTGCCGTTATCGAACACGAAAGTAGAAATTTTATTTGGAATAACAAAATATTTCGTATATTTGCAGCGATTATTTAATAAAATTAATCTCTTTGAAAGAAAAGAAAAACGTTATTTATAAATATATTTTACCATTAATCGAATACTATTTTTCTCTTTACACCTATTCTAATAAAGAGAAGATTAAATTGTAAAAATACGGAACTTAAAATATACAAGTATGAAAGCATTAAACAAAGAAACTGCAAACAAAACAGTTCGTCCAGAGAGAATCATCCAGTTTGGTGAAGGTAATTTTTTACGTGCATTCGTAGATTGGATTATCTATAACATGGATCAGAAAACCGACTTCAACAGCAGCGTAGTTGTCGTACAGCCTATCGACAGAGGTATGGTAGACATGCTGAACGCACAGGACTGCCTGTACCACGTTAACCTGCAAGGACTCGATAAAGGCGAAACCGTAAACAGCCTGACACTTATCGACGTTATCAGCCGTGCACTGAATCCCTATACACAAAACGACGAATTCATGAAACTGGCCGAACAGCCTGAAATGCGTTTCGTAATCTCAAATACAACCGAAGCCGGTATCGCTTTCGATCCTTCTTGCAAGCTGACCGATGCTCCTGCTTCTTCTTATCCCGGAAAACTGACTCAGTTATTGTATCACCGTTACAAAACCTTCAACGGCGATATGTCAAAAGGTTTGATCATTTTCCCGTGCGAATTGATTTTCCTGAACGGGCATAAGCTGAAAGAAACCATCTACCAGTACATCGAATTGTGGAACCTGGGCGATGATTTCAAGAACTGGTTCGAAAAAGCCTGCGGCGTATACGCTACACTGGTAGACCGTATCGTACCGGGATTCCCGCGCAAGGAAATTGCTGAGATTAAAGAAAAATTACAGTACGATGATAACCTGGTTGTACAGGGCGAAATTTTCCACTTGTGGGTTATCGAAGCTCCGCAGGAAGTTGCCAAAGAATTCCCTGCCGACAAAGCCGGACTGAACGTATTGTTCGTACCGTCTGAAGCTCCTTACCATGAAAGAAAAGTTACCTTGCTGAACGGTCCTCACACCGTATTGTCACCGGTAGCTTACCTGTCGGGCGTAAATATTGTCCGTGATGCCTGCCAGCATCCGGTTATCGGCAAGTACATCCACAAAGTAATGTTCGACGAGCTGATGGAAACCCTGAACCTTCCGAAGGCAGAACTCGAAAAATTTGCTCACGACGTTCTGGAACGTTTCAACAATCCGTTTGTCGACCATCAGGTTACTTCCATCATGCTGAACTCATTCCCGAAATTCCAGACTCGTGACCTGCCGGGCCTGAAAGTATATCTGGAACGCAAGGGAGAACTTCCGAAAGGACTGGTACTGGGTCTTGCAGCCATTATCACTTACTACAAAGGCGGTGTACGTGAAGACGGAGCAGAAATCGTACCAAACGACGCACAGGACATCATGGATCTGCTGAAACAGCTTTGGGCTACAGGCGATACTCAGAAAGTTGCCGAAGGCGTACTGGGAGCAGAATCTATCTGGGGCGAGAACTTGAACAACATCCCGGGCCTGACTGCTGCTGTAAAAGCCGATCTGGACAGCATTCAGACAAAAGGTATGCTGGAAACAGTAAAATCTATTCTGTAATTAATTGTTAGAAATTCCATAAAAGAAAGAGGGAAAATATCCTGCAAGGTTCAGGATATTTCCCTCTTTTCTTATACTGTCTCCAGCCACTTTTAGCAAAAAATATTTTTACACAAATCATGCCGGCACCTTATCTGAAATTTTCCTCTGGATGTCCTCTACAGCCCCTCAGCAGTGGTCACGAAAAACGTGCCGAGAGAAAAATATTTTTTGTACAAATTTTAAAAAAACGTCGAGACAAATTACTCAAAACATGCTGACGTTTTGGGCAGCAGATCTGCGACTTCTTGCTTCTGCTGATTTTTCTTTACAAGTATCGTATCTACATAATTGTTCTACAAGCCATATATCTTTGCTGTTTCACCCAAACAGCTTTTTAATCTATTCACATGGAATTACTGATTTTCCAATATAATATTTATGATAGCTTTATACTATAGCAATACTTCGGTAAATTTTTACCGATAAATTTAATTAAATAA
>FR887741.1 GCA_000432735.1 Bacteroides sp. CAG:443
CGCACCCAAAAAGTTGCATTTATAAGTTGAACTCAAGTTTATTCCATATTATTGCATGGAAATACAATATTCTGGCTTTTTATACAGAATTCCTGAGCATGTATTGGAGGATATGTCGAAAGAAATTTTAAAAACGTCGAGAGAAATTAAAAAAATCTCCTGACAAGTTGGTCCTTTCTTTTCGATAAAGTGCTTTGAAACTCTAAAATCGGTATTTTAATGAAGGGAAAAAGGCTATTTCTTCTTCAATAATATGTTAAAATTCAGTCTATCTGTTTGATTGATAATTGATTCATTCGAATTTGATTTCGTTAAAAACTTCTGTTCGTATAAGCCTCCGGAAATAAATGATTCTCAATCGACGAGATATACAAAATGTCAGCAAGAGGGAAGAGGTGACATTTTAATATATTCTTCCGGTTGTTCTACAGGTTGTGATCTGTTGTTTTCCGGATATTCCAGATTATTTGGCTTGGCAAGCTGGCATGCGGGTATACCGGATTCTACGGTTAGTTCTTCGTTTTCGCATGGAGAGATAAATGCGCCTCCTAATAAGAAAAAGTCCAGTGGTAAAATCATTTTTGTCATAATGGCTATGGTTTTTTAATTAGTGACTTGGAAATCTTTTTTATCTTAAGGCATACCCTATATAATTCCCCTATTCCTCCTTTGTTAAAAGATGTTATGGAAAAAGATTCTGATTTTATTCACTCCTTTTGATGAATATTTCTTGATTTTAATCAAGTTTCTATGCTCTGTTTCTTCTGTACTTCTTGTCTTTTGCGTATTTTTGCACTCGAAAATCGAACTATTAATTATAAAATTTAAAAAAGGAATGGGTGGTTTTTTCGGTACAGTCTCGATGGCTGAATGCGTGACCGATTTATTTTACGGTACGGATTACAATTCACATTTAGGAACAAAACGCGCTGGTATGGCAACTTTCTCGGAAGGAGAAGGTTTTGTGCGTTCAATTCATAGTCTGGAAAGTTCTTATTTCCGCACGAAATTTGAAGCAGAACTTCCAAAGTTCAGAGGTAAGTCGGGTATAGGCGTTATCAGCGATACCGATCCGCAGCCAATCATGATCAATTCTCATCTCGGAAAGTTTGCGATTGTGACAGTGGCAAAAATCAATAACATGGCCGAACTGGAGAAGGATTTGCTGGATGCCAACATGCACTTCAGTGAGATGAGTCTGGGTAAAACCAACCAGACGGAGCTTGTCGCATTGCTGATTGTACAGGGTAAGGACTTTGTAGATGGCATAGAAAATGTGTATAAGAAAATCAAAGGTTCCTGCTCGATGCTGATTCTGACGGAAGACGGCATTATTGTTGCCCGCGACAAATGGGGACGTACGCCTATTGTTATTGGTAAAAAGAACGGGGCGTATGCAGCTACCAGTGAGTCGAGCAGTTTTCCGAACCTCGATTATGAAATCGACCGCTATGTGGGACCGGGTGAGATTCTTCGTATGCGTGCCGACGGACTGGAACAGCTCCGCAAGCCGAACGAGGAAATGCAGGTTTGTTCGTTCCTGTGGGTATATTACGGTTTCCCGGTGTCTTGCTACGAGGGTCGTAACGTAGAGGAAGTTCGTTTCATGAGCGGTTACAAGATGGGTAAGACGGATGAATCAGAAGTCGATTGTGCTTGTGGTATTCCCGACTCGGGTGTGGGTATGGCGCTCGGATATGCTGAAGGAAAAGGCGTACCCTATCATCGTGCTATTGCAAAATATACTCCTACCTGGCCGCGCAGCTTTACTCCCAGCAATCAGGAGATGCGTTCGCTGGTAGCAAAGATGAAACTGATACCAAACCGTGCCATGTTGCAAGGAAAACGTATCTTGTTCTGCGATGATTCTATCGTACGTGGTACTCAGCTTCGCGACAATGTAAATGTACTGTACGACTACGGAGCAAAGGAAGTTCACATGCGTATCGCTTGTCCACCGCTCATTTACGGCTGTCCGTTTATCGGATTCACGTCTTCCAAGAGCGACATGGAACTGATTACCCGTCGTATCATCAAGGAAATAGAGGGCGACGAGAATGCTAAGCTCGACCGCTATGCTACCACCGACTCTCCCGAATACAAGGAACTGGTGGAGCGTATCCGTGCCCGCTTCGGACTGACTTCCCTGCGATTCAATACGCTGGAAACATTGATTGAGGCTATCGGACTGCCGAAGTGCAAGGTCTGCACACATTGTTTCGACGGTTCCAGCCGGTTCTGATACAATCGATCCTCTTATACATGAAAATACCCTTCGTTTTGCCTTCCGGTTGTGAAGCGCAAAACGAAGGGTATTTTTTAGGAATATCTAAAGGCAGGCTCCGATTTTATTCTCCAAACAGCAGCTTGCGGTCGGATTCCAAAGCCTTTTTTACCAGAGAATCTGGCACAAACTTCCAGTCGGACAGGGGAGTTATCTGGAGAGGTCCTTTCGAGGAGCGGAAGAAATCGATGATATAATAGCGGAACTCATGATCGGAAGTCTCTTTCATGCGACTGCGGAGTTCCGACATAGACAATCCGGTTCCTTCGGTCAACAGTCCGCATCCTCCACTACCTACGTACGAGTTGACTGCCACACGGTAAGTCTTGTCCAGCGAAAACGGGCTTCCATCCCTCATTTTCAAGATGTGCACTCTTTTTCCTACAGGCTGGCTCAGGTCTACTTCATAAGAAATTCCGGCAGCCGACATGAGACAGAAGGTCGCCGCTGCGATACGAGCTTTCCTGCCTTCCTGCATACGGATATTCAGTGCATGGTCGTCGGGCGACTTCATCGTGTTGACCCATCGTGAATACGAATATTCCAGTGCATCGCGTACCTCTTTTCCGGTCAGCTCGAACACGTTTATCATGTTCTCGAACTGGTAGAGTGTGAAAATATCTCTTACAGCTACCTTGCCGGCCTTCACCACATCATCGTATACCAAAGGAGTAACCAGCGAAATGTTGGCTTTCATTTGTTGGAACTGAACATGATGCATGAGATCGCCTATCGTAGAGTTGCCGAAGAAATAATCGGCACCGTAAATGGGTTTATCCAGCGTACCTATTTCTTCGGACACGAATTTCTGTACTTCCTCTTGTTTGTTTTTGAAGCGTTCCAGAAATGCCTCATCCGGTTTCATCCCTTTCACCGATACCAGCTTTCCAGCTATTTTTTTGTCCGTTACGTTACCATCGTCTACCGAGCAGGTCAGGATAGCCTCGGCTACGTGTACCGTTTCTCCTCCTGCATTGAGAAGCCATACGTTGTTGCCCGAAACATTGTTGGTAACCTGCTGGCAATACGCCTGATGGTCGTGTCCGTAGAATAGAATATCCAGTCCGGGAATGTTGCGTGCAATTTCCTCCGCGGGATTTTCATTGTATCCGTTTTGTCCGTGCGACTTCAGTCCGCAGTGGAATAGTCCTACCATGACATCCGGTTTTTCCTTTTCGAGAATGAAAGGTACCCATTTCTTTGCACTCTCTACCATATCTTCGAATTGTAGTCCCTGCCAGAGCTTTTCGGGAAGCCACATCGGTATGGCAGGCGTAATCATCCCCAGAATGGCTATCTTTACACCTTCGCGTTCCACAATGCAATACGGTTTGGCATAAGGCTTACCGTTTGCTTTCGATAGAATGTTGGCGCCCAGTACGGGAAACGAACAGTCGGCAACCCAACGGTTGAACACGGGGTGTCCGGCTTCTATGTCGTGATTGCCGAAGGCAGCGGCATCGTAGCCCATGAAGTTCATCATTTCGCTTGCGAGGTGCGGACTTTTCGTATCGATGAAGTTGGTGTAATAAACACAAGGCTGTCCTTGCAGAACATCGCCGGCATCCACCAGAATACAATTTTCTTTCCCCAGACTGTCACGTTGCGAACGAACGTAAGAAGCTACTTGTGGCAGGCCTCCTTCCAGCGGGTGATTTTCCTTGAAATCGTATCCGAAGAAATTGCCGTGTATGTCGGTGGTTTCCATAATCTTGATGACTACTTTTCTGCTTTTCCCCATGACGGGAGCTATCAGCCCTAAGATAAGCAGAATAGATAGAATCTGTCTTTTCATGATGCTTGAAAAATAAAAAAGGAATATTGCCGAAAGTACCTTTGCAGGTACTCCGCGGCAATATCCCATGAAAAATAAAACCATTAGTTGAATATATATCGTATACCCACCTGAATTTGCCAGCAGTCTGAGCTGTTTTTCAGGTAAGAGAATGTTTCGGTAGGAAGTTTACCGTCCGACTGATACATTGAGTAAGTAGGAACATTATCGGCAGTTACACCTTCGTATTTCAAGATACGTCCGCTGTTTACCGGAACTTTAGAGATACCCCATGTATCTTTCAGCAAGTTGCCTATGTTGAAAATATCGAGTGAAACCTGAAGAGTATTGGTCGTCTTTCCAGCTTTCACGATAAAGTCTTGTACCACTTTCAGGTCTACCTGATTCACCCACGGATAGCGGGCAGAGTATGCCTTGGCATATTCACCTTTATGATTTTTCAGGTAAGAGTCTTGGTTTACGTAATTCCAGAAAGCTTCTGCCTGCTGTGCTGCCGTAAATCCGTTCTTATCGATAAATGTCAGCTCATCCTTGCTCTTCGGAATGTAAATCAGGTCGTTGTTGATACCATCCTGATTCATGTCACCATCGTACATGTAAGAGAAGTTGCCGGCATTATATCCGGAGTAGAAGAGGCTTACCGAAGTCGCGAAGTTCTTGGCATAAGGAATGCGGTATGACAACGAAGCAATCACCTTGTGCGGAGTAAGGTACTGTGAATTGGTGAGCTGCATATAGTTGCCTCCGTTTACGGTTGGCACGTTTTGCCAAAGCTCGTTGGGCTGTGCTCCCGGGTTGCCCGAAACTTCTTTTGAATCGGTATAAGTATACGATAACAGGACATTCAGATTCTCTACAGGGTTCATTCTGAGAGAAGCATTCAGGCTATAGCTATATCCACGGGTTGTATTGGTCAGCATATAGGCTCCCGACATGTCTTTGTATATGCGGCTTTCGGTAGCTCCCGGATAGAGGTAACGGTTATCGGGACCGGCAAATCGTTTCATCTTCGGATCGCTGAGCGGAATAACGTTTACATTCTGCTGGATGACCGCATTCAGGTTTTTGGCATAGATTCCTTCGAGAGTCATTTCGGTATTAAACGGAAGCGGCAACTTGAAATCGGCTGCCAATGTGTTTTTCCAAACCTGCGGCAGTTTGAAGTCAGGATCGATACCTGCTACCGTACCCGGAGCCTTTTCTACTGGAGTTTGCGGGAACTGTTCCGGCAGTCGGGCAATGACGTCGTTCTTGGAAATAACTCCGCCCGCCAGTTTGGCTAAAATAGCAGGATCGGAAATGGTTACGGTGTTCTGAATCATACCACTGTTGGTAGGCATGTTGGTAAGGAATACAAACGGAATACGTCCGGTGAAAAGTCCGCTACCACCACGCAGACGCAGGGTATTGTCTTTCAACACATCCCAGTTGAATCCGATACGAGGAGAAACCATGATTTTGGTTGACGGCCACTGGCTGGTATTGATTTTGGCGCTTCCTGCAAATGTCATTCCCGATACAACCTTGTTTTCCTGCAGGTCGTTCAGGTAAGACGGTGCATCAATACGAATACCACCGGTTACTTTTAAATAGGGAGTGATGCTCCACATATCCTGCAGGTAAGCAGAGAACTGTCCGAAAGAAAGTTCGGCAACAGGCTTGTCTTCGCCACCGTAGCCGTAGGTAAGCGAGTACAGGATGGGGGCTGCTCCGTTTTTGAAATCCTCGAGGCTGTTATAACGATAATATCCCAGTCCGCTGGACATAAATGAGTTGCCTACATACTGATGTTCATACGCAAGACCAGCTGTTATGACATGTTTATCGAGGTTCATGGTAAAGTTATCGGTAAGTGTCCAGATGTCGTTGTGTACGGCATTGTTGTACGTATACAGTTCATAACCGGCAGTCATAAACATATCTCCGTCTTTCAGGATATCCACCATCGGGAAGATGGAGGAGTCGGAGCCACGTTCATCGGCTATTTTGGTATAAGTACCCAGAATCTGGTTAGACATCTTTCCGCCAAAGTTACTGTTTAATTCGGCAGTGAGCGAGTGAACCAAGTTGTTCATGTCGTAGCAGCTGTTGCGGAAAGGCATAGAAGCAACCCCATAGTGTCCGTGTGACACATCCTTGTTAGGCATACTCTGGCTGGTAGGGTTGGTGTATTTGTTTTTGGTATAATTGTAACGTATGGTGAACTTGTTGTTCATGTTGATGTTCCAGTCTAAACGTGCCAGTATTTTATTGGTAAACGTACCAGCATCGTAGTCGGTATACGATCCCGGTTCATAGTTGTACTGGTTTCTCAGGATGCTGGCAAATTCTTCCATATCGGCTGCGGTAACACGTGAAATCATCTCCGCATCGTTTCCTACACCGTCTTCAGACAAACGCCATTTGAAGATCGGGCTGGGCGATTCTTCACGTTCACCGTTTACAAAGAAGAATAACTTGTTTTTTACCAGAGGACCTCCAATGGTAAAACCATATGTACGGTGAGCTTCAACGGGGCGTTCACCCAGATCTTCACCGTCAATTCTGTTTCCTCTCATGTTTTCGTTTTTGAAATACGTATAGGCAGTACCTTTAAACGTATTCGTACCACTCTTGGTGATGGCATTGATTCCGGCACCGATGAAATTAGCCTGACGCACATCGTAAGGAGCAATGTTTACCTGAAGTTCTTCGATGGCATCCAGCGATATCGGATTCGATCCACCCGGCATCGGAGCTGATGAAAGTCCGAAGTTATTATTCAGGTTGGCACCATCGATCGTAATATTGTTCATACGTGCATCTCTACCACCAAAAGAGTTTCCGCTTCCGGCATAGGGAGAGAGCCGGGTGATGTCGGACAGCGAACGGCTGATGGACGGCAGGGCGGTCATTTCGCGGTTGTTAATATTGGTAGAAGCACCCGTCTTCGTTCCGGAGAGTTTGGAGCGGGTAGCGACTACCACAACTTCATCAAGTTCTCCAAGGTCTTCTTTCAAGTCTACATTCAATACGAGATTATCACCTAATGAAAGGTGGATGTTTTCGTAGACAGCCGTTTTGAATCCGATATAGGATACCTTAATCTGGTAAGGTCCTCCGGTACGCATACCTTGCAGGATAAAACGTCCGTCCATGTTGGTTACTGTACCATAACTTGTTCCGGAAGGAACATGTACAGCTACGATTGTGGCTCCGATCAGTGGTTCATTACCGCCTTTCACCAAGCCATTCATGCCCGAAGTGGTTACTTGTGCCAATGCATATAAGTGTACCATTAGCATAAGCAAAAACGATAAACTAATTCTTTTCATTTAACAACAATCTTTTTGTGATTTAAAAAAAACGCTGCAAAGCTATGATAGGTATGTTACAAAACTGTAACGGTGGTAATAAGAAATCTTTTCTGAATAATTATCCATTCTGATGATTTCCTGAAAAGAAATAGTCTTGGAGGAAAGAAAAAAGACGTATGCCAGTATGAAGATATTTCTGGCATACGTCTTTCCCCGTTTATATTTTTTTAATGTATCAGAACGCTTCCGTCATATTGAAATAGAACAGATTCTGTCGGTTGATAAAGTTTCGTCCGAAATCGAGGCGCACATTCATACGAGGCTGAACCTCAATGCGCAATCCCAGTCCTGCATTGGGCAGCACTCCTTCTATCTTTCCCGGCGTAGGTCCCATGAATCCGGCTCCTCCCCAGGCAACGAATCCCAGGTGATGGATGATTTTTTTGATCCAGTTACTCTTGTCGGTATTGAACATCTGCCGGTATTCCACGAGAGCCAGATGAGCACTCTTGTCGCGATATTGCCCCATGTAATAACCACGCAAGTCGAAAGGCGTTCCACTCAGCACATATTTGTTCAGCGGGATATTGCTTCCGAATACATTTTTGGTCTGAACCGTCCACGCCAGCACTTTCCGTTGTCCCACCGATTTGTATTGCCGGTAGTCGAACTCAAAGCGGTAGAAGTTGTCATCTCCTCCCAGCCATTTCTGGTACATGATGCCCCTGAGGTCGAGATAAATTCCTTTGTAAGGATTGGCAGGAACGTCACGTGTATCGTAGGTCAGCAAGAATCCCAGTCCCGAACTGAAATTGCTGTATCCGCTGGCGTCACCTCCTGCCCGTTTGTAATCGGCCTGCTCTACCAGGTATTTGGCAGGATTCATGATCTTGTCGTAGTTCAGGTCGACTTGCGGTCCGGCAAAGAAATTGCTTTCCCCCAATCGGAACAGGAACCACGGATTAATCTGGATGCCGCTGTACCGGTACTGGCTGGTTGTATCGCTTCGCACGTAATCCTTGTTGGTTGTGTAACCTATTCCGTAGAAATTCTCGTACGTATTCTTGTAGCTGAACTGTCCGAAAATACGGAACCTGTCGTTCTTGAAGAACAGTTGAGGCTTCACCATGATGTTCAGTCCTCCCTTAAACATAAACGCCATGGCCACAGGCAATACGGAACGACGCATGGTGGTATCCTTTGGATCCATGCGGAAGGTCATGAGGGCACTTCCTCCTACCAGCAGACCAAAGTCGGGGCTGAAACTAGGTCCTCCCAGAATATTATAGTGTAAGTTACGCTCTGCAACCTTCTTCTGATGCAGTTCTTTTTTATTCAGTGTGTGTGTGGAAAGGGTATCGTTCGTTGGTATGCTGTTCGCTTCTTGAGCCAAGCAAGCAATTGCAAACAAGCATGTTAGACATACTAAGATTGTTCTTTTCATAATTATATACTTTCGGCTACAAAAGTATGAAAAAAAGTAGTATCTACCCTGTCTTTTTGTAAGAGTTTGTGGTATGCTAGGTGTTTTTAACGGCTATATGCTAAATGGGATGCGCCGATTATAAATAACGCCTAAAAAATGGTAATGTGTTTGGCTGTTCGGAAGCTATTTCTTATTTTTACACAAAAGAATCATTAACAACGAAAGAATATATGACAGTAATTGAACGTTTTTTGAAGTATGTAACTTTCGACACGCAGTCTGACGAGTCAACCGGTGCTACTCCCAGTACGCCGAAACAAATGGTGTTTGCCAAATATCTGAAAACCGAGCTGGAAGCGCTGGGACTGGAAGATATTTCGTTGGATGACAACGGCTATTTGTTTGCTACTCTTCCTGCCAATGTGAATCGAGATATACCCACTATCGGATTTATTGCTCACATGGATACCAGCCCCGATATGTCGGGAGAGAATGTGAATCCGAACATTATCCGTAACTACGGAGGCGAGGATATTCCTTTGTGTAAGGAAGAGGGCATCATCCTTTCGCCGAAACAGTTCCCCGAATTGCTGGATCATGTAGGCGAGGATTTGATAGTAACCGACGGTCATACGCTGCTGGGAGCCGACGACAAGGCAGGCATCGCGGAAATTGTTGCTGCAATCGCTTACCTGAAGGAACATCCTGAGATAGAACATGGAAAAATTCGTATCGGTTTTAATCCGGACGAGGAAATCGGTCTGGGAGCTCATAAGTTCGATGTGGAAAAGTTCGGATGCAAGTGGGCGTATACGATGGATGGAGGAGAAGTAGGAGAACTGGAGTTCGAAAACTTCAATGCGGCTTCTGCCAAGGTACATGTAAAGGGTAGAAATGTACATCCGGGCTATGCGAAGGGCAAGATGATCAATGCTTTGTTCGTAGCCAATGAATTTGTAGGCATGTTGCCGGAAAATGAAACTCCTGCTACTACCGAAGGATACGAAGGTTTCTATCATCTGATTGGAATGACTGGTGAAGTAGAACAGGCTACGGTTTCTTATATCATCCGTGACCACGACCGTCAGAAGTTCGAGGCACGCAAGATTTTCATGCAGTCGTGTGCTGAAAAGATAAACAAAAAGTACGGCGAAGGTACGGTTAAGATTGATATCAAAGATCAGTATTATAACATGCGTCAGCAGGTAGAGCCGTTGATGCATATCATCGACATTGCTTTTGCTGCCATGCAGGAAGCTGGAGTGGAACCGAAGGTGAAGGCCATCCGTGGAGGAACAGACGGAGCACAGCTGTCGTTCAAAGGATTGCCTTGTCCGAATATCTTTGCCGGTGGGTTGAATTTCCACGGACGTTATGAGTTTGTTCCAATTCAGTCTATCGAGAAGGCTATGAATGTGGTTGTCAAGATTGCCGAACTGACCGCAAAAAGATATTGATAACTGATTACTAAAATGCAGGGAGAATAGCTCCTTTCACCACAGGTTATAACCAGTTTGGGTTGGTATATCGCTTCAGACAGAACGATGTATAATCTGTGGTGATTCATCATTATACATTAACCTTAAACATTCTATCTGATGAAAACAACTCCTTTTACCGAGAAGCATATTGCTCTCGGTGCCAAAATGCATGAATTTGCAGGGTATAACATGCCTATTGAATATTCGGGAATCCTCGACGAGCATCATATGGTTTGTGAGGCTGTAGGTGTTTTCGATGTTTCCCACATGGGGGAATTTTGGGTAAAAGGACCGCATGCCCTTGAATTTATCCAGCAGGTTACTTCCAACAATGCTGCCGTGCTTACGCCGGGTAAGGTGCAGTATACGTGTTTCCCGAATGAAACAGGAGGTATTGTCGACGATTTGCTGGTTTACTATTATGAACCCGAAAAGTATATGCTGGTGGTGAATGCTGCCAATATTGAAAAGGACTGGAACTGGTGTGTGTCACATAATACGGTGGGTGCGGAACTCGAAAACTCATCCGACCGTATCGCACAGCTGGCGGTTCAGGGACCGAAAGCGATCGATACGTTGCAGAAGCTCACACCGGTTGATCTGAAGTCTATTCCTTATTATACATTTAAGGTTGGGGAGTTTGCCGGAGTACCGAATGTTATCATCTCGAATACGGGATATACGGGTGCCGGTGGCTTTGAACTTTATTTTTATCCTCAGGATGCCGATCGTATTTGGAATGCTGTTTTCGAAGCAGGTGCGGAGTTTGGTATTAAACCGGCAGGACTGGGTGCACGCGATACACTTCGGTTGGAAATGGGATTCTGTCTCTATGGCAATGACATTGACGATACGACTTCACCGCTTGAGGCTGGTCTGGGATGGATCACCAAATTTGTTGACGGAAAGAACTTTACCAATCGTGCTGCACTGGAGAAACAGAAAGCCGAAGGTGTGACACGCCGTCTGGTCGGTTTTGAGATGATAGACCGCGGTATTCCTCGTCAGGGCTATGCTTTGCTGGATGCCGAAGGAAATACCATCGGGCATGTTACTTCGGGTACCATGTCGCCTACCCGTAAGATTGGTATCGGACTGGGATATGTGCAGACAGCGTTTGCTAAGCCGGGTACGGAAATTTATCTGGATAACCGCGGGCGTCACCTGAAAGCTCAAGTGGTTAAGCCTCCTTTCCGGAAGAATGCATAATGAGCGTTTCGATGGGGAAGAAAGAAATAAATACAACATGGAAGGCGCTACCTATAAGGTCTGTCGCCTTCTTTTTTTATCTAAATATTTATGAAAACATTGGGACATTTTTCAACGTTTGCATTAGGTGCACTGCTGGCTTCAGTTTGTTTGCCGGCCGAGGCACAAGTCGATTTAGTGAAGGATGGAAAAACGAAATCGATCATTATTTTACAACAAGATTCAAGGGTGAACCGTACAGCAGCAAACATACTGCGCTTGTTTGTAGAACGTATTTCGGGGGCAGATATGCCTGTGGTTACGAATAAAACGGCAAGGAAAGGCGATGTAATTATCGGTTCTGAAGCGCCGATGGATGTGAAAGAAGACGGGTACGCTTTGTCTACTGCCGGAGGAATCTTGAAGATTTCGGGTAAGGCGAATGGAGTGGTTTATGGTGCAGTATCTTTGCTGGAAGATTATTTAGGAATAGATTACTGGGGAGAGAATGAATATTCCCTCACTAAATCGAAGAATATTTCATTGCCGTTGATTGAAAAGGTAGACAATCCGGCTTTCCGCTATCGGCAGACACAGTGTTACGCCATGAAAAATGATTCTATTTATAAGTGGTGGAATCGGCTGGAAGAGCCGGAAGAAGCATTTGCTGCCGGATACTGGGTACATACATTCGATAAGCTACTTCCGGCAGAAGTTTATGGAGAGAAGCATCCGGAATATTATGCTTACTTCAATGGCAAGCGAAATCCGGGAAAAGCAAGTCAGTGGTGTCTGACAAATCCGGAAGTCTTCGAGATCGTTTCTCAGCGTATTGATTCAATCTTCAAGGCGAATCCCGATAAGAAACTGATTTGTGTAAGCCAGAATGATGGCAATTATACCAATTGCACGTGCGAAAATTGTCGGAAGATAGATGAGGAAGAAGGGGCATTGTCGGGTTCTATGATTTATTTCCTGAATAAACTGGCTGCACGTTTTCCGGACAAGGAGTTTGCAACACTTGCTTACCTGTATACCATGAATCCTCCAAAGCACATCAAGCCGCTGCCCAATGTGACGGTCATGTTATGCGACATTGATTGTGACCGTGAGGTTTCATTGACAGAAAATGCCAGCGGGCGTCAGTTTATGAAAGCGCTTGAAGGATGGTCTACTATTGCAGACAATCTCTTTGTCTGGGATTATGGTATCAATTTCGATAATTATTTATCACCGTTCCCAAATTTTCATATTCTCCAAGACAATATACGTACATTTCGCGATCATCATGTAAAGATGCATTTCTCTCAGATTGCAAGTAACTGGTGCGGAGATTTTGCCGAACTGAGATCGTATCTTGTTTCCAAACTGATGTGGAATCCCGATGCGGATGTTGATAAGCTGATGAAACATTTCCTGAACGGATATTACGGTGCAGCCGGCGATTACTTGTATCGTTACATAAAGATTATGGAAGGAGCCTTACTGGGTAGTGGTCAGCGCTTGTGGATTTACGATTCTCCTGTTTCTCACAAGAACGGTATGCTGCGTCCGGTATTGATGAGACGGTATCAGAAACTGTTTGATGAGGCTGAAGCTGCAGTCAGCAGCGATACTGTCTTACTGGAGCGGGTAAAGAGAGCACGAATGCCGTTGCTTTATTCCGAACTAGAGCTGTTGCGTACGGAAACCGAGAAAGATTTGACGGCTGTAACGCAAAAACTGGATTATTTTGAACAGGAAGCTAAACGTATGGGCGATCCGATGTTGAATGAGCGTAACAATCACGCATTGGATTATTGCAAGCTGTATCGGGAGCGTTATTTGCCGAAAGAAAATGTCAATTTGGCAAAAGGAGCTAAAGTTATCTGGTTGCAGCGTCCTCATGAACGTTACGAGAAATTAGGTGAAACAGCATTGACCGACGGCTTGTTCGGAGGTGCCGGTTTCGTAGAAAGCTGGATTGGCTGGGAAGGTACCGATGGAGCTTTTGTACTCGATTTAGGTGAAGTGAAGGAGGTAAGAAGCATTGAAACAGATTTCCTTCACCAGATAGGGGCATGGGTTCTTTTCCCGTTGAGCGTATCGTATAGCTATTCGATAGATGGTGAAAATTATCAGGCATGGAAAACAATTGATATGCCGGAGGAACGTTCAGGAAAGGTGCTTTTCAGAGGGGTGAAAGCTGAATCGGATACTCCTTTACAGGCACGATACCTGAAAGTGGAAGTGACGGGTACCAAGGTATGTCCTCCCTGGCATTATGGAGTAGGTCATCCTTCATGGTTCTTTATCGATGAAGTAACGGTGAAATAAGACTTTTAAACGTATTATTTCCTCTCTTTTGATAGACTGAGTTCCTGAATGCAAGTATATGTTGAAGTTGGGAACTCAGTTTTTTCTTTTGAATTTGTAAAACACTGTTACAGATTTTGTCCCTTTTCTTAATTTATGTTGTAAAACACAATTTTCTTGGTCATTTGTTTGCTAATAACGAGATAGTCCGTATCTTTGCACTGTGTTTTTCATAGTATTAGATTTAAGGTTAACAAAGGTTGGAGTACAGCGGTACTCCTTTTTTTATACCCATATGTCTGGAAGTCTCTTGTTAAGCGCTTATACAAAAAAGAGAGGCTTCGCAAGGAACGAAACCTCTCTCAATAAAAATGTAGATTAATCTGTTAGTTCTTTTCCAAGTTCATCAACACACGTCCCAGCATCATGATGGAAGAACCACGTAATTCAGGAAGTGAAGCTCTGACATATTTGATTACTTCAGGCATCAGTTCCGGTGAATTGGGGAACAAACGTGAAACGTTGAGCAGGATGAGTTCGAAATCTTGTGAGTCGAGTTCTGATTTTTTCTGCTTAAACATTTCGAAATAGGCTTTCTTGTCTCCCTTGGCATAGCATTCTATCAACTCGAATACAGGAGCAAACGGATATTTCTGATCCAGTTTCAGCGAATAGATATCTTGCTTGAGTTGCTGGTATTCTGCCTCATTGAATTTGTTTTCTGCAAAGACATAGCCCGAAAGATAAGTCGAAGTTGCCGAGTGATAGAGCTTCTGAAGATGAGCCAGTGCTATTTCTTTTGTCTTGCTGTCTGCCTTTTCAACATTCTTAGTCCAGAATTGACATTTCGGATCGGAAACATCGAACGTGTAGCGTGTGAAAACGAATAGGTTTTCGGGTGCAAGTTTTTGTTTGTCACTGAGTGAATTGAAATAATCATCAATTATTTTGTAACCCTCATCCATCTTTTTCTGTTCCATGAACGACATGGCATAGGCATCTACCAGTTCTGGGGTTCTTTCACCACTTTCATAGCGTTGCTTCATGCGTTCGGGAGTCATTTCCGGATTCAGTTCGTTTTTTACTTTAGCCACAAATGCGTCGGCAGGAAAAGCTCCGGTGATAGTTGCTTTTGTATTCCCTTGCTGGTCGGCAATGATGAAGGTAGGATAGGCCTTTACCTCGAATTTCTGAGCCAGTTCTTTTCCTTCTTTTTCGGCATTCAGCTTGATGCAGACAAATTGAGCATTGAAGTAATCGCCCACTTGTTTCTGTGGAAATACTTCTTTCGACATTTTACGGCAAGGACCGCACCAGTCGGTATAGAAATCGATGAATACAAGCTTGTTCTCGGCTTGTGATTGTTTGAGAGCTTCGTTGAAATCAATGCTGCGGAAATTAGTCTGAGCAGTGACCGCACCGGTCGCCAGTGTCAGGCCCAACAGAATTGATGTAAATGTTTTTTTCATAAAAATTAATAGATGAATTGAATAATAGTTTGATTGTACGAAAAGAGATTGCCGGAATACTATTTCCCTTTTGCTGGAATGTAAATGCCTTCCGGCAATCTCTCAAAATGAGTTAAGTTATCTTGAACTGTTTCGATATTCTATCTTCTTTATCTTGAGCGGAGTATAATATACAAACTCCTTATCCAGAGCTACACCTGTCATAATGGGTTCAATGTTCAAATCTTGTCCCATGGTGTATTTGCAGATGGTTCCTCTCTTATCAGCTTCTGCAGCTTGATCGTACGTGCAGACTACAATGTCCAAGTCACCACGTGATTGCCATTCGAAACTTGCATAAGTAATTTCTCCTGAATAAGTCTTCACTACATTGCATACTTTTGTTTCGTAGTTGAACTGATACAGTTTGTTGCCTGCTGTATAAATCATGATAGGATATTCGTAAGAGAAACTATAGAATGTAGCCTTGTCGATGTCTGGAGCTTCGGCAGTAGTAAAGCTGTATGCATTGGTCTTGCTGACGGTTGAATAGTTAATGGTCATCTGATAGATATAATAATCCGTATTATTTTCCGTGCTCTTCATCAAAGCAAAGCTGGATATCGGATTATTTTCACCATATACGATGGTACGGTTGGTCTGTTGCCAGGAGAAGGCTCCTGCCGTTTCTGTCAACTTGCTACAGTATTTAGTATACATGTTTTTCAGGTATACAAAGCATTCTGAATCCATATCATAGAATACTACGGCACTCATTCTTCCGTAAGGATTACAGAATCCCAGAGGGTAAGGCTTGAAGAGTTTGGTAGTGGATGCATCGTAGCGGTTGATCGGACTTGCGAAGATCTCTCCAGAAATGATACTGCTTGCAAAAACTCCATCTTCTGTAATGAAACCACGGTTGCTTGTATCGTATGCTCTTCCGTATATTCCCTGGTGCGGGAACTGGTCGAGTACTTTCACCGGGTGCTTGATAAGCTGAGATGGGAAAGTAAAGGCTTCGTTATAAGTTGGGTCGACATCGAATATGGTCTTTTCCTGAATGGAGTTTTCCAGTTTGTAAGAGCCGGTTTCCGTAATCAGCCATAAGTTGACAGGTGTGGATGGGTTGGCAATGTATCCAGTATACAAGAGGTCTTTCGGTTCCTTGAGCTGTTCTGAATTGGTAAAGATATCGTGTATCATAGTCGTATCGCCTACGCTGTTCGGCATGCTCAGGAAGTCTATGCCGATTACTCCGTCTTCCTTTTCACCCAATACATAGAAACCGGTAGTCAGTGAGGTACTGACCTGTAGCGTCATATCAGATATGATCCATTCCATACCGGTGGAATTGTCTTTGATAATCAGGTACAGGTTGTAGCTTCCCGGATTCAGGACTACGGTTGTTTTCAGGTTTTTCTCATTGCCGAGAACGGTATGGGTATGCTGGTCGCTTCCTAAATCCTTTTGACAGGCATACCACGTATATTCGTACTGGCTGTTATCGTCTCCCAATATAGTCCCGGTTATCGTAGGTTCGATTGTCAGTTCTGTGATACCAGCCAGCACAGAATATGTTTTTTCTGTACCCGTAACAGTAATTTCGTTTACCGGAAGATGATCGTACGAGCCTTTGTCTTCCACACACGAGTAGAGGCTTAAAAGGCAGCCGAACATGGCTGGATATAATATATGAGTTAGCTTCATAGTAAAATCCTATTTTTATAATTATTATTTGTTATAGTAATCGTCTGGAGTATCTCCGTATTTCCATGCATTCGGGTCTATGGTGTTGACGGTAGGACAGTGCATCATGGTACCGTCGTCTTCCAGAACTGCATATTCTCTTCCTTTTTTTGCTTGTTCCAGCAAGTATCGGGCAAGCGCTTCAGCTATGGCTCCTGCTCGTCCCATCGGCATGATTTTCATATCTGCATAGTCTTCTACGGTAGTATTTGTAATTTCCATCATCAGCAGCCATTTCTTACGTGAAAAGCTGCCGAAACTTCCTAAACCGTTCTGTCCCCACCATCCGTCAGGACGTACCATTACGTCGTTGACAACGATCTTGTGGTAAGTTGCATCGTGGTTGTAACCATAGAATGTTTCCGGAAGGTCATATTTCGTATTATCTTCGTAGTTGGTGAACGGGCAGGTGAAATATTCGTTGGGCTCTAACTTCAGTTGCAGTGTCAGAGTGTCATCTACCATTTCCGGCGTACGGTTGAAGGTTATATCTATATAGGCATAACGTTCTCCCGCCTTGATGACATAGTCTTTGGAAAAATCTACATAATCTCTTCCAGCAACAGCGTCGGTACTATCTTTGCCGATGGTAATGCTGAACGGGCGATCGTAATCCTTGATGGTACCACTGGTAGTTACACGTACTTGTGCGGTATAGGTGTTGGCAGTCATCGCACCGAATTCTACCGGCGTATAATACTGGTGTGCCCATTGGTCGGGAGATCGGAAATCTTTACCCCAGCGGACATCGAAATACAGTCCGTCTACGCCTTCGTAGTCCATGATTTCTTTTTCACAGGAAGTGAAAGATGCGGCAAACGCCAGCATACATATATAAGTCAATAGTTTTTTCATACGATAAAATTTTATTGTCTGTTGTCTGTTTCACTCTTTGGCAGAGGTACTACATAATTAGAGAGTAACATCTTGTAAGTACTAGTTGCGTCGGTACCGGATGCAAATTCTTCCATGGCGTGACGCTTGTAGTAGAAGAATAACTGGCCTTCGCCGATGACTTCACGTGCAAACTCATCTGTAATCAACTGGTCTTTGTTGTCGGCAGTTACTTCTTCGTCTGTAGTCAGGTTACGGTTCCAGCGAATCTGGTGCAGGGCATCCTGTGCTTCTTGCAAGTCGTCGGTACATTCAGCTACGATCAGGTACATTTCACTGATACGCATAAGTGGAATCATTGACTTGAAATAGGAATCTGTGCTAACCTGTTCGTATTTCAATGAATAAGTGATGCTGTTACTTACTCCTCCTTCTGCTCCTTCGCTATCGGTGCTGGTTACAACTTCTTCCCACATTTTGCGGCGGTAGTCACTGCTGCTGTTTGTACCGTAGAACTGAGCCAGTTTGGAGTCGTCTCCCGACAAGCCTCCAACGAAAGTAAGCGCATTACCTTCCAGACTCTGTGAGAACAGTGCGTCGAACAAGTTTCCGCGGCTGGTGTTGTAGAGACCAAACATAACCTCGGTAGAGAATACTCTGTCGGGGGCGGAAGTAGAGGTAGCTGCAGCTCTGGTTACCCATGGGAATGTTTGATTAAGTGTAATCTCATTCAGCAGTTGGCTTACGCAGTTATAGGCTTCGGTCTTGTTTCCCATCCACATGTAAAGGCGTGCCAGCAATCCTTGCACAGCGTAGTAATTCAGCCGGTACTGGCGGTTGCGGAGGAAAGTAGGATTATCTTGATTGTTGAGAGGCTGTTCGCCTGTGTCGTCAGCCTGTACGCCTACTGTACGAATCGGATCATCCTTCAGCAAATCGGATGCATCTTTCAAGTCCTGCAGAATCTTGTCACATACTTCCTTGGCTGAAAGAATGGGCATGATGTCTTTGTTGTTGGGAATATCCAGATAGGGGATAGCCTGGCTCGATTCTGTTTCGGCAGAGTAAATAGGGCCATACAGTCTGAGTAAATCGAAGTGCAACATGGCACGCAGGGCAAGTGCTTCTCCTTTTACAATCGGATAGTAACGTGAAGAAAGTGCACTCTGCGGAGCATCACAATGATCTATCAGTACGTTGATGTTGGCAATCATTTTGTATGTGTTCTGCCAGAGCGAACTGGAAGTACTTTCGAATGAATTATCCTGATAGTCATAGTTGGCATATACTTTATAGGGATGTGTACCGTTGGCAGGTACATTGTAATATTGTGCCATCACATCAATTACTCCCATCGATAGCGTAGAGCCGTAAGTCTGGTTCATACTGCTGTATATACCGTTCAGTACGGTAAAGAATCCTTCATTTTCGCTATACAGCTTGTCTTCCATGATACCATCTTCCATATCCACTTTCAACCAGTCGGCACACGAAGAGGTGGTGAAGCTGATAGCTGTTATTAATAGTAGGTTTTTCAGTAAGTTCTTTATTTTCATAATGGTAATTTTTATAATTAGAAACGGATGCCAACAGAGGCTGAAATTCTTCTGGAGAACGGATAATCGATACCTCGTTCTTCCTTGATTGTTGACAAGCGGAACAGGTTATTGCCGTATATACGTACGTTGAATGATGAAGCACCGATAGACTGCAACCATTTTCCGGCTGTGGTTTCATAACCAACGGAAACGGTAGAGAGTTCCAGTGTATTGTCATCGGCAATGAAGCGTGATGACATGTTCGTAGTACTTGTATCATCGATACGTTTAAACTTGGCAATATCTCCCGGCTTTTGCCATCTGTCGTACAGTGCACGTTTGTCCTGATTGTACTTTACCTGTACGTCGCTGATGTTTTCTACTTTGTTGAAGAGGGTAGAAAGGAAGGCTTGTCCTCCGTAGCGGTAGCTGAAAATGGCATTGACAGAGAAGCCTTTCCAGTAGAAGCTTGTACCGAATGAACCTTCAACGTCTGGAGTAGAATCTCCGCAGATTACTTCATCGGCCGAATCCCATTTGAAGGTATACGAACCGTCTTTGCGGATAAAGATTTCATTACCGGTCATCGGGTCAATACCTGCCGAGCGGACAGCATAGAGAGCTGTATTGCTGGCTCCATCATAGTATCGTGTCAGGGTCTGGTTCGTACGTCCTTTTTCATTGTATTTTTCCAGCAAGTCACCGATGTTATAATAAGTTGTACGGATGTGGCGCAAGTTGGCGTTTACCGTCCAGTTCATATCCGGTTTGCGAATGATGATATAACTACCCGTGAAAGTTGTACCAATATTTTTCATGGCTCCGATGTTCATCGGTACTTGTGTAATACCTGTAGAAGGCGGGAAGTCGATGCTCAGCAGCAACGGGTCGGTTTTCTTAATAAAGAAATCGGTGCTCAAACGCAGACGGTTGTGGAACATTTCGATATCGATACCCACGTTGTGTTCGTTGGTACGCTGCCATTTCAATCCGCTGTTACCCCATGAACTGATCAGGGCTGCCAGACCGAACATGTTTGGATACTGTGTGTAGTACGTATAAATACTGTTGGCCATCTTGGCATTCAGGTTGGCATTTCCCGGGTTACCGACTGAATATCTCAGTTTCAAGTAATTGAGAACGCCGTTCTTGTTGAAGAAAGCTTCGTTGTGGATGTTCCATCCCAAACCTAAAGACCAGGTAGTAGAGAACGGATTGTTTACTCCATATACAGAAGAACCATCGGTACGTAAGTTGAAATCCAACAAGTATCTCAACTGATAACCATAGTTGAAGTTAGCATAGTAGCTGGCTGTTCTCGATTTTGAAATTGAAGAGCTCGGTCTTCCACCTTCGGGATAACCATTGGCGAAGTTCGGGTTTGAGAACAAGTCGCTGGAGTAGCCGATTGCCTGGAACATAGACAGATTGGAGTTGTTTTCACTAATCTGCATACCACCAATGGCGTTTACGGTGTGTTTGCCGAAAGTCTTTCCGTATGATATGTCAAGGCTTCCATCGTATGAAGACGATTTGGTGTTCGATTCTGAGTAACTTCCTCGTTTCAGTTGGTCGGTAGTCAGATACTTGCTCATTTCTGGGGAATCGAACTGTTTGGAATTGCTCCGTCCCACGATGATACCCAGTTTGCCTCGAATACGTAACTCTGGCAACGGACGGTATTCTATCTGGAAGTTATTGGTAAACGACAACTGATTGTTCTTGTCGTAACTTTTCTGGTTCAAGTCCCATAGCGGGTTAGTAATATATTGTGTACCGCCGCTGATTGTTTGGATTTCTTCAATAACCTGGTCTATTTCTCCGTATTCATTGTATTTATCATAGAACGGGTTGGTGCGGGCGAAATCACTGAACGAAACCGTCGGGTTTTCTACATCGGTATTTGTGATATTGGTCTGGTTTGTAAACGCGAATTTATCGATACGGTATGTCAACTGTACGTTTCCATTCAAGACGTCACGGTTAGAATTTTTCATGACACCTTGAGTTTGTGTGTAGGTCATACCAATACCATAGCGGAATGCAGCATCACCACCTTCGGCAAAGATGTTGTGGCTTTGGGTGAAACCGGTTTGCAACGGTTCGTTCATCCAGTATGAGTCAATACCCTGTTTGGTTCTCAGCATACGCTGGTTGTACAGATTCTGGTAATATTCATCGATAATGTTTCCGTTGGCGTCCAGTGATCCGTAATATCCGGCAAGCTTTTCATATTGAAGTTTTTCGGAAGAGTTCATCAGGTTATAGTCGGTCAGGTCGGCCCATTCCAGACCAAAGTTACCGTTGTAGTTGAATTGTAATCTTCCGGCTTCCGGTTTTTTTGTTTCTACTACTACTACGCCATTGGCAGCCTTCGCACCGTAGATGGCGGTAGACGCGGCATCCTTCAAGATGGTGATACTTGCTACTCGGTCCATACTCAAGTCGGTAATGGTAGACAGAGTTGTTTCAAATCCATCCAGAATGAAAAGCGGTTGGTTCGGGTTGGTGGTATATTCCGTTTCCAGTCCCACGATATTGGTATTACCTCCAATGTTCAGGTTCATGGTGGCGTTCGGGTCAGATCCGGACAGGTTGTTTTCCAGCACGATGAACGACGGATCAAGAACTTTCAAGCTTTGCAGCACGTTCTGGTTGCCGACCGTTTTCAGTTCCTTTTCCGAATAAGTAGCCATAGATCCGGTGAAGCTCTCAGCTTTTCGGGTATAGATACCGGTGATGACGGTTTCCTGAATAGCTACGGCATCGGGTTCCATACGCACTTTCACTTTTTCTGAGGGGCTGGATATACGTACAGTCTGTGTTTTCATTCCTACATAGGAAAAAATAAGAGAGTGTACATTTGTAGGAACTGCAAGGGTGAAATTACCGTCAACATCTGTAATGACGCCCACACCTTTTGCATTTTTATAGGTGATGTTTACTCCTGGCAATGGATTGCCATTTTCGTCTATAACAGTACCGTGGTAAGTTACTTTATTTGTCTGAGCTGATTGAGTCGTTTGGTTCAGACTATTATCTGTGGTTGCATATAGCTGTGTACCTAGCATTGGAAATACACTTGCGGCTAAAACCAGATAACGAAGCTTGTTGCTGTGCAACCAGTTTTTGAGAGGAGGGGTTGCTTGCGATAAGCAATAATAAGAGGATTTCTTTAACTTCATAGCTTATAGTTATTGTAGAATTTTAAGCGCAAACGTATAGAAAATATATTAATAAAGCAATATTTTGTATAATTTTATTTGAAAATTTTTAAAAATAGATGCACTATGTTGATTCTTTAGTTTCTATTTGTAATAATGTTTTTTTTAAGGCTAAATAAATCTAAATTAATATTAATGTCTTGTTTCATAGGGATTTGAGTCTGTTTTATTCCATCTCTTTTTGCTATGATTTAATAAAATAAATTATTTTGTATGTTGATATAAAATGTTTTTGTGTATTTGTTGGATATTTATGTCTTTCAACTTTTACTTAATATCTATTTATAAAACTGAGATTTTAAAAGATGATAGGATGTTGTAGAAAGAAATAGTCTTTAATATTAGCAATTATTTTAGAATACATAAATGGCAAAAGGATAGTCTTATTAATAGTGTGGGAGAGGAGGTGATGCTTTTATATTCTATATAACGTAAATTGAACTGCGTCAAACCTTTAAATTGTTTTTTGTTGCTTTGATATTTTAAATGTATCTGACTATCAAGTGTCTGACTGAAGATGAAATTGTAGAAATCTGACTTATTAAGAACGGATGCGGTTTGCATTACGGTTTCGTATTCCATGAAGATAACGATTGGTTCAGTGCTGGAATACCTTATTCCCAATTCTTACTATATGCAGCTTGTTTGGGCTAAATACCTATCTTTATATAAGGGTAATGACTGTTGTAGAACTAAACGTTTTATTCTTTTGGCGGAACGGTTCCTTTATTTCTTGTTTAGGTTTTATTATTTGAGTTTGCTTTGAGAAAAAATCTTCTATATTTTCTTTGGTTTCTCCCGCTGTTGTTTCATGCTTTTGTACAAAACTTTTCGGAATTTGT
>FR887742.1 GCA_000432735.1 Bacteroides sp. CAG:443
TAATCAGAATTCTGTTGCATTTGCAAGTTGAATTCAGCAAAATTTCAGATTAATCGCCTTGTTCTTTGCTAAAATTGTCACACTA
This sequence comes from Bacteroides sp. CAG:443, assembly GCA_000432735.1. GTDB lineage: Bacteria > Bacteroidota > Bacteroidia > Bacteroidales > Bacteroidaceae > Phocaeicola. Next base: position 86 of record FR887742.1, read on the forward strand.
CAGAAAGTGTAAATTTATGTTTGGCCGCGTTATCCGACAAATGAATACTATCAAGCCACATTTTGATTGCATTTTGATAACGCCCCGATTCCATCCCGACGGGACAGCAATATCCGGTTAACATCATTTACACGGCATCATTCCAGCCCGAATGTCGGCAAGAAAGAATGACTATAAAAGTTCTCCGGAAAAATTTTCATAAAAAAAGACAGAAAGATTAAACAAAAGCGCTACAGGATTGTTTTATTATACGACAGAAGAATTAAAGAGGAAAACAATTGGACTAACTAAACTTTTATGTACAAGTAAAATGCTGCCGCTACAACACCGGCGGCATTTTTTATGCGCCTAACTAAGTCTTCAGGGGGATAAAAACAAAAAAGTTGGAAACCATGTTCCAACTTCTTCGAGCCTCTTGTCGGATTCGAACCAACGACCCCGAGATTACAAATCACGTGCTCTGGCCAACTGAGCTAAAGAGGCAAATTAACTTTACAGCCGCACAATCTCCGCGACTTAGCGGCTGCAAAGTTAGATATAATTTTCTAATCACAAAATATTTCTCGCGATTTTTTTATTTACCTTGCTGTTTTTCTTTCGCTTTCAGCAATTGTTTAGACAGTGCATCCATGCACACATCTACTGATTCTTCAAATGTATCACTTACCTTTTCAGCGTAAAACTCTGTATTCAGCGCCAAAACGCGTACACCAGCTTCCTTATTCATAGCTGTTTCAGGTTTTACTACTTTTAAAGACACCTCTACTTTCTTTATATTATCGCAAAACTTCTCGAGCTTCTCTGCTTTTTTCTGAATAAAAGCTTCCAATTTTTCAGATGCGTCGAAATGAATTGATTGAATTCTTACTTCCATAAATACCTCCTTTTTCTTTACGCTCTAGGATGAGCTTGTTCATAAACTTTTTTCAACTCCTCAAAAGTCGTATGGGTATACACCTCCGTTGTTGTCAAACTTTCATGTCCTAGCAGCTCTTTTACAGCGCTCAATTCCGCATGATTATTCAGCATCGAGGTTGCAAAAGTATGCCGCAACACATGTGGGCTTTTCTTCTTCAACGAAACGACTCTCGAGAGATAACGTTTCACTAAGAGATACACCAGATAAGGATACATCGCCTTTCCATTCTTACGAACAAAAAACGCCTCTCCACCCTCTGGCAAAAGATCTTTTCTTGCCGAAAGATAAGCCTCTATATTTTCCTTCAGCTCATCACCGAAAGGAATCAAACGTTGCTTATTTCTCTTTCCCGTCACCTTTATTTGCTTCGCAAACAGATCAACATCCGCATCAGTCAGACCTATTAATTCAGAACGTCGGATACCGGTTTCATAGAATACTTCCAGAATTAGCCGATCGCGAAGACCTTCAAATCCGGTATCAAACACCGTTTCATCCAGTAATCGAGTCATATCCGCATCCTTAATAAAAACAGGCAAAGGCTTCTTTTTCTTCGGCCCCGTTACTTTCAGCAGCGGATCCACAGAAACTACACCCTGACGCAGCAAATAATGATAAAAAGAACGAAGTGAACTTAATTTTCGGTTTACAGAAGTCGCCGTATAACCATCCTCCATCAACGAGAGCACCCATCCACGGATTATGTCAGCATCGACCGCTGTAAAGTCTAAATTTTCGTCCAACTTTTTAAAATACTCTTCAAACTTTGAGAGATCTGTACCATAACTAACAATCGTTTTGTCAGAATAGTTTTTCTCGAAACGAAGAAATTTCAAAAAAGAATCTTTCAGCATAAAAAAACATCGCCTTAATTATTCAGCAACGAATTTATGAAAAAGAATTCAATAATTCAAAGTTTTTGCAGAATTATTATTCTTCTACCTGATGCATTTTCTGAACGTAAATAGCACGTTCCATCTTCAGTCTTTTCAAAACAGACGGTTTGTCATACTGCTGTCTGCTTCTCAATTCTTTTACAACACCTGTTTTTTCAAATTTTCTTTTGAACTTTTTCAGCGCTTTTTCAATGTTTTCGCCTTCTTTTACTGGTACTACAATCATGTTTTTAAAATTAAAGTATGTTGTTATTAAATTATTCGATAGTCGAATTGCGGCGCAAAATTACACATACTTTCTTTATTTACAAAACTTTCCAATAGATTTTATCGAAAATACCCTAGAAATCGTACCTTTGCTTTTCATAGAAAGTCTTAGATAAAACATATTTTATATGAAACAAGAGATAAGGAAAAGAATAACTTCGCTGCGTGTCTTCATGCGGCAACGGGGTATATCGGCTTTTATCGTGCCGAGTACAGACCCTCATTCGGGTGAATATGTCCCGGCACACTGGGAATCACGTAAATGGATTTCAGGATTCACGGGCTCTGCCGGAACAGCTGTCATTACGACTCAGGAGGGCGGATTATGGACCGACTCCAGATATTTTCTGCAAGCAGCCGATCAGCTGGAAGATACCGGTATCAAGCTTTTTAAAGACCGCTTGCCGGAAACTCCATCCATTGCAGAATGGCTGGGAAGCATCTTGCACGCAGGGGAAAAGGTAGGCATCGACGGCTGGGTTAATACCACCGAAGAGGCAGAGAGTCTTCGCGCGTCGTTGTCTTCTCAAGGTCTGGAACTGGTTTCCGTAGATGATCCGTTCGAGACATTGTGGGAAGGCCGTCCGTCGCTGCCGCTGAATGCTCCTTTTATTCTGCCGACAGAATATGCCGGTGTATCATGCTCCGACAAACTGGCCCAAATCAGAGAAAGCCTTTGTCGGAACCATGCCGACGGTATCTTGATTTCTGCCCTCGACGAAATAGCCTGGACCTTAAACATGCGAGGAAACGATGTACACTGCAATCCGGTATTCATCAGCTACCTTTTCATCACTCAGTCGGATGCGACTCTATATATCCTGCCCGAGAAACTTACACCGGAAGTCACCAGTTACCTCCACCAGCAGGGTATATGCACAAAAAATTATACAGACATAGAGAAGGACCTGCAACATTATGAAGGCAAATGCGTCCAGCTATCACCGGAAACGAATTATACACTCTATTGCGCTGCGACTTCATCAGCACCTGTCGTTATGCTCCCCTCCCCTGTCCGACTGCTGAAGGCCGTCAAGAATCCAACCGAAATAGCAGGATTTCATCAAGCCATGAAACGTGATGGCGTAGCAATGGTGCGTTTTCTGATGTGGTTGAAGGAAGCTGTAAAAAGCGGCAAGGAAACGGAACTGTCTGTCGACCGCAAATTATACAAACTGCGGGCTGAACAGAATCTTTTCCAAGGGATCAGTTTCGACACCATCGCCGGCTATCAGGCTCATGGAGCCATCGTACATTATGAAGCGACTCCTGATACTGATGTGACCTTGCAGCCGGAAGGACTCCTTCTGCTCGACAGCGGTGCACAATATCTGGACGGGACTACGGACATTACACGAACCATCGTATTAGGCAAACTATCCGAAGAACAAAAAACGGACTATACGCTGGTGCTGAAAGGCTTCATTGCCTTATCGAGGGCTGAGTTTCCTCAAGGTACCTGCGGCACACAACTCGACGTACTGGCACGACAGTTCATGTGGAAAGCAGGTATCAACTACGGACACGGTACAGGGCATGGTGTAGGACATTTCCTGAATGTTCACGAAGGGCCTCATCAGATTCGAATGAACCATGTGCCGACTCCTTTGTGCCCCGGCATGACCATTACCAACGAACCGGGAATCTACAAGTCCGGACGTTATGGCATCCGGACAGAGAACACGATGCTTGTAGTACCGTCCCGTGAAACAGAGTTCGGTGTCTTCTATAAATTCGAGCCTCTCACCCTCTGCCCAATAGACAAAGAAGCTATCCGTACAGACATGCTGACACAGGAAGAAACAGAATGGCTCGACAACTATCACCAGAAGGTATTCGAGGTTCTGTCGCCAATGCTGACTGCCACCGAACAGGAATGGCTGAAACGTGCAACCTCTCCCCTACAAGTATAACCTAAAACAACAAGATTATATGGCACTGATTAAATCTGTCAGAGGATTTACTCCTCAGATTGGTGAGAATTGTTATCTCGCCGACAATGCAACAATCATAGGCGATGTCGTCATGGGACGGGATTGCAGCGTATGGTTCAATGCCGTACTGCGCGGAGATGTTAATTCAATCCGCATCGGCGACCGCGTAAACATTCAGGACGGAACCGTTCTGCATACACTTTACGAGAAGTCGACCGTTGAAATAGGGAATGATGTTTCCATCGGACACAACGTTACGTTGCACGGAGCCTGCGTACACGACAATGCACTGATTGGAATGGGCTCTACCCTTCTCGACCATGCCGTTGTGGGTGAAGGAGCAATTGTAGCCGCCGGAGCACTAGTCTTAGCCAATACGGTTATCGAGCCTCACACGCTCTGGGGCGGTGTTCCTGCCAAATTCATCAAGAAAGTAGATCCACAGCAAAGTAAAGAACTGAACCAGAAGATAGCAAACGGCTATCTGATGTATGCGTCCTGGTTTAAAGAAGACGAAGCGCAAGGCGATAATAAATAACGATTAAAAAAGGAGGACAAATCACGCTTATGTCGGTTTGTCCTCCTTTTACTTTTTATTTTACTGCCTCATATTTGATAAATTTCCCGTACGCATTAAACAGCCATCGGGTACCGTCTATCAGCGATACGTGGTAATTTCCATCTTTTCGGTCAACATCCGTTATACCTACATCAGCCGCTGTATTCTTCCAGTATGAAACAATACCCGAAGGCAACAACGAAAGCATCGAATCCGGCCAGATTTGTCCGCCTCCATTTACGCGCAACCACTCGTAGTTGCCGTTGAATACAAATCCAAAGCCATTGGGCAATGCGGCAGACACAAGCGGATGACTGTAATCATGGTTCCATGCGATAGTCATCTGATGCACCTCTGTAAAGTAATTCTTCAGGAAATCCTGAACCCGACCGATTTTAATGACAAACGTTTTCTCACCCTCATAAGTACAAAGCGCCTCATCAGGCCGGACCTGCAAGGTATAGTAATTCTTTTTGTCGCAGGAGATTGATGTGATTCGTGCATCCGGCTCATACTCACGAACCTGAGTTCTTACTTTCTGAGGTAACAAATCGAGTACGGTCTGCGGCAGTTCCGGAAACAACATTTCCCCGTCTCCGGCTACTGGCACCCTGTCAAATTCTCCGCTCACCGACATCCATTCCCCTTCCTTGTCGAAGAGAAGCAGATATGTATCGTCTATCCACACCCGATAAGCCGGCATGGCAGCATTCAGAGCCTCCGGCCCCAAGATAATCCGTGTGACCGTCCCTTCCGGGAAAGCTTTCGAAATGCAGTCTTTCACCTTTGCCGGTAAATATTCTTCTCCGGTTTCTACACTGTATTCATAGCCCAGACAACGACTCCCTTCATGCTGGAATACCAGCCTTCTACCGTCGCTCAGTTCGGCACTGACACCTTCCTTGACCGCATAAACGGCCGATACAGATATCTCACCAAACTTCGCTTCCATAAAGTCGTACATCTCTTTCAGAAACTTACGCGCAAAAATCTGCATTCCCGCATCAGGAAAGGCAACCTTTTTCCACACCCCCTCGTGAGTAAAATCCACCTCCACATTGTTCGACAAGACGACATGATATCCTCCGTCCCCCTCGCTTACCCGTGAAATCCGTTCAATCATTGCTCCAGAGAAGCGTCCTGATACAAACAACGATATATCGGAAGGAACCTCTTGCACAGAAACAGTCTCCTCCATATCATCACCAGAACAGGAAGTAACCCACGGAAGCACTCCACATAAAACGAGAGTCAAATAGCATAAATAGAACAGCTTCTTCATAAGTCCGCAGAATTAAGTTGTTAAAGTTAAGCATTTTAGACGAAAGAAACGAACTTTTCTTGTTAAAAAGCAGACAAATTCCGAAAAGACCTTCACACCTGTGAAAAAAGACCGCAAGAAACGGTCTGCCGTTTGTACAAAACATTTTAATTTTTGTACAAATTTTCCGATGTTTTGTACAAATTTCCGGAAAGACTCCGGCACAACATCTACATAACCTGCCGATATCTTTTCTTTTACTTCTCCATCTTTTTCGGGAACAATTACAGCAAATGCAATTCACTGGCAATGCCGAAAGCCTGAGCCGAGTTACTTACCTGTAGCTTCTGCAAGATATTTTGTCTGTGACGACTAATGGTATGTACACTGACTGACAGTTCATCGGCGATCTCCTTGCTCGACTTACCCATCCCTATCAATGCCAGAATTTCTTTCTCCCGCTTTGAAAGCAAATCGGAGCAGTCGTAAGTATCAATATCCATGCGGGTTCCATCGACCGAATTCACGATTCCGTTTCTCCGGAAAGGTATATCGGACAGATTATACAGACATAAGGCCAGACAAATATTTCCGGTATCCTGTGCTACGACATAAAACATCCGATGCAGGACCCAGTAATATTTTCCCCAGCTATCGCGCATCCGGAGATATTCTTCCAGATAGTAACTGCTACGTTCCTGCTCAGGAAGGTTCTTCAGAAAATGCAGGAAACGTAATTCACGGGTATGCTTTTTCAACAGATCATCGGGATAAATCCGGCCGAAAATGTCTTCTTCCCAGATAGAATCAATAACATGACATGCTCCCCGCAAAGCGATTCCCAACGATTCACCTACCTTCCCATAAAAAATATAGCTCCGGTTGGAACCCATATCACTCAATACTGCGATTGAATTCTCTACTTCGGCATACATCGAAGCCACCTGCTTATAATGCATCAGATACTGGTTCAGGTTGTCATCGCCGGCAAAATCCTGTTCGAGCAGCTCATTATTCAGTTTCTTCTTTATATTCATAGTATCAAAGGATAGCGAAAATTGGTTATTTATCAGTATTGATGCTTTCCACAGGGAAAGCTACTTTTGCAAAATAATAGAAAAAGTTTCACATTATAAATCTATAAGTTTATGAAAAAGCTCTTTTTAGCTATTCTCACTTTTATAAGCACACAAGCTATGGCGCAGACGCTGGAAAAAATGCAATGGTTTAATGAACCGGAAAACTGGGAAATAACAGACAATACCTTGAGCATGTCTGTCACTCCGCACAGTGACTACTGGAGAATCTCTCACTACGGGTTCACTGTAGATGATGCTCCTTTTTACTACACCACCTATGGAGGGGAATTCGAAGTGAAGGTAAAAATTACTGGCGACTACAAGGTTCGTTTCGACCAGGCTGGTCTGATGCTCCGCATCGACAAGGAAAACTACATCAAGACCGGTATCGAGTTTGTCGACGGAAAATTCAATCTGAGTACGGTCGTTACTCATCACACAAGCGACTGGAGTGTCATTACCCTCGACAAGCCCGTACCTTACATCTGGATAAAGGCAGTCAGACGACTGGATGCCGTAGAGGTTTTCTATTCCTTCGACGACAAGACTTACGTGATGATGCGAAATGCATGGCTGCAAGACAACACCCCAGTTCAGGTTGGTCTGATGGGAGCTTGTCCCGACGGTGAAGGATTCAACGTAAAATTCGAAAACTTCAAAGTAACTCATCTGCCAGACCAGCGGAGAATGGAATGGCTGAAGAAAAATGCTGAATAAAACTTCAACTTTATCTCGCTAAGTCAAAGCTGAAGTTTCATTTTTATCTTACAGGCGCAGGGCTTTCTTCCAAGATGAGCCCTACGCCTTTTATCGTTTTCAGCTGTACCGTACTGTCGGAAGCAAGCACTTTCCGTAAACGTGAAACGAATACATCCAGACTACGCGATGCAAAATAGTCGTCATCTGTATTCCACAGCCGTTCCAAAATAGCCTCACGTTTGACGACCTTATTTTTGTTTTCACACAAAATACGCAGCAAAGCCGCTTCACGCTCGGTCAGCGTCCGTTCCTCTCCTCCTGTCTGTTTCAGCAAGGCATGCCCGGCTTCAAAAATAAAGGAGCTGCCGATATGGAACTTTTCTTCTTCATTTGCCAGTCTTATTCCTCTGGTGAGCTTCAGCAAAGCAAGGATATGTGCGTTCAACTCTTCGGCAAGAAAAGGTTTCTTGATGTAATTATTCACACCCAGTTCATAGCCTTTTACCACATCCTTGGGAGAAACACGGCCGGAAGTGAACAGAATAGGTGTCACATCGTCCGTTTCGCGGATACGTCTCACCATTTCGTATCCATCCATCACCGGCATCTCGATATCGGCAACAATCACATCGGGATGTGCTTCCTTCCATATCTTCAGTCCGGTTTCACCATTGTCGGCCGTCACCACCTCGTAACCGCCTATCATATCCTCCAGTCCGCCACGTATGATGTAGCACAGATTGGCATCGTCTTCTACCAGCAATAATCGTATCATTGTTCCATTATCATTATTCATTGTTCTTCTTCGGGCAACTTTCTTTCGGCAGCATTTTCTTCAGCGGGAAGATAGATTGTAAACTTGCTGTACTCTCCTTCAATACTTTCCAGCGTTACCCTGCCCCCATGAGCTTCGACTACCCGCAACACATAATTCAGTCCCAGTCCGAAACCTGCCGGACCTCCGTACCGACTTCTGCCCGCTGCCGAGGCACGTTCGTACTTCTCGAATATCTTGCTCTGGTCTTTCAGCGGAATACCGAAGCCTGTATCGTGCACCTTTATATAATCTTCCCCCGGAAGCCTTCCCGAAGAAAAGGTTATTTCCACCTCCTCCCCCGAATACTTCACGGCATTGTCAATCAGATTGCTGAGCGCTTCTTTCAGGAACTCCTCATCGGCATAAACAGTGTCGGCCTGCAAATTCCATCGATAAGTAATATGCTTCAAGGCTTTTGCCTTATATTTTTCGGCGAGGTCTTCCAGCATCGGACAAAGGCTACACGTTTCTTTTTCTAACTTCAACTGGTGGTTTTCCAGTTTAGAGAGGGTAAGTACCTTGTTTGTCAGCGAGAGTAAATGCTCTCCCTCTTCTTTCAATATCCGGAAATAACGGGCTTTCTTTTCCGGCTGGGCATCCAGCTTTCCGGTTTCCAGTATCTGTGTACCCATCAGAATGGAACTCAAGGGAGTCTTCATATCATGAATCATGGCATACGAAAAGTCCTCCCGCAGTTTAGCTATCTTATCCTGACGGACAATAATGCGTATTTGATATATGATGCAGACTATGACCAGTATCATAATCAGTACGGTAGCAAGCAAGAGTAATGTCATCCGCTGAAAAATCACCCAATACGGATTGGTAATGACTCCTTGTAAAAAGCGATTTCCGTCGAGGCTGATGGGAAGAGGCGAGGTACGCAATATACCTTTGCCATTTACATCGAATCGGCTGGAGGACTTGATAACCCAACCGGTTGAGTCGACAATACACGATGCGACAGCCGCAGAAAAACCTATCGAGTCGAGCATGTGCGTATAAATGGAGTCCAGGTCCGTAAACGAAACATCCCGATTAAAATCTTTCAGAGCAATTTCCTGAAACGAAACATGCATGTAGCTCATCAGCCATTGGCCGGGGTTAGACAGGGTTTCCATATCTTTCTCGGCATCGAAGTTGACGCTCATTGTAACCGTGGAGTCTTTCTTTGTCTTAGATACGCGCAGAAAAACCTCTTGTAAGGCTGCTTCGGGAAACAGTTCCTCCCCTTTCATCTGAATGCTTTCCTTGGTCAGCTTATATGTGTTGACAAGCCATACGTATTGCAGCTCAACAATAGCAATAAGTCCCACCACAGCAATCCAACGGATATGTTTTATCTCCATAAGTCGTACATTAACGTAACATTAACCTGCCCTTAACCTAGAAAGCCGGTCGGGCTCTTTACTTTCGCATTGTCAAAGATATAGAAAATAACCCAATGCTATTTGATATGAAAATCTATTTTTTAATGAGTATCTTCTTGCTGGCAGGAGGCTCAGGCAGCCTGACGGCACAAACCGTTTCGGGTAAGGTTGTCGATACAGAACAGCAGCCAGTAGACGGTGCAACGATCATTTTACAGACTTCCGACTCCGTTTTCGTGGATGCAACAATTTCAAGTGCCGACGGAAACTTTGTATTCAACCATCAGCCGGAAGCTTATCGGCTCATTTTTCAGCATCTCTTATATCATACACTAGAGAAGAAAGGTAAAGGAAAAGATGCAGGCATCACCGTAATGCAGGCAAAAGACTATGCGCTGGATGAGGTTGTTGTACAAGGAGAACGACCGCTGGTCAAGGTAGAAGGCAGCCGCCTGACCTACGATATGCCTCAACTTACGGCCAATAAGCTGGTGACGAGTGTATACGATGCTTTAAAACAACTGCCGGGTGTCATGGAACAAAATGGCGTGTTGACGCTGGCGGGAGCCGGAAGTGTGAGTATCATTTTAAACGGGAAACCGACATCTATGACTTACGAACAACTCATTACTTTATTAAAGGGAATGCCTGCATCTCGTGCAGAACAGGCGGAAGTGATGTACAATACTCCCCCGCAATATCACGTGCGGGGTGCTGCAATCAATGTAATACTAAAAGGTTATAAGCCGGGAGAAGGAGGACTGCAAGGAGAAGTGAAGGGCAGTTATGTACAGGCAGATAAGGCGGGAGGAGAAGGAGGTGTGACATTGGCTTATTTATCTCCCAAGATAGACATAGACTTTATGTACAATCTCAATGACAACTATAACCGTCAGGGACATAAACTAGTTACTCGCCATACATTAAACCATGAAATACACAACATCAGTCAGACAACAAATGGAGAAAGCCGGGATCTAATTCATACATTACGGTTGGGAAGCAATTATAAGTTCGACGAACACAACCAGCTCGAACTGAGTTATACTTCCAGCCTCCACCCTGATAAACAGCAATCGGTTACTTCATTGGATAATACTTCGACTACCTTCAACCATGCTCCGGCCGAAGGACAGATGCATAACGTAGCTCTGAACTATACCTCCGGTTTCGGCCTGACAGGAGGCATCGACTATACCTATTTCAGGAATAAAGAAAAGCAGTCTTTCCAAAGTAAAGACACGAATGGACAAGAAACGGCATTTCTCAGCAACGCGACTCAATCTATAAACCGATGGAAGGTATATGCCGATCAAAGCCATACGCTTCCCAATGAGTGGGTGCTGAATTATGGAACTTCTTTTGCGTATGTAAACAATCGTAATTCGCAAGTGTACGACCTCCCTGAGATGAGCGGAATGAACACGAAAAATCAAATTGACGAATATACCTATAACCTTTATGCAGGTTTCGAAAAGAGTTTTGGCAATCACTGGAACCTGAGTGCAGCTGCCACCATGGAATATTATCAGATGATGAGTTATAAAAAGTGGGCCGTATACCCGAATTTGAACTTGAGTTATGTACTTTCCGCATCACATATCTTCCAGTTTGAGTTCAGTTCGGACAAGACTTATCCCGATTACTGGACACTAAGCGGATCGACCGGCTATCTCAACAACTACCAGGAAACAGTAGGAAATACATCACTCAAGCCTTATACCGATTACTCTGCTGCCCTGACGTACATTCTGAAAAGCAAGTATATCTTCCAGCTCAGCTACGATTACATTAAAGACTACTTCATGCAAATGATATATCTCGACTCCAGCCGGCTAAAAGCTGTATACAATTATCAGAACTGGGACTACTCCCAAATATTTGCTTTTACTTCTGTTATCCCATTCAAGGTAGGAGAACGATGGGACAGTCAGCTGATGCTATGCCTGTCCTCACTGCATCATCGGGCAAGCAACTACTACGATGCTCCTTTCGACCGCAAAATATGGAACATAGCTGGAAGCTGGACCAATACGCTTATCCTCAGCAAGCGCCCCAATATCAAGATGGAAATCAGTGCGACCGGCACTTCCAAGTCCATACAAGGGAGCTATACCATACAACCTGCCGCATTCATCCATGCAGCACTCCGTTATACTTTTGCAGAAGATAAAGCTATGATTCAAATCAAAGGAAATGATTTATTTAACGGCAGCAACCATCTGAAGACGAAAGTCCGCAATGGCAATCAGATTCTGGACATGGATATTGCCAATTATATGCGTAACTTTACTGTATCTTTCAGCTATAAATTTGGAGGGTACAAGAAAAAGGAAGTAAAGGATGTAGATATTTCCCGTTTCAAGCACTGACAAGTCGGTCGGTTTTCCTAAAAGAAATTCAGTTTACCAACCTCAGCCAGCATGAGAACTGCAATAAAAAGAGCAGCAGGCATACCAGTCACTATCCAGACCCGTATGCCTGCTGCTCCTATCTTACTTATTATAAAGAAACAGTATTCATTATCTTTTCCAAAGCACCGGCATTGTTACGTACATAATCGCCGGCATTCTTTCCTGCTTCATGCAGGCAAGCCTCATCCGAAAGGAACTTATCCATCAAGCGGTCGAAGTCTTCCTTGCCCTGAATCTCGAATCCTCCCCGACAAGCCTTCAGACCTTGTGCCTCGAGGAACTTATAATTGTTCGGACCAAAGATGACAGGAATGCCATATACTGCCGCTTCGAGCGTATTGTGGATGCTGACTCCGAAGCCGCCTCCTACATACGATATTTCTCCGTATCGATAGATAGAAGACAACAGTCCGAAACAATCGATAATCAGACAGTCGGCCTGTTTCACATTTTCTTCGGTAGCCTGTGTATAACGTACTACCGGTCGCTTCAGTTTCCCGATGATTTCCTGCAAATGACTTTCGTCTATCACATGAGGAGCTATAATCAGTTTCATTTCCGGATGCTCATTAAAATAAGGGATGAAGATATCTTCATCCGGAGCCCATGAACTTCCGGCAACAAATGTCTGATGATTTCCTCCTTTAAAGCTTTCTACCAACGGCAACTCCTTGGCCTGATTACGTATTTCCAGCACTCGGTCGAAACGAGTATCTCCCACAACCGTTGTACGAGTGACGCCGATACCTTCCAGCAGACGGACAGATTCTTCATTCTGCACAAAAAGATGATCGAAACATTTCAATACATTTTTGTAACTGCTTCCATACCAACGGAAAAAAATCTGTTTCGGTCGGAAGATAGATGATACGCTATATACCGGAATATTACGACGCTTCAGTTCACTCAAATAATTACGCCAGAATTCATATTTGATGAAAAAAGCCATGTAAGGATGAGCCAGGTCAATGAATTTTTTCACATTGCGTGGAGAGTCGAGCGGCAAGTAGCATACCACATCCGCCCCCTTATAATCCTTACGAACCTCGTACCCCGAAGGAGAGAAAAACGTTTGTAGAATCTTATATTGCGGATATTGCTGGCGAATCCGTTCAATCAGCGGACGTCCTTGCTCAAACTCACCCAATGAAGCTGCATGAAACCACAAATATTTAGCCTGCGGATCAATGTGTTGCTTCAAGACAGTAAAAGATTCTTTCTCACCTTTCACCATCTTGGCAACTTTTTTATTAAAAAGTGCAGCCAAATGGACTGCACTTATATATAGGCCAATAACAAAATTATAAATCATTTCTGCTTTTTATTTGAGTACCTCTACTGCACGACGCATACGTCTAACAGTTTCTTCCTTACCTAATACAGCCGAGATATCAAACATGTGAGGGCCTTTTCCTTCGCCTACCAGTGTCAGACGGAAGGCATTCATGATATTTCCCATGTGGTAACCGTGGTCTTCTATCCACTTCATAACCACTTCTTCCTGATGAGCCAGTGAGAAATCGTCGAGTGATTCAAGCAGGTCGGCCAGTTCGGTCATACGAACAGCTGAATCTTCCTTCCAACGTTTCTTTACAGTCTTTTCATCATACTCTGTAGGAGCTACGAAGAAGAACTTGCAAGTATCCCACAATTCTTTGATGAAGCTGACACGACCTTTCATCAAACCTACTACAGTCACTACTGTTCCCATAGGAGCTTCGATGCCGTGTTCTTTCAGAATAGGCATAAACAAAGAAGCAATTTCTTCGTCGCTCTTCATCAGGATATATTCGTGGTTAAACCATTTACCCTTTTCATAATCGAACTTAGCTCCTGCCTTGCTACAACGATGCAGGTCGAACAACTTGATCAGTTCGTCCATTGACATGATTTCCTGATCGTTTCCAGGATTCCATCCCAACAAAGCCAGGAAGTTGATAACAGCTTCGGGCAAATATCCAGATTCACGATAGCCGGAAGAAACCTCTCCAGTCTTCGGATCATGCCATTCCAACGGGAATACCGGGAAGCCCAGACGATCGCCGTCACGCTTGCTCAACTTACCGTTTCCATCCGGTTTCAACAACAACGGCAGGTGGGCAAATTCAGGCATCGTATCTTCCCAACCAAACGCACGGTACAACAAAACATGCAAAGGAGCAGAAGGCAACCATTCTTCTCCACGAATTACGTGAGAAACTTCCATCAGGTGGTCATCGACGATATTTGCCAAATGATAAGTAGGCAGTTCATCGGCCGACTTGTACAAAACTTTATCATCCAGAATAGAAGAGTTGATCACTACCTCTCCACGAATAATATCGTGTACATGTACATCTTCGTTCGGTTCGATCTTGAAACGCACTACGTACTGAGTACCGTCGGCAATCAGTTTATCGACCTCTTCCTTCGACATTGTAAGTGAGTTACGCATCGAATTACGAGTAGAAGCATCATACTGGAAGTTTGGAATTTCCTTTCTCTTGGCCTCCAGTTCTTCCGGAGTATCGAATGCGATATAAGCCTTGCCGTTATCAAGCAGTACTTTTACATATTTCTTGTAAATATCACGGCGCTCCGACTGACGATACGGACCATAATTTCCGCCGAAGCTCACACCTTCATCAAACTTTATGCCCAACCATTTGAAGGATTCGATAATGTACTCCTCCGCACCCGGAACAAAACGGTTGGAATCAGTATCTTCAATACGGAAAATCAAATCTCCGCCGTGCTGACGCGCAAACAGATAATTATACAAGGCAGTGCGCACACCACCGATATGCAATGCACCTGTCGGACTCGGTGCAAAACGAACTCTTACTTTTCTTTCTGCCATAGTGGTCTTTATCTAAAAATACGCCGCAAAATTAAGCTAAATTTCCCGTTTTTTTCTTATTTTGCACGCAAAATATCCTAACACATGAAAAGTTTCCAGACAGAAAGACAGTTTTCATACAAGAAACTATTGTATAAATGTGCCATTTTCCTGGCAGCAGTTGTGGTGATTGTGTATTTTTTACCCCGGGAAGGCACTTTCAACTATCAGTTTGACATCAACAAACCATGGAAATATGGTCTGTTACAAGCATCGTTCGACTTCCCTATCTATAAAGGAGACGAAGAAGTCCGCCGGGAACAAGACAGCATTATGACAAACTATCACCCTTACTTCCTGCTCTCGGAAAGTACGGGAGAAAAAGCGATCAATCAGTTCAAAGAGGACTATAACAAGAACCTGCGCCGGATTATTCCGGACCCGACTTATTCCCACCACATAGAACGCATACTGAAGAACGTATATGAAAAGGGAATCATCCCGGTAGAACAACTGGGGAATTTACGGAAGGACAGTATGCGGAGTATCTATATTATCAAGAATAATACATCTATCCTGCAAAGCACCGGTGAAATATATACCACCAAACGTGCTTACGAAGAGCTCATCTATTCGGATACACTGCATTACAACAGAAACTTATTGCAACGTTGCAACTTGAATGAGTATCTGACTCCGAACCTTATCTATGATTCCGAAAAATCGGAAGCTGCCAAAAAAGATATTCTGTCGGGCATCTCATGGGCGAAGGGTTTTGTCATGAACGGACAAAAAATCATAGACCGTGGAGAAATTATTGACCAACGGACATTTGATATATTGAAATCGCTCCAAAAGGAATGGGATAAAAGAGGTGAAACCATTACGGAGAAACGTCTGACTCTGGTAGGACAAATTTTATTTGTTTCTATCCTGATAGGATGTTTCATGACTTATCTCGCTTTGTTCCGATACGATTATTATCAGAAAAAAGGAAGTCTCGGGTTATTATTTTTCCTGATCATCTTCTTCCCCGTGATATCGGCTATCATGGTTTCACACGCTTTCATGAGTGTATATATCGTACCGTTTACCATGCTCCCGATGATCATTCGTATTTTTCTCGACTCACGTACGGCATTTATGGCACATATCATCTCCATTCTGCTCTGTTCCATCTGTCTGCGTACTCCACACGAATTTATCTTGCTACAGACCATAGCAGGTATGGCAAGCATTTACAGCTTGCGGGAACTCTCCCAGCGTTCACAATTATTACGGAGCGCCCTCATCGTTGTCGTAGCTTATTCGGTTTTGTACTTTGCACTCGACCTGATTCATATAAACGATATTGCACAGCTTAATACATATATGTATGTCAATTTCATCATCAACGGTATTTTGCTGCTGTTTACCTACCCGTTGTTGTTCATTCTGGAAAAGACCTTCGGCTTTACATCGAACGTAACCTTAGTCGAGCTTTCTAACATCAACAATAAGCTGATGCGGGAGATGTCGGAAGTTGCTCCAGGCACTTTCCAGCATTCGCTCCAACTTGCCAACTTGACGGCAGCGGCAGCTAATCGGATCGATGCCAACAGTCAGCTGGTACGTACAGGAGCCATGTATCATGACATTGGAAAGATGCTGAATCCGGCTTTCTTCACCGAAAATCAGACAGGGGTCAACCCTCACGACCAGTTGAATTACAAGCAAAGTGCACAGATTGTTATCAATCATGTAATAGATGGTATGAAGCTGGCAGAAAAGAATGACCTGCCTCAGGTCATCAAAGACTTTATCCGTACCCATCATGGAAAGGGACTGACGAAATATTTCTACATATCTTATCAAAACGAACATCCCGGTGAAGAAGTCGATAAGGAAGCGTTCCGCTATCCGGGTCCCAATCCGTTTACCAAAGAACAGGCCATCCTGATGATGGCAGATTCTGTAGAAGCAGCTTCAAGAAGTCTGAAAGAATACACCGAAGAAAGTATATCCGGACTGGTAGACAAGATAATCGACAGTCAGGTACAAGAAGGATATTTCAAGGAATGCCCGATTACCTTCAAGGATATCGCTACTGTAAAAAGTGTATTCAAGGAAAAGCTGAAAACGATGTATCATACTCGTATCAGCTATCCTGAGCTGAAAAAATAAGTTACGGCTGGGCAGTCAGACTGTCGAGCAGACCTTTACAGGCATCTTCAAGGATATCGAGCACATTTTCGAATCCTTGAGCGCCTCCATAGTAAGGGTCGGGTACATAATCTACCACCTTCGTCTGGCAATAATCAGTCATCCGGCCGATTTTCCGTTCTGTTTCCACATCCGGTGCCTTTTCTTTCAAGGCATCGACGTTGTGGTCATCCATGCCCAATATCAGGTCGAAATCATAAAAGTCATCGGTACGGACCGGACGGGAACGGTGCGTTATATCATACCCGCGACGAATGGCATGCGCACGCATTCGGTCGTCGGCTCGTTCTCCTTCGTGATAGCTACTAATACCAGCTGAATCAACTTCTATTTCTTTCTCCAGACCAGCCTGTTTGATATAAGTACGCATAATCTCCTCAGCCGATGAGGAACGACATATATTGCCTAAGCAGACAAACAAGATTCTCTTCATACCTTAAATATCCAAATACTTTTTAAACTTATCCACACTCGTATTCATAATCAGTTCTTCCGGGAACTCCGTTTCACTCACCAGCTCCAATGCGTAATCGTACGTAGCAATGTCAAATGAAATATGTGCATCGCTACCCAAAATAACCGGCACCTCATAACGGCGGCACAGTCTCAATATTTCCAGATTATTGGAGCGTGCATCCACTTTGCCCCGGCAAGGCTTCAAGGAAGAATTGTTTATCTCCAGCAGCGTATGATGTTCCTTCGCCGCAAGCACAATAGGTTCAAAATTCAGTTTAGCCGTTCCGTCGCCCGGATGACTGATGATATGAATATAAGGATTGGAAACAACCTGTATCATACCATGTGTATTTTCTTCAGGAGTACCTTGTTTATAACAAAGTGAATGAATGCCTGCTATACGCAAATCGAGCATCTTCAAATAAAACTCATCCAAATCAAGGTTACCTTCACCGTCAAGAATATTAATTTCCGCACCCAATAATAAATCTATCCCATACATGTGGCGAGGCACCACATAAAGATTACGGAAATAAATCGGGTTGCACGTACCCGGTATACTTGGAGCATGTTCTGTGATTCCAAGCAATTTCAGTCCTTTGCCGGCAGCAGCCTGTGCCATTTCCTGCAAGGAGCTGAATGCATGACCGCTTGCTACGGTATGCGTATGTACATCCAGTTCTACTTTCATATCCATAAATTTTACATCGGATCGACATCATAATAAACCAGCAAGGAACGAAAACGTTCATCCTCTATGATGGCTCGTTGTACTTGCTGGAGATACTCACGCACTTTCGACATCGAAGCCTGTTGTTCTATTTTCACTACTATTTTTCTAATAAACAAAGTCTGTATACGTGATACCGGCGGACGGTCCGGTCCCAATACCCGGTCCCCCAGTCCGTTTCGCAGATACCCCGCCATCAGGTCAGCCGCCTGTTCGAGCACCCCCTCCTTCCGATGCTTCAGATAAACATAAATCAGCCGATAGAAAGGTGGATATTTAAACAAGCGTCGTTCGTCGATCTGTGTTTGATACAGACCGTTATAATCGTTTGCAACGACCTGATGAATCAGCGGAAGGTCGGGAGATTTGGTCTGCAACACCACCAGTCCCTGCTTATTCTTTCTACCGGCACGCCCCGCCACCTGAGCCATCAGTTGAAAGGCTCGTTCGTACGAACGAAAATCCGGATAGTTCAGCATCGAATCAGCATTCAGGATTCCCACTACACTGACACGATCGAAATCCAGTCCCTTTGAAACCATTTGTGTACCTATCAGGATATCTGTTTTCCCTTCCTCAAAATCGGCAATGATCCGCTCGTACGCCGTACGTGTCCGAGTAGTATCCAAGTCCATACGTGCCACACGTGCCTCCGGGAAAATCAACTTAATATCGTCTTCTATCTTCTCAGTACCAAAGCCACGGTTCATCAACTCTACTCCACCACAGGCTGGACAGGACTTAGGTACCTGATAAGTATAGCCGCAATAGTGACAGGTAAGCTGATTCAATCCTTTGTGATACGTCAAACTGACGTCACAGTTCTTGCACTTCGGCACCCATCCGCACGTACGGCATTCTATCATGGGGGCAAACCCTCTGCGATTCTGAAAAAGTATCACCTGTTCTTTCTGATCCAGCGCTTCACGTATCTTCTGAAGCAGCAAAGGAGAAAACTGAGCCGTCATCCGTTTCTTTCGGGCCAGCTCTTTGATATCTACTACCTCGATATGAGGTAACTGAATCTGCTGATGACGCTCCGTCAACTGTACCCAACCATATTTCCCGTTCACGGCATTATAATAGGTTTCAATACTCGGAGTGGCTGTACCCAACAGCGTCTTTGCACCGAACATGGATGCCAGCATGATGGCAGCGTTACGTGCATGGTAACGTGGAGCAGGCTCTTGCTGTTTATAGGTATTTTCATGCTCCTCATCCACAATGACCAGTCCTAACCGCCGAAAAGGAAGAAAGACTGACGAACGTACTCCCAGTATCACATCATAATCCTGATCGGTAAGTTGTTTACGCCATATCTCCACACGTTCGGCGTCCGGAAACTTGGAATGATAAATTCCCAGTCGGTTTCCAAACACTCGCCGCAAACGTTCGGTTATCTGGGTAGTCAGGGCTATTTCAGGCAACAGATACAATACCTGCTTACCTGCCTGAATGGCCTGTTGTATGAGGTGAATGTAAATTTCCGTCTTTCCGCTTGCCGTTACTCCGTGAAGCAAACAAACATTCTTCTGATGGAAATGTGCCAAAATCTCCGTATAGGCTCGTTGCTGAGCCATGCTCAACGGATTCAAGCCGACTGTTTCAACAGGACCTTCGGACAAACGTCCGATTTCGAAAGTATAAGTTTCAAAAATATGTTTTTCCACCAGCCCGTTAAAAACTGAATTTGTTGCTCCCGTAGCATCCAACAAAGCTTTACGAGAGACTTCTTTGGGATTTTTCTTCTCGCCGCTCCATCCTGACAACTCAATATACTTCATCAGTAAAGCCAATTGTTTCGGAGCACGTGCCAGTGTATCGAACAGACGATGTACAGTTTCTTCCGCCTGCATACCTTCAGTCAGGCGTACCCGCACCTCAACACGCGGTTTGTAGCTTCTCTTCAGCTCCTCTTTTACCCTGATGGCTTCCTTCTCCAACAAAGATTTGATTACTGGCAACAGATTCTTTATGCCACTTGCCTTCTCCAATTGAGTAATGCATTGTTCCGAATCATCGGACAACAAATCAAGGATGCGCTGTTCCTTCTCGGGTAGAGGTTTGTCTGCCTCAAACTCAGGATTGGATACCACGAGCGTTTCGCTTTCCAGTTTCATACCCGAAGGTAGAGCGGCCTTATAGACATCACCCAATGTACACAAATAGTAATCTGCCAGCCATTTCCAGAAATCATACTGGCGTTTCAACAGGACAGGGGATGTATCAAGTACTTCTACAAGATCTTTTGTTTCATAAGTTTCCGGAGCATTCTGATGTACGCTGGTAACAATTGCCGTATAAAACTTCTTACTTCCGAAAGGAACAACAATCCGGCAACCCGCCTTCACTTTATCTTCCAGATCAGCCGGAACAGAATAAGTATATTGTCCGGCAACGGGCAAAGGCACTATGACATCCACGTACTTCTTCATGGAGGCAAAGTTACAAAAAACAAGGCTATCCCGTTGGAACGTCGGACAAACTTTTATAGTTTTGTAAAGAAACTCTTAATCCATTATCAACATGAAGATATATAAGATAGGTATAATAGGTTGTGGAGGCATCGCTAAAAAAATGGCAGCAACACTTGGAAAGATGAAAGAAGTGCAACGTTATGCCGTAGCATCCCGCAATCAGGAAAAAGCACAAGCCTTTGCCAACGAATGGGGATTTGAAAAAGCATATGGCTCTTACGAAGAACTGGCAAACGACCCGCAGGTTGATCTAATCTATATTGCTACACCACATGCCATGCATTATAACAATGCCCGCATGTGCATCGAAAAAGGAAAACCCGTATTATGTGAAAAGGCTTTCACAGCCAATGCCCGTCAGGCAGAAGAACTACTCAGCTTTGCCCACGAAAAGAAAGTATTTATTACAGAAGCAATCTGGACCCGATACATGCCTCTTTCACTAACCATACAAGACTTACTGAAAAAAGGAGTTATCGGTACCCCTTATACGCTGTCAGCCAATCTCAGCTATCCGATAAGCGACAAGGAAAGAATTATCCGTCCGGAACTGGCAGGAGGAGCTTTACTCGACATCGGAGTATATACATTAAACTTTGCAGCAATGGCATTTGGTGATGATATTGCCGAAACTCATTCTGCATGTCAGAAGACAGCGACAGGAGTCGATGCTCAGGAAAGCATCACACTTTTTTATAAAGATGGAAAAATGGCAACTCTGCAATCAAGCATTTATGCACAGAGCGACAGAATGGGAGTCATTTCAGGCGATAAAGGGCACTTGATTGTAGAAAACATCAATTGTCCGGAATCAGTCCGTGTAGTCGACAGGGAATATAAGACAGTAGCCGTTTATCAAGCTCCGGAACACATCACCGGTTACGAATATCAGGTATATGCATCCATTGAAGCTATTGAAAAAGGATGGCTGGAATCTCCATACATGCCTCACGCCGAAACATTAAGAATTATGAGGCAAATGGACAACTTAAGAAAAGAATGGGGAGTAGTCTATCCATGTGACTGATTTCGCATCAAAATAAGAAGAGGCTGTCTCAAATTGAAATATAATTT
>FR887743.1:0-5911 GCA_000432735.1 Bacteroides sp. CAG:443
TGTTTGGTACTTTTGGTCGTGACGTTCAGTTCCAGTTCACTATTGTAGGGCAGGTCGAACATGGCATTTACCCGTATGTCGAGGGTATCTTTTTCGGCTCCGCTACGGGGAGTGTATTGAAAGTCGCTGAACTTGAATACGTCCAGTCGTGCCAGTGCTTCTTGCGTATAGTTCTGTCGGGTTTGTGAATAGACTTCTCCTTTGCGGTATAGAAAACGTTTGCGGAGTACGCGGTACCGGATGCCGGGTTTCTTGCCGGAATAATAAACCGTAAAGTTGCGTCGTTTCAGCGAATCGGTGGGCTGTTCGCCGTTGTAGCCGGTAAGATACACCGAGGTGTGTCCGATGTAATAGGTGCGGAGTGCTTCTTCGGGTATACTCTGTCGTGGTACAATCTTCATACTGACGTAGCCTTTGCGCATGATGGTGTCGGCCAGAAACGTCAGGAATTCGTTTCTGGCATAGTAATATCCGTTGTCTCGCAGCAGGTCTATCAGGCGTTGGCGCTCCTGATTCAGCACGGTCACGTCGAAGTTGTCGCCGCTGCGTACCAGACGTTCATCGAAGTGGGCGCGGATCAGACTGTCGGTACGTGGCCGGAAGCCTTCGTAGATGAGAGTATCGATATAGTAGGGCTTACCCATGTCGATATCGTAGCTCAGTTTTACGGCACGGGGATTGCGCGTGCTGTCTACACGGTAGGTTACCTTGCCGTCAAAATAACCGTAGTCGTGCAGCAGGTTGGTTGCTACCTTGATACGAGTTTCAGGATTGACGGTAGAAACGTATACGGGGTCGGAGGCCAGTTTTTTGAATACCCAATGGCCAAATCCTTTTTCATATCGCTCGAAGCGGTTGTATATCCATAGTCCGAAGGGGATCGGAAAGCGTATGTTGGGATTGATTGTAATGGCATAGTTGGGGGCGATGCTGATTGCACCTTCCACTTCTGCCAGCGCGTTTTGTCCTGCCTTGCTTTTGTCTTCGTTGTTGATGGTTACCTTTTTCAATCCTAAATACAATGTTTCCCCTTCAGGCAAATGCTTGGTAGTAGAGCATGACGCTGAGAGTAACGTTACCAGCAGAATGGCTATATAATATATGTTCTGTCTTTTCATGAATCTGTTTTTATGTGTCTAAAAAATCAGTTGGCTGTTTCTTGTTCCGGCTGCTTCTTCTTTCGCGAGCGGAAGATGAAGAGCTCACCCAGTTTGCTTACTTTCTTTCTCAGTACAATACCGGCACCGGTTTCTATCACTTCGCCGTCGAGAATACTCTCGTAATTCTTGTCGTGGAAAATCTTGATGTAGCGTGTTCCACTGTTGTCGAGGCGGTATTCCAGCGATATATTATCGATAAATGATTCATCTTGCTGCTGTACGTCGTTTCCGGTAGAAATCTTTCCGCCGATAATTACCTGGAAGCGGTTGTTCCAGAAACGTTTGGCAAACTGGAAGTTGTAGTCGGTACGGGTATTTCCGGTACCGCTTTCGTCCGTCGTTTCCATACCGAAATTGATATCGATACTTTTCAGCGCGCTTCCCGCCACTTTGTTGATTTCGCTTTGCAGGAAAGAGTTCAGCATACTGTTGGTATCGAATCCTTTCGTTCCGGCACTGCTGTCGCCCATGTATACGCCGGTAACCAGCATGGTGACTGCCAGCTTGTTCTTTTCTTCGGCCGACTTGGACGCCAGTTCATTCTGCATGGCTCCGTCGTCGGGGGCCTCGAGAGTAAAGGTGAATCCTAGATTCTCCAAGCGGTTAGTAAGATTAACACCCACATCAAAGTTGACCATACGAGTACTTTCTCCTCCGTCGGATGAAACCGAGGCGCGTACACGCTCGGAGGCTTTGATGTTCAGATTAGGATTCATCAAGTTACCGGTCCATTCTATGTAGCTTCCGTCTTGTATGTAGAAGGTTTTCAGCGGGATAATAGGCATTTCGTATTTCATTTCTCCGCTCATCAGCGAGTACCGTCCGTTCAGCAGCATGTTGCCGTCGGGTTGATACTGGAACGAGAGGTCGCCTCCACCTTCCAGCAGCATGTAGTTGCTGCCGTTGTCGTTCAGGTCGACACGTGCCTGTACGGCTTCATCAATGTGGAGTGTCATCAAGATATCCATTCCTCCCAGCGACATAACCGGCATGTTGGGCTTCTCTATATGGGTGGTATCGCTGAAGTCGACAAACGTTACGGTTTCGTTCAGGCGGTCCTCCACGGTGAGCGGTGAATCTTTCAGCACATAGGTGAAATCACTGTTGCCTAGTATGTTCATGTTTCCGCGCATGGTCAGGGCATCTGGTCTTCCTTTCAGCATGGCGTTGACATCGACATACAGTTTGCCGTGAACCAGCGATTCCTTGGTGCGCTTGGCATTGATCAGTTCGAAATTATGTGCCTGCATCTTCAGGTTGATATCCATGGCAGCCATGTCGGTCATATCGACATATCCGTCGATGCTGAACGGCGTTTTCCCCTTGGTGAAGATATTGAAGCGTTCGAATATCAACCGGCTGTTTTCTATCTTCAGCGGGCGGTCATCGAAACGAAGGTTCAGCGAAGCCTGCGGTATGTTTACGATGACGCTATCCATTCCCAATTGTCCGTTTAATACGGGTTGCGACGTAGAGCCTTCTACGGAAATGGCTCCGTCGAGGTCGCCTTGCAGCTTTGCCATATTGTCGGGGATAAATGCATTGGCTATCTTCAGCGGCAGGTGATGCAGGTTCACGTCGGCAGTGATATGGTCTTTGTCGTTTTTGTCCGAAGCCGACAGATAACTTCCGTTCATGCTCATGATTTCTTCTCCGTTCAGCATGACAAAACCGTCGATGCTGTGCTCTCCCGTTTCCTTAGGAAGATAGACGGCGCTCATTTCCCAGTTGCCCAATGGCTGCTTGTTGTAGGCCAGATTGTTGATACTTATATCGGTAGCCACTTGCGTACTGGCTTCGGTCTGTATATAATGGGCTTCTGCATTGATGAACCCGGCTATGTCGGGCATGTAAGGGATAATGCGCCGGAATTCAGCTATGTTTATCTGGTTGAGTCCTAACGTAATATCTTGTTGAGCGAGAGAATCGGGGGTAGAGTACAGCGACAGTCCCGAATGGTTCTCGTCGTATATCTTTACGTCGGCATGGATGCGTCCCTGGTCGCTCAGGTAAATGTAATTGTCGGGATTTACCTTGAACGGCCGATATACCAGTGTGGGGTTGTCGGGAGTAATGTGCATGCTGATTCCGTTGGGACGTAGCTGGGCTTGCAGGCCGAGGTCTACGCCTGTTTCTCCTTTCCCGTTCAGATAACCGATTAGCATCTGTGCGTCGGTAGAACCTATGTAACCGTTCAGAGAGATATTGAATGCTTCCTGACGCTTGCTGGCAAGTGCCTTTACACCGCTGTTGAACTGTAGGCGAGCAGAATCCTGTGAGGCTCTGAAGTAAATAGTGTCCAGTTGCAGACTGTCAGTATGCAGGCCAAACAAGTCGATAGAACCGTCCAGTCCTTGTTCGGGTGACATGCTGAAGTTTGCTTTCAGGCGGTTATAACTGATGTGCTGTGCTGCCAGAAAATTGGCAACCGGATTGTCGGAACCGGAGAATATCTTCAGCTGGGCTGTCGGCATTATCTCCTTGAGCAGTTGCTGGTTGATATGTTTCTTTTTCCACTGGGCACTGAATTCTTGTGCTATGCGGTCGGTTTTGTTCATGAATTTTTCGAGACTGTTCGCTGTTCGAAACAGGAATGTAAGGTCACCGGCATTCACATATCCTCGCACCGAGTCGGGCGCCATGTTGAATCCAGCATGCAGGTCCTTGGTCTTGAATGTCCGTTCCGCCGTGGCCAGCTGGATTCCGCTGATGGTTGTCCGTGCACTGTGCCGCTGTTTCATGTCGGTCTGTGCATGAACTTCAATGTTCATGGACGAGCGGAACGGCGTATTCATCAGCGCCAGTTCCTGCCAGTCCAGCAACCGGATGTTAGTATTGAGATCGGCTTTTACCAGATTGGGATGCAGCAGTGCCTGCAATTCCGCCGATACGTCGAGCGCACGGTTGTTGATGTTCAGTAGTGCCGAAGCTTGAGAGCGTTGCAGTCCTGCCGTCAGTGTCACTCCCGAGAATACGAGTGACCCGTATCGGAAGTGAGAAACCTCGGTTTTTAGCATTGCTCTTGTACGCGGAGAGAAAAAGTCCATGCCTTCGCCTTCAGCATGAATGGTAGCCGAAAGTCCGAAGATGGAGTCATGAGGCATGAAACGGTGCAGGTTGAGGCTGTCTACGTTCAGGTCGAACAGATAGGCTTCCTTCTGCATGTCGTAGTCTGCTTTGACAGATACGTTAGCCTTCTTGCCTGGCAGGAATTGTAAGTCGGCTCCCAGTTTGCTTCCGTTGATTCGCGCTTCTCCGTTCAACTTCATGCCGTGAGGCAGCAAGATACCTTCCATCATGGTTTCAACGAAAGCCAGATTGCCCGTTTCTACCTTCAGGTTGACCGAACCGTTCCGGCGTATGCTGTCCAGTGGCAGAGAAATTTTTCCCGACGCCTGTGCCTTGAGTGCTCCCTGAATGTTTGCCGAGAGTGTGGTGAGGCGTATCTCTTTCAGGTTGCCGTCTACTCCTGCCCGTATTTGTAGGGGAGCAGCCGGATATTTCTGGATGAACGCTTCAGGCATGCCGGTAACTACCTTCAACAAGTCGTTCTTGCCGATGTCTGCCATGAGGCGGGCGTTGATTTGTCCGTCCTTATCGGCATGCGTAGCATCCCAGTCCATAGAGGCGTTAAACTCGATGAACGAGTCGGGAGTCTTTATCTGGAGCGAGGGTACCTTGAGGGTTTTCGCGTCGGAGATTAGTTTACCTTGCGTTGAGGTTATTTCCAGTCCGGAACGTTCCTTTAGGTTGAAGTCTTTGATATTGGCATAGATATCCTCCCCGGCATAATATACCGAGTCTAGACGTAGGTTAATGTCGGTGATGGCGATATGTGCTACGTCCAGTCCCTGTGCGGGAGCAAGCGTATTAGTATTGATGGAAGCCGTACCTTTGTTCAGATTGAGCGTCTGGGCAGAGTATGCCGATTTATGCAAGTCTACCAGTCCGTTGCGCAGTGACAGCTTTCCGATGGACGCTGACATGTCGAGGGAGTCTAAAGGCATCTGCATGGCAAACGATACATTTTCCAAATCGACATTTTTCAGCTGTATTTTCCAGTACAGCGGTGCCGAGCTGGTCGTGTCGGCAGCAGTCGTATCTGCCATGCATACCGATAGGTGTGTATCTTTCAGCGACAGTGTATTGACAATGGCAGTTTCAGGGTCGAGGTCTACTCCGTGAGAGGAAACGAAGAGTTCTCCCAGATTTCCTTTCAGGGTGAGACCCTCAATCAGGTTTGCTGTATTGACCGAAGCCTTGGTAAGTTGCAGTCCGTCCAGCTCTACTTTCTTCCGTAGGAGCGGCATGAGCTGTACCTTGGCAGTCAGCCGTTCGGCATTCAGAATTGTGTCCTGCTTGTCGACTACAACCGTATGGTTGACTACCAGGTCTAAGGGGAAGGAGAGCGAAATCCGTCCGATGGAAATTTGCATTCCTGTGGCCTCGGAAGCATAACGGGTAGCCGTATTCACCAGAAAGTTCTGGATAGGAGGAATGTATATCAAAATGCATAGTAGTATAAATAGTATGAACGGTGATGCGACGGCAATCCCAGTCCATCGTAAATACTTTTTCATAGGCTAAATAAAGCGTATAGTTTATTGCGAATTTATATAAAATAACCGAAACAACATTCATTTTGTTCTATAACAATTTAGCGCCATTTATATAAATTCTTTACCTTTGCGGTATAACTTAATTTAAAGACATATTATGAAACCAACTTTATTTGTCCTGGCAGCAGGAAT
>FR887743.1:5943-17178 GCA_000432735.1 Bacteroides sp. CAG:443
GCAGGAATGGGAAGCCGTTACGGAGGTTTGAAGCAGCTTGACGGCGTGGGACCTAACGGTGAAACAATCATGGATTATTCTATTTTCGACGCTATCCGTGGCGGATTTGGAAAAATCGTATTTGTAATCAGAAAGGATTTTGAAGAGGATTTCCGTAAGAAAATCATCAGCAAGTACGAAAATCATATTCCGGTGGAAGTAGTTTTCCAGAGCATCGACAAGTTGCCCGAAGGATTCACTTGCCCGGCAGAGCGTACAAAGCCATGGGGTACCAATCATGCTGTGCTGATGGGTAAAGATGTGATTCGTGAACCTTTTGCTGTTATCAATGCCGACGACTTCTACGGACGCGACAGTTTCGCCGTTATCGGCAAATATCTGTCTGAACTGCCCGAAGGAGCCAAGAATACATACTGCATGGTAGGATTCCGTGTAGGTAATACGTTGAGCGATAGTGGTACAGTAGCTCGCGGTATCTGCTCTACCGATGAACACAGACACCTGACTACGGTAGTTGAACGTACTGAAATCATGCGTATCAACGGCGTTGTTTCTTATAAGGACGAGAACGGTGAATGGGTAGGCATCGAAGATAATACACCGGTTTCTATGAATATGTGGGGCTTTACTCCCGACTATTTCAAGTATTCTGAAGATTATTTTGTAGACTTCCTGAAAGAGAATATTGACAAGCCGAAAGCTGAATATTATATTCCGCTCATGGTGAACAAGTTGATCAACGAAGGTACTGCCACGGTAGAAGTACTTGATACGACTTCTCGCTGGTTCGGTGTGACTTATGCTGCCGATCGTCAGGGAGTTGTCGATAAACTGAAAGCACTTGCCGACTCTGGAGAATATCCGAGCAAGTTGTTCTGATAAGTGAAAAATTCCTTTGTGCTGAAGGATGGATTTTACCGTTTTTTCAGCATGAAGGAATTTTTTGTTGCATTTTTAATATTATTCGTAATTTTTGCGAACAACGAAACGATGGAAGAGAAAAAGGATTATACGGCCACACAAGAGCAGTTGGCAAGGTTTGCCAAAGCTTTGGGGCATCCGGCACGAGTTGCCATTCTGCACTTTCTTGCTCGGCAGGAAACATGCTATTTTGGTGATATTCATGAGGAATTGCCTATTGCCAAGGCTACCGTATCTCAACATTTAAAGGAACTGAAGGATGCGGGACTTATACAAGGTGAGGTGGAAACTCCGAAGGTGAAGTACTGCATTAACCGTGAAAACTGGAAACTGGCCAGCGGGCTTTTTCAGGAGTTTTTCGGGCAGTGTGTGGATAAATCGGAAAAATGCTGCAAATAAAGTCCTTAATCGATTGTGATACTCGTGGCTTTGTAATTTATGCAAAATTTTTATAGCTTTAGAAATTAAAGTATTAGGAACAGAATGTACTTCAAGGAGGCCGAAATTTCCACTTCTAAAGGAGGTGGTAGGGCTTTCACTTTCCGAGGCAAAAGTGATTCAGTAGAAACTTCAGGCGACTGATCAGGTGACATAATCCCAAAATGCTGAATAAAATACCTACCTGATAGTGTAATAGGCCCCAATGTATATCTGCGGGACCTTTTTGCAATATGAGAATAATGGCAGTGACGATTGTCAGCAAGTAGGCAGGCCACCGATAGTCCCATTGTGATATGTCGATAATGGCAAGAGATACATGCAGATTCAATGCCTGAGAGCGGTTACCGGGGAGCGACTGGTTGTCGGACAGGATGGCAAACAATGATTTCAGCTTTGTCTGTTGTTGGGGAGATAAGCAGATGAGTTGCGATGTCAGGGTATATTGTTCGAAAGCCCTTTGAGAGGTTTCTTCCACAAAAGCGCTGTCTATCATGAGCAGGTACGCCGACAGCTGGTCAGAGTGTGTAAAACAGTGTACTTGTCCGGGCAAGACCAGAGCCGTTTTGTTCACCGCCAGTTCATAGTCCTTGAAGTCGATGCGGATATTGCAAGTCCCCGATTCAATAAATCCGAATATATAATAATCGTCTTGATGTGCGTAGTTGACCGGCGTTTCTCGTATGTTGTCCGGTGAGAATACACGCAGGTGTATTCCTGTTTCAGAAATGTCGGAAACTCTATGTCTGGGCAGTCTGGTCATTAAAACACTGTTTTATGAAATTATTATTGGTTATTTGATAAGCATCACAATGCTTCCGCAGGTAATCAGGAGAGCACCTATTACCACCCGCAGGCTGACCGGTTCGCGCAGAAACAAGAACGAC
Organism: Bacteroides sp. CAG:443; assembly: GCA_000432735.1. Taxonomy (GTDB): domain Bacteria; phylum Bacteroidota; class Bacteroidia; order Bacteroidales; family Bacteroidaceae; genus Phocaeicola. The sequence goes on from FR887743.1 coordinate 8,190, forward strand.
AGGCAGATGGTCATGACCACGCTGAGCTTGTCTATCGGAGCCACACGCGACACATCTCCGGTTTGCAGTGCCTTGAAATAAAACAGCCACGACAATCCCGTTGCTATTCCCGAGAGGATGAGGAATATCCACGTATGTTCACTTACTTGTCTGATGCCCGCGGTTTCCCGGCTGCAGAAAACGATTCCCCACGTAATACATAAGATTATTGTGGTGCGGATAGCTGTGGCAAGATCTGAATTGATGTCTTTTACGCCTATCTTGGCAAAGATAGCTGTCAGTGCGGCAAAAAACGCCGACAGCAGTGCATAATATTTCCACATAATCGGTCGAATTTCTTAAAGTACGGGCAAAGTTATTGCTTTATGCCGGAAAGTGGTTGAATGAATTGAAAAAATATCAATTCGTTCAACCACTTTCCAGCATAAAGCTGAAGCCATGTAAAAGCATCCTGAGAGCAAGTAATAATGCCTCCAGTGTCATATTTATTACACGAAGTTTTGTAATAAAATGTTTTTTTTGCAAAAAATATATCATTATGGTGTTATCCAAACGACAGAAAATTATAACGGCACTTGTAGCTGGCTTCATGGTAGGTGGAGGATTGTATTTTCTCTATCTGTTGAGAGCACATACCTATCTGACGGACGAACCTTCGGCTTGTGTGAACTGCCACATCATGTCACCTTATTATGCTACTTGGATGCATAGCTCGCACGGGCGGGATGCAACGTGTAATGATTGTCATGTGCCACACGAGAATTTTGTCAGAAAGTGGACTTTTAAGGGAATGGATGGAATGAAACACGTGGCAGCTTTTCTTACAAGCTCGGAGCCGCAAGTGATTCAGGCGCATCCGGCAAGTTCGCAGGTGATTATGAATAATTGTATCCGCTGCCACCAGCAGCTGAATACAGAGTTTGTAAAGACCGGACGCATTGATTACATGATGTCGGAAGTAGGAAAAGGCAAGGCCTGCTGGGATTGTCACCGAGATGTTCCGCATGGAGGCAAGAACAGCCTTTCGTCTACTCCGGGAGCCATCACTCCCTATCCGGATTCTCCTTTACCGGAATGGTTGAGAAAAATGAAAAAGTAAAACAATCAAAAACTGAAATATATGAACAATCATTTTAAATCTTGGCATGGATGGCTGTTGTTTGGAATATCAATGGTCGTTGTATTTTGTTTGGGACTTGCCGTATCTGCTTTGTCGGAACGTAGGGCAGAGGTTGTGAGCATCTTCAATAACAGAAAGAATCCGATGAAAGGTATTGTTGCTCAGAATGAAAAGTTTCAGGGTGATTTTCCACGGGAATATCAGACGTGGACCGAAACGGCACGTACAGACTTCCAGAGTGAGTTTAATGGCAATGTTCAGGTAGATGTGCTCGAGCAGCGTCCGGAAATGGTCATTTTGTGGGCCGGTTATGCTTTTTCGAAAGATTATGCTACCCCTCGCGGTCATATGCATGCCATTGAAGATATCCGGGCGACCCTCCGGACAGGAGCTCCCGAAGGTAGTCAGGACGGTCCGCAGCCGTCTACTTGCTGGACGTGTAAAAGTCCGGATGTACCTCGCATGATGCAGGAAATAGGGGTAGATTCATTCTATAACAATAAATGGGCTGCATTTGGAAGTGAGATTGTCAATCCAATCGGATGTTCAGACTGCCACGACTCGGAAACGATGGATCTTCATATCAGTCGTCCGGCACTTATCGAGGCGTTTGCCCGTCAGGGAAAGGATATTGCCAAGGCTACTCCTCAAGAAATGCGTTCGCTGGTCTGCGCACAGTGTCATGTAGAATATTATTTTAAGGGCGATGGAAAATACCTTACTTTCCCCTGGGATAAAGGCATGACCGTAGAAAACATCGAACAGTATTATGATGAAGCGAATTTTTCTGATTATACCCATGCGTTGAGCCGTGCGCCAATCATCAAGGCGCAGCATCCCGACTATGAGATTTCTCAGATGGGCATTCACGGACAGCGTGGAGTATCGTGTGCCGATTGTCATATGCCTTATAAGAGTGAGGGAGGCGTAAAATTCAGCGATCATCATGTTCAGAGCCCTCTGGCTATGATCGATCGTACCTGTCAGGTGTGTCATCGTGAAAGTGAAGAGACCCTGCGGAACAATGTATACGAACGCCAGCGTAAGGCCAACGAGATACGCAATCGTCTGGAAAAAGAACTGGCTGCGGCACACATTGAGGCTAAGTTTGCATGGGATAAGGGAGCAACGGACGGCGAAATGAAGACGGCTCTGCAATTGCTGCGTCAGGCACAGTGGCGCTGGGACTTTGCCGTGGCTTCTCATGGAGCATCCTTCCATGCGCCTCAGGAAATACAGCGGATTTTGTCGCATGGACTGGATCGTGCTTTACAGGCACGGCTTTCTATCTCTAAGGTGCTGGCAAAGCATGGATATACTGATGATGTGCCGATGCCGGATATTACGACCAAAGAAAAAGCGCAAAAGTATATAGGACTGGATATTCCGGCTGAAAAGGCGGCGAAAAAACGCTTTCTGGAGAAAACTGTACCCGAATGGTTGAAACAGGCTAAATCGAACGGACGTATTATTTAAGTTGTATGTGGAAAAGAACGTGGGGAATAAGTGAAGGTATCATGATCTGTGGAGGACTGGTCTTCATCGGTCTGATCCTTCATCTTTGTACGGGCGGACTGGACTGGGGCAGTTTTGCGTGGCCGCTGAATGTGTATCTGGCAATTGTATATGTAGCGGTTTTGGTCATTTTGTACCTTGTCCGGAGTAAGGTTTATTTTGTTCGCTGGGCTATGTCTTATCAGGCTGCTATTCCGTCTTTGATTTTTGTGGTATTTCTTACGTTCATTATGGGAATTACCAAGCAGGTTCCTGCCTCTGTCCCTCGTGAAGATGTCCCTTTGTTTGGCCGGATGCTTTCGTTCTGGTCGTTTGTCCTGGTGTATTTCTGGATGACTACGATTGTGGGACTGGTGTCTGTGCGGTATTTGTTTTCGTTCAAGCTGAGCAAGATTCCTTTTTTGTGCAATCACCTGGGACTGTTTGTAGCGTTGGTGGCCGGAACGCTGGGAAGTGCAGACATGCAGCGCCTCACCATGAATACACGGGTGGGGCAGGTGGAGTGGCGTGCGCTCGATGCCGACGGAAATCTGCATGAACTGCCTTTGGCGATTGAACTTAAGAATTTCAGTATCGACGAATATCCTCCGAAGCTGATGTTGATAGACAATGCAACGGGGAAGGCTTTGCCGGAAAGGGCTCCGGAACATTTGATGCTGGAGGAAGGTGTGCTGGCGGGCAGCTTGTCGGGCTGGCGTATCGAGGTACTGGATAAAATAGATATGGCTGCATCTGTTCCTGGAAAGGACAGCGTAAGATATGTTGAATGGGCCACTACCGGTGCTACCAGTGCCGTAAAAGTCAGGGCTTTTTCTCCTGATGGAAAGCGGACGGTCGGTGGGTGGGTAAGCTGTGGAAGCTTCCTGTTCCCGTATCAGGCTTTGCGCTTGGATAGTGCTTGCAGTCTGGTGATGCCCGATAGAGAGCCGCAGCGATTCTTCTCGGATGTGGTGTTCTATACCAAGAGCGGAAAGATCGTCGAGAAAACCATAGAGGTCAACAAACCAGCTACGATTGAAGGCTGGGATGTGTATCAGTTGAGCTATGACGAAGGGAAAGGACGCTGGAGCGATGTTTCTGTTTTCGAACTGGTTTCCGACCCGTGGCTTCCTGTAGTGTACGCCGGTATCATACTGATGATGGTGGGAGCCGTATGTATGTTTGTAATGGCTCAAAAAACGAAAAAGGAGGAGTTATGATAAGCTGGGACTATTTTATCTATTTTGCAATCGTATCTGTCTTGTTCTGGATAATCGGCTCGTGGAGAGCCTTCAAGGGAAAGCATGTGCAGGCTTGTGCATTGACGACAGCCGGGCTGGTGGTGTTTGGAACCTTCATCGGGCTGCTGTGGCTTTCGCTGGAACGTCCTCCGCTCAGGACCATGGGAGAAACTCGTCTGTGGTATTCTTTCTTCTTGCCACTGGCCGGGTTGATTACCTATGTCCGGTGGAGATACAAATGGATATTGGGCTTTAGCTCCATCTTGTCTGTCGTATTTATTTGTGTCAACATCCTGAAGCCGGAAATTCACAATAAGGCGCTTATGCCTGCCTTGCAGAGTCCTTGGTTTGCCCCTCATGTGATTATTTATATGTTTGCTTATGCCATGCTGGGAGCTGCTGCCATCATGGGAGTATATCTTTTATGGGTAAAGAAGAAACAGACTGGCGAAAAGGAAATGGCGATGTGCGACAATCTGGTTTATGTAGGACTGGCATTCATGACGCTGGGGATGCTTACCGGAGCTTTATGGGCTAAAGAGGCATGGGGACATTACTGGTCGTGGGACCCGAAGGAAACCTGGGCGGCGGTTACCTGGTTTTCTTATCTTGCTTACATTCACATGCGGATAGGCTTCCGCCACAAGCAACGGATGGCCTTGTATATGCTGTTGGTGTCGTTTGTGTTTCTGCAAATGTGCTGGTGGGGAATCAATTACCTGCCTGCTGCACAGGGAAGCAGTATACATACTTATAATATAAACTGATAAAATCTCACTGCTATGAAAAAGAAAGATTCACTGGCTTTGGCCGTATTTTTGTTGTTGGGAAATATTGCTATGTCGAGTGCTCAGGAGAATACCGGCGATCAGGATCGTTTTTTTATCTCAGCGCAACTCCGTTCCCGGGGCGAGTACCGCAACGGTGCGTTGATACCGCGGAATGAAGGAGAGAGTCCGGCCGGATTCATCAATGAACGTGCCCGACTGACATTGGGGTATGAACGTAAGAAGCTTTCCTTGCGATTTTCGGCACAGCATGTAGGAGTGTGGGGACAGGATGCGCTGGTCGACAAGAACGGGCGTTTTATTTTGAACGAGGCATGGGCTGGACTGGAGCTGAGTGACTCCTGGCTGGTTCAGTTGGGAAGGCAGGCGTTGGTTTATGACGACGAACGTATTTTAGGAGGGCTGGACTGGAATGTGGCAGGGCGCTATCATGATGCGTTAAAGATTGTGTTCCACAAAAACGGGCATCAGCTTCATGGAATATTTGCTTTCAATCAAAATGATGAGTATGTATCGGGAGGTACGTTTTACGATAGCAGCAAGACCAAGCTGTATAAAAATATGCAGACCTTGTGGTACCACTATGATTTTGACACTACTCCGCTAGGAATTTCTGTTCTTGCCATGAATCTGGGTCAGGAAGGCGGGGATGCTGCTACCCGGACATCGGATACCCAATATATGCAGACCGTAGGAACACATCTCAAGTTCAATCCCGGCTCGTGGAATTTGTCGGGCAGCTTTTATTATCAGACGGGCAAGAATGCTTCGGCACGATCTGTTTCTGCTTACATGGGAAGCATACGTGCTTTATATCATATCAATAAAACCTGGTCGGTCAATGCAGGTACCGATTATCTGAGTGGAAGCAAAAGTCCCGACGGAACCTACAAGGCTTTCAATCCTTTATACGGAACTCATCATAAGTTTTACGGAGCAATGGATTATTTTTATGCGTCCGATTTTAGAAACGGTTATGCTCCCGGGCTTTCGGACACGCAGGTGGGGATCGGCTATAAGGCTTCCGCTGCTGTTTCCATGGGACTGAATTATCACTATTTTGCTACAGGCGTTAAATTGGACGGAATGAAACGTTCGCTGGGTTCTGAGTTCGACTACCAGTTGGATTGGAAAATCATGAAGGATGTTTCATTGTCTGTAGGGTATTCTGTCATGCTGGGCACTTCCACTATGGATGTCGTGAAAGGTGGAGATCATCGCAGCTGGCAGGACTGGGGATGGGTTTCACTCAACATCAATCCACAAATATTTGTGAAATAATATTGTTTGCTTTTTACAGAGGAGGATGTGCCAAAACAACATGCTGGTTTGGCACATCCTTTTATTCGAAGAGGCAATAATTATACAGGTTGCGTATCATTTTCAGGTTGAGCTCAATGTGGTTGTTTCCCTTTCTGCGGATGATACCTTCCTTTTCCATTTTGTTGAACTCCGTCGATAAGGCCGGACGGGTTACGTTCAGATATTCGGCCAGCTGAGTGATGGTATGCGTTATTTTTATGGTAGAAGAATCTTTTTTCAGCTTTTTGATGAGATATACCAGCACTCTTTCACGAATCGTTTTTCTGGAAAGAACATCCAGCCTGCTCGTCGTACAGGCATTGCAGTTTCCAGATATACAGAAAAAACTTTTCAGCATCTCGGGATACTTACTTAGCAGTTCGAAGGTAGAATCCTTGGTAGCAGTCAGCAGGACAGACTTGTTCAGGGTCTTGAACGTAGCAGGAAAACGATTATCCCTTTGAAACAGATGCGGAGTGGCAAAAGTGCGTGGAGCTTCTATATGCTCTATCAGTACTTCGTTTCCGTTGGCATCGATGATGTTCACTTCCAGAATTCCTTCCAGCAAGATATACAGGTAGCAGCAAGTGCTTCCTTGTTCGATGATGACTGTATCCTTGTCTATTTCATACAGTTTGAAATGTAATTTTCTGATGATTTCACATTTTAGGTTAACCGGTAAGTCTTTGAATAAGGGGATAGATAATAACTTGCTTTCATAATAATCGTTATATGGTATGCTTTTCATGTTTTTAGATTTATATTGTCATACAAATATAGCGGTTTTAGTGGTTATTGCCAATGAAATTGTGTCAAAATGAAGCTGATCGGGGAAATGGACTGAAGTGGAAATGTTTAAGTCATCCTTCAAAAACTTTGAACTATGCGATTGGATTCTTTACAATACTTCTTCAATCTTATACCCTTGCTGGAGTGCAAATCTTAGGACTTCTTGGAATTTAACACGACTTGTATCACTATCTCCACATTGGGTAGATACCGCGAATTCTATTCCATCTCTGCTTTTCAACAATTCTTTCTCAAACCAACGCTTATTTTTCATTGAATCGGTACTAAATTGTTTTTTCGATTGAATAACTTCCCAGCGCTCAATTGCTTTAGGCATTATTGTTTGCTCAAATTCCCAATAGTTCATTTCGGGGTGATCATTCACAAAACGCTTAGTTACAGCAAAAGCCAATTCGTTTTTACAAAAATGTCCGTTACCATTCAAGGAAAAATATCTCCTCGCAGTAGGTGATTGTTGTTGGAGAGAAGCTGGGCGGCTATTTTGTTGTATTGTTACTTTCTGAAGAGGAGTCTGCTTAAGGTCCACACGGATATCGATTTGCTGCAATAAATCTTCTACCCAGTCTGCTGCATGTTCTTGCTCATACTTTTGTCGCAACATATCATAAATCCATATTCTTCCATTTTCAGAGGTCAGATATTTTAGTTCTTCTATCAACAGTTCTTGTTGGTGAAATTGTTCTATTCTTTCCTGACAAAATTCCAACAAACGTTCTTGCGAATAGTTTTCACGGCTGAATAGTTCAACGAATATCTTCCCGTCTTCCGAATTAGTTTTTAATGTCACATGAAACGCTTGTCGTGGGTTTTCATCCTTTGCTGCATCAAAATAAAAAACCTGAATATTTTCTCCTATATAAAGACCGATTTTAAGGTTCAACTGCTTCATGTAAGAAAACAACTGCATCCGTTCTCTTTCCTTTTGCACATGCTGAGGCTTTTTCAATTCAATAACAAATTGTGGCTTTTCATCTTTGTAGATTACAAAATCGGGACGCAAGGCATTAGCTGCTCCAATTTCAATTGTCATTTGTTCACGAATTTCATGTGCATAAAGTTTCCATCCCAGTAAACGTAAATCAAGGACGACCTGCTTTTGATATTCACTTTCAGAAACATTCCGATTTCGGCAGTTACACAAATCGGTACATATTTCATTCCATTTTTCCATTTATTCTATATTCATTAAGATTTCATTTCCGCAAAAATACAAAAACATAAGTCTGTCATTTAGTGATTTATTGGAAAATGATCCGTGATTCCAAATTTATGCTTAATCAACGAATCTCTCAGATTTTTACGTTGATCCCAGATTTTTACGTTGATCCCCGTATTCTGCCTCAATTTGCAGTATGGATAAAAAGAAAAACCGTTGATAATAATTGATTATCAGCGGTTTTCATTGTTTTGCTTTTTGTTTGAGTGATCCGCTTGGGGCTCGAACCCAAGACCCCAACATTAAAAGTGTTGTGCTCTACCTGCTGAGCTAGCGAATCAAACCTGTTTTGCTATCATTTCCTGATTGCGAGTGCAAAGGTAGGTGTTTCTTTTTAAACTGCCAAATATTTTGGAATAAAATCTGAAAATAATATTTTGTTTAATTTGTATAATGTTGATTATCAGTAAACTATTTTATAGTATTGAAGAAAAAGAATATTTAAGAACAAACTTAATAATCGTCAAAAGCTTAAAAAGGATTGTTTTATTCTTGTTTTTTTACTTACTTTTGGCAAAGTATTTGTATGATTTTAAGTGAATAGAAACACATAAAGATAGATTGTATGTATTGGATTTTATTTATTGGCATTGCCCTTATCAGTTATTGGGTGCAGTCGAACCTGCAAAGCAAATTTGATAGATATTCTCGTATGGCATTGAGTAATGGCATGACGGGCAGGGAGATTGCAGAAAAGATGCTTCGTGATAATGGCATTTATGATGTAAAAGTAACCAGCACTCCGGGAATGTTGACTGACCATTATAATCCGACAAACAAAACAGTCAACCTGAGTGAGGGAGTTTATAATACATGTAGTGTAGCGGCGGCTGCCGTTGCGGCTCACGAATGCGGACATGCCGTACAGCATGCTCGGGCGTATGCACCTTTGCAGATGCGTTCGGCACTGGTACCAGTGGTACAGTTCTCTTCTTCCATCGTACAGTGGGTCTTGCTGGCAGGTATGTTTATGATTCACTGCTGTTATCCGAAATTTCGGATAAGAGCAGTTATCCAA
>FR887744.1 GCA_000432735.1 Bacteroides sp. CAG:443
GCACCCCAAAAGTTTTGTGTCTAACTTTTGGGGTGCACTTCAAAGCAGGAGATTTTTTATTTCTAAGTTTCAATCTGTATGTAAGATTTTTATTTTTGCAATTCTATTTTGAGGCGACTTCTTTTGTTAAATCACTTCAATGCCTTGCTGCCGGCAAAGTTCCAGACTCAAGTCCTTCAGCTTGAACTTCTGAATCTTTCCGCTTCCCGTCATCGGGAATTCCTTCACGAAGAAAACATATTTCGGAATTTTGTAGCGGGCGATCTTTCCCTCACAGAACTCACGGACATCGTATTCGTTCATCGTATACCCTTCATGCAGGATGATGAAGGCTCCCACCGCCTCGCCGTATTTTTTCGAGGGGACACCTGCCACCTGTACGTCCTTTATGCCCGGCATCTGATAGAGAAATTCCTCTATTTCACGCGGATAGATATTCTCTCCTCCACGGATAATCATGTCCTTGATGCGTCCCGTAATGCGGTAGTTGCCGTTCTCGTCTTTTACACCCAAATCGCCTGAGTGCAGGAAACCGTTCTGGTCTATCACTTCGGCGGTAGCCTCCGGATTCTTGTAGTATCCTTTCATGGTATTGTATCCGCGGTTACACATTTCGCCTTGTACGCCTTGGGGACATTCCTCACCCGTTTCCGGATCGAGAACCTTTACTTCCGTAAACTCAAAGTCGCGTCCTACCGTGGTGAAGCGTACCTCCTGCGGGTCGTCGATGCGGCTGTGCGTCATACCCGGCGAGGCCTCTGTCAGGCCGTATACGCTGGTTACTTTCATGAACATTTTCTCTTCCACCTGCTTCATCAGCTCTATCGGACAGAGCGATCCTGCCATGATACCCGTACGCAGGCAGGACAGGTCGAACATGTCGAACATCGGATGATTCAGTTCGGCAATGAACATGGTCGGTACCCCGTAGAGTGCCGTACAGCGTTCCTTGTGGATGGAAGCAAGCACCAGCAGCGGATCGAACCGCTCTACCATGACTTCCGTACAGCCGTGCGTCAGGCAGTTCATGGTGGCGAGCACTACCCCGAAACAATGGAACAGCGGTACACATACGCAGAGCTTGTCGTCGGCAGTGAACTTCATGTGCTCTCCTGTCAGCAGTCCGTTGTTGGCGATATTATAGTGGGTAAGCATCACTCCCTTGGGGAAGCCCGTCGTACCCGACGTATACTGCATGTTTACCGTGTCGTGGCAGTTGACTTTTCTCTTGGCCTCGTCGAGTACGGTATCGTCGATGTTGTTTCCCAGCAGCAGAATCTCCGCCGTGTTGTACATGCCGCGATACTTTTCCTGACCGATATAGATAACGTTTCGCATGTGCGGGAAACGTTTGCTTTTCATGTGGCCGCGTTCGAATGTTTTCAGCTCGGGAAGCATGCGGTACGTCATCTCCACAAAGTTACTGTCCTTTTCTCCGTCGACAATACAAAGAGTATGCATGTCCGAGTTCTCGCACAAGTATTCCAGCTCCGCCTGCTTGTAGTTGGTGTTGACGGTAACGGCTACCGCACCAATCTTGGCACAGGCATAAAGGAACGTCAGCCAGTCGGGGACGTTTCGTGCCCATATCCCTACATGCGTGCCGTGCGTAATGCCGATGGCAAGCAATCCCTTCGCCATATTGTCTACACGGCGGTTGAACTGACTCCACGTAAAGCGCAGGTTACGGTCGGAGTACAAGATGTATTCCTTGTCGGGCGTTTCGGCAGCCCAGTGTTCCAGCCAGTCGCCCAGGGTCCTTTCCGATAATTGTATCATATATAGTCAGTTTGTCAGATAGGCGTATAGATAACGGCCAGGATGCGGGCCTCCTGTCCCTCGAACGCATGTACGTGATGCGGTACGATAGAGTCGTAGTAAATGGTATCTCCTTCTTCCAGCAGATACGTATACTTGCCATAGTTTATTTCGAGCGTTCCTTTCAGTACCATGATAAACTCCTCGCCTTCGTGTGCCGAGAGATTGAATTCACTGTTTCCGTCTGCATCGATGTCGACAATGAACGGCTCCATGTGACGGTCGGTCTTGCTGCGCGACAGGGCGTGATAGTGCATGTGCTGCCGGGCATCGAGGGCATTGTTCGAAAAGCTGATGGTATCGTCGGCCTCTCCGTGACGGCATACTACCGGACCGGCTTCATCGGGCTGGTCGTCGAGGAAGGTTCCCAGACGTACCCCCAGAGCACGTGCCAGCTTTACCAGCGGGGCAAGCGACGGTATATCAATGTTTTCTTCGATGCGGGTTATTTGTTCAATGGCAAGCCCGGTACGGTCTGCCAGTTCATCCAGACTTATTTCTTTGGCCATTCTGAGGCCTCTGATCTTTTCTCCGATAATGTTGGTTTTATCCATAGTATAAGCAGTTTTTGTTAATGCGTAAGCCTTTATATAGCTTTTGTCAAATCAGGTCGGTGGCAAATATAGTAAAGATTTTATAATACGCACGGTGTAGATACCTAAAAAAGGTTACAGCGCTTTTCCGTTCATATTCAGTTAACTAATATTTTCATAAAAAAACGTATACGGCAGACTGGTTGTGAACTAAAGTGAAAGTACCCTTGTTCTGATTCAGACGGTTCGGCCGTTTGAAAGACATTTGAATTTCCTTTAAACATAGACAGAAAGATTATGAAACTGATTATGACCGACCGCCCTGTCGACGTAAGTTTTCTGAAGGATGAGGCGGTGAAATACATCGATTTATCCTCCCTGCGGATAGCCAACTGCATGGGATGCTTCGGATGCTGGACGAAGACGCCGGGCCGATGTGTGATTCGTGACGATGCCACCCGGGTGTATCCGTATATCGCCGCAAGCGATACGGTACTGTATGTCAGTCGCCTGTGTTACGGCGGCTACGACAGCGTGATGAAAACCATGCTGGAGCGCGCCATTCCCGTGCAGCAGGCCTTTATACGCATCCACAAGGGAGAAACGCATCACGTGCAGCGGGCCGTGATGATGAAGAAAGCCACGATTCTTGCCTACGGTGACATCTCGCCCGAGGAGCAGGATATTTTCCGGCAGCTGATAGCCCGTAATGCCATCAATATGAGTTTTGAGAGTTATGAAGTGAAGTTTACCACCGAAGTTCTGCTGAACGATGCGGTGAAAGAAATTGTAGAAAAATGGGAAACGTACTGATTCTGAACGGCAGCCCGAGGGCGCCGAAATCCAATTCACGGCAATATGCCGAAATCTTTTCGACCAACTGCCAGTTGCCGTCGGATTATTTCAATATATCGAAGAACAATCATGCCGAACTCTGCCGGAGGATGTCGGAATATTCTGATGTGCTGCTGGTGTTTCCGCTTTATGCCGATTCGCTTCCGGTAGGTTTCCTGAATTTCCTGAAGCATCTGGAAGCCAATCCTCCGGAACGGAAACCGGTGGTGTCGATCCTGATTAACTGCGGTTTTCTAGAGCATCAGCAAAACGACATCGCCTTGAAGATGCTTCGTTTCTTTTGCCGGAAGAACGGTTATCGGATGGGGTCGGTGCTGGCACTGGGAAGCGGGGAGGCGATACTCGGTACCCCGTTCCGTTACGTAGCGGTCAGAGCGGTCAAGAAGCTGGCGAAATCTGTCGGAAGTGGGAGTTACCGTACGATACGGGCCACCATGCCGCTGAACAAACGCTTGTTTCTCTGGGCTGCCACGTACTACTGGACCTGGTATGGCAAGCGTTTCGGAACAACCAAGGAGCAGATGCAGACCATGAAGATTGAGTAAGGATGTTTTTGCATCCGTTCGCCTCCCGTGCTACAAAATTGTTTTGTACCTTTGCGGCGACAAAAAATAAAACGGATGAAAGAGGCTTTTATCAAACTTCACCTCTCGGTGCTGATAGCCGGAGGTACAGGAGTCTTCGGGCGGTTGATTACCCTGAACGAGGGACTGCTGGTGTGGTATCGTATGTTGTTGGCTGGTGTGCTGTTCTATATCGTACTTTTCTTGCTGAAGAAACTGCGGAAACTTCCTGCCCGCGATGCTCTGCGTATCGCTTCGGTGGGATTGTTGCTGGCTGTACACTGGCTGTTTTTCTATGGCAGTATCAAGGCCTCGAACGTATCTATCGGGGTGGTCTGCCTGTCGCTGATGAGCTTCTTTACCGCTTTGTTCGATCCACTTATCAACCGTCACCGGGTATCGGCAAGCGAAATCGTATTCAGTCTGATCGGAGTGGCGGGCATTGTGCTCATTTTTCATTTCGATACCCGTTATCGGACGGGTATTCTCCTGGGAGTGGTGTCGTCGGCACTGGCTTCTCTGTTTACCATCTGCAACAAGAAAGTGGCATCGGGTTATCCGTCGGGCATTACTCTGCTCTATGAAATGGGAGGGGGCTTTGCCGGGCTGACCTGCATGTTGCCTTTGTATCTGTATTTCTTTCCTGTACCTACCATATTGCCTTCGGCTACCGATTTCGGCTATTTGCTGGTGTTTGCTTCGGTGTGTACCGTTCTGCTGTACATTCTTCAGATACAGGTGCTGAAGAAGATTTCGGCGTTTACGTTCAATCTGACGTACAACCTGGAGCCTATTTACAGCATTATTCTGGCAATGATTATCTTTCGGGAAGCAAAGGACTTGAACTTCAGCTTCTATACGGGACTGGGACTGATTTTTCTGTCTGTCGTGATGCAGACGGGAAGGGTGGTCTGGCAGGCAAAGAGAAACCAACTAAAACCGTAACGCATGGACGATTTGAGATTACGCATACAACAGTTGTTGCAGCAGCTGAACGAACGGGTGTTCGGCAAGGAGCATGTCATCGCGCTGTCGCTGCTTTCTGCCGTGGCAGGCGAGAGTATCTTTTTGCTGGGACCTCCGGGAGTGGCAAAGAGTATGGTGGCGCGCCGCCTGAAGCTGGCTTTCCGCGGGGGAGAGGCTTTCGAGTATCTGATGTCGCGCTTCAGTACGCCCGATGAGATTTTCGGACCGGTTTCCATTTCGAAACTGAAGGAAGGCGATACGTACGAACGGGTGACCGAAGGGTATCTGCCTTCGGCTACGGTGGTGTTTCTGGATGAGATCTGGAAGGCGGGACCGGCTATTCAGAATGCGTTGCTGACGGCTGTCAACGAGAAGATTTTCCGCAACGGACGGGTGACGATGCAGCTTCCGCTAAAAGGACTGGTGGCGGCATCGAACGAGTTGCCGGCGGTAGGACAGGGGCTGGAGGCTTTGTGGGACCGTTTTCTGCTGCGTGTCATGGTGACAGGGGTGGAAGATTTGTCCGATTTCGACCGGATGATTGCTTCGGCCGACGAGAGTGAGCCGTGTGTACCGGAGGAACTTGCCATCGGCGACGAGGAGTATAGCGGATGGCAGCAGCAGATAGCAGGCATTACCTTGCATTACTCCATTTTCGAAGTGATTCATCTGCTGAAGGAGAAAATAGAGGACTACAACCGTCGCTTGCAGAACGATGAGTCGGCGGAACTCCCGCTGTATGTATCCGACCGCCGCTGGAAGAAGATGGTCAAGCTGCTACGCGCATCGGCTTTCCTGAACGGTTCGGAAGCTGTCCGTCTGTCGGACTGTCTGTTGCTGGCACACTGTCTGTGGAGCGACGTGACGCAGAAAAGTGTCACCGAAGAAATGCTGGGCGCGGCGATACGTCAGAGTGCCGAAGGGTACCTGCTGAACTTGCAGGGAGTAGACCGTGAGTTGCAGGCCTTGAAAGAGGAACTGATGGCAGCGGGTACGGTACGCGAGAGTCACGATCCGGGACTGATGCTGGTCGACTCGTATTATTATCAGATCGAACGGGTGCGACTGGCGGGACGCTTGCTGATGTTTGCTTCCGATTTCCAGTCGCTCGACGATACGGGGAAACTCTTTTATCTGCATAAAGACAAGTACAAGTCGCAGTGCTTTATCCTGAAGAAATACGACCTTTCCATGCGAGGCAAGGTACCTCAGAACAAGATTTATTCCCTGCGCAAGGGAAGACGTTCGGTGTTCATCAACAATTATGAGTATCCTTTGCGCTGCAACGCCGATGCGGAACCGCTTCCGGCTATCGAGGTACATCCGGAAAACGACCTGACCAGCCGCTTTCGGGGATTGGAAGAGCTGCTTTCGCGGGTGGATGCCGGCAGCAAGGAGTTTTTCGATGCCGAGAGGGAATACTGCCGGAACCACCTGTTCCTGAGCGAACAGGAACGCCGGAAGATGGATGAGATGCTGCGTGTGCAGCAGGATTCGCTGGAAAAGTATAAACATGAACTTGACGAACTGAAACATGCGTACCGAAAAGAGAACGAGGAGTATCCGGATCAAGGATCTGAAGGCGACTTATTTGGAGGAGCTCCGGCGCAGGTGCTTTGAGTGCCTGAGCGAGGCCTTGCAGCACGGAACGGTGCGTCCGGGGGAGCTGGAGGGAGCGGTATGGGAGTATTACCGCAAGACGGCTCCATCCTTGCAGGAGTTTTATTCGCGCTACACGCCCGAGTGGGAAGTGTTTTACGAGCATGAACAGTTGCTGCCGTCCGATTTCCTCGATTTCCTTTACCGTATGCAGTCGGCTTTCCGCAAGCGTTATGCACTGGCCGAGCTCGACGTGCCTTATTACATCGAACGGCTGGAACGGCTGCCTTTGCTGAGTCCCGAACGGAAACGCTTGCAGGAACTTTTTCTGGATAAGTGGCATCGCCTGCTCACGAACAAGGAGTACGATTATCAGTATCATCACATTGAATCGCTGTGCGAGGGATTTGCCCTGCTCGACAAACAGAACGGACTGAAAACGGTGGCGGATGTGACGGGCTCGCGCGTGAGGTGGCTGTTGCTGAACCGTCCGGAACTTTACCGTCGTATTGTGCCCTATGAAAAGGTGATGGAACAGAACCGGCATATTCGTGAATTGGTGCGGGTATTAGGAAAGCACAGCAAGGGAGAGAAGCGCAGTTTCGATCCGCTGGGAGGTATCCGTGAAGAACAACTGGTGCGCCATGCCGTACGCAGCGATATCGAGGGAGTGACTTTGGGTAACGACTTGAATCATCTGCTCCCGATGGAGTACTGTTACCTGACAGATGAGGCGCTCCGTCCGGTATTCATGCAGAAGTTTGTGGAAAAACGTTTGCAGGTATTCGACAGTCGTTCGGCGGAAGACAGCTCGACACTTCAGAAGGGCAGAAAGCCCGTGAGCGGTCAGGGGCCGTTCGTGGTTTGTCTGGATACTTCCGGTTCCATGCAGGGCAAGCGCGAAACGCTAGCAAAATCGGCTTTACTGGCGGTGGCGAAGCTGGTAGACAGTACGCATCGCAAGTGCTACGTCATCAACTTTGCCGAAGATATTCACTGCATGCTGATCAAGGACTTGCGGACCGACCTGCCGCTGCTGGCCGATTTCCTGAATTATCGCTTCGACGGGGGTACCGATATGGCTCCGGCACTGAAGGAAGCCATCCGTATGATACAAACAAACGGGTGGCATCGTTCGGATGTCGTGATGATTTCCGATTTCGAAATGCCACCCGTAGAGGATGAATTAATGAAACAGATCGTTCGTTTAAAACAGAGAGATACCTCGTTTTATGCGTTGGTTTTCGGGACTCGGCCCGAAATGGATTATCTCACTATTTGCGACCGGACTTGGGAGATGGAGATACTTTGATCTGCTGGATAGGCTGCTGAGTAACATTATCCAGCGGGATAGCCTGGTATTTCACTTTGGCAAAGTCGATGGTCCGCAGGTCGATGCTGCGTATCGCACTGTTGTACATGGTGCGGTAATAGATGGTCCGGTTCGCCATGTCGGTAGCCGATGTCCACTGCGTGGCGCTCGGGATGTCGACGGGAACTTTTCCCAGAGGAAATTCAATACCTACCGGAATATCGAAGTTGTTCAGAATCTGGAATCCCTGAAGTACGGTCTTTTCGGCAGTGTCCTGCTGTGGGGCAGTCGACTGGTAGAAAGCTGCGCGTACGAAGCGTGAAGGAGGGGTTACATCGCCCGGTATACCCAGGAATCCACTTCCTGCTCCGAACGATTTCAGCGGGGTAGTGCCCAGATCTTGTGCCGGAGCCGTTCCCGGGAACAGGTTCACGTAATTGTTCAGGTTGGTAAGCTGCCATTCAAAGCCCGGAGAGTTGGTCAGCACACCTAAGTTGTTTTCGAAGAAGTGCGGGGTCTGTCCCGTTATTTCCAGTACGAGCTGTTTGCCGGCCGGATCGGTGAATCGCCAGTGAACGGTAGACGAACGCGGGTCGATGTTGACTACATGTACACTCTTTACCGCCTCTTTTACCTCATCCAGCGTGGCGCAGTTACCCAAGATCCACGAAACCAGTTGCAGGTCGGAAATGGTATTGTCTTTTTCCGCTGCGTTATAATTCTCATATTCTCCGTAAGCAGGAAAGTAGAACAGTCCGGCAGACAGTCCGGCTTCGTTCACGCCTTCCGCAATAAATTCCTTTTGCTCTACCGCCAGTCCCACGTATCCGTAGCGTGCGGTAAATTTCATTCCGTTTACTCCTTCGGGGGTATACGACTGTGCCGCATATCCTCTCGGGACAATGACATACTGACTTTTCAGGTCACTTCCTCCCCATTCGATGGTACGTGCCACGATTGTAGTTCCGTCTTTGCTTTTCAGTGTGATGCCTGTGCAGGCATTTGCGGGCTGCGATGCGATTAGACCGGTCAAGCCCAGCAGTAAAATTGATAATGTCGATTTCATACTCTGTATTTTTTAAATATAACAAAGGTTCGGTAAATATGTTCATTTGCAGATAAATAGTTTTCCGTCCTGCTGGTCGACTACATCCTCTGCCAGCAGGTACGACAAGGCTTTCCGGCCTTTCTCCTTGTCGCCGGACAGGGCATCCAGCAATTCTTGCAGGGGACGGGGCGTTTGCAGCAGGGACATGATTTCGTTGCGGATATCTTCGAACTCTCCCTGCTTCAGTCCGGAGGCATGTTTGGCAAGACAGGTGTCGCACTGTCCGCAGTTGTGTTCGTTCTTCTCGCCGAAATATTGCAGGAGCAGACGGCTGCGGCACTGATGCTCGGCATCGGCATAGTCGAGCATGGCCTTGATACGCCGTTCGTAACTAGCCTTCCGGTCTTCGTATACCTCACGGCTCAGCACAAGGCGTTCACTCTCCTGACGCTCGCGGGTATAGATGATGTAAGGCGTTTTCTTTCCCGGTATGTAGTGCAGGACGTGTTGCCGGGTGAGCGATATCAGTGTGTCGTACACTTGCTGGCGGGAGAGACCGCTGCGCAGGGCAAGCGTATCTTCGTTTATGTAGGCGTAATCGCTGAATACGCCGGTATAGGAGCGCAGGATGACGCGGATCAGGTTCTCCGTTTCCGGACTGCTTTCGTGGATGCGGTACAACTCGTCGCGTCTCAGGGTAAATATCAGTCGGGAGGCATTGTCCTGCTCGTCGGTGTATTCCAGATAGCCGGCACGGGTGAGAATCTTCAGTGCGCTGTCCACCTGAATGGGGAAGTGCTTGAAGTTCCGGCAGAACTCGTCGATGTTGAAGGCGTATGTACAGCCCAGTCCGTCGCCCATCGCCATCTGGTAATAGTAATTGATATGTTCGTATACCTGACGGATATAGTCCTTTTCGGGGAAGGTATCGCCGATACGCTTGTTCAGAACGGCTTTGTCGCTGCGGGCATACAGCAGTACGGCATAGGCTTTCTGTCCGTCGCGTCCGGCACGTCCCGCCTCCTGAAAATAAGCCTCGGGCGAGTCGGGAAAGTCAATGTGTACCACCAGTCGCACATCGGGCTTGTCGATACCCATACCGAAGGCATTGGTAGCTACCATTACCCGAAATTCTCCGTTTACCCATCCCTTCTGTCGCTGGTCCTTGATGTCATTGTTCAATCCGGCATGGTAGAAGGTGGCAGTGATATCCTGTGCATTCAGGAACTGGGCTACCTCCTTGGTCTTTTTCCGGTTGCGGGTATAGACGATAGCCGAGCCTTCCACGCTGTTCAGGATGTGGAGAAGCTCTTCGGCCTTGTTTTCCGTACGGCGGACGATGTAGGCTAGATTCTTGCGCTCGAAGCTCATCCGGAACACGTTCTCTTCCTTGAATGCCAGCCGTTGCTGAATGTCTTTCACCACTTCGGGCGTAGCCGTGGCTGTAAGGGCGAGTACAGGTACACCGGGGAGCAGCTTACGTATGTCTGAAATCTTCAGGTAAGCCGGACGGAAATCGTATCCCCACTGCGAGATACAGTGCGATTCGTCGACAGTGATCATGCTGACCTTCATACTTTTCAGCTTGGTCTGGAAAATCTCCGTGTCCAGTCGTTCGGGAGAAATATAGAGAAACTTGTAATCGCCGAAGATACAGTTTTCCAGTGCCACGAGAATTTCTTCACGCGTCATGCCCGAATAGACGGCAACAGCCTTGATACCCCGGTCGCGCAGGTTGCGTACCTGATCTTTCATCAGGGCGATAAGTGGAGTGACTACCAGACACAGTCCGGGCTGGGCAAGAGCGGGAACCTGAAAGGTGATGGACTTGCCACCCCCTGTCGGCATCAGTCCGAGTGTGTCGCGTCCGCTTCCGATGCTGTTGATGATATCTTCTTGTATTCCCCGGAAGCTGTCATATCCCCAGTATTGCTTCAGTATGCTTTTGTAGTCCACGTCGTCGGTAGAAAAGTGATGAATAAAGATTCTTAAAGGAGCAATGATGAATGAAGGATTCCTGCAAGCAGGAAGTGACTTCATTCATCATTGCGGTTATTGGAAAGAGGGCTTGATGTCCTCTATCTGCAACTGGATTTCTCCACGTTTGTGCGTATTCTCTTCAATCGTGTAACAGATGTTGAACGATTGCTTGGTCTTGATGTAGCGTGCCTGCGAGCTTTGTCCGAATGCAATGCCGTTCATCACGTTGTTCGACTTGTTGTCTACCAGTTCCAGCTTGATGTGCTCCTGATCGCGTCCTACCACCTTGCTCGTACCGTAGTCGTAGACATTCAGGGTAGCGAAGACCGGTTTCGGATTATCCGGACCGAAGGGATTGAACTTCTTCAGGTCGAAGAAGAACTTAGGGGTGATGTCGCGGAAATCCAGCTGGGCATCAATGTCGATGGTCGCGCTGGTCTGCTCCGGCAGGATATGGTCGGTTACATATTGTTCGAAACGCCGTGTAAACTCCGGTACGTTCTCAATCTTCATGGAAAGTCCCGCAGCATACGTATGTCCTCCGAAGTTCTCCAGCAGGTCGCGGCAGTTCTCGATGGCTTTGTACACATCGAATCCCGAAACCGAGCGTGCGGAGCCGGTAGCCAGGTTGTCGGTACGGGTCAGTACCACGGCCGGACGGTAATAAATCTCCGTCAGGCGGGAAGCGACGATACCGATCACTCCCTTGTGCCAGGCCTCGTTGTAAATCACGATGGAGCGTCGTTCCGACAGATTCTCCAGATGATCCACAATCTTGTTTGCCTCTTCGGTCATCGTTTTGTCGAGGTCCTTGCGGGTTTCGTTGAACTGGTTGATCTGGTTGCTCTTTTCGAGAGCCGACTGAAAGTCTTTCTCAATGAGCAAATCCACTGCCTTTTTTCCGTTCTGTATGCGTCCGGAAGCATTGATGCGCGGACCAATCTTGAACACGATGTCACTCATCGTGATTTCCCGGTCGGCCAGTCCGCAGACATCGATGATAGCTTTCAGTCCGATGCTCGGGTTTGAGTTAAGCTGACGCAGTCCGTGATAGGCAAGCACCCGGTTCTCGCCCATGATGGGTACGATATCGGAGGCGATGCTCACGGCGACCAGATCCAGCAGTGGAGTCAGCTGGTGAAACTCTATCCCGTTGTTCACGGCAAAAGCCTGCATGAACTTGAATCCCACACCGCAGCCCGACAGATGATCGTACGGATAAGTCGAGTCGAACCGTTTGGGGTTCAGGATAGCCACGGCCGGTGGCAGCACATCGTCGGGCACATGATGGTCGCAGATGATGAAGTCGATGCCCTTTTCCTTGGCATACGCAATCTCCTCTACAGCCTTGATGCCGCAGTCTAATACAATAATCAGTTTTACGCCCGTTTCGGCAGCGTAGTCCACTCCCTTCTTCGATACTCCATACCCCTCGTTATAGCGGTCGGGAATGTAGTAATCGATGTTCGAATAGAACTGCTGAAGGAATTTGTATACCAATGCGACGGCAGTTGTTCCGTCCACATCGTAATCTCCGTACACCATGATCCGTTCTTTCCGTCCCATAGCCCTGTTCAGTCGTTCCACAGCGATACTCATGTCCTTCATGAGGAACGGATCGTGCAGTTCGTTCAGCTGCGGTCGGAAAAATCGTTTGGCTTCGGCGGTAGAAGTGATGCCGCGCTCCAGTAGCAGACGGCACAATATCGGGCTGATACCGATATCTTTAGCCAATGCCCTAGCTGCTTCCCGCTGTTCGAGTGTCGGAGGTTGATAGTTCCATTTGTAATTCATTTATATATGTTTTTTCTTTCTTTTCTGTATCAGGAGCCAGACCCGGACACGCGTCGCGTCGTTTCTCTTCTTCGGCCTGGTTATTCAATCTGTAAAATTAGAAAAAAAGAAAGAAAAAAACGGTTAATCCCGCATTTATTTTCGGGGATTAACCGTTTAATTATTTATAATTGGTCTATATTATCCAATTACAGTCCCAGTTTCTTGGCGATGTCGGCAGGGATAGCGTGCTTGTTTACCAGAATGTTCATGGTCTTGTAAGCAACGAATGCTTTTGAAGCGTACCATACACCTTTGTATTTGCCTTCAGTACCCCAAGAGTTCTTAACCATGTAGTATTCTTTTCCGTTCTGGTCTTTAGCGATACCGTAGATTACCATTCCATGGTCGTCGGTAGTTTCCCAGTTGTCGAAAGCTTCCTGACGCATTTCCTGAGTAACTGTGATTTCAGGAAGCGGCTTGCTTGTCAGCTCCTTGCGCTTGTCAGACTGGCTCAGTCCCAGCCAGTGTGCCATATCAGAACCAGTCAGTTCGGCACCCTTTTCTGCGTCCGGGCAAACAGCCACACCGTCGCGTGTAAAGCCTTGTTCACTTACGTCGGCACCCCATGCGAAAGTATAACCGTTGTTGATGGCATTTTCCATGACAGCCATCAGTTCGTCGATAGGCAGGTTGTAAGAAAGCGCGTTACGCCAGTTGTCCTGTACCTCGATGTTGAACTGAGTATAGAACGGATGATGAGTATAAGAAGTCAGTGAAACATAGTCGTCCATATTCAGGCCCAGTGCTTCGTCGGCAAATGTTCTCGGAGTGTAAGTCTTTCCTTTGTAGGTAAATTCCTTCGGACATGCACCCAGATAAGTATCGTAGATAGCCTGAATACCGTTTTTCCATACCGGAGAAAGTTTCTTCAGATTGCCTTTGGCGATGGCGTTCATGTATGCAGAAGCCACGGCATCCAGTTCGTTGTGGTTTGGCAGAGAGTCGCCGTACATGATACCCGGCATAGCTTCCTGCGGTACCATACCATAGTTTTCGTAGCAATATACAATGTCTTCGAAGCTTCCACCCGGAGAGAATGAAGCATCGCCGTGGTAACGAACGTAGTTTA
This sequence comes from Bacteroides sp. CAG:443, assembly GCA_000432735.1. Classification (GTDB taxonomy): domain Bacteria; phylum Bacteroidota; class Bacteroidia; order Bacteroidales; family Bacteroidaceae; genus Phocaeicola. The sequence goes on from FR887744.1 coordinate 13,580, forward strand.
CGGCACGGTCTTCCATGGTTTTGTGTACCACAAACATTTCAGACAAGTCGAAGTCACCTTTTCCGGCACGCAGCAGCTCGGCTTCCAGGAATCCCAGTGTAGAGAATGCCCAGCAAGTGCTCGACTGGTTCTGGTCTTTGATAGAGGTGATAGGTACTTCCTTAACTGTTGTAAACACAAAGCCTTCGTCTGCTTTGTTCTTTTTCGGGTTCTTGGCATATACGTTGCTGAAACATACACCCAGAGCCAAAATGGCAATTAATTTGTTCATCTTTTCTTTTTAGGTTTTAATTATTAGTTGTTTTTATTGTTCATTCATAATCTTTTCTACTTCCTCTATTGTGATAGGGATGTGTTTCTCGCCGGTAAAGCGTGAGCCTTCGGGAGTAATCAGAATGTCGTCTTCCAGACGGATACCGCCGAAATCCTTAAACTTGTCGATGGCATCGAAGTTCAGGAACTCGGAGTTGATGTTCTCCGCTCTCCACTTGTCGATCAGTGCCGGAATGAAGTAGCATCCCGGTTCGTCGGTGATGACGAAACCTTCCTGCAAGCGGCGTCCCATACGCAGCGAAGCCAGTCCGAACTGATCGGACGGACGAGTTTCATCGTCATAACCTACGTAGCACTGTCCCAGGTCTTCCATGTCGTGTACGTCGATACCCATCATGTGTCCCAGTCCGTGAGGCATGAAGAGTGCGTGCGCTCCGGCAGCTACTGCCTCGTCGACGTTGCCTTTCATCAGTCCCAGGTCTTTCAATCCCTGAGCCAGCACCTTACATACATCCAGGTGAACCGACATGTAAGTCACTCCCGGACGAGTCAGTTCCAGCGCACGGTCGTGGCAAGCCAGCACGATGCTGTACACGTCACGCTGACGGCTGGTAAACTTTCCGCCTACTGGTATCGTACGAGTATGGTCGGAACAGTAATTGGTGACACTTTCCGCGCCCGCATCGGTCAGCATCAGACGTCCTGCCTGAAGAATCTGGCTGTGGTCGTGATTGTGAAGCGTCTGTCCGTTCTGCGAAAGAATGGTGGCAAACGATACCATGTTACCATACGATGCAGCGATGCCGTCAAGAATTCCGGCAATATATTGTTCCGAAACACCCGGCTTGCACAGACGCATGGCAGCCGTATGCATTTCGTAACCGATGTTGCACGCCTTGTCTATCTCTTCAATCTCGCAGGCTTCCTTTACGGCACGCAGGCTGATGACAGCCTTGATCAGTTCCAGCGACGCATGCTGCTTGGTCATGGAAGCACGGATGCCCGTCAGCTCTTCCAGCAGCATCATGTTGTCGTAACGGTAGGGCGGCAGGAAATGAATCTTGCGGCGCTGAGAGATAGCCTTTCCGACGAAATCCTTCAGTCGTGCAAACGGAAAACTCTTTTCCACTCCCACACGTTCGCCCAGTTCCTTTACGCTAGGCTGAGGACCCATCCAGATAATGTCATCCATGGTCACGTCGTCGCCGAAGAAATAATCCTCGTCGGCATCTACGTCCAGCACGCCGGCAAATCCCGGGTGTGAATGTCCGAAGAAATAAAGGAACGAACTGTCCTGACGGAATTTATATGTATTATCGGGATAGTTTGCAGGGGCTTCGTTGTTTCCCAGTATCAGGATAATACCACTACTTACTTTTTTTCTAAGAGCCTTACGGCGATTGCGGTATACTGATGAATCAAACATATTGTAATAGTTAAAGTAAATTTATTGTAATAAGTGTTGCAAAAATAGGAAATTAAAATGAATAATGTCCTAAGCATTTTCCTAAAAAATGTATCTTTGTGAAACTAAACTATTGTGCGCTATGAAACTAGATCTGAAGAATATGGGCCTGGTGCTCGAAGGAGGGGGCATGCGCGGAGTGTTTACCTGCGGTGTTCTGGATTATTTCATGGATCATCATATTGAGTTTCCATATAGTATTGGTGTGTCGGCTGGAGCGTGTAACGGACTTTCGTATATCTCACATCAGCGCGGGCGTGCCAAATACAGCAACATCGATATGATGAAAAAATATCATTATATAGGTTTGAAGTATTTGTGGTATCAGCATAGCATACTCGACCAGAAGTTGTTGTACGAAATCTTTCCCGAGGAATTGCTGCCGTACGATTATGAGGCGTATTTCAAGAATCCGACACGCTTTGAGATGGTGACGACAAACTGTGTGACGGGGCGTGCCTGTTATCTGGAAGAAAAGGAAGACAAGGAGCGTTTGGTGGCTATAGCGAAGGCATCGAGCAGTCTGCCGTATGTATGTCCCATTACGTATGTCGACGGTCGTCCGATGCTGGACGGAGGAATTGTGGACTCCATTCCCGTATTGCGTGCCATCGATCAGGGATATAAGCAGAACGTCGTGGTGCTGACCCGCAACAGAGGGTATCGCAAATCGGAGAAAGACATCCGGGTACCGCGGTTTATCTACACCCGCTATCCGCGTCTGCGCGTGGTGCTGAGTCATCGTTGCCGGGTCTACAACGAACAGCTTGCGATGGTGGAGCGCATGGAAGACGAAGGAAACATCATTGTGATTCGTCCCGAACATCCGGTGGTAGTGAACCGGATTGAGAAGGATGTGAAGAAACTTTCTGCCTTGTACGACGAAGGATATGCGTGTGCAGAAAAAGTGATGGGCCCGTATCTCTGAAAACGTGAGGATGTTTTCTGAAAGTTTGTACAAAAAGCAAGAAGTTTTGTACAAATTATTCTGGACTTTCTCCGTGCTGCGTGAGAAAGTTGACGATACACCCCGAAAGGAAATGGCGCGTGTCGTGATAAATCCATACAGAAAGAGCCGTATCTTGTTACTCAATGCTTGAGTAAGGATACGGCTCTTTTTATGTGACTTGTAATATGTAACTTCGCAGTATTATTTTGTTTGCATTTCCCTTGTATGGGGAAATCGGCTTGTCTTTATTATTTAGCGAAGCTTACCGCACGTGTTTCACGGATAACGGTAATCTTAACCTGTCCCGGATAAGTCATTTCATCCTGAATCTTCTTGGCGATTTCAGTTGACAGGCTTTCTGTCTGCTTGTCGTCTATCTTGTCGGCACCTACGATGACACGCAGTTCGCGGCCGGCCTGGATAGCGTATGTCTTTGTAACACCCGGATAAGACATAGCCAACTGTTCCAGATCGTTCAGACGCTTGATGTAAGCTTCTACGATTTCGCGGCGTGCACCCGGACGAGCACCAGAGATAGCATCGCACACTTGTACGATAGGAGCCAGCAGGCTGGTCATCTCTACTTCGTCGTGGTGAGCACCAATGGCATTGCAGATATCGGGTTTTTCTTTATATTTCTCGGCCAGCTTCATACCCAGCAGTGCGTGTGGCAGTTCCGGTTCTTCATCGGGAACCTTACCGATATCGTGCAACAGTCCGGCACGTTTCGCTTTCTTCGGGTTCAGTCCCAGTTCAGATGCCATGACAGCACACAGGTTGGCTGTTTCGCGGGCGTGCTGCAACAGGTTCTGTCCGTAAGAAGAACGGTATTTCATCTTACCGATGATACGGATCAGTTCAGGATGCAGACCGTGGATACCCAGGTCGATCGTCGTACGCTTACCGGTTTCGATGATTTCATCTTCTACCTGCTTGCGAACCTTGGCAACCACCTCTTCGATGCGTGCCGGATGGATACGTCCGTCGGTAACCAGCTGGTGCAAGGCAAGACGGGCTATTTCACGGCGGACAGGGTCGAATGCCGACAGCACGATTGCTTCGGGAGTATCGTCGACAACGATTTCCACTCCGGTAGCAGCTTCCAGTGCACGGATGTTACGGCCTTCACGACCGATGATACGTCCCTTTATTTCATCTGATTCGATATGGAATACAGTTACCGAGTTCTCGATAGCCGTTTCGGTAGCTACTCGCTGGATAGACTGGATGACGATACGTTTCGCCTCACGGTTGGCAGTCAGCTTGGCATCATCCATGATGTCGTTGATGTACGACTGAGCCTGTGTCTTTGCCTCTTCCTTCAGCGATTCCACCAGACGTTCCTTAGCCTCTTCGGCAGAAAGTCCCGAGAGAGCTTCCAGCTTCTCGCGTTCCTGAGCCTGAAGCGCGTCCAGTTCTTCTTTTTTCTTGTCGATTATGACGAGCTGTGCATCCAGGTTTTCCTTGATAGCCTCGTTCTCGTTCCGTTTACGCTGCAGTTCCTCGTTCTTCTGGTTCAGCACCATTTCGCGCTGTTTCAGCTTGTTTTCTGCCTGCTGTATTTTCTGATTACGCAGAGCCACTTCCTTTTCCAGATCAGCCTTCTTGTTCAAGAACTTTTCCTTCACTTCCAGAAGCTTGTTCTTCTTGATCACCTCGGCCTCTGTTTCCGCTTCTTTTATAATTTTATCATATCTCCCTTTCAAGCCATACTTGAAAAAGCCATATGAAAGTGCCCCTCCAACCAGAAAGGCAACGACCGTCAATATTACTAATGTCAACATTACAAGTTAGTTTAAATATATATAAATAAAAAGCGCACAAACCATCCGTCAGGTATACGCCTGACCTCAAGCTTGTGCGCAAATGTTTTCTATCTTCCGTACACTAAACGCTTACTCACTCTCTTTCCTGATACACTCGTCTATATCCTCTTCCAGCTGTTTCAGCTTTTCCTGATAAGGTTGTGTATCATTCCGGTCTTTCATAGACATATTTTCAAAAGCCAGTTCCAGGGCTGTCATAACCCAATACTTCTCAGTATTGAAGTTCGGGAACTTATTGCGGTATTTGTTTAGCTTATAGTCAATCTGTTTGGCTGCATCCCGATATAAATGTTCCTCTTCACGTTTGATGATGAGGGGATATCGTTCATTGTCAATCAGCAGATGTATTTTCATTTGGTCGTCCGTCATGTTCTTTTCACCGTTTAAATTATTCATTCAGCAAAGCGATACATTTGTCGACTTCACGCACAAGCTTCGCCAATCTCTGTTTTGTATCGCGGAGTTCATTGTCGTTGATACTGAGTATGCGAGCTGTCTTTAAATTGGTATACATGGCTTCTAATTCTTTCCGGCTATTCTGGAGTTCGGAAATTTCAACTTCTTTTTCGGCAAGAAGCTGTCGGAGAGAGGCGTTTTCTTGTTTCAATTCTTCATATAAATACATAAAATGCCTCAGTTTCCCTTCGAAAGTGTTCAATAGCTTTTTGTCTTCTTCCGTCATTTCGTACCAAAATTGTATACAAATATAGTGGATTGGGGAGAAACACAAAAATTTTTGTTGATATTTTCTTTAAAAAAGGAATATTTTTAAGGGATATTGGGTAAAATGGAAGACTGGAGGGTGAAATGTATAATTTGTCCTTATGCAGGGCAGGTTACGGTGTGTGCGGTTCGGCAGTTGGGCTGGAAGAAATATCTGGCAGGTTGTCAGGTTTCAGACAAAAAGAAATCACTCCGGATTTCCCTGCAAGAATATCCGGAGTGATTGAAAATTATTCTGTTACTGGAACAGTAATGTAAAATCGGATTTATCGCTTTTCTATATCACCGTTAATCAGAGTCTTAGGCTCTTCTTTCATCAGTCCACGGTTTTTGAGCAGTCCATCGATTTTCGGTTCGCGGCCGCGGAAATTCTTGTACATGGTCATTCCGTCGTCGATACCGCCCGGAGTCAGGATAGACTTGCGGAACTTTTCGGCCAGTTCCTGATTGAAGATGTCGCCTGTTTCCTTGAATGCCTCGAAAGCGTCGCAGTCGAGTACTTCTGCCCACATGTAGCTATAGTATCCGGCTGTGTATCCGCCTCCCATGGTGTGACTGAAGTTGGTTACACGGTAACGGGGAAGAATCTGCGACGGGATGCCGCGTTCTTTCAGCTTCTGTGTTTCGAAATCCATCACGTTCAGGTCGGCAGGAATTTCTTTCAAAGTATGCAGATCCATGTCTACCAGTGAAGCTGCTATGTATTCTACAGTAGCGAATCCCTGACCGTATTTGGCGCTTTCTTCTATCTTGTTAACCAGTTCCATCGGGATGACTTCTCCGGTCTTGTAATGTCTGGCATAGATATCCAATACCTCCGGTTCGAAAGCCCAGTGTTCGTTGAACTGTGAAGGCAATTCCACGAAGTCACGTTCTACATTCGATACACCGTGGTAATGCACGTCGCGCATAAAAGAATGAAGTGCATGTCCAAACTCGTGGAACATGGTTGTTACGTTGTCGATGCTCTGTAAGGCAGGTTTGTCGCCGCTGGGAGTAGCCATGTTACATACATTTGCAACTATCGGCAATACACGTTCTGTACCATTGTAGTCCTGAGATCTGAAACCAGTACACCAAGCTCCTGCACCTTTTCCGTCGCGAGGATAGTAGTCGCTGTAGAAGATGGCGAGAACCTTTCCGTCTTTATCGATGACTTCCCACGATTTGGCTGTCTTTTCGTATACCGGGAACTTGTCTGTACATTCCTTGAAAGTCAGTCCGTACAGCTTGTTGGCTACATAGAAAATACCTTTCATTACGTTGTCTATTTGCAGGTATTCTGAAACCTGATCCTCGTCGATGGTATATTTAGCCTGTTTAGCTTTGTTGAGGTAATACATGTAGTCCCATCCTTCCGGTTCGAAGTTGTATCCATCTTTCTTGATTTCGGCACGGATATCGTTCAGCTCTTCTTTGGCTTTCTCTACCGCAGGAGCCCATACCTGGTCGAGCAGGCGATAGACATTCTGCTCGTTCTTTGCCATACGGCTGTCGAGGGCCAGCGAAGCATAGTCTTCGTACCCCATCAGTTTGGCTTTCTGCAAGCGCAGGGTAACCAGCTTGCGGGCAATTTCCTTGTTGTCGTATTCATTGTTCTGGTTGCCTCTGTTGTAGTATGCATCGTAGATACGATGGCGCAATTCGCGGTTCTTGCAATATTGCAGTACCGGATTGCAACTGGGGCGTTGCATGTTGAACATCCATTTGCCTTTTTGTCCGTTTTCTTCCGCCATTTTAGCTGCGGCTTCGATGTTTGCTTCAGGAAGTCCTTCCAGATCTTCCAGTTTATCGACAGTGACATACGTGTTGTTGGTTTCGTGCATCAGGTTTTGGCTGAAAGTCAGTTGCAGCATGGAAATCTCAGTGTTCAGCTTACGCAATTCCTCTTTCTGCTCATCGTTCAGTCCAGCTCCGCCGCGGATGAAGCGGTCGTACACGTTCTTCAGCAGTTTAGTCTGTTCTTTATTCAGTCCGAATTTCTGCTGGTTGTCGTAAACCTCCTTCACTTTTGCGAAGAGTTGTGGATTCAGGTAAATATCATCGTTATGAGCCGAAAGCAGTGGAGAAAGCTCTTTTTGCAAGGCACGAGTTTCTTCTGTGGAATTACTGCTTGAAATAGGTCCGAAGGTGGATTGGACTTTAGAAAGTAATTTTCCGCTTTGATCGAGTGCGACGATGGTATTTTCGAAATCAGGTACCGCACGATTTCGGATGATCGCATTGATTTCTTGCTTCTGTTCTTCCATCCCTTTCAGGTAGGCTTCACGATAGTTGTCGATGGTAATCTTTTCGAATGGGGCAATCTCATACGGAGTACCATACGATTCTGATAGAAAAGGATTGGTGTTTTGCGCCATCCCGGCTCCACTCAATGTCAGAGCAAGAGCCGCAGTGAATAAACATCTCTTCATCTTACTAATACATATATGGTTAATTGTTATTGTATTGAGCGCAAATATATCTAAATGTAAACAAATTAGCAAGTTTTGATAACTTTTTGTTTGATGATATGAGACGTTTTTAGTGTGATATGATAGGAAAATGGCGGAATTTATCGCGCTGTGCTTTGTGTAGGGCTGTTAGGGGATTGGTTTGAAGTCTGAAACTTAAATAGGAAGGTATGTAATAAAAAATCCTGTAAAACAAAAGTTTTACAGGATTTTTCAGCGGAGAGACAGGGATTCGAACCCCGGGTACCTCGCGGTACAACGGTTTTCAAGACCGCCGCAATCGACCACTCTGCCACCTCTCCAAAACTCTTTTTAGGAGTGCTTCCTTTCAAAAGCGATGCAAAGGTACATAATATTTTGTAATAAGCAAGCATTTGCTCAAAAAAAGTTTGCAGGAAGTGGGCTTTTGATAATAAATCCTTATCTTTGTAGAATCAATAACTATAAGAAATAACGTGATTATGAATAAGGCTATTATTACGGTGGTAGGTAAAGATACGGTAGGTATCATTGCAAAATTGTGCTCTTATTTGGCAGAGAACAATGTGAATATATTGGATATTTCCCAGACTATCGTTCAGGAATATTTTAACATGATGATGATTGTCGATATGACAAACATACAGAAGCCTTTTGAGCAGATTGTCAACGAACTGACAGAAACTGGAAATGCAATCGGCGTTCAGGTAAAATGCCAGCGCGAGGAGATATTCAATAAAATGCATCGTATTTAAAAAACAGCTATTACTATGATTAATATATCCGAGGTTCTCGAAACCAATAAGATGATAGAGAAGGAAAATCTGGACGTGCGTACCATTACCATGGGTATTAACCTGCTGGACTGCGCCGACGGTAATCTGGATGTTCTCTGTCAGAATATATATAATAAGATGACACGCCTGGCCAAGAATCTGGTGAAGGCCGGGGAGGATATCTCTAAGGAATACGGTATTCCTATCGTGAACAAGCGTATTTCCATTACTCCGATTGCTTTGGTTGGCGGAACGGCATGTCATACGCCGGACGATTATGTGAAGATTGCTCAGACGCTGGATAAGGTGGCCGAAGAACTGGGTGTAAACTTTATCGGAGGATATTCGGCTATCGTATCGAAAGGTATGACACGGAGCGACGAACTGCTCATCCGTTCCATCCCGAAGGCACTGGCATGTACAGAGCGTATCTGTAGTTCGGTCAATGTAGGCTCTACCAAAACAGGTATCAACATGGATGCTGTCCGCCTGATGGGAGAGATTATCAAGGAAACAGCAGAACTGACCAAAGAGCGTGATTCGCTGGGATGTGCCAAGCTGGTAGTATTATGTAATGCTCCCGATGATAATCCGTTCATGGCAGGTGCTTTCCACGGCGTATCGGAAGACGATGCGATTATCAATGTCGGTGTAAGCGGTCCGGGCGTTGTGAAGTATGCGCTGGAGCAGGTTCGTGGAGAAGGCTTCGAGGTACTTTGTGAAACCATCAAGCGTACGGCTTTCAAGATTACCCGCGTGGGACAGTTGGTTGCGCAGGAAGCGTCACGTCGACTGGGTGTTCCGTTTGGTATCATCGACTTGTCTTTGGCTCCGACTCCGGCTATCGGTGACAGTGTGGCTGAGATTTTGCAGGAAATCGGGCTGGAACATCCGGGTGCTCCGGGTACGACAGCGGCTCTTGCCTTGCTGAACGATCAGGTGAAAAAGGGTGGAGTCATGGCTTCTTCGTATGTAGGAGGATTGAGCGGTGCCTTCATTCCGGTCAGCGAGGACCAGGGTATGATCAATGCGGTAGAAGCAGGTGCGCTGACTATCGAGAAACTGGAAGCAATGACTTGCGTCTGCTCTGTAGGTCTGGATATGATTGCCATTCCGGGCTCTACATCGGCTGCTACCATATCGGGCATCATTGCCGACGAAACGGCTATCGGTATGATCAACCAGAAGACTACGGCGGTACGTATCATTCCGGTGGTAGGAAAGGAAGTTGGCGATACGGTAGAATTTGGAGGACTGCTGGGATATGCACCTGTCATGCCGGTCAACAGCTTCAGTTGCGAGGCCTTTGTGAGCCGTAAAGGACGTATACCTGCACCGATTCATAGCTTTAAGAATTAATCAACTAGATTTCGACTGTCGTCTGGTAAGCTGATTGCTCAGACATCGGGAGCCGGAATGGATTTTAGAACATAAAGAGAAAGGAAGTCTTGCCGGAGAAAAGCCTCCGGAAGACTTCCTTTTTTCGTACTTGGGGGAGAGTATTTCAGGACGGATCATTCTGAATAGAAACTGAAGCATGAAAGTTGCTTTTTAGGCTGGCATGTAATGCCGTGTAACCGATTGCTTCAAGCTGGCAGACAAGGCCCGAAGTGTGAAAATTGTTTTGTCGTAGCGTGCAAATGTATTAGGACACTGCTGGAATTGTGCTATCTTTGTGCCTGAAATAGATTGACTGTATGACAGATTATTTGAATGAACTGAATGAGAGTCAGCGGGCTGCGGTGCTGTACAACGACGGACCTTCGCTCGTGATTGCCGGAGCCGGATCGGGTAAGACCCGCGTGCTGACCTATAAGATAGCTTATCTGCTGGATAACGGCTACGAACCGTGGTCCATCCTTGCCCTGACGTTTACCAATAAAGCGGCGCGTGAGATGAAAGAGCGTATTGCACGTCAGGTGGGAGCAGAGCGGGCACGCCGTTTATGGATGGGGACTTTCCATTCCATCTTTTCGCGCATTCTGCGTGCGGAGGCGGAAGCCATCGGTTTCTCGTCGAATTTTACCATTTACGATTCTGCCGATTCGAAAAGCCTGATAAAGGCCATTATCAAGGAAATGCAGCTGGACGATAAAACGTACAAGCCGGGGATGGTGCAATCACGCATCAGTAATGCCAAGAATCATCTGGTGTCGCCCGAGGCCTATGCTGCCAGCCGGGAGTTTTACGAGAACGATTCGGCTGCCAGGGTACCTGCCATACGCGATATTTACCGCCGCTACTGGGAACGTTGCCGGCAGAGCGATGCCATGGACTTCGACGATTTGCTGGTTTACACCTATATATTATTTAGCAAGCATCCGGAGATCTGCGAGAAATATGCTTCGCATTTCCGCTATGTGCTGGTGGATGAGTATCAGGACACCAACTATGCACAGCATTGCATCGTGATGCAGCTGACCGAAAAATACCGTCGGGTTTGCGTGGTGGGCGACGATGCGCAGAGTATTTACTCTTTCCGTGGAGCCAATATCGACAATATCCTGAAGTTTACCAGCCTGTACAAGGATGCTCGCTTATTCAAGTTGGAGCAGAATTATCGTTCTACGCAGACCATTGTCAAGGCGGCCAACAGCTTGATTGAGAAGAACCGGGAGCAGATACGCAAGGAGGTGTTCTCCGAAAATGACAAGGGGGAACCGATTACTGTGTTCAATGCCTATAGTGATGTGGAAGAAGGAGAAATCGTTGCCAACAAGATTGCCCAGCTTCGGGCAAAGAACGGTTATTCGTACGACGATTTTGCCATTTTATACCGCACCAATGCGCAGAGCCGTATCTTCGAAGAGGCTTTACGTAAGCGGGGCATGCCTTATCGTATCTATGGAGGCTTGTCTTTCTACCAGCGGAAGGAGGTAAAGGACGTGATCGCTTATTTCCGGCTGGCGGTCAATCCGAACGATGAAGAGGCTTTCAAGCGCGTCATCAATTATCCGGCGCGAGGAATAGGCAGTACGACACTGAACAAGATTATCGATGCAGCCAACCGCAATCAGGTCAGCTTGTGGAAAGTTGTGACCGAACCGCTTGCCTACGGACTGGAACTTGCGAAAGGTACGCATACCAAACTGCAAGGATTCCGCAGCCTGATTGCCGGATTCGTGGAGGCTGTTCCGCAGACCAGTGCCTACGAGCTGGGTAAGAATATCGTCCAGCAGTCGGGCATTATCAGCGATATTTATCAGGACCGTTCGCCCGAGAACCTGAGCCGTCAGGAAAATATCGAGGAACTGATAAACGGTATGCACGATTTCTGTGCCGACCGTGAAGAGGAGGGCAACACGCATGTCTTGCTGACTGACTATCTTTCGGAAGTTTCTCTGCTTACCGATCAGGACAGCGAGGGAGATGACGATGCCATGAAGGTGACGCTGATGACCATTCACTCGGCCAAGGGGCTGGAATTCAAGAATGTTTTCGTCGTGGGGCTGGAAGAAAACCTCTTCCCCAGTCCGATGGCAGGCGACTCGTACAAGCAGTTGGAAGAGGAACGCCGTTTGTTTTATGTAGCCATAACCCGTGCCGAGGAACACTGCTTCCTGTCGTTTGCCAAAACCCGTTTCAAGTACGGTAAGATGGAATTCAGCAGTCCCAGCCGTTTCCTGAAAGATATCGATGCCCGTTACCTGAATCTGCCGCAGGAAGATGTCATCTCCCGCAAGATAGACGAAGGAGCAAGTCGTTTCCGTCGGGAGGTGGCAGCCGATACCCCGCGGTATACGCGCGGCAGTTCACCTTCCATGTTCGATGGGGGAGAGATTCCTCAGGAACCCCGTCGCTTTGTCAAGCCGGCCGCTCCGCGGGTATTGCGCAAGATACCTTCAGCTTCGGCTTCCACCGGTACGTCGGCTTCCTCTGTCGGCAGCGGAGTGCACGCCGGACAGCAGATAGAACACGAACGTTTCGGCATAGGTGAAATCGTCAAGGTGGAAGGAGCGGGCGATAACTGTAAGGCGACGGTTCGTTTCCGCAATGCGGGCGAGAAACAGCTGTTGCTGAAATTTGCACGATTTAAAATAATAGAATAAGATAACAGATATGCTAGATGTAACAAAAGTTCCTTCTCCCTGCTATGTCATGGAGGAGGATTTGCTCAGAAAGAACCTGAGTCTGATAAAGAGTGTGGTCGACCGTGCTGGAGTGGAAATCATTCTGGCCTTCAAGGCATTCGCCATGTGGAAGTCGTTCCCGATATTCCGCGAGTACATTCATTACACCACCGCCAGCTCTGAATACGAGGCTCGTCTGGCTTTCGAGGAGTTCGGAAGCAAGGCGCATACGTACTCTCCGGCTTATACCGAAGCCAATTTCCCGGCTTTCCTGAAGTATAGCAGTCACATCACGTTCAACTCGCTGTCGCAGTTCGAGCGTTTTTATCCGCAGGTGAAGGCTTATCCGGAACATGTATCGTGCGGCATACGTGTAAACCCTGAATACTCGGAAGTGGAAGTCGAGCTGTATAATCCTTGTGCTCCGGGTACCCGCTTCGGCGTGACTGCCGATTTGCTGCCCGACCGTCTGCCAGAAGGGATAGAAGGCTTTCACTGTCATTGTCACTGCGAATCGAGTTCGTACGAACTGGAACGCACGCTGAAGCATATCGAAGAGAAGTTTTCCCGCTGGTTCCCGCAACTGAAATGGCTGAATTTGGGCGGGGGACATCTGATGACGCGTAAGGATTACGACGTGGAACATCTCATCGGACTGCTGAAAGGATTGCGTGAGCGTTATCCCAACCTTCAGATTATTCTGGAACCGGGTTCGGCCTTTACCTGGCAGACCGGTCCGCTGGTAGCATCGGTGGTCGATGTGGTGGAAAGCAGAGGTATCCGTACGGCTATTCTCGATGTCAGTTTCACCTGTCACATGCCCGACTGTCTGGAAATGCCTTATCAGCCCAAGGTACGCAACGCTGAAACGCTTCCACCCGATGCGGTCAAGACGGCTGCTCCCGAAGAACATGTCTATCGTCTGGGAGGAAACAGTTGCCTGAGCGGCGACTACATGGGAAGCTGGAAATTCGATCATGAATTGCAGGTAGGCGAACGGATAGTGTTCGAAGACATGATACATTATACGATGGTCAAGACCAACATGTTCAACGGCATTCATCATCCTTCCATCGCTTTGCTTCATTCCGACGGCGAACTGGAAATATACAGAAACTTCCGTTACGAGGATTACCGCGACAGAATGTGTTGATGGATGCAGCAGATGCCGGAGTTTTCCGGAGGTTGCCGTGATATTACATAGAAGTTTGTACAAAAGTTTTAGGCTTTTGTACAAAAACTTCGATTTTCTGTACAAAAAATAGCTGAAGCGCCTGCACGGATTTGTCTGAACGTGCAGGCGTTTCTTTTTTCTTCTCGTACAGAAAAGAAAACAATCTGGTTATCAGTAGAAATTCTTGCAGGGGACCCTGCGGTACGCATCCTGCTTAGTCGGAGCCGGAATGCCTGATATTGTGCGGGGTGTATACCCTTATGAGAGTGCATACGGAAACATTCTACTAGTTTTTCGTGAAAAAAATATCCTAATGTTTTGGAGGTTTCGGAAAAAGCATTACCTTTGCACTCGCAATCGGGAAAACCGCTTGCTCTTAATGTTACAATGCGGAAATAGCTCAGTTGGTAGAGCATAAC
>FR887745.1 GCA_000432735.1 Bacteroides sp. CAG:443
TAATCAGAATTCTGTTGCATTTGCAAGTTGAATTCAGCTTATTTAAGCAAGAGATTTGTAATATTTTAAGTTAATGGATTTAATTTTTTAATATAAATATGACTGATATGAAGACGAAGTTTTGGGGAGTAACTGCTGTTTGTACAGGAGCTTTGATGATGGCGATGACTGGATGCAGCAGTAGCAAGAACATGCCGAAGATAGATTTGGCAGGTGAGTGGAACATTGTGGCCGTAGATGGCGAAAAAATAAATACAAGTGATATGCCTTATATTGGTATGGATGTGGAAGCTAAGCGTATTTATGGTAATGCCGGATGTAATAATATGATGGGAACTTTGGTGTTGGATTCACTGAAGCCGGGCATCATTCATTTTACGCAAGTGGCTACATCTCGTATGATGTGTCCGGATATGGATATTGAGAATAAGGTGATTGGGGCATTGAATAAGGTGAACGGCTATGCGGAAACAGCAGATGGCGTGGCTTTGACCGATGCCGATGGCAATACAGTCATCAGTTTGGAAAAACGGCAAGTTCCTGAAGTGTCTGTGAATGACCTGGCAGGTGAGTGGATCATTTCGTCGGTGAATGGTACAGAATTGGGCAAACAGGAAAAAACTCCTTTCCTGGCATTCAACGTAGAGGAGAAAACGGTACATGGAAATGCCAGTTGTAACGTTGTAAACGGTGGGTTTACACAAGAAGGCAACAAGGCTAATTCGCTGAAATTCTCTCAGATGATTTCTACCATGATGGCATGTCCGGATATGGATACGGAAAGAACGATTCTGGAGGCTCTTAATAAAGTGGCAAGCTTTACGTTGAACGATGATAAATCATCTTTGTCATTGCTCGATGAAGGAGGAACAGAAGTGATGAAACTGACAAAGAACACTGGCGATAAGTTGTCTGAGTAATAATCGCTTTGTATAGAGATAAAACCGATGTTGTTTTCCGTAGAGGGAAAGAACATCGGTTTTTTATTTTGGCTGGAGCAAATCTTTAGTTCATGCTGTTCAGTTCGTATTTCAGAGAAACCATGACATATCCTCTGAGCTGCTGTTCGTAGTACTCATAGAAGCCTGTAGCACCGGCGCTGCGCGTCAGACTCTTTCGCTGGTTCAAAATATCTGCCCAGTAAAGGGAGAGCTCAGCTCGTTTTTCTTTCAGGAATTTCCATGAAAGCTTGATGTTCCATAATATTTCATTGTCATCGTTGCCCGAGATGCCTGTACCGTTACGGAAACGGTAATTGGCATCGGTCTGGAAAATGAAATCGCCGGGCAAGTTGGCGGAAGTTTCTAGTCCCAGTGTATAGACACGTGTATAAGTGTTCCGGTTCTGTAGCGAGTTTTTCGACTGGTAGAATGTCCATTTCCCGTTCAGATCGATGTTTCCCCACGAGGGCAGGTAAGACAATCTCAGGTCACTGTTCAGTCCGGTAGTATGTGTATTGCTTCGTTGAGGCATATTGTCTTCATAACCTTCGTTTATCAGACTTACGTTCTGATTGAAGTTGCCGGACCCCATGACGTATATCCGGAACTGATTGAGCCGTTTGTCGTAGGAGGCATTCCCCGATAAGTACCAGTTTCCATTGATGTTGACCGGAAACGTTTCCCTGCCTCCGGTTTCTGTATTATATAGGGTGGCACGTGTTACTGCGTTGATTTGCTGGTTCCAGTTCAGTCCTACCATGACCCCCTTACGGAAATTGCTGAACATAGCATATATATAATGTGTATACGAAGCGTGAAGATTGGGATTGCTGCGAGTGACATTCAAAGGCGAACTGTAGTCGGTAGGTGCAATTAAGTCGCGCAACGCAGGCTGTGAGGTGCTGCCGTTGTAGCTGATCATGCCATAGTTATCGCCGCTCCGGTAGGTAATGGTCAGATTGGGTCTCCATTCCAGTGAGTTGATCGTTGTATCGGCCAGCTGGCTGCCTGTACTTTCTTCGATGGTGCGCTTCTGAATAGTAGCGGTCAGTGCGCTTCGCACTCCCCACACTTCACCATTGTATGTGAACAATACGGAGAGATTTTGTCCCGTCGTCCGGCTGTTGCTGCGACTGGTCAGGCTGTCGATATTGTTTGATTCATAACCTCCAGGCAATGTTCCGAAAGGCATATCCGAAACCTCCCAAGGACTTAAATCGTAGGTATTGCTATTCAGCCTCTCTTTGTTGCTGTTGAAGCCATAGGAGAACTGCAAGCGTGACTTTTCAGTCAGTACCTGTGTATATGCCAGATTTAGTGTATACTGCTGTTCCTTGCCTGGCGTGTGCTGATACTGGTTACGGTACAGTACAGAATCTTTTCCAGTCAAGTTTTGCAACCGATAGTAATCCGTGGATGACAAGGTATAATATTTCGTATTGTCCGTTTGCTGATAAGTAGAAAAATTCAGGCTGATATTGTTCCCTTTTTTATTCAGCTTTCGGATAAGGCTCGTACTGAAGTTGTAATTGATATTCCGGCCCTGCGTCTGTGATTGACTCCTGCTGTCGTTGATGCGGGTGGCCGGGTCAGTTTGTTCAAACTGGGCAAACGGGCGTTGTGTGTCGACTTCCGGATTGGTGTCGAATGTAGCTTCCCGATTCTGGCTGTTGCTTTTGTTGTTGTTGGAGTTGACGGTTCCGGAAAAATTGAAAGTTGTCTTGTCATCTATCTTCCAGGTAACGTCCGCACTTCCGTTTATCCGGTTGCTTTTGCTTCGGCTGCTGGACTCGGAGATAGCATACTGGTTGGCAGTGGTCATGTATTGTTCACTATAGGAACTCGATTCACTGCCGTTCCGGTCGTTCGAATAACTGAGATTTCCTGAAACCTCTATTTTATCTTTTACTTTAGTGATGCTGACTCCTGCGGTATTTGATATATTTCCTTCGTAAGGCGTAGTAGAGTAACGGTTGGTAGACTGTCCGTTGACCATAAAATTATCACCGCTTTCATTGAAACGCATGATTTTCCCGTTGATGTCACGCCTCTTGTGCGTACCATATCCGGCTTCGGCAGATAAGAGCAGTGCATTGTTGACTTCCTTTTTGGTCTGAAGGTCGAGTACATAATTCTTTTCTGTCGATTTGATGCCTGTAGCTTCTTCCTCTTTGGTCGGCTTGTCGTATACTTTCAACTGGCTGATGAATTTGGCAGGAAGGTTTTCCAGTACAACCTGCTGGTTGCCTTTAAAGAAATCTTTCCCGTTGACAGTAATTTCCTTTATCGTATGACCGTTGTACGTGATTGTCTGGTCTTTAGAATCGTACGTCAGTCCCGGAATACGCTTGACCAGCTCTTCCAGATAAGCCCCTTCGGGAGTAGGGTAGGCACCGGCGTTGTAAATGGTGGTATCTCCCTTTTGCTCCATGGGTTTCAGCGGGGCTGTTACAACAATTTCTTTCAGATGTAACGGGTTGTCTTTTAGCTTGATGGTGCCCAACTGTATGGTGTCTGGCTTTGATGGTAGAGACTGATATACGGACGTACATCCCGTGTACGATACCTTTATCAGGTAGCGGACTGTCGGCTTTCGCAAAAATGAGAAGATAAACTTTCCTTGTTCATCGCTTACCGTTCCCTGTGTAAAAGTGGAATCGGGCAATTGCATCAAACTGATGTTGGCATATGGCAAAATATCGGCTTTCTGGGAAGTGCCGGATAGAGCGACACGCCCTTTTACTACTTGTTTTTGTGCAGAAATGCCCAAAGGAAACGCCAGCAGTAACATTATACTTACTATAAACAAGTTCCGTTTTTTCATTGCAGACACAAATGTAAGAAAATACTTTTCAAAGTCTTATTCAGACAACATAGATATAGGAGTTTTAACTATTAGGCTCTATTTTTAATAAACGCTCATTTCGTGGCGAGGCAGTTGCTGGACGTTTTAAGCTTGTGCTGGCTGATCCGAAAAAGGAATGCAAACTGAAGTGCTTATATATAATAAGGAGAAACAGACCGATTGTTTCGATCTTTCAAAAAAATAACGAGAATCGTTGGCCGGTTTTTGTACAGAAACCGGATGTCTTTGTACAAAAAACAAAAACTTTTGTACAAAAGCAGATTGGAACCTGCGGATATTCTTTATGCTTTCTCCTCGTGTGCCAGAGAATATCTGGCATAGATTCGGAAGAAACTGCCGAAACGGATGATGTCATGCCATTTTATCTGTAAATTTTGGCGGAGAGCTTGCCGGGGCTGTCAGGCTTTTCTGACAAATTGTCGTTTTTGCTTTTTGGCACACCATTTGTCTTAAATAGGGCGTAATGCTTCGGCATTACAGAGTAAACTTGAATAAAAAATAAATAAAATAGATACAATTATGGGAAAGATTATTGGTATTGACTTAGGAACAACAAACTCATGTGTTGCAGTATTCGAAGGTAACGAACCGGTGGTAATTGCCAACAGCGAAGGTAAACGTACCACTCCTTCAGTAGTAGGTTTCGTAGACGGCGGTGAACGTAAGGTAGGTGATCCTGCTAAACGTCAGGCTATCACAAACCCGAAACGTACGGTATATTCTATCAAACGTTTCATGGGTGAAACTTACGATCAGGTTCAGAAAGAAATTGCACGTGTACCTTACTCAGTAGTAAGAGGCGATAATAATACTCCGCGTGTAGACATCGACGGACGTCTGTATACTCCGCAGGAAATCTCAGCAATGATTCTTCAGAAAATGAAAAAGACAGCCGAAGATTATCTGGGACAGGAAGTTACAGAAGCTGTCATCACCGTTCCGGCATACTTCTCAGATTCTCAGCGTCAGGCTACTAAGGAAGCTGGTCAGATTGCAGGTCTGGATGTAAAACGTATTGTGAACGAACCGACTGCTGCCGCTCTGGCTTACGGTGTCGACAAATCTAACAAGGATATGAAGGTTGCCGTATTTGACCTTGGTGGTGGTACATTCGATATCTCTATCCTGGAATTCGGTGGCGGTGTATTCGAAGTTTTGTCAACTAACGGTGATACTCACCTGGGTGGTGATGATTTCGACCAGGTTATCATCGACTGGTTGGTACAGGAATTCAAGAATGATGAAGGTGCTGACTTGACAACTGATCCGATGGCTATGCAGCGTTTGAAAGAGGCTGCTGAAAAAGCTAAGATTGAATTGTCTTCTTCTACATCAACTGAAATCAACTTGCCGTACATCATGCCGGTAGCCGGTGTTCCTAAACACTTGGTTAAGACATTGACTCGTGCTAAATTCGAAGCTTTGGCTCACAACTTGATTCAAGCTTGTCTTGAACCATGTAAGAAAGCCATGAGCGATGCTGGTTTGAACAACGCAGATATTGATGAAGTCATCTTGGTTGGTGGTTCTTCACGTATCCCGGCTGTACAGAAACTGGTTGAAGACTTCTTCGGCAAAGTTCCTTCTAAGGGTGTAAATCCGGATGAAGTAGTAGCCGTAGGTGCTTGTATCCAGGGTGCCGTATTGAACAAAGAAGCGGGTGTAGGCAACATCGTATTGCTGGATGTTACGCCGTTGACATTGGGTATTGAAACAATGGGTGGTGTAATGACCAAGTTGATCGATGCCAACACGACTATTCCGTGCAAGAAGAGTGAAGTCTTCTCTACTGCGGCTGATAACCAGACAGAAGTTACTATCCACGTATTGCAGGGTGAACGTCCGATGGCTGCTCAGAACAAGTCAATTGGTCAGTTCAACTTGACAGGTATCGCTCCGGCTCGTCGTGGTGTTCCTCAGATTGAGGTAACCTTCGATATCGATGCAAACGGTATCTTGAAAGTTTCTGCTAAGGATAAGGCAACTGGTAAGGAACAGGCTATCCGTATCGAAGCTTCATCTGGCTTGAGCAAGGAAGAGATCGAGCGTATGAAAGCTGAAGCAGAAGCTAACGCTGAAGCTGATAAGAAAGAAAAGGAACGTATCGATAAGCTGAATCAGGCCGACAGCTTGATCTTCACTACTGAAAATCAGTTGAAAGACCTTGGCGATAAGATTCCGGCTGACAAGAAGGCTCCTATCGAAGCTGCTCTCCAGAAACTGAAAGATGCTCACAAGGCTCAGGATTTGGCTGGTATCGATGCTGCAAGCGCTGAATTGCAGACAGCTTTCCAGGCTGCAAGTGCTGAAATGTACGCTCAGACAGGTGCACAGGGCGGTGCTCAGGCTGGTCCTAATGCAGGTCAGGCAAACGGCAATGCAGGTCAGGGTTCAAGCAATAAGAACAATGACAATGTACAGGATGCTGACTTCGAGGAAGTGAAATAAGCACATAGAGAAATAAGAATACAATATCAAATGGAAAGCGTGTAGCTCAATGAGTTACACGCTTTTCTTGTTTTTGGCCGTACACAATAATATTGCTATCTTTGCGTTATTATTATAAACATCTGTACCTTATTTGTACCTGTAAGAAAAAGTAGATATGATGAGAAGAATAGATATTAAGAACTACAAAATGAATGAATTATGGCAGTAGCAAAGTATAAGATAGTACGGAAATGTCCTGTGTGCGGAGAAGAGTTCTTCGCAAGGACTTTGGAGTCCTGGTATTGTTCACCCAAATGCTCCAAGGTGGCGTGGAAGCGTAAGCATGATGAAGAAAAACGCCAACTTGAACTGGACAAGATTGTAAGCAATATGCCCAAGTCTAAAGAGTATATCAGCATAACGGAAGCGTATGCTATGTTTGGTGCAAGCCGCTCAACCATTTATAGGCTCATCTACATGAAAAAGATTTCCTTCATTGAGCCAGAGAAAGGAATACGACTTGTATGCAAAGGAGAACTAATGAATCTGTTTCCGTTAAGACAGTCTCCGCTTGACACCAAGCCAAGGAAACCAGTTACCATGTACCGCATGGAACCAGAGGATTGCTATACAATAGGTGAGATTTCCAAGAAATTTCATCTGGATGACAGCACCGTGTATGCTCATATACGAAAATACTCAATACCGACCCGGCAAATCGGTAATTATGTGTATGCTCACAAGGAATCAATAGACAAACTTTATAAAGATATAAAACCATTATGAAAAGATTAGATTATACTAAAGTCTCCGTCAAATTAAAGAAAAGTGAGTGGAGAGATGAGTGGTTCATCTATCTTGAAGCTTATCCTGTTTATGAGACGGGAAATGACAAACCCAAACGAGTGCGTGAATATCTCAGGAGGTCTATTACTACCCCTATATGGGATAAACGACGAAGCGAGCGAGCCGTTGCTGGTAGAATAAAGTACAAGCCCAAGCGAGATGACAATGGCGTTATTCAGTGTAAATCCAAGCAAGATATGGAAACTTGCCTTTATGCGGATGGCGTTCGAGTCCTGCGTCAAAAAGAGTACGACAACATGGCTCTCTTTACTGACCAGCAAATGGAAATGGCAGAACAAAGCGAACGCTCAAAATGCAATGTTCTGGAGTATATTGAGAAGTTAATCAAAGAAAGAGAGGAAACTGCGTCAGAATCGATAGTTGTCAACTGGCGCAGATTGCACACACTGTTGTCAATGTTTGCCAAGTGTGACTACATACAGTTCTCGCAGATTGACATGAAGTATATTGAGGCATTCCGTTCCTTCTTGATAAAGGCACCGCAGGGTGGTTCTAAGAAAGGAACTATTTCAAGGAATACGGCATCGACGTACTTCTCTATCTTCAAGGCGGCACTCAAACAAGCTTTCGTGGATGGCTATCTGAATTGTGATATTGCTGCCAAGGCTAAAAATATCATGTTTCAGAGTGCTCGAAGAGAGTATCTGTCACTGGAAGAACTTAATATATTGGCAAAGACTCCGTGTGATGATATACTAAAACGGGCAGCCTTGTTCTCTGCACTGACAGGAATGCGACATAGCGATATTCAAAAGCTTAAATGGTCAGAGGTTGAAGAATACAATGGTGGGTACCGTCTCAATTTCACTCAGCAGAAGACTAAGGGCGTTGAATACATGCCTATATCGCCACAGGCATACAATCTTTGCGGTGAGCGCAAGAAAGACGGAGAACTGTTGGTGTTTGCCGGACTGCCTGACCCTTCATGGATATCTAGGCCTTTGGAACGGTGGGTAAAAGCATCAGGGATTACCAAGCACATCACCTTTCATTGCTTCCGCCACACCTATGCAACGTTACAATTGGCTAACGGTACAGACATATATACCGTAAGCAAAATGTTAGGGCATACCAATGTAAAAACCACGCAAATCTACGCAAAAGTAATTGACAAGAAGAAAGATGAAGCTACAGAAGCTTTTAAGTTGGACATAGATGAATAGTGATTATCATTTGTAAGCACTTAGTATAGAAGACCACTTGTATCAATAAGTCCTTTATTGTACAGGTGGTTTTTAGTGCCTTTCATTTTCAACATTCTATGTAATGATGCTATTGTTTTGGCACTTTAACCTTTCGTGGAAACCAAACATTTATAACAATAAACAGATAAAAATGAAAAAAGACAGCCTTTTTTGGCTTCTCTCTTTTTGAAGAGAGCAAGCGTGTCCACAAACATGTGGAGTGTACAGAAGACTTCTACAGAGAACTGTATGAGTTGTTTGAGATCGCAAGAAGTTGGTATCTTCAAGCTGAAAAGAATCATATGAAGACAGAGTACTTCATAGAACTATTTGAGCGCAGTCACCAATATATTGACTGTGATTGTGCACGTTGTAAGAACTCGCGACAGATGGCAATTGGCATTATTGGTACTTTGTTTAGAGACTCTAAGTGTGTGTCAATAATCAAGAAAAAAGAAGATTATTCCAAGCAGGAACTTATTGAGTTGTTTCTTCAACATGTGGGTACTGGTCTGCCAATCCTTACCCGAAAGAAATCGTCCATCCTCACTTTGGGATGCCAATTGTCAGACAGACAGATGGATTTGTTGGTAGAACTTGTCCAAAGTCACGACATATTTGATTTTGCCGACAACAGTGATGTGCGTAGCGAGTTGTGTCGCCTATTCAAGTGCGACTTGGACGCATCTATCCGTGTAAAGAATGTACGTAATGTAGCCGTACTGTTTGACGCTATGGCTCAATACCATTTGATAAACAATAATTGGCAATATGTCATGGGAGAAGGTCGCTTCTTAACCAGTATCAAAAAGGATGGAACAGAGAAATTCATAACTTCAAGTTGTCTTTCCTCTTCTCTTTCAAGGATAAGAAGAAACGTTTCCATGACAGCAAGTCAATATGCCATCTGCAAATCCATCGAACAGATATTAAGAGAGGAATAAATCACAATAATTCTGCTAAATGAAAGTAAAAACGTGATAGTTTGGTTGATACTGCCTTACTATCACGTTACTTTTTCTATTTAGTGACAGTCTCCCCATAACTTTGCATCAAAAATCATAAAAAATAATTAGCATGGAAGAAAATAGTATAAGATTTGAAGATATTCCCAACGCTATAACGGGGGTACTGAAAAAGCTGTCATCATTAGAAGACAAGATTGATGGTATATATGAACTTGTTCAATCAGAAAAAGAAGAAACATGGTTTACGGTTGCTGAATTATGTGCTTATCTCCCAACACATCCGGTAGAGCATACCATATATTGCTGGACAAGCAATCGGGAAATACCGTTTCACAAGAGAGGCAAACGCATCATGTTCCTCAAATCTGAGATAGATGAATGGCTTCAAGGAACCAAGGGCAAATCGAAGAACGAGATTCAAAGAGAAGCAGAGGAATATGTACTATCTACACAAAGAAAGAATAGACGGCTAATATAACCGTGCTACTGTCTGTAAACAATTTAATTAAGGTACGTGACACATGAATGAAAGACATTTTAGACTCTATGAGCGAATTGTCGCAATAGAAGACAGTTTGGAGGCTTTGGGACCTATTGACAAACTAATAGAGCGAATCGAGGAATTGGAGAAGATGGTCAAGCAGACCAAAACCGTCTTGGGGTTTGACGAAGCATGTAAGTATATTGGTGTTTCTGAAAGCCTGCTATACAAACTTACAGCCGCAAAAGAAGTTCCACACTATAAGCCAAGGGGAAAAATGCTGTATTTTAATAGAGAAGAAATCGACAAGTGGCTGCTCCAAAACAAACAAGAGGTCATTGGAATGGTAACGAAAATAGAAATTGATAATCCGAAAGAATGAAAATGGAAGAAAATAACAAACATGTACAGCCTAACTCAAAAGAGGAAGGAGTACAGCGTCTCAATCGCATATTGAGCGAATCGTTGATAAAGGCAACAGATACTTATAAAACACCTCCTCAGATTATATGGGTTGATAATTCCAGCATAGCCACATTGGGCAACTTCAGTGCTTCTACTGGTAAGGCAAAGGCGAAAAAGACCTTCAACGTGTCTGCCTTGGTAGCCGCTTCCCTCGCCAACGGCAAGGTACTGAACTATCGCGCCAGTCTGCCAGAGGGGAAACGCAAGATACTGTATGTAGATACGGAGCAGAGCCGCTATCACTGCCATAATGTGCTGGAGCGCATCCTGAAGCTCGCTGGTCTACCTACAAGCATCGACAACGAGAACCTTGACTTTATCTGTCTGAGAGAGTACACGCCCTCCGTCAGGATAGAGGTCATAGACTATGCGCTTGCCCAAGACCAAAGCTATGGACTGGTCATCATCGACGGAATCAGAGACCTGCTTCTCGACATCAACAATGCGGGAGAATCGGTCGAGGTCATCAACAAGATGATGGAATGGTCATCAAAGTATGACCTGCACATCCATTGCGTATTGCATCAGAACAAGGGCGACAATAACGTGCGCGGGCATATCGGTACGGAGATGAACAACAAGGCAGAGACGGTGCTTGTCATCACCAAGAGCACCACCAATCCCGACATCAGCGAGGTGAAGGCGATGCACATCCGTGAGAAGGAGTTCAAGCCGTTTGCCTTTACAGTCAATGAGGAAGGGTTGCCAGAGATTGTCGAGCACACGCCGGAGAAGGAAGAAGGTGACAAGCAACCGTCAAGGTTTACTTACCAAGACTTGACATCCGAACAGCATAACGAGGCGCTGACGGCTGCATTCAAGGAGAAACCTATCAAAGGATTCGATCGCATGGTGGAGGAATTAACGCAAGCCTATGCAGACATTGGCTTTAAGCGTGGCAGAAGCGTCATCATCAAAATGCTGAAATACCTGATTAACGAGCAAAAGCTCATAGTGAAGCGGGATAATCATTACTATTTCGGATATACACCTGCCGAGATTGACCTGTTCCATGAAGAGGAATAAAAACAGTTCAGAAACCAGTTTAGTTTACGTCCGTACCTATATATAAGAAATAAGGCCAAAGTAAACCGAAATCGGAGGCTGAATTGGGAAGCGGAAAAGTAGTTTAGCAAATGGTTTAGTTTACGGGTGTGCCTATATAGGAGAAAGGGTAAAGTAAACTGTTTCCATGGACAAAGTAAAACCGAACAAATGAAAGTACAATGAATATTGAACAATCGAAGAAACTGAGCATTATAGACTTCTTAGACAAGGAGAATGTAACGCTGAAAAAGAAGAAGGGCAATGCCTACTGGTATCTGTCACCCTTCAGGGACGAGAAGACCGCATCGTTCAAGGTCAGCAAGAAGGAGAACCTGTGGTACGACTACGCCATTAAGGAGGGCGGTGACCTTGTGGAGCTGGTAAAGCGTATGTATAACAAACAATCCGTTTCCGATGCCCTTGCCTACCTTGCGTCCAAGAGTATTGCCACTGTGGATAAGGCAATCGAGACCGCTATCGCAGCCAAGGAATACACGACAACCAAGATGAACGATGTGAAGCTGCTCCCACTGAGCAACCATTCTCTGCTGTCCTATTTCAGTAGCCGACGGATAGACATCACCATTGGCAGGATGTATTGCAGGGAGATACACTACAAGGTTGAGCAAAAACATTACTATGGCATTGCATTTGGCAATCTGAGTGAAGGACATGAGGTGCGCAATCCCTATTTCAAGGGCTGCATCGGGCATAAGGACATCACCCTGCTTGCCCATACGTTCAACGAGTGGCAAAACGGTTGTCTGGTCTTTGAGGGCTTCATGGACTTCCTTGCTTATATGACCCTCGTTAAACAGCAAGACCGATGGTTTGTCGTTGAAAGCCCTTGCGACTATATGATACTGAACTCAGTCGCCAACCTCAAACAGGCATTGCATTACCTTGACCGTTACACCCACATCCATTGCTTCCTCGACAACGACCAGGCAGGACGCAAGACGGTTGAGAGCATCAGCAATGTATTCGAGTACAGGGTGACGGACGAGTCCTTCAGATATGCCGACTACAAGGATGTCAACGACTATCTGATGAGGAAGAAACGAACGGCATCTGAATGACATTATAAAGACGAAAACACCATCATTTGATGCAAAAATGGCTCAAATGCATTGAAATTACATATCAAATCTGCACTTTTTCGCCCAAACATGCTTGATTCTCAATTATTATCCTTATTTTTGCATCGTTTTAATACATTATTAAAATGTAGCAGAATGGAATTGAAAAAAGAAATAAGGATATTGGGCAGACGCTTTGAGGTGGAACCTCGTGCCAAGGAAAGCCTGAAAGGCATCACGGTTGGCGAGAAACTCTCATACCGTTTCTATGATGGCACATACCAAGGCACGCCCCTGCTGTTCGTTGAGCCCAAGAAGGGCAATCCCTCTCCACGGACTTGCGCCATCACGGGCAAGCGGTTGACCGAAGCCCTGGGACTGCCTGCGGTGTTTATCCTTGCGCCCGGACCCACCTACGAGCGACACAGACTGGCAGACAAAGGAGTCTTCTTTGTCATGTCCGAGGAATATGCCCATCTGCCAGGCATCATAGCATTGGAGAAGACAAGCAACAGGAAGATTGCCGAAGTATTGACCCCTGTGGCGCAATACATACTACTCTATCACCTACAGGTGGGCAGTATTGAAGGAATGTCGCCAAGGGATATTGCACCGTTGCTTCCATATTCTTACGAAAGCGTCACGTTGGGTGTCACCTGTCTTGAAGATGTAGGACTGTGTCAAAAGATTCAGAACGGACAGCGCAGCAAGGTGGTACACTTCGAGTTGAAGGGCAAGGAACTGTGGGACAAGGCTCAGAACGTCTTGCTGTCACCTGTGGAGAACCGCATCTTTTGCGATGACATACGCTTGGATGCGGAATACCCCGTATGCGGCATCAATGCCCTGGCACATTATTCCATGCTTAATCGTGACCGGGAAGAGATGATAATGATGACAAGCAAGGAATATCGTGCCGTCAAGTCGGCTGATGTCATGGAGAATCCCAACATCTATGACGGCAACTATATCATAGAGGTATGGAAATACCCTGTTGTCAGCAAAATGGGCGACAAAAGCCAGTGGGTTGATCGCCTTTCCCTTGTCCTTTCGTTGAGAGATGATGATGATCCGAGAGTAGAAAAAGAAGTAGAACGAATAATCAGTGAACAGAAATGGAAGGATTAGTCAAGTTCCGTGAAGCATTTGCGGAATACTCAGAAAACTATGTGGTGATAGGCGGAGCAGCCTGTGACATCACCATGACCAATACCGTGGTGCGTCCACGCGCCACACACGACATCGACATGATAGTCATCGTAGAGAACATGACCGAGGCTTTCGCCAATCGCTTCTGGCAGTTTGTGCGGGAGGCTGGCTATCGACCTGAAAAGAGGAAACAGGAGGCTGGTGAGCCACCAAGGTATGAAATGTATCGTTTCCTTGATGGTAAAGACGGCTATCCCGAGATGATAGAACTGCTGTCACGCCACCCCGACGTGCTTGGAGAGCCAAAGGGATTTGTCATAGAACCTATCCCGACCGATGAAGATGTGTCGAGTCTTAGTGCCATCATCATGGACGATGATTACTATCACTTTACTATCGCACACAGCCAACTGACTGATGGCATACGCCATGCCAATTCCGCTGCCTTGATAGCACTGAAGGCAAGAGCCTACCTAAATCTCATGGCAGACAAGCGGGACGGCAAGCATGTGAACACCAAAGACATCAAGAAGCACCGTTCGGACATCCTGAAAAATGTGGTCATAATGACTGAGGACAACATTGAGGCTCCTGCTTCAATAGTGGCATGTATAAGGGAGTTTGTCGCCTCCATCAGAGCCGACTGGTCAACTCTCGCAGAACCATTGTCAAAGTCACTCGGTCAAGACGAGGCATTTGTGACCGGACTGTTAGATCAACTGGATGAATTGTTTATAGAAGCATGACCAATATGAAGATACAATACGCATCCGACCTGCATCTGGAGTTTGCCGACAATTGGCGGTATCTGAAAGCCCACCCCTTGGAGGTGACGGGCGACATACTGCTGCTTGCCGGCGACATCGGCTATCTCGGCGATGACAACTACTCCAAGCATCCCTTTTGGGACTGGGCATCGGAGAACTACAAGGAGGTGCATTGCTGCATGGGCAACCATGAGTTCTACAAATATTATGATGTGGCGACACTGCCCGACGGCTATCTCTTGGAGGTACGTCCCAATGTATTCAGCCACTACAACGGTATTGCGAGGATTGGCGACACCGACATCATCCTCTCCACCCTTTGGTCGAGGATTCCTTTGGAGGACGCTTACTTCACCGAGCAAGTGATAAGCGACTTCCGCCGTATATTATATAAAGGTGAGCTGATGACCCATGCCCAATTCAATGCTGAGCATGAACGTTGCCTCACCTTTATCAAGGATGCAGTGGCATATTCGCAAGCAGCCCATAAGATTGTTGTCACCCATCATGTACCATCGTTCCGTATGCTCCACCCAAAGTTTCAAGGCAGCAAGGCAAACGTGGCGTTCACCGTAGAGTTGGAGGACTATATCACCGATAGCGGCATAGACTATTGGATATACGGACATTCGCACACCAACATCGATGCCAGGATAGGCAACACCCAATGCTTGTCCAACCAGTTGGGCTATGTTTTCTCTAACGAACATCAGGACTTCTCCCATGGCAAGTACCTGACCATATAGCCATCCACATTTTTTTCATCCACCCTCTTTACAAGCTCTTCCCTATCGGAAGGGCTTTTTTTGTGCCTTTCGAGTTTGATTTTTGAGTATGATTGCGAGTGTAATCAAAATTAGAGTTAAGATTTGGCTCCGCGGAAAGTCATTTCGGTTTAAGATTGAAGAAAAGGTAGTTCCTTTGCATCGGCAATAAGCCAAACCATAGTAAAATCAAACTTGAAAATATGAAGTCATTTGTAATATTCGCCATTGTCGTGACCATAATCTATGTCATCTACTATACGGTCATCATCGTGCAGGATCTGTACGGAAAGCCCAAGGACGAGAAGTCACAGGGCGAGTCGTTTGATGTCAGTGACATGACCGACGAGGAAGAGTCGATAGCGGTCAGCGAGAGCGACGGTGGTTTCAGCGTAGGCGACAACCAATATGAGACAGCCTACGAGGAGAAGCAGCTTGCAGAGCCTACAGAGGAGGCAGCCGCCACTGCGGAAGAGAGCAAGCCTCATGTGCTTGAAAAGATACAAAGCGCAATCGAGAAGAAGATGGAGGAAGTGAATACCACCTATTCCGACCCCATGTATTCGGAAGAATTGAACAACACCATCATCGCCCGCGGTCTTCGTCACAATGGACGTGACATGGTCAAGGTGGAATCACTCAATAATGAGATATGATGTCAAAAACAAGAAGTGCATTTCTATCATTATATGCCGCTTTAACCCCAGCTCTGGCCAGTGCTAAGTGTGGCAACGTGGACTACAGCTGGGGAGCGGACGCACTTGCGAGTGCCCATGACTATGCCGTGACGATGATGCTCTATATCGTTTATCTGTGCTATGCAGTGGCGGGCATCGTGGTCATAGTCAGCGCCTTGCAGATATATATAAAGATGAATACGGGCGAAGAAGGAGTGAAGAAGAACATCATGATGCTGGTGGGAGCCTGCCTGTTCCTCATAGGAGCGACCATCGTCTTCCCCGCTTTCTTCGGTTATCAGATTTGAGATACAGGTGATACGAGATAAGATAACTCAAAGTGTAACAAATTAAAAGGTAAAAAGAATGTTTGAAAGGATTAACAAGAAGGTGAAGGGATTCTTCTCTTCACAGCGCATGAAAACGCTCGCCCTGATGTTGCTTGTCGGCACCACCGCAGCAATGGCACAGAACGCAGCCGGCGACTACTCGGCAG
>FR887746.1 GCA_000432735.1 Bacteroides sp. CAG:443
CGACTGAGCTACTGAAGAAGGTTTTTCTCAATTGCGACGCAAAGGTAGTAGGATATTTTGAAATATGCAATATCTTTGCAAAAAAAAATATAGATAAATGGATAAAATTGTTGGAATTGGCAACGCTTTGGTGGATGTATTGGTTCTGATGGATGATGACAAAATGCTGGAGGACCTGCATTTACCGAAAGGAAGCATGCAATTGATAGATAAAAAAACATTATTTGAAATACGAGAAAGAACGGTTGGGCAGAAGTTGCATCGGGCAACCGGAGGGGCTGCTGCCAATACGATATGTGCACTTGCTGAATTGGAAGCTCAGACAGGATTCATCGGAAAAGTGGGGAGAGATGAGTTTGGTAGATTCTTCGAGCAGACATTAAAGAAGCGAGGCGTAGACACTTCCTTGTTGAAGTGTGACTGTCCTTCGGGAGTTGCGTCTGCTTTCGTTTCGTCTTGTGGAGAGCGTACCTTTGCTACCTACTTGGGAGCTTCGGCTACCTTGTGTGCCGACGATTTAGTACGCTCTATGTTTGAAGGTTACTCCTACTTATATATAGAAGGATATCTTTTACAAGACCACGATTTGATTGTCCGGGCTATGCGGTTGGCAAAAGAAACGGGATTGCAAGTTTGTCTGGATATGGCAAGTTTCAATGTCGTTGAGGCTGAACGAGACTTTTTTGATATGCTGATCACAAAGTATGTCGATATTGTTTTCGCCAATGAAAGCGAAGCACGGGCTTATACCGGAAAAGATCCGCAGGAAGCTTTACAGGAGATTGCTTCAAAGTGTAGTATCGTTATTATTAAGACCGGTAAAGATGGCTCGCTGATAAAGAAAGGAACTGAAGAAATACAAGCAAAACCGCTGCCGGTAAAGAAAGTTGTTGATACCACCGGAGCTGGTGATTTCTATGCGGCCGGTTTTCTTTACGGTCTTACGTGTGGTTATTCGCTCGAGAAGTGTGCTCAGATTGGTACTATTTTGGCTGGTTCTGTCATTCAGACTGTAGGAACTGCTCTGACAAAGAAGAAATGGAACGAAATAAAGTTAAATATTGAAGCTGTTCTGCAAGCCTGAACGGAATAATGTGTTTATTTGTAGTTAAAATCATTGATTATGAATACGAAGAAAACGTTGATAGGAGTGTTTGTTGTTGTGCTGGGACTGGGATTATCTAGTTTTAAGGACGACGATCGTAATTTTCAGATAGCAAAAAATCTGGATATCTTTAATTCTATTTTCAAGGAGCTCGATTTGTTTTATGTCGATACGATCAATCCTGAGAAAATGATTCAGAACGGAGTAAACGGCATGTTGGCACTGACCGATCCGTATACGGAGTATTATCCTGAAGAAGGTGTCAGTAGCTTGAAGGAAATGATTACCGGAAAATACGGAGGTATAGGGGCTGCTATCCGATATTATAAGAAGAAAGATCGTATAGCCATTGTGGAGCCTACGGAAGGCATGCCGGCTGCTGAGGCTGGTGTGAAGGCGGGAGATATTATTCTTTCGGTTGGAGGAAAGGATATGGTACGTGGCGATATGAAGCCTCAGGACTTCTCGTCGAAAGTTAGCGAAGCATTGCGTGGAGAACCGGGGACATCCTTTGTTCTGAAAGTGCTTCGTCCGCTGAAGAACGACAGCACGGTGATGGAATTTAAGATTACTCGTAAGAACATTCGTAATAATCCGGTCCCATATTACGGTATGCTGAAAGATAGTATCGGTTATCTGTCGTTGACGGGCTTTACGGATAATTGTGCAAAGGATGTGAAGAAAGCATTTATCGAATTGAAACAGCAGGGAGCTAAAGCGCTGGTGATTGATTTGCGTGACAACGGAGGTGGTTCGTTGCAGGAAGCAGTAGATATCATCAATTTTTTTGTCCCGAAAGGGAAGGAAATCGTTGTGACCAAAGGAAAGATTCGTCAGGCTGCAGGTTCGTTCAAGACGCAGAATGAACCGATTGATACAGAAATGCCGCTGGCTGTACTGGTGAATGGCAATACGGCTTCGGCTTCCGAAATTTTGAGTGGTTCGATGCAGGACATGGATCGTGCAGTAATTATCGGTACGCGTACGTATGGAAAGGGACTGGTACAGACAACTCGTCCATTGCCTTATAATGGTACATTGAAAGTTACAACATCTAAGTATTATATTCCGAGTGGGCGTTGCATTCAGGCTATTGACTATGCCAAAAAGAATGCTGACGGCTCGGTTGCACGTATTCCTGATAGTTTGACAACTGTATTCCATACGGCTGCTGGACGTGAGGTACGCGATGGTGGAGGTATTCGTCCGGATATTGAAGTGAAGGGAGATAAGTTCCCAAATATCTTGTTTTATTTGGTAAACGACGATTTGATTTTTGATTATGTAACACAATATTGTCTAACGCATCCGGCAATTACTTCGGTAGATTCGATACAAATTACCGATGCCGATTACGCTGAGTTTAAGAAACAAGTCAAGGCTGCCAATTTTACCTACGATCGCCAGAGCGAAAAATTGCTGAAAACATTGAAAGAGGTTGCAGAATTTGAAGGATATATGGATGGTGCGGCCGATGAGTTCAAGGCGTTGGAGCAGAAACTGAATCATAATCTGGACCGTGATCTGGATTATTTTGCTAAACCTATTAAAGAGCAAATAGCTGAGGAAATTGCCACCCGTTACTTCTATCAGCGAGGTGCTGTCATGCAACGCCTGAAAGATGATGAGGATCTGGATAAGGCTATTGAAGTGCTGACTTCCCCGGAAAAATATAAAGAGATATTGTCGGCTCCTGTGAAAGAAGCAGACAAGAAATAAACCATTGGTCGGAAGGCTTTAACAAACCGGCAAGAATACATTTCTCCTACTAGTAAGAAGATATGTATTCTTGCCGGTTTTTTTATGCTCTTTTCACGTATACAGAAAAAGGATTGCTTTCAATGATAAGTTTATAAGGTAAACTAGTCTGATGGCTTGTAGTCCGTTTTTATTTTTTGTACAAAAAACAAAAGATTTTGTACAAAAAATAAAAAAATGTCTTGATGTTTGGCAGCAATATTCTTGAGGTTTTGCTAAAAGACGATGAGTTTGCGGATACTTTCTATTGGTGTATTTATATTTTATGATCCTTGTGTATGATTTATTTATTTGTATTTTGAGGCAATATTATAGTTGTCAAAGTTGTGTTGGAATAGTTTCATTATAACTTGAGTAATAATATTATTTTACCTTCTCGGATATACCGAATGATTCTTGTTGAAAATACTTTGTAAAGCTATTTCTTTATTTTTTTTCTTAATTATTGATTTGTAATTTTTATATTAGTCAATATATGTTACTGTGATTCCTTTGTGCACTTTTATGTAGAAAGTATATTAGGACTAATAGGAATTCTATTATTTGCTTAAATATGTTTTAAAATATGCTATAAAACACTTTTATCGTGTTAAATACAACAAAATGCAGATATTAATAGTTAAAAAATATTTTGCATAATGATATCTGATTTTTTTTCTTTTAATTTGAGAAAATAAAATTAATTAAATATTTTTCATGTTTGCTATAGTTGGAAATATTGTTACATCAATTTTGGGTGGACTACTAATATCTGTTGTAGCAG
Source organism: Bacteroides sp. CAG:443 (assembly GCA_000432735.1). Classification (GTDB taxonomy): domain Bacteria; phylum Bacteroidota; class Bacteroidia; order Bacteroidales; family Bacteroidaceae; genus Phocaeicola. Next base: position 3,627 of record FR887746.1, read on the forward strand.
TCGCTATATTGCTGTTTGTTATCCATCTGTTATTCCCTCGTTATTTGGCAAGTGAAACTGCCTTCAGCCTTATTATTGGATTTATTCTTTTTATATTGATTGGTGTTCAATCTTTTCTTGGGTGTGGAGCTTGTTCTGTAAAGAAATATGTTGATTTATCTAATCAGAAAGTCCAGAATATGATAGAGTCGGTTAGGCAGATAACCTGTCAAGTAGGCGAAAAATCAGAAATACAGGCTATGCTTAGGGAAGAATATCCGTTTGTAGAAGAGTCGTTGATTAGTGAATATTTAGAAGAACTGAATATGGAACAGTTACAAGAAAAACCTGAAAGTATAGTGCTTGGCATAAAAGCACAGCTTTCCAGCTATATCATGCGGCGTTGGATATGGGGAATTGTCTTTTGGTTATTAGCTGCAACCGTATTGGGCTATAGGGCCTATCAGGATCAGAAAAGACTTGATTATTTGCGTTATCGGAATATGATGAATATGTAACCTTATAAATTGTGACAAATATGAGTATAAAAGGAAATGAAAACCATATCCTTGTTGGGTTGGGAGGAACTGGTGGAAAAGTCTTGAAAGCTTTTCGTAAGCGTTTGTTTCAGGAATATTCTTCTGAAGAACGCGCAAAGCTATCTATTGGCTATGTATATGTAGATTCTACACGTGAGATGATGCAACCCAATGATATTACTTTCAGGGTATTGGGGCAAGATGCTTCTTTTGGTGAAAGTGAGTTTGTATATGTTCGGGGAGTAGAATTGAACAGTGTCTTTGCTAATCCTAGTGGTTTTCCGGGGTTGAAAGGTTTTATCGGTGATCCGGAAGTTATGCAGAAGACAATAGGGAGTGTTGAAACAGCTGCGGGTCAGAAACGTCGTGCCGGACGTATTTTGTTTGGAAGTTCGGTACAAAATTATTTGAGTACATTACGTTCCCAGTATATAAAGGCAAAGGGGATTAGCGGGAAAAATACACTAAATATCCATATTTTTACCGGACTGGCCGGAGGTACGGGTTCTGGTTCCATCATTGATGTATTGGCACAGACTCGCTGTGAATATCCGGATGCCCATATTGTTTTATATGCGATGATTCCAGAACCCACAGTCCCTATGGGATGTGATGCAGGACGTTATCAGGCAAACGGATATGCCGCATTGGTTGAACTGAATGCGTTGATGGCTAAAAAATATATGCCGTATGATGTGACCGGCAAATATGAGCGTGTACCTTTGGAAAATGTGAAGGCAGTAGTTGACAACTGTATTCTATATACAAACGAGAATGAGAATGGACTGACCATTGATTCTCACCAACAGTTACCGCTGGTCGTTGCCGATTTCTTATACAATTATGTTTTCTTGGAGCAGAATGACAATACAGGTGAATTTATCCGTACTTATTCTCTGGAAAATATTGAGGACTGGAGAAATGAATTTAATGAAAAAGCTAAAGATGGGGTAGTTGATCCGGTTCGCTCTAAGAAATATAGTTCTTTTGGCATTAAACGTGTGGTTATTCCGGAAGAAGAGATCATTGAATATTTTACGTTCTCTTTCGGTCGTCAGGCTTTGTTACAGTTACGGTATAATAACTGGAATGATGACATGGGATTCCGCGATACACCTGCCAATATTGACTTCCATTCTTTTGTGGCAGAGGCGGAAAACCTGGAGCGCTGGCGTATGACCGACAAACACCTGACGCTGGATAAACCTATTTTGGATTCTGACCAGAAGAAATGGACCAGCTTTGCTGAATACTGGGGAAGTGTAATTCCTGTATGGGCAGAAGAAGCTAGTCGGCAGAAAATGCCTTTAAACGAGCTTGAGAAATTCTGTGCCGAGGGTTATGAAAAGTATTTCCGAAAGGTTGGCGTCAAGAATTTCTTCGAGGGTAAGACACAGGCTCGAGACGAACATGCCAGTGAAATTTGTACGCTGATAGAGGAATATATGTATGATAAATGGAGTACAGGTGATCTGTCTTTATATAATTTGTTGCAACTGATTGACCGAATTGTAGAAACTGTCGATCTTAAACGTAAGGACTTTGAGGGTCGTATTACGACTTATAATCAGCAGATTGAAGAACTGGAAAAGGCCAAAGCTTTGAATCAGTTGGATTGGGCAAATAAAGGCTTTATCGGAGGATTACTTTCGAAAAATAAAATTATTCAGGCTCATGCTACAATCATGCAACAGCTTTATTTGAAAAAGACGGAGCTGGAAGGTATGCATTTTGGCGTAAGTATGCTTTCTGTCCTGCTGAATAAAGTTAATGTGTTACGCGGACATATTGAACGTTTTGTTTACGTTATTAATGAATCCCTTGAAGATGCGAATAAGCAGATTGGTACACGTTGTCAGGACAAAGAGGGCATTTCTAATCTGAAGGAAACCATTATTCGTTTCTATGACAATCAGGGAGTGCAGAAGTTTACAAAGAATATTATTCGTGACAAGGCTCGCCAAAAATCAATTGCTGATGAGTTCCGTAGTGAAATTATAAAGTTGATAGGTACGGAACGTAGTTTTGCACGGGCTAATGCAGCCATTTCACTGGATAGTATTTCAAATTTGCTCGATACTGTAGTCCGTCGTAAGGTTATTACTATCCATGATGAAGTCTTAGTTGAAAATACAGAGAAACTTATCAATCGGAATATCCTGGAACAGCTTAATGAACAATATCGGTCAGATGATGAACTGAAACTGTTTGCAAAAGAACTGATAGAACAGAGTGGAGTATTCCTGTCCTTGAATGGTACGGAACTGAATCGTGCTGTCAAGAATAATCCGTTGCCTCAGATTCGCCATAATATTGACCGGAAAATTGTATTGATCAATTTGCCAAAGGTAGAGGGAAATGAGCAGGTACAGCGTTTTGCCGGTAAATTAAAAGATGCTTTGATGAATGCTGTGACAGGTGGAGTGCTAGTAAAAGTAGACATGAATGGGCTTCGTAAGAATGAAATGACGATTGTATGCATGGATTATTGTTTCCCGATTCGTGCCGTGAAAGGTCTGGACGTTCTGAAAATGAAATACGATTATTTGTTGAAGGATCCTAATGAAGCACGCCAGAACCGGATTATTCTTCATACGGAAGGAACAGGAGAAAATTTCCCCGATTTGTATGTTGCAAAAGAAAAAATGCCATCGGAAATACGAAAAGAGTATACTCCTTATCTGATGACTGCATTTGCTTTAGGAATCATTAAATATGGTGATAGAAATGATGGAACTGGACTAAAAGCGTATGGAACAGTTGAAGTGGATGACTTTGGCATTGAAGTGTTGAAGCCTATGGCCGATAAGTTTACGGAAATTCCTTATGCTGCAACCTTTACGGAAGAGTTAGGTAAATCATGGGAGGAACAACTGACTACAGCCTTGCGTACGGATTATCTGCATGTAGATAAGCGTAAAGAACTGGTTGCCAAAATTCAACATTTAGTAAAGGATGTCATTTTGCCAGAGTGTGGCGGTAATACAGGCGCTGAATCATTCTTGTTCTTCAGAGAGGCTGGTTTGAAAGCACTTGAGTTGGTTAAATAGATTAAAGAATATGTTACATGAAACGAATCTGTCATATAATGATTGGAATGATTATATGGCAGATTCATAAAATAGATCATTATGGTACAGAATAAATTGAATAAAAAAGGACGTTGCATGAATATTGGCAATTGTTCGAAGGCTAATGCTAAAGAAATCATAGAAGTTGGAATTGGAGAAGATTTTATATGTCCTGAATGTGGGGGACAATTGGTAGAAGTAAAGAAGATTAACGTGCTTCCTTACATCATAGGAGGAGTGGTTGTTGTTGCTCTCGTTGTAGCCGGGATTGTTTGGGGCCCTCAGGTTCTTAATGACTTTAAGACGGAAGAAAAAACAGTTGTTGAACCGGATACGGTAGAACAGGTTGAACAGGTAACAGAAGCTGCCCCAGAGCAAACGGTTGATGAATCAACTGCAGAGTACAAAGATATACCAGTCGAAACGGCTCCTGTTGTCAGTGTTCAGAATGGGCAGGGAACAATTGATTTTGGTTATGCGAAATATGAAGGAAGTATCTCTAACGGGAAGGCAAATGGATTGGGTAAATTGACTTATACTCAAAGTCGTCGGATCAGTAAGAGAGATACCCGAAACCGAGTTGCTGTTCCGGGAGATTATATAGAAGGTAGCTTTGAAGATAATGAACCTGTAACAGTAAAATGGTACGGCTCTGATAAGAAGCTGAAAGGTGCGGTAATGATTGGATCAAATGGTCTTTAACTGATATAATCTATTTTGCTTATGTTTCCTTTTCGGAGTATAGGAGTAGCTGTTATGTTGTGTGTGGAAAGTCTTGCTTGCGCACAACAAGGAACGAGTTCAGGACACTTGGGCTTGTTACGTCGACAGCTGGAAATGCGTAAGGTTGCTTTAGTCACAGATTCATCATTGCATTTAAAAAGCTGTCCTCAGAAGGAAATGTATGTGTTAATGGATAAAAATGAGTTAAAGAAAGCAGGATTGAAACTTTTTCCTGTTGAAATGGAAAAAGTTTTTCATCCTGCTGTATACGACTTTATTGAGCGTACCTTTTTGCATTTATCATTGTTGCAGATGAAGTCACAGAGAGAGGTGCTATTGCGGCAAGATCAATTGTCTTTATTGGTGAACGGACAAAATTATAAGGATTGTTCTGTCGATTTTTGCAGTATTTTAAATGCATTGGATTTAAAGTATCCTTTTTCTCTTACAGCCGATTCAACAAGGTATCAGGCTTCTTGGCAAGGAGTTGGAATGAAAGTAGATTTGCTTTTCCCGAAGCAGTATGATTTGCTCTTAGGATATGATAAATATGAGTTGACACAAAGGCTCATTACAAACCTGAGTATCCGTCAGACTGATTTTCGGAACGCTCCTGTGAAGTGGAAAGAATCATCTTTACAGAAGATCAGAGGAAATGTTTTCTACGATCGAGGAGATGTTTTTATGATTCCTCAGATGAAGAGTGGAACCTATCTGATGAAGAAAGGAACAGCATGGAGTTATCTTTTTAATGCTTATTTCCCGGAGGAGTCAGTATTGAACTTATTTTCTCATGCTCATCAAATGAATTTTTTGTTACCTTTTTCCTTGGCCGTGAAAGGATATAATTCTTCTGCAGCAAAAAGTATTGGCTTGGCTGATTTTGTTTCTTTGATGATATCGGAAGGATGTCGCCCTTACGTAGGGATTGAAACGATGGATAGTAAACAGATAACAGGAACTGTTATATACCTGAACCGTGATTTGATGTATGAGCATTTGCTTTACTTCCAGTTGCCGCTTGAGGTATTTCATAAAAAAGATAATGTAAGGATAAAAGCTGTATTGTATCCTTATATTCCTTTGAATAATCTTGAGAATTTGTATGCCGATGAATCTCCTTCTGCTGTTGTTCAGTCGGCTGATTTTTCATATTAATTAATATGTAACGTGTCATGAGAAAAGTGCTTTTATATATTCTTTTGCTGTTTTGTCTTCCTGTTTGTCTTTCTGCTCAAGTGGCGTATATGGAAGAAAAGGCAAAAGTAAATAAAATCAAGAGGAGCTCCCTATATCTCTATGGTGAGGGAATTGCGGCTACGGTAGAAGAAGCTACAGCTATGGCTGAAACGAGCCTGAAGAATGCTATTTTATCTGAAATGGGAGAAAATGAAAAGCTTCAGGATTCGGATCAGATTCTGATAAATTCAATAAAAAAGCATTCTGAGAAAATTCAGTTAAAGCGTGGGGCTATGGAGCGGGTATTTCTGTACGTAGAGAAGAAAAACTTACTCTCGTCCGATAAGGTTGTTGTACTGGATGTTTCTTCTTCTACAGTACCATCACAGGAAAAGCCTGCGACTGAAGAAGCGAAGGTAGATGATTCCGCGCCTTCGGGTACAAGCTCTTCGGAAGTCTTTACTCCCGTTTCAGAACAAGTACCTCCAATACAAGGTGAAAAAGTGAAGGTAGATAGTCCGTTACTACAGGAATTGCTGGAGCAGAAAACGGTAGATGGTCTGGAGCTGTTTATGAGGACTCAGAAGGAAAATCATAAACTGATGTGGGGAAACGTAAAATCTTCACTGAATCCATCTTGGTATATAGTGGTTTTTTCTGATACAACGATAAAGGCTGTCTTTGATAAAGAGAAAAATGGGGTACGTGTTAATTTGTTGAATGGAAAAGAGGAACAAATGTCTTTATATAATACCGATAATAAAGTCTGGTTTATTTTATATGAATAAAAAATAATATAAAAATGAAAAAGATAATTGCTTTAGGAATTTGTTTGTGTATGGCTGTATTGGTCCATGCACAGTATGAAACGACTTTGATCGTAACGGATGCTCCAAGCACTGCTGTAAAAGCAAGAATGGAACAGAATGGTACAAAGCTGCTGACGGAATTAAATAATGCGCAAGGAGAGAACCGAAATTTATCTTTGGCTGGAATTAACATCAATAATCAGGCTGCTGAATCTTTGATGATAATGTGGGAGGTTTGTCCTTTCCGTTGCGATGAAGTGGAAATCGTAGAGCGTTGTTTGCATATTGGAAATAATCAAGGTTTGCAGGTCCGTAATATTCCTGTTATTATGGAGCCTCGGGCAGGAGAACGTTTTGATGAAGACCAGTATCAAGAAATTGTCTTGAACTTTGACAATAATGGTCAGATTACAAATCTTTGTTTCTCTATTGCACAGAATCTATATACTCAGGTTATGAGAAGTAATCTGGAAGTTACTGATTTACGCCGTCGTTCATTGGTCTTGGATTTTGTAGAGCAGTTCCGTACAGCATATAACCGCAAGGATATGGCTTTTTTGGAGGATATTTTTAGCGATGATGCATTGATCATTACTGGAACTGTAAGAAAACGGGTAAACAATGACGGTGTACAGTTTGTTTCGGGAGTTTCTTATAAAGTACAAGATAAGCGGACTTATTTGAGTAATTTGTCGGCTGTATTCAGAAGAAACCAGCGTATCAACGTGGTGTTTGACGATGTAAAGGTGATGAAGCATCGTCAGAAAGATTATATCTATGGCGTGAAGTTAGTTCAGCATTGGAATGCAGATACTTATAGTGATAAAGGATATTTGTTCTTGCTTTGGGATTTTAAAGATGAGGCTAATCCTAAAATTCATGTACGTACCTGGCAGCCTTATGATGCTACTCCGGAGAAAGAGGTTTTCGGTTTGAACTCGTTTAATGTGTCGAAATTATGAGAGGTGTAGTGGAATATAGGATTTATATCTTGGCTTTTGTTTGTCTTTGCCTGTGTTCTTTGTCGGCTAAAGCTCAGGATATTCGTATTACTCGTACCGCCGATAAGTCGTATCCGGATCAGTATATGGCTAAAATTGAATTTATTTCGGCTTGCGATAAATTGGAGTTTAGTGAAAATACGGGTGTAGAAGTTTCTTCTCCTAAAATGTTGAATGGTAAATACGTCTATTCTGCTGTTTTGGATGTTGCAGATGGAGGTAGCTTGAGCTTTATGATTTGGAAGCGGGGTAGTGTGGACAAAAAACAACTGGATGTTTCATTGGAAGAAAACATGTGGGCTTCTTTTAATGTGGAGGTCGTAGAGCTTCCGCTGAAAATAGAAAGTGTGGAGGTTACGGCTCCCCATATGACTCATGCAACGCCACAAATGGCTTTGATTTCGGTTGTAAGCAACAGTGAGGAATTACATCTTGAATTGTTGAGGGATGGTTCCAAAGCAGGGAATGCGACGTTGGATAATGTAGTTGGGAAGAAAGATGGTTCGTTTGAGTATTTGTATCATGTTAATTTGGCTGATGTCCCTGCTTCTGCTAACTATACTCTTAATTTGTCGGTTAGTGATAATCCGGAAATGAAAGCATTTCAGATAGGTACCTTAGCTCAAAAGGATGGTGTAGAACTTGCTGTAAGTGTTAAACAAGAAGCTTCTTGTTTTCAGCATAGTGAGAGCTTAGCTGAAAATGCATTTATCAATGGTTTGTATCGAGATGCTTATTTTGCTTATAAGGATGCCTTGGAATGTAAAGATAAACAAGATGAGGGAATTATTAAGAAAAAGATGAAGAATTCGGCTATTTTGTCGAATGCGAAAGAACGTGTCATGAGTCATGTAGAGAAGGCTGAAAATTTTCGTCAAAATGGTCAGATGGATAGTTGTATGTTCTATTATCAGGACGCAAATCAATATGCGGCAGCTATCCTGAAAATGAATTCAAATGATTCATATTGTACCAAATTACGTCGTGATTTTTCACGTATCCGTAAAGAACTTCCCCGGGTTGTTTCTGGAAAAGTTGTCGATCGAGCTAAAATGGATTTGAATAAGAAAAATCCTCCTTTGGCTAATGTATATGTAGTGCTATGTAAATATGGAGTGAAGTATAAGAAAATTGATGGAGTTTCAGTAGCAGAGCCCGATTTGAAACAGCTTCTTGAAACAAAGACATTGGTAAAAACAGATGCAAGCGGGCATTTTGAAGTCTTTGTTCCAAGAGATACGAGTGGAGGTGTCTATGTCCTTCATTTTGTGGCAGATGATAAGGAGGTCGGCATTTCATCGATAGATGCGGTAAGTTATCGACCAACCGATGCTGACATACAAAAAGGAGTAGTAGTGCGTTTTATTTCAAGTAGGAAGATTAATGCGAATTGATATAATTATTTATTTAATGAAAATGAAAAGGCTATGAAGAAATGTTTTGTAAAGGCCGTTTTACTTGCTATAGTTGCGGTATTTTGTTTGGGAACGGTTGCGCAGGCTAAAGACAAGAAAAAGAAAAAAGAGAAAAAAGAATTTGTATGGAAAATGCCGGAAAAAATGACTGGGATTAAGGATTTCGATACATATCTTTTAACTTGCGATACCTTGTGGAACCGAATTACTACTTATCGTGATTCTATTCACTTTTTTAAGATCGATACAGTTTTGGTTTATGATAAGACGGATAATACTCCTTATTATGATATCCAGATTCGTGATGAAGAAGGTACCAAAAGAAGTTGGGTACAGTCTTTGCAGCAAGGAGCTGATATGATATTAAGTGGTACTAATATCGTACTAGATGTTGCTAATATTTCATTGTTAACGGTATCTGCAGGAGCCTCTTTAACGGAAAATCCATTGCTGGCTTTTTCACATGGAAAATATTTAAAGGCTGGTCCTAAAATTGTGGGGTTAGGCTATCAAGAAGTTAGGGAAATAGTGAACCGTACCAAGCAACAAATGCGTACGATGAAGCAGATTCACCAAAGTAAGGTAGATAAGTCAACTGATACAGATTATTTGGTAGAAATACCGGAAGGAACGGAAATTAATCTGGAGGAATGTGTAGATTTGGCTACTATAGACATGGGGACTTCTCCGGCGCAGGAGTTACCTGAGTTACTAGCTAATAGTGATTTGGATAATGATTTGGAAGTCCCTGAAGAGAAGAAGGATTAGTATTTATCTTTGTCTGATAAATACTTAGGAGTTGTAATCGTATTGAATGACTCACAAAAGATGGCGTGAAAGTCCTTTTGTGAGTCATTTTTTATTTAGAAGGTTCAAACTGAATATTTGTAAATACTGATTTTAGAATGAATAGGTTATTGTTCCTTATAATCCCCATTTGCCTTAATCAGTTCGATCAGTTTTTCTACAGCCTGTTCTTCCGGAATGTTTTTCTCGATACATTCCTTTTTCTTGTACAAGCTGATTTTCCCTCGTCCGGCTCCTACATAACCGTAGTCTGCATCGGCCATTTCACCGGGACCATTGACAATACATCCCATAATGCCGATTTTCAGCCCTTTCAGGTGAGAGGTCGCAGCTTTGATACGGGCAATAGTCGCTTCCAGGTCGTATAATGTACGTCCGCAACCGGGACAGGAAATATATTCTGTTTTCGATGTACGTGCTCTGCCTGCCTGTAAAATGCCAAAAGCTGTTTCGTCCACTTTGGTATCGGCAATGGCCTTTCCGTGATTATACAGCAAGATACCGTCGCAGAAGCCATCGAAGATAAGAGCTCCCATGTCGGTTGCCGATTTGATCTGTAAGTCTTCGGTGTTGTCTTCCTGATAGAACTGGAAAAATACCAATGGATTGGTCAGTCCTTGATTCATCAATTGATGGGCAATACCTCGGAACTCACCGAGTCGGTTGGGGTGATTGCTTTGGGCTATGATGACAACTTCCGGATGTAGTCGCAGGCAAGCTGTAGCCTCTTCATTCAGTCCCATATACGGAGTGAATAAAAATTTGATTTCCGCATTGCAGTGATGCAGTTCAACTAATTGCTGGTAATTGAATGCCGGATAAGTACCTTTTTCTCCGTTCCAGATATTGGCATCTACAATGTAACCTGTATCGGTACACCGTGCTTCCGGTAGATGCTGGCCGCAATAGATGTAATCCGGACGGAATTGTTCATCAACTTCCATATTGTCTTCCAGACGGGCAGAGATAACAACCGGAACTTGTTCTCCTCCTATGTTCCCGACAGCTGTTGTTTTGCGTCGACTCGGATTGGTATAGTTGAATTCAGGTGCTTCTGCTCCTGGAATATAAGGATGATTCTCGCGCTGGAGTACATAATCCACCAGTTTACGGGCTACAGGAATTTCTGCTTCGGGGGCTTCACTCAATGATACACGGATGGTATCTCCCAGTCCGTCGCATAATAATGCGCCGATGCCTAATGCCGACTTGATACGTCCATCTTCTCCGTCACCGGCCTCGGTTACTCCTAAGTGAAGAGGAAATGCCATGCCTTCCTTTTCCATCTGTTCAACCAGTAACCGGACAGTCTTGACCATTACAACCGTATTGGATGCCTTGATGGAGATCACGACGTTCGTGAACTGTTCGTCTACGCAGATACGCAGAAACTCCATACACGATTCTACCATGCCTTCGGGAGTATCACCGTAGCGTGACATGATACGATCGGACAAGGAACCGTGATTGACACCAATGCGGATGGCTGTATGATTCTCTTTACAGATATTCAGGAACGGAATGAAGCGATCGCGTATTTTCTGAATTTCCTGAGCATATTCTTCGTCTGTATATTCCAGTTTTTTGAATGTACGTGCGGCATCTACATAGTTTCCCGGATTGATTCGAACTCCTTCGGCATACAATGCTGCAACTTCGGCCACTTTGGGATTGAAGTGCACATCGGCTATCAATGGAGTGTTGTAACCTTGTGAACGCAAGCCGATATTGATGTTCTTCAGGTTTTCGGCTTCGCGTACTCCCTGTGTCGTAAGACGTACGTATTCACCACCCGCGTCGATGATGCGTTTGGCCTGTTCTACGCATGCCTCGGTATCCATGGTTACCGTATTGGTCATACTTTGTATACGGATAGGATTAGTGCCACCCATAGGAGTGGCACCAACGTATACCTCATTTGCCTCTCGGCGTGAATAGTTGAAGTAATCCATTAATTTGTTTTATAAGCGTATTTTACTTCTTTCAGTTCTTCGTTTGCTTTAACAATCTTGTTTTTCAGTCCTTCCTTGTAAGCTGCGAATTTAGCTGCAAGCTCTTCGTCGGACAGTGACAACATCTGTACGGCAAGGATAGCTGCATTCATGGCACCGTTGATAGCGACAGTGGCTACAGGTATGCCGGGAGGCATCTGAATAATAGAATAAAGTGCGTCTACTCCATCCAGAACAGAGCCTTTTACAGGAACTCCGATAACCGGAAGAGTGGTGTTTGCTGCGATAACGCCTGGCAGTGCTGCTGCCATTCCGGCTGCTGCAATGATGACCTTAAGTCCTCTTCCCGCAGCTTCTTTTGCGAACTTTTCTACTTCGGCAGGAGTGCGATGTGCCGAGAGTGCATTCATCTCAAAAGGAACTTGCATTTCGTCGAGCAGTTTTGCCGCTTTCTCCATAACGGGAAGGTCGGACGTACTACCCATGATGATACTTACAATTGGTTTCATGTTTGTTATTTAGTTTTACTCATTAATGATCTGTTTGTATGCTTCGGCATCCAGCAGTTCATCCATTTCGGTTGTATCGGTTGGCTTGATTTTGATTATCCAGCCTTCGCCATACGGATCTTTATTAACCAGTTCAGGATGTTCTTCCAGTGCCGGATTTATTTCAAGTACTTCTCCACCAATGGGAAGGAAAAGATCGGATACAGTCTTTACTACTTCAATGGTTCCGAATACTTCACCTTTATCCAAAGTTTCACCTTCAGTTGTTACGTCGACAAAAACGATGTCGCCCAATTGATCTTGTGCATAATCGGTGATACCTACATAAGCTTCCTCACCTTCCAGGCGAATCCATTCGTGTTCGTTGGTGTACTTTACATTTGTTGGGAAATTCATAATCTTAGTATTTTAGAGGTTAATGTTTAATTATCATGTTTCAAATAAACAAAATTCCAATGATACCACAAAATAAACCGACTAAAAAACCGCCGCCTACTTCGTTTAAAGTATGTTGTCGGACGATGATTCTTGCCGAACCCAGCATTCCTGCCAGTAAGATAAAACCGCATAGCCACCAGATAGGATTAAACTGAAAGATGAAGCTGTACGAGAGCAAACCACCAATAATCATTCCGCAGCTTGCCATGTGTGTACTGATTTTCCATTTCAGGTTGATACTGGTACAAATAATCATGCACAGCAGCGTGGCAATGATGATGCCGCTCATGTAGCGTGGCAGGTGAATGCGATACATTGTCAGGAAGCATCCGGTATAGCTCATGATCGTAATCAGGTAAGGAATGAAACGTTTCTTTCTGTTCCCCAGTTCTTGCAAGGTCCACCCGTTGATTTTCTGAAGCAGGTAGATGCCGAGCATCGGGAGCAATATGGTAAAACAATATACCATAATCAGCACCGTCAGTTTATATTGCAGGGGAAGAACCCGCAAATAGGTAAAGAAAAAGAGAAGTAGAAACGCGACAAAAGGAACCATGAAAGGGGTGAAGACGGCAGAGATAATGCGAGCCGCTATAAATAGCTTGTCTCTCTGTTCTTCCTTGTTTCTGGGTTCAGGATCATGATATGTCAGTTGGTCGGGAATATTTGTTTCTTCCATTCTTGTGATAATATTTTTGTTGTCGTTTCATTTATCTCCTTAAGCGTGCGACGGGGATATTCAATTGCTGGCGATATTTGGCAACAGTCCGTCGGGCTATCGGATAACCTTTTTCTTTCAGCATGTCAGCCAGTTCGTCATCGGTATAAGGCTTGTCTTTATTTTCCTTGGCAATACATTCTTTCAGGAACTGCTTGATTTCGCGTACTGAAAGTTCTTCTCCACTTTCGGTTACATATCCGTCGCTGAAAAAGAACTTTAGCGGGTAGATACCGAAATTTGTTTGTACATACTTGCTGTTGCTTACTCGCGAAATGGTGGAAATATCCAGTTTGGCACGTTCCGCCACATCTTTCAGAATCATCGGGCGCAAAGAGGATTCATCACCATCGAGAAAAAATGGTCGTTGCAAGTCGATGATAGCCTGCATGGTGCTGAGCAGAGTTTGCTGTCGTTGTTTGACCGCATTGATGAACCCCTGTGCTGCGTCTACCTTTTGCTTCAGGAACATCATGGCGTTTTTCGATTCCTTGCTCTGATTTGCCTTATTGCGTGTATGTTCATCCAGCATTTCTGTAAACTCACGGCTCAGGCGTAACTCCGGTATATTCCGGTTGTTGAGGCTCAGGTTAATAGTTCCGTCCTCTTCTGTTTCGACAATGAAATCGGGTATAATCTGTTGTAAATTCTTGCCAATGGTTTCTCCCATCGAACTGCCCGGACGCGGATTCAATTTTGTCAGTTCTGCTACGGCTGCATTATATTGTTCCTCGGTTATGTTCAGCTTTTGCAGTATTTTATCTTTGTTCTTCTTGGTGAAATCGTCACAGCATTTGCTGATGATATCGTACTCTATTTGTTTTAACGGAGAATTTTCCTTCCGTTTGATTTGCAACAGCAGGCATTCTTGCAGACTGCGTGCGCCGATACCTGCCGGGTCGAAATCCTGAATGATAGATAAGACATGCTCCAGCTGTTCGGGAGTGGTAGAAATACCCTGATAAATGGCAAGTTCGTCAATCAAGGCATCTGTCGTTTTTCGCAGCAGTCCGTCATCGTCCAATGAGCCGATGAGATATTCTCCCAGTTGTTTTTCTTCGGGAGTAAGTTCCTGCATGTCGAGCTGCTCTTTCAATGTTTCGTAAAACGATACATTGTCCGAAAAAGGAATCTCTTCGGGAGTTTCTCCCTTGGAACGATTGTTCTCCTGAAGTTTATAATCTGGAATGTCGTCTTCGGTACGGTAATCACCTAATGATAAATCTTCTTCATATTCGCCGGAAGTTGGCTCTCCATCCTCATCCGTTGTATAATCGTCTTCATGGTCATCTACCTGTTCGGAAGGTTCTTTACCTTCTTCCAAAGCCGGATTGTCCAAAAGTTCGGAGTGAATACGTTCCTCCAGTTCCACAGTAGGGAGCTCCAGTAATTTGACAGCCAGAATCTGCTGCGGAGATAAAGTCTGCACTTGTTGCTGAGCCTGCGTTTGTACCTGACGTGAATTTATAGCCATAAAAAAGAATTTGATTTATCGCTGCAAAAATAACAAATTAGGTACGGATTACATGAAAGTGAACTTAATTTTATTTGTGCTCCGCTATGTAATCCGTACCAGTATAATTAAAAATCAGTATCTGAAGCTGCTTCCTCCCAAAAACTCACGTAACAATGAGGTAGGAGGTAATTCCTTGTCTTGTACTGATACGAAATATGACAGAAATCGCAAGAGCCGGTGGGCTTCCGAATATGCAGAGCAGTTGTTGGGTACCTTACGCAGAAGAGGTTCTGCATAGTCTTTCAATACAGCGAGTTCGAAAAGTAAAGCTGAGTTAAACATTGCATCGGCATATTCCTGATAAGGGAAAATCCATTTATCTTCCCCTGCACGTACACTATCCCAGCGTTCGATAGTTGCTTCTGCCGAATAATTGCGATATCTGTAATCACGTATGATACGTCGTAACAGTCGGTTGTCTGTCGTAGGTATATAGTTGTGGTTATCCAATAGGATTGTTGTCAGTGCCGATACGTATATTTTATATTTATTCTCAGCTGGGATATTCGGGGTGAGTGCAGGATTTAACGCATGAATACCTTCTAAAATTAAAATCATGTTATCGTTGATGCGTAACTTTGTACCACTATTTTCCCGTTTGCCCGTTGTAAAGTTAAATCGGGGTAATTCTATTTCCTTACCTTCCAGAAGATCTTTCAGTTGTGCTTCGAAGAAAGGAAGGTCTAAGGCATACAACGATTCGAAATCATGTTGTCCGTTTTCGTCCAGCGGGGTATCTTCCCTATTTACGAAATAGTCATCCAATGAAATCGGATAGGGCTTCATGCCGTTGGTCATCAGCTGGATGCTCAAACGTTTGCTGAATGTAGTCTTTCCGGAAGATGACGGACCGGAAATCAAAACAAGTTTCACTCTTTTCCCGTTTTGGTTCCGGTGTGTAATTTCATCGGCTATACGAGCTATTTTCTTTTCTTGCAGAGCTTCTGAAACCTTTATCAGGTCAGTAGCATGCCCTTCATTGCAGGCTATGTTGAAATCTCCCACAGTACTAATACCTAAAATTTGATTCCAGCGGTGATATTCTTGGAATACTTCCAGCATCTTTTCTTGTTTTACAAGTTCTTCCAACTTCTTGGGATTTTTCCGGTTAGGAATACGCAACAGCAAGCCATCGTAATATTTTACAATGTCGAATAGTTTGATATAGCCGGTACTTGGAACCAGACTGCCATAATAGCAATCGATAGTATCTCCCAATCTGTAATAAAAAGTGTACAATTGCCCCGATGTTTTCAGTAATTTGGCTTTATCCAGCATACTTCTTTGGCTGAATAATTCGACGGCCTGCTCCGTATGGCACTCTATGCGTTGGAACGGAATATCCTCTGTGATGATCTCCTGCATCTTTTGTTTGATACGAGTTACGTCGTCCAGTCCTATCGGGCGATCGAGATGTAAGGTACAATAGTATCCTTTCGATACGGGATGTTCCAATGAAATACTACCTTGTGGATAAAGCTCTTCTACTGCCTTTACTAGTATGAAGCAGAGCGAGCGGAAGTAGGTACGCATACCGGACGGACTGGTGATATCGAGAAATTCTACGTCTTTGTTGTAATAAACTTTGAAGTTAAGTCCCTCTACTTTGTTGTTAACTTTCGCACTGACAGGTCCGTAGGGCATAGATAGATTAAAACCATTATAAATATCCAAAAGCGTGCTGCCTTCGGGAAAATCTTTTGTTAAATTGTTATTTTTGCAATATATTTGTAGCATAATTGTAATATGTGTTACTAACGTGGTGATTTGGCAATTAATTTACACATTAAACAATTAAAAGCCTACCCCCGACTTAATTAATTACAAATGGAATATACTTTTTATGATTTTTTAGCGTTGCTTGGTTCGTTAGCGCTTTTCCTTTATGGAATGAAAATCATGAGTGAGGGGCTCCAGAAGTTTGCTGGTGACAGACTTCGTAGTATCCTGACTGCCATGACAACTAACAGAGTAACCGGTGTTCTGACGGGTGTGCTTATTACAGCCTTGATTCAATCTTCTTCTGCAACGACAGTAATGGTAGTCAGCTTTGTCAATGCAGGATTACTGACTCTCTCGCAATCTATAGGTGTAATTATGGGCGCCAATATCGGTACTACTGTTACAGCCTGGATTATTTCGGCTCTCGGCTTTAAAGTCGATATTTCCATGTTCTCATTGCCTCTTCTGGCATTCGGTATTCCACTTCTATTTTCTCAAAAGAGTTCCCGCAAGTCTGTTGGGGAATTTATCTTTGGTTTTGCTTTCCTTTTTATGGGGCTTAATCTTCTAAAAACAAATGCCCCCGACCTGAGCGCCAATCCCGATATGTTAGCTTTCGTACAGAATTATACCGATATGGGTTTTCTCTCTGTACTCCTTTTCGTTTTTATTGGTACTATTCTGACGATGATTGTGCAGGCCTCTGCGGCAACGATGGCAATTACGCTTATCATGTGTGCCAACGGATGGATCAGTTTTGAACTGGGAGCTGCATTGGTTTTGGGAGAAAATATTGGTACGACCATTACGGCGAATCTTGCTGCTCTGACAGCCAATACGCAGGCAAGACGGGCAGCCATGGCTCACTTAATGTTCAATATATTTGGTGTGGTTTGGGTATTGATTCTGTTTAAGCCGTTCTTGTCGATGGTAGACTGGATTATTTCCGATTTCATGCATATCAGTGAAGCCGACGGGGTAGCCGTTTCATTCAAACTTTCGGCCTTCCATACATGTTTTAATGTGTGTAACGTGTTGATCCTGATTTGGTTTGTCAAATTGATAGAAAAGACCGTTTGTAAGTTGATTCCTCAGAAGGAACAGGAAGAAGAATACCGTTTGCAGTTCATTACGGGCGGTATGTTGTCAACTGCTGAACTGTCTGTCTTGCAGGCACGTAAAGAAATCAATCTGTTTGCAGAACGTATTCAGCGTATGTTTCGTATGGTACGCGACTTGTTGCATACGGAAAACGAGAATGAATTTAACAAGCTGTTTAGTCGTATTGAAAAATATGAAAATATCAGCGATAACATGGAGGTGGAGATTGCCAATTACCTGAATCAGGTATCCGAGGGTCGTTTGAGTTCTGAGAGTAAACTACAGATACGCGAAATGCTTCGTGAGGTAACCGAGATAGAAAGTATCGGAGATAGTTGCTATAATCTGGCAAGAACTATCAACCGTAAGCGTCGTGGAAGCATTGACTTCACTGAAAAGCAGTATGAACATATTCACCAGATGTTTGGATTGACAGATAGTGCTTTGACGCAGATGATTGCTTTGGTAGAGGATGTACATCATACGGTGGATGTGAATAAATCATTTAACATCGAGAATGAGATAAATAATTATCGGAGTCAGTTGAAAAATCAAAACATAATTGACGTAAATAATAAGGAATATAGTTATCAGATGGGCATTCACTATATGGACATCATTGGTGAATGTGAAAAGCTGGGTGACTATGTGGTAAATGTAGTAGAAGCGCATTCTGATGTGAAAGAGAAGAAAGCTTGAGGAATTTGAATAGTTATAATGAAAACGTCGCCATGTTTTTTTTAAATGTGGCGACGTTTTTTTGTCTTTCTGCCGATAAATTTGATAGAACGTTAGTGTATTTGAGGAATGCGTGTTGTGCAGATTATTCAAGCATATGTACGTCTTGTTATTGTTCTATTGGGCAACTGATCATTTATTTTTCATGGCTGGTATGACACGCTTTATCCAATAGATGAATGTCAGCAAGGCAAGTATGCCTCCTACATATCCTATCCCAGAGAGAGAAAAATGTGTGTAGACAGTGCCGCCTATGTAAGTGCCGCAGGCGATGCCGAGATTGGTCAGACCGGAAAATATAGATGTGGATACGGCTGTGGCATCGAGTGGAGAACAATTGATGGTTTCGGCCTGAAGGGTTACATTAGAAGCTGTGAAAGTCATACCCCATAAAGCGCATAACAGAATGATGGTAACGCTATGGAAAGAAGATGCGTGGAGCAATATCAGACAACCGCAGAGGCTAAGCAGGGCTATGCTCATGAACCTGAAAGGGTTGATTGAATAGAATTTACTGAAGCATAGACTCCCTAATATACCCATGCCTCCGAATATCATTAATGTAGCCGTAATCCAACTGTCTTGCATGCCTGCTATTTGCTTTAGAAAAGGTTCAATATAACTATAGCCGGTGTAATAGGAAGTGGCAACGGCAAAAGCCAGAACGAACAAGCGTGACAAAGCAGGTCTTTTGAGTAGTATGGGGAGTTTGTGAAGTGAAAAGTTGCCGCGACTGGGTACTATGGGTAATACGGACAGGATGTATATGATCAGTGCGAAAGCAAATATGCCGATATAGAGAAATGTCATACGCCATCCTATTTGCAGACCTATTATTCGTCCGATAGGGAGTCCGAAAATCATGGCGATAGAGGTTCCGGTAGCAATCATGCTTAATGCCACATTCTTAAATTGAGTAGGCACGGTACGTACAGCTAATGGGGCTACGATGGACCAAAATATGGCGTGTGAACATGCTACACCTATTCTCGAAATCATAAGCATGACGTAGCTTGTGGACATGGCTGATGAAATTTGAAAGACGGCAAAAACTAGAATTACGGAGGAGATGAGTTTCTTTAACTCAAATCTGGATACAAGTATCATCAGTGGGAGGGAAAGAATCATGACAGCGAATGCATATACTGATATGAGCATTCCGGCTTTTGTGTCGGTTATGGCAAAATCACGTGCAATGTCTGTGAGTAATCCGATAGGGATGAATTCTGATGTGTTGAATATAAAAGTGGAGCATGTTAGCCCGATGAGTGACATCCAGTTCCTTATAGTTAGTTTGTCTTCCATTTTTGTGATTACCTTTCTGATAAGGAATTTAAATTACGCAAAATAGCAATTTTGTTTTGTTTGGTTGGGGTAATAAAAAAATCCTGATTCTATTAGGAATCAGGATTTTTTAGATTTAAAGTGGTGCCACCAGGAATCGTAATCTAACGATAAGTGGCTGAATATCTTTGATGTATCTTTTAGCTAAAGAAGTAATCTCCCGCTATTGCTCCACCGGAGGCTTGCAGTATTTTGCGCAATTTCACGTGGAAGTTTCCTAAGGCAAAGATAGGAA
>FR887747.1 GCA_000432735.1 Bacteroides sp. CAG:443
AAAGGCCATCTCAAATTATATTTCAATTTGAGACAGCCTCTTCTTTCATTTTTATATAATTAATAAACCTCTACTTCATAAATACGTACATCTTGTGAAGAAGCTGTTTGTGTTCCCCTTGTCACAACCATACGAAGATAGCGATATGCTTTATCAGAAGAGATTGTACGTAAAACAACATTGCTGCGATTACCGTCGAAGTAATCGATCGTCTGCCAATCTTCATCAGCAGCGTTTCTTCCCATCAAGAAACACTGACTGGTAATAAATGATCCATTCTCCTTACCAGCATTCACCACTTTCCATCCGGTCAGTTGCTGAGCTTTGCCTAAATCAAATTCCAAGAAGCTTGGTAAACCCGCAATATCACACCATTTGGTAGACAAATCACCATCGATGGCAGCCTGTGGACGCTCCTCTTCATTGACAAAATTCGACCATTTTGTCAATTTTGCATTTTTCAAAAGGTTCTCGCCCGAAATCATTTTCTTACCCAATACAGATTCCGACACCTCTTCACGATTATTTGTAAGGAATAACTTAGTCGACGGTTTTACGAAAGCATGATTTTCGGCAACTGCCGTAGCGGCAAAAATCACAACGTTTTCGTTCTTAGGCAAAACAATAGAATGAACGCCTTTAGGTATATCCATGCCAAACTTGAACATATAAGTAAACTCATAAGGGCAATCTCCACTTGAAGCGTGACGGTGAGTACCAACATAAGCAATCTGAGCAGGCTTCAAATAACCGGATGTATGTCCTTCATGTCCCCACTGACCAACAAATCCCGTATAAGAAGGTACTACAAATTCCGA
The DNA here is from genome assembly GCA_000432735.1 of Bacteroides sp. CAG:443. Taxonomy (GTDB): domain Bacteria; phylum Bacteroidota; class Bacteroidia; order Bacteroidales; family Bacteroidaceae; genus Phocaeicola. The sequence continues at coordinate 819 of FR887747.1, forward strand.
AACGTGCTTACCGCAAGCTATCTGTAAGGACTGGTCGTCTGATGAAGCAGCTGCTGCCAAGAAATATAAGCGATTATATCCCTCAGGAATTTCGATAGTATCATTCTTACAAGACAAGCCGTTGTAAGTTTCCGGCTCGCCCAGACGGAAAGTAACCTGATCGATTGTTATCGAATCCGGCAACAATTCGGCTGCATAGCTATAACCAGACTCAAAATCGGCCTCACTACGGAACTCATTATAAGTAGCACACTTTTTATCATATGGAAGTTCAAGCGACAAACATTTTGGTTGATATGCCGATACACCTGATTCTGCTAAACGGATTTTATACGTTTTCAGAGAGAAAGGATTGACTTTCACATCAAAAGTATTATTACTGAAATCAGCTTTCGCAATTTCCTTTTCGGTTCCATCCGTTTCGACAACGGAAGCAAGTTTGCCGGCGAATGTCAATCGAGCTGACTGAATGCCCTGACCGGCAACATCGTATACACGTACTACATATTCATCAGAATCTACTGCTTTCTTCAACGCCTTGATAATCACGTTCGGATTATCCGATGAAACCATAGAGAAAGTACGTCCCATTTCACCTTTATGCTTGTCTGTTTGGAAAGCCTTCAGTCGCTGGTTCAAAACTTCTGCCTTCGATACAACCTCAGCCTTATTGAGCTCACCCTGATGCGGAAGCAAACTATAAGTAAATGTATGATAGCCGAAATCTTGTCTATCCTGATAAGTATATCCCTTATTCGTTTTTGGAGTATGGAGCAGAGTTAAACGCAGGGTATTGTCCGAAGGTTTATCCCATCCATATTTTCCATTATTCATAATAGAGACCCCATAATCACCTTTACGGTCAGTTAAATCTGCCCAATAATGTCCGTATACTTCGTATGCAGTAACAGTATTGTTGCCACGCTGCACACTACCCAAAGACAAATCATAGGTTGCATTCGGATTAGAAACAGCAAGCGGAAACTCAGCTTTCAGCAATGCATTTGTCGATCTCCAGTCGATTTCATTATAGAAATCAATACGAGATGCACGAGTTCCTTCATACAGACGAACGTACTGGCGGAAGACCGATTCACCATGCTTTTTCTCGATACAAAGCGATTTACGCAACTCTCCGTCTTCTACTAAAGTCAATTTCACATCGTCCGTTATAGAAACCGGTTCACGATCTAATGTTTTTTTCAGAATTTCCCATGCAGGCCATTCATAAGATTCATTTTCCGTAAACAATGCCAAGCGAATAGCTTTTCCCGATGCAACCAGTTCTTTACCATTACGCTTATCCAGCAAAGAAACAATATCACCATTTGCATCAAAAGTCAACTTATAGCAGGAATTCTCCAAGGTATTTACCTGTTTATTTTTTACCACAATACCTTCACCTGAAGTACGGACATCGTAAACAGCATATCCTGTGGCCGGAACAGATGCCTCAACCAACAGATGTGCTTTACCGTCTTTGTAACCCAAATACTGAGAAGCGACTTTTTTACCTTCTGCATTATAGACAGATATGCCTTTCGGAGCTTTTGCAAATTCAACTTCCATTTCTGCAAGATCGTTGACAGCAAACCCTAATGCATTATACAGTACAACAGGAGTACCTTTCACATTTGTATCCAGCAAACGAGAAACTTCATTAACAGAGGAAGTCAATACATCCGAAAATTGTTTCAAGGAAATCAGCTCATCATTCCATGAAAACTCGTAGGCACGCGGTATGCTGGTACCTGTCAGATCATCATGAAACTGATGGAAAAGGAAACGTTTCCACGAAGTTTCCAGCTCTGATTTAGGATATGCCCCCTGATTCAACCACTCCGCTGCTACGGCCGCACGCTCAGCAGCATCACCCAATAATTCGTTCTGACGATTGTACCATTTCATAGCAGCCTGCGAAGTATAGCAACCTGTACCATGTACATCCATCAGCAATTCGCCATCGAACACAGGAAGCTGATCATGTTTTCCGGCGTAATCTTTATAAAGTTGATCACTGGTAGCGCTGACAACTTTGATATCGCCTGTTCCTTTTACCCCTTTTTCAACAGCACGAACGGAAGTTATCGTAGGAGAACCACCCATATCACCTGTTCCGTAATAACGATATACGGTGTTCAGCGGACTATCCTTTAATAAATCCTTTAATTCTTCACTCTTTGACAAATCTTCGTCTTTAAAACGATGACCATAGTCGTAGCCATGTGCAAACATTAGCTGACTGCCATCGATACCTTTCCACAATCCGATAGTAAACGGATATTTTTTGTCACCATAAAAAGGATGATTACGCCAGCCTAACTTCTGTGAAGAAAAGCCTATCAGACCGCAATGGTGGGCCAACGATGGAAGCGTCCATCCGAAACCAAAGCAATCGGGTAAGAAAATATCCGTTCCCTCCGTTCCAAACTCAGTCCGATAATAATTTTGTCCGTACAGGATATTACGAAGTACCGATTCTGCTGAAGGTACAAGAACATCACAGGCATCCCAGCTACTGCCGGTTACATGCCAACGTCCCTCCTTGATACGTTGCTTCAGCTCGTCGTAGCGAGTAGGAAAATATTCTTTCATCCAAGAATACTTTACAGCGCCTTCAAAATTAAAAACATAATCGGGATACTTACGAAGAAGGAATAAATTTTGATTCAACGTATTCCATACATATTCTTGAATGGTTGTTTGAATATCCCAGTTCCATTGTGTATCCAAATGCGCATCCGATACGATATATGCTTTGGGTGGATTAGGCTGAGAGTTTTGAGCTTGCATCGCCCCTGATACGCAAAGGCACATGGAAGCAAATAATACAACAGGTTGTTTCATGGTTTATTTTTTACTGATTTAATATTAATACTCCAAAATTAGAGTATACAAATGAAGATAAAAAGCAAACCTTGACAGAATAAAGACTAATCAAAAAAGACGAAATTCAGGTCAGAATACAAAAATGTTCTTACTATATACTTTTTTCATGCAACATAATAACAATAAAATCCCCAATAAAAAAATAGGCATCAGCATATTTGAGAAACATTTACTGAACATTCCTATCAATCCGACCCCTGTTATTACTATTTCCGTTCCCTCAATTTCTTACGCAATTCGGTAGGAGAATCTCCCAAATTAGTACGTACATATTTAGCAAAGAACGAAAGATTAGGGAAATTCATCATCTCTGAAATTTCCTTAATCGACTTGTCGGAATATTTTAACTGAAAACGAATGTCCATCAGTACATATTCCTTTATCCAGTCGCCGGCAGTTCGTCCACTGACCAGTTTACACATTGTAGAAAGATGCTTGGAAGTAACAAAAAGCCGGTCGCTGTACCAGGAAACAGCACGCGACTTAACCTTACCTCCTATCAGTAAATCGATAAAATTCCGAAACAAGACATCCCGCTGCCGCTGTTGTTCATCATCAACAGCGTAACATTCATCCAACTCATCCAGCAGTTCACACTGTAAACTCCGGATAATAGACAATACAGCCTCTCTGCCACGTGAGCGACGACTCTCCGCACGAGTCTTGAGACAAAGCAGATCGCCGTACAACGCAAGAACTTTAAAGGTTTCCGGACTGACTTGTATTACAGATTTATCTCTATGCCGGAAAGCCTGTTTCCAGAGGCCATCTCCCGGCACACATTCCCGGATTATCTGAGGGGAAAGACAGAGTACATACCCCTGAAAGCCGGGGAAAAATACATTCTCATCAATCAAGTCATTGGGTTTGCACAGCAGAACATTCCCCTCTGAAACAACAATGGTCGACATATTGACATTTACCTGAAACTTTCCCTCCGTACATACAAACAAAATAAATATATCAACTCGGGCAGGCCCGCTGATCAACTTCAGTTCGTCCTCACCGCTTAACACAACTATTCCTTCATCTTTATAGCGAGCAGACGAAACCTTCTCGAAAGTAGAGATATCCAAGCATTTGATTTCAGCATATTGACTCATACAATACCTATTTTTATTTTGCCGATAAAAATAAATCGTTTTCACGGGAAGAGGAAGTTCCATAAGTCATAAACAATGTTCCATCACTCGCAAGAAAGAATCTTTAAACAAGCCTCGGCAAATTCGCCGGAAAACATCAAGACGTTTTCTGAAAATTTGTACAAACTTTCTGTTTTTTTGTACAAAAAATCGACTGCTGATGCCCTCGTCCCACTACAGAGAAGCCGAAATTCAAACTATTTCGATAGTACTCTTTCCTCCAGAACCTACCTTGACAACCCGAATCTGCGTACGGATACGTTCTCGCATTTCTGCCGTGTGGCTGATGACTCCGACTTTCTTTCCTTGCATCGACTGCAAGCTCGACAGGGCATCTATCACCATGTTCAGGCTGTTGGTGTCGAGTGTACCAAAACCTTCGTCCACGAACAAGTTGCACATCGGAATGTTGCGCGACGAAAGCGACGAGAGTCCCAGTGCCAGTGCCAAACTGATCAGGAAAGTTTCTCCACCCGAAAGCGAACTGATGTTACGAACCTCGTCCGCCCGGTCGTGATCGATGACACGGATACCCAACGAATCCTTCACCTGCTCCAGACTATACCGGTGATTCAACAGACGAAGCTGTTCGTTGGCCTGCCGGATCAGGAAGCGCAGCGTAAAGCATTGCGCCGTTTCGCGGAACTTATCGCCGTTGGCATTTCCCAAAATATCATTCAATTCCTTCCAGTCCTGATACGCCTTCCGCCTGCGTTCAAGCTCCTCGCCGACCGACTGCATCTGTTCCATGCTCCGGCGATGTGCCATCAGCATACCGCCCACCTGCAAACGCTCTTTGTCGAGTTCCTCCGAAGAAGCCTGTACCTGTTGCATTTTTTCCTGCAACATTTCCGCAGGATGACATTCCTCACCCAACAATTCCAGCGGGATAACCTGTAAGGCACGATGAGTTTCCAATACCTTCCGGCGTGCTTCCATTTGTCCCTGACACCATTTCACATTCTCATCCGCCTGCCGGATCTGTTCACGCTTGCCACTCCAGTCGGCCGAAAGTGAGAAACACATATCCAACCGTTCTTTTGAAAGGACATCCGTATGTTCTGCCGATTCATTGTAACGTGTAATGAAATCGTCCACACCCGCTTGCGCAATCGTGCCATCCACCTGCTTCTTCCGATATTGCTCCTCGGCTGCTTTCACGAAACCCGACAACCGGCTGTACGACTCGACAACTTCATTATGCGCTTTATCAGCAAGCTGCACTTGTTTCTCCGCCTCTTCCAACTGCAACTTCAACTTACGTTCCGTTTCATCTGGATCGGCACCACCCAGAACCTGTATATACGATTTCTGCTTTGCTTCATAAATCTGTACGGCACCAGCAATTTCTTCCTTGTTTTCCTTTACGGCTGCCTGACACTCGGCTAACTGTTTCTCCAACGCCCCGGCAGCCACCTTCCGTTCATTCAACAAGCCCACCGATTCCTGCTGCACACGAGTTGCCTCCCGATACTTATCGTACATATCCGACAAGCGGTTAAGCAACCCTTCAAAGTCTTGTTCAAAAGCCTGCTCCCAGTCGGGTAACGAAACATCCTGCCGCAACGCCTCACGCAGTTCCCCGTTCGTACGTTCAAGCTGCTGCAATTCCGCACGCTTCTGCTCACTCTGTCCCTGCCGTTGCTTTAATTCCGCCGCCTGACGATGCAGTTCTTCCCGCTGACGCGAACACAAAGCCTGCTTTTCATCGTACGTACGACGCATGGCAGTCAGCTCATTTTGTGCCTGCTGATAAGCATTCTGTTCGGCGCGCGCCTGCTTTCCCTGTGCCACAATCCGTTCCGTCTCCGTCGTCAACAGAGTCGACAAGACAGAAGCATCTGCCTGTACCACATCAACAGGCAGGACGGGATAAGCTACAACCAGTGCCGTCCATTCGCCGACAGCCTCAGTCAGTTCCGCGTTCAGTCGTCCGGTTCCCTCACGCAAAGCCGACAACTTACCGTTCAGTTCCGAACAAAGCAGGCGCAATCCGCCGGGAGAAGCATCCAGCCGTTCCTCTATTTCCGTCAACCGCTTGCGACGACGAGCAATTTCTTCCTTTACAGGCTGCAACACTTCCGCTATACCTTCGGCATACGGATGCTCCCGTGCACCACATACCGGACAAGGTTCTCCCGGTTTCAGCGCGGCACGCATATGCTCGGCACTCCGGCTGCTTGCCAGTTGCCACGCCTCCTCCAGTCCGGGCAACAGACGATTTATCTCTTCACGCTCCGTTGTCAGTTCCTTCACCTCACGCATTGCGGCATCCAGTTCCTTGGTAATTTGTTCAGATGCAAGCCGATTTGCCGACAAACTCTTTCGTCGCTCCGTTACCGCCGCCTGCAACTTCCTCAATCGTTCCAAATCGGTATAACATTTCGTCACGTCCGCCATCCGCTGTTGCAACGCCTCTACATCCACACCAGCCAGTGCCTGTGTTTTCTGCCGGATACTCTCCCGACACAGAACCAGTTCCTCGTCCGATTTCTGCAAACGATTCTCTTCTTCCCGGCATGCCTGCTGCTGATTTTCCAGCTCGACACAATTTTTCTTCCAGTCGGCAGATTCTTTTTGCCAGCGTTTCACCGCTTTATCCAGCGATTCCAGCCTATCGGAAACCGCATTCTTATTTTCCAGCATATCACGATGCGGCATCAGCTCTGCCAATATCCGTTCCGCTTCCGCTTGCCGTTTCTGTAACTCCCCTATCTGAGCCGCATTTTCTGCCTGCTCCTTTTTCAGCAATTCTTCCTTTTTCGCCAGCGAACTTTCCTCCTCTTTCAGACGAGTCACGGTAGCTTGTTGTGCATCCAACTCCACTTTCTGCTTACGGGCCTCCGTCACCAGCGGAAGCATCTGCTCTTGTTTCTCTCGAATAACGTTATAATTTTCTTTTACATCCAGCAAAAGTTTCCGCTTTTCGGCTTCTTCCTTTTCCAATGCACTGCACTGCAATTGCTTCCGACCGACTTCCTCTGTCAGCTCTTTCAGTTCACGTTGCAGATTCATGCAGGTCTGATACACATCCCGTATGGGAGCTACCTCGTCAAGCAGCCGCAATTCGTCCCGTACCGGCTGCAAGCTCCGTGCCTTTTCCGAAGCCTGTTTCCATTTTGCCTCCTCATCGGCGAACGCCACCTCCAGCGTACACAAATCGGCATACCATTTCTGCTGATCCTTCAGTTTCTGAAGTTTAGTCTGCAAACTGCGGAAACGAGCATCCAATTCTTCCTTGTGTGCTTCCACTTCCGCCAGCTTCTCATCCGAAAGCTGATGTACAGCAAAAGCTTTTACCTGATTGAACACCTCATTATAGGCAGCTTCCGCCTCCTTATAAAACTCATAAATCTTACGCGCAACAGCCGTATAAAGTTCCGTTCCGGTCAGCTTTTCCAGCAAGACAGCCTTATCCTTGTCGTCCGCCTTGACAAAATTGGCAAACGAGTTCTGTGCTAGCATCACCGTACGGGTAAACTGCGCATAATCCAAGCCGATAATGCGGTCGAGTCCCTCATTGTTGATATTCTTATGCCCCCGCTTCGGACGTCCTCCTCCAGTTATGTCCACTTCCTTCTCGCTGGTTCTTCCTGCCTCGTCCACCGTTATCCGGTACAGTCTGCGCTCCGGACGCGTATAATTGATACGGGCTATGGAACACGACCAGCGGGCACGATAGCGGAAACCGTCGCGTGCCAGAAACACTACCTCGGCAAAACACTCCTTCGTACCCTTGCGAAGAATGTTACGCGGGTCGTCAGGATCGAGCACCTGATCGTTGTTCGGGCGCTCAGTATGATAATAATCGAAATTATCTGCCCCATAGAAACGAGGAGCAAGCCCGTACAATGCCAGACAGACAGCATCCAGAATGGTCGACTTTCCGCTACCCGTTTCACCTACAATGGAAAACAAATCGGCACTCCGCAAAGGTTCACTTTCAAAATCGATAACCTGTTCCCCCTCGAGCGAAGCCAAGTTATACATGATTACTTTCAACAACTTCATTCATTGCCTCCTTCCCTGCGAGCCGCTTCCACAGCCCGTCTGGCAAGTTCCACCAGCTCATCGCGCATCTCGCAGCGGAACTTGTTCTGATAACTCTTTCTGATTACCTCTATCGGGTCGAGCGTCAGCAAATCGTCGACCGATTCCAACACCACTTCCCCGCCGTCTGCCGACTGCTGTACCCGGTAAGCGATGACCGTCCGGCACAAGCGTACATTTTTCGACTGAAGGACATCCTCTACCTGCTTGTTGATACCAGCTACAGGAGCATCGAGCAAGACGTTCACCTCCAGATACGGAACAGGCTCTTCTTCGCTCATTTTATCCTTATCGGGCAAAGCACGCAGCAAGTCGAGCACCGCGGCCAGCGGAAGCGGTTTCGGCGGAACAGAAACCAGCGGATGCTGTAAAGGATAATCGAGAAACTCCGACACCCCATTCAGGCGACCGTCCTCTATCTCATAATAAACAGCTCCGTGACGATAGCCCTTCTCTGCAAACGACATTGGCAGGGCACTGCCCGGATACAGCCAGTTTTCACGACCATTCACCTTCTGGTTACGATGCAAATGTCCCAGTAAAGCCAATGTAACGCTCTCACCCATTTCATCCAGACTCACCATTTCCGAGCCCCCTATCACGATACGCTCCGAAGAGTTTTCGGCAATTTCACTCCCCGTTGCATATAAATGAGCCATCAGAATCAGCGCCTCCTTGTTCCGGTCACGCCGGAGATTCGCCGCCTCAATCGCCCGACGCAGGAACTCTCCTACACCCTCTCCGTAACTCATTCCGCGGGTAAAGTCCCCATCACGCAGGTAAGGCACCGCAAGCACCCAGGCACGTTCTTCCGGATGCGCCGCCGAACAGACAGTCAACAACAAATCGTCCGGCAAGAAGTCACCTTCCTCCTGCCTGCGTATCAGCCCGCGCACATAGACCCGATGCCTTTCCAGCATCAGACGAGGTGCCTCAAGCCGTGCAGCCGAGTCGTGGTTTCCGGCAATGATAATCGTCTGCAACTGTGGGAAACGCTGAGTCAGCGTATCGAGAAAACTGTAATACAACTCCTGAGAGGCAGCCGAAGGATTACTCGAATCGAATATATCGCCCGACACCAGCAAGGCATCAGGAGCTTTCTGTTCGACGACACCGAGCAGCCACCGAAGAAAATCGGCATGTTCCTCCTGACGGTCGAAGCCGTGGAAGGTATTCCCCAGATGCCAGTCGCTTGTAGCCAATATCTTTATCATGGTAAGTTATCTGTTAATTCAGGATGATTCACTCCATAACCGAAAAGTGCGAAGTCGCCCAGACACGGATCGCCGGGAAACACTTCTGCCAGTGCCTGCGTAATACACCGCGCAGCCGACAACGAAAAAGAAGGTTTATTGATCAATCCCAGCAGGAAAGCCACCCGGCACACATGCGTATCGAGCGGAATAATCAGGTCGGCAGGGCTCATCCGCCGCCAGATACCAAAGTCGACAGCCGAATCGCGGCGAATCATCCAGCGCAGAAACATGTTGAGCTTCTTTTGTGGACTTCGGTCGGACACCCCTAAAAAAGCGCAAAGCTTCTGCATCGGGTTTCCCGAAAAAGCCAGCAAGGCATCCTCCAGCGTACAATTCTCCGCATACACCGCATACAATTTATCGAAATAAGTACGGAATGCCGCATACGAAACCATCCGGTAAAAGCTCCGTTGGTTCTCCCGACTGAAATCATTCTCCCAGCGTCTGGAAAGCACATACTGCAAGGGAGCATGCCCCATCAGCGCGTCCAGTTCGTCCACCTTACGGAGAATCATCCGGCGATTGCCGAAACTCAAAACGGCAGTCAGCAGTCCTATTATTTCAATATCTTCCTGCCGGACATAACGGTGCGGGAATTGTACGGGATCATTCGTGATGAAATCCGCCTGATGATAGGCTTCCGCCCACTCACGCAACTGCCGGCAAAGTTCCTCTGTCATAATCAAAACACCTATAAAACAACGATGAGATTCACCACAGAAACCTGATTATCCTGTAATGAATCTCATCATCCTATTCAAAATATCTACAGCCAGTATGCCGTCTATCAGTTGAAGTAATACAGGAAAGTAGCGATACCTTCGAGTGCTTTCTTCTTCTGTCCTTCAATTTCGATGGCAAACTTAATCTCAGCCTTAGCTGTTCCGCGCAAGTTAACCAACGAATGCAGTTCGGCAGCCATACGGATTTTCTGTCCCGACAATACAGCCTGACCGAATCTCATCTTATCCATTCCGTAGTTTACCATCATCTTCAGGTTGTTTACTTCGATAATCTGATTCCAGAAATACGGAAGCAGTGACAACGTCAGGTAGCCGTGTACGATTGTGCTCTTGAAGGGGCTTTCCACTTTCGCACGTTCTACATCGACATGAATCCACTGATGATCCAGTGTAGCGTCGGCAAACTGGTTGATACGCTCCTGTGTTACTTCCAGCCAGTCGGAAATTCCGATCTGCTGCCCAATCATTTTTTCAAATTCTTCGTAAGAATTGATAATTACTTTGCTCATATAGTCTGATTTTAGTGTCAAATTAATGAGCAAAGGTAAGCAAAATATCGGATATAGACCTACGCCGGCAACAGATTTTATCCTATCAAACCGAATTTCTTCAAATCTTCGTCGACAGTGGTAATGCCTCCTATTCCGAAAGTGTCAACCAGTACTTTGGCTACATTCGGCGAGAGGAAGGCAGGCAATGTAGGGCCTAAATGAATGTTCTTTACGCCCAAGCTCAGCAGGGCAAGCAGCACAATCACCGCCTTCTGTTCGTACCACGCAATATTATAGGTAATCGGCAGTTCGTTGATGTCGTTCAACTGGAAGACTTCTTTCAGCTTCAGAGCGATAACGGCAAGCGAATAACTGTCGTTGCACTGACCGGCATCGAGTACACGCGGAATGCCGTTTATATCTCCCAAAGGCAACTTATTGTATTTGTATTTGGCACATCCGGCAGTCAGGATAACCGTATCCTGCGGCAATGCCTTGGCAAAATCAGTATAATAATCGCGGCTCTTCATGCGACCGTCGCATCCAGCCATTACCACGAAACGTCGGATGGCTCCACTCTTCACGGCCTCCACTACCTTATCGGCAAGCTGAAGCACCTGATTGTGCGCAAATCCACCGATAATCTCTCCGGTTTCCAGTTCCACAGGCGGCTGGCACTGCTTGGCAAGCGCAATCACTTCCGAATAATCCTTGTGTCCGTCGGCACCCGTTTCAATGTGCTTGCAACCCGGATAGCCGGTCGAGTTTCCGGTAAACATACGCTCCTTATACGTTGCATTCGAAAGCGGCGGCACAATACAGTTGGTTGTAAACACAATCGGACCGTTGAACGCCGTAAACTCCTCACGCTGTTTCCACCACGCGTTTCCGTAGTTGCCTACAAAATGCTTGTACTTCTTGAAAGCAGGATAATAATGTGCCGGAAGCATTTCGCTGTGCGTATATACATCCACTCCCGTTCCTTCGGTCTGCTTCAGCAAGTCCTCGATGTCGTGCAAGTCGTGTCCGCTGATCAGAATACCCGGATTCTTTCCTACCCCGATATTCACCTTTGTAATCTCCGGATTGCCGTAACGGGTCGTATTTGCCTCGTCGAGCAGTGCCATCACCTTGACACCCATTTCTCCTGCCTGCATCACCTGCGCCACCCATTCATCGGCAGTCAGTCCGCCGACAGCAATCTTTGCCAGTGCCGCCTGCATGAACGCATGAATTTCCTCGCTGTTATACCCCAGACGCATGGCATGTTCGTGATAAGCTGCCATACCTTTCAGACCGTAAACAAGCAGTTCTTTCAGTGAACGCAAGTCCTCATTTACCTCACGCAACACACCGACCGAAGCCGCTTTCTCCTCGAACGAGTCCTTTTCCCCTTTCCACTCCAGTTCGTCTACTTCGGGAAGTGTAATGCCCCGTGCAGCAACCTCAGCCTTCAGGTCATCACGCAGAGCAATTCCTTTCTCTACCCGACGCAAAATACTTTCATCGTCGAAATTGGCATTCGTAATGGTAGAAAACAAAGCGTCCGTCACAAACGAATCGACTTCTGCCGCCACCTTTACCGACTGCTCACGCAAAGCACTGGCAGCCACCGATACGCCTCTTACCGTAAAGAGCAGCAAGTCCATATAACGTGCTGTACTACTATTCTTTCCACACACACCTTTCAGTACACAGCCGGTACCCTTGGCTGCCTCCTGACACTGATAGCAAAACATATTTCCTTCCATATTCAGATGGTCATTAGTGATTTTTTTATTAAGTTTGTGCAAAGATGCCGCTTTCGGCCGGCAATAACTGTAACCTATGTTACAGCCATTCTGAATAATCGTTAAATGAAGACTAAATGAACGCTATACAACTTTTGCAGCTTCCCTTATTTCAGGGAATATCCGAAGCAGCAGCCCGACAGTTGCTTTCCGAAGCTCCTAACAGTGTCCGTCGCTACAAAGAAGGCGACTTCATTGCCCGTCAGGGAGATCCCTGCCGTTCGCTTTATATATTATGTACAGGAAACGTACGGGCACAAATGGAAAATGCGGAAGGAAAACAAGTCACCATCGACCGGATTAGTGCCCCTGAAGTGCTCGCTCCAGCCTTTATATTCGCATCGGAAAACCGTTTTCCGGTAAACATCGAAGTGCTGGAAAGCTGTGAAGTGCTGGTACTCGACAAGAACTATTTTCTGGAATTCATGCACAGCCAGCCCGTCATCATGAAGAATTTTATCGGAATGATTTCCGACCGGAGTCTTTTCTTAAGCAAAAAATTGAATGAATTCGCCCTGCAAAGCCTGAAATCGCGTCTGCTGAATTACCTGAAAATCAATAAACGCATAGACAACCAGCAGGAAGTGGCCTTCATTCTGGGAGTAGCACGTCCTTCGCTGGCACGAGCCTTATCGGAACTGGTAGCCGAAAAGAAGGTCAGCATGAACGGAAAAGAAGCCATCATTACAGAATGACCAGTCGTGCTGCATAACAAAAACTACGGCATGCTGCTTTCCAAACCCATGCAACTGAAAATTACTTTTTGTCAAAATGACATGCTGATTTCTCTATTATTGCAAAATCCGGGGAAGGATCAAGTCGGCTGCTAAAAATCAGATTCTCACCGCTTCTCCGGAATCCAGATAGACAGTTATTTCTTTTATCAAGAAACATTATTCATAAAACAAAGCACAATCTCATCACAGATAGAAGATTTCTTGCCTGTTTTAATAGCATAACGACAAAAGCAATCTATTTCATTTAAAAGAAATTCCAGAAGCAAAAACAGAAAATTTTAGCCTGATTTCTGCTTCAACATAAAACATGCTGAGATTTTAGATAAAACAACGAGAGGTTTTATAAAAACCTCGGCATCTTTTTGATGAAACAACAGGTCATTTTTACTTCCACAAGCTTTAACAGAAAGATTACTTTTAACCTTTATGGGGATTTAGCTTGCAAAAATCCGAAACAGATACAGGTCGATCATTAACATTTCTCTCTATTTACGGAAAATCCTCAAAAGCCATAGATAGAAAAAGTCTGATCATTCAATCAAACTAACAGTAAAAATGCCCTTTTAGTTTCTTTTTGCCAAACTATAGGAACACGGTTTATTTAACGACTAAAGTTTTCAATAGCGAACCAATTTCTTCGGACTCCCGTGCCATGAACAGCCCAGACAGAATACTTCGCTCACATCGAATCCGTCGAGCGACTCTTCAGGATTTTTAGGTATTACCTCTCCTCCTTCAACAACATATACCAGACGGCGGTCGCCTGCTTCATTCTTTACATACATGGCAGCAATCTTGCACTGCGGACAAAGCATTTTTCTCATATCCTATTCTGTTTTTTTATTTAATCGGCAAAAGTATAAGATAAGAACAAAAAAAGAAACATTATGGTTCTTTTAACAAAAGAAAATTCAATAAAACAGCATATATTCATCTTGAAACGTTTTATTTTGCAGAAATATTTCAAAATCGCATGAACAATACAACGCTCTATATTAAAAACATGGTGTGCAACCGCTGCATTATGGTTGTACAAGACCTGCTCGGCAAGTTAGGTTTTACTGTCCTACACATCGAATTAGGTAAAGTCCTTATTCAGGAAACCCCGGAGAAAGCTGATCTGGAGCGTATCCGTCAGGCACTGGAAGCAGTGGGATTTGAACTGATAGACGATAAACGCGACAGGTTGATAGAGCAAATCAAGCAAGAAATGATCCAGTTGGTACACAACTGCAATGGAGAACTGAAGGTGAACTTGTCGGATTATCTCTCCGAAAAGCTCCACCACGACTACAGCTCCCTGAGCAAAGTATTTTCGGAAACCAACGGAATCACCATCGAAAAATATTTCATCCTGCAAAAAATAGAACGTGTAAAGGAGCTGCTCGTATACGACGAACTGTCGCTCAACGAAATAGCTGCTCTGTTGAACTACTCCAGTGCAGCCCACCTAAGCAGCCAGTTCAAAAGCATTACCGGAATTACACCCAGCGAATTTAAAAAGCAGAAAACACATCTCCGCAAAGGGCTGGACCAAATCGTATAAATCATATCCATAATTTTATAACATACATAAAGGTCTGCCACTGTATCTTTGCATCAGAATCAAAAGAAAAGAACAATGGCAAATCAACAAATAGTAAAACAGACATTTCCCGTACTGGGCATGAGTTGTGCCGCCTGCGCTGCGCGTGTAAGCAAAACACTGAACCGTCAGGAAGGAATGCATTCGGCCAACGTGAATCTGGCGGCAGCTATTGCCACCGTAGAATATGATCCGTCGCTCTGCTCGCCAGAAACAATGAAGCAGGCTGTACAAAAAGCAGGGTTCGACTTGCTGATTGACACGGCCAAGGAAGCCGAGAAAGAGGCTAAAGATGCACACGACGCTCACTACAAGCAACTGAAATTCCGTACGACATGGGCTATTATCCTATCGCTCCCTGTCGCCATTATCGGCATGTTTTTCATGGATATGCCATACGCTAACTATATCATGTGGATATTATCGACTCCAGTGGTGTTCTGGCTGGGAAGCGGCTTCTATGTCAATGCCTGGAAACTGCTGAAACATCGTTCGGCCAACATGGATACGCTGGTGGCAAACAGCACCGGAATTGCTTACCTGTTTAGCTTGTTCAACTTGTTTTTCCCCGATTTCTGGCTGTCAAGGGGAGTGACTCCGCATGTGTACTTTGAAGCAGCCAGCGTGATTATCGCCTTCATCCTGCTGGGACGCACACTGGAAGAACGTGCCAAAGGCAATACATCGGCTGCCATCAAGAAACTGATGGGACTACAGCCTCATACGGTTATCCTCGACGACGGAACCGGCGAACGGGAAGTGAGCATTGAACAGATTGTTCCCGGCAACATGATTGTCGTGAAACCGGGCGAACGTATCGCCGTGGATGGTACCGTAACCACGGGAAGTTCCTTCGTAGACGAGAGTATGCTGAGCGGTGAACCTATCCCTGTTCAGAAAGCGGCCGGAGCAAAAGTGTATGCCGGAACCATCAACCAGAAAGGAAGTTTCCGGTTTCGGGCGGAAAAAGTGGGAGCCGACACGATGCTTTCTCACATTATTCATCTGGTACAGGAAGCTCAGGGAAGCAAGGCCCCCGTACAGCAGCTGGTCGACAAAATTGCAGCCGTATTCGTTCCTGCCATCATGACGATTGCCGTGCTGACTTTCATTGCGTGGATTGTACTGGCGGAGAACGGCTTTACGCACGGACTGCTGGCAGCCGTTACTGTACTGATCATCGCCTGCCCGTGTGCTTTGGGACTGGCTACCCCTACGGCTATTATGGTGGGTATCGGCAAAGGGGCCGAAAGCGGTATACTGATCAAGGATGCCGAAAGTCTGGAAATAGCCAAAAAGATAGATACGATTGTACTCGACAAGACGGGAACCATAACGGAAGGGAAGCCTGTGGTGACAGACATTATCTGGAAAACGGAGAGTGCTGATATGCAACGTATCTTCCTGGGACTGGAAAAGCATTCCGAACATCCGCTGGCTACAGCTGTGGTACAGGCTTTGTCACGATTAGATTCCGAAAAGGGACAAGACATGTTGCTGACGGGCTTCGAAAGCATCACGGGACAAGGTGTAAAAGCAAGCTGTAACGGCAAGACGTATTACGCCGGGAATCGCCGGATGCTTACCGAAAAGGGAATCGCTATCTCTCCTATCCTCTTGGCAAAGGCTGAAGCTTTCGCACAGGAAGCCAAGACCGTCATCTGGTTTGCCGACGAGCAGCAGGCACTGGCGACTTGTGCCATTGCCGACCGGATAAAGGAAACATCGAAGAAGGCCATCGCCGAGTTACAACAAAGAGGTATTTCGGTTGTCATGCTGACGGGCGACAACGAGCAGACTGCCCGTCGGATTGCTTCGGAAGCCGGTATTGCCGAATTCCACGCAGAAGTGTTGCCTCAGCAGAAATCGGAGTATATCAAGCAGCTTCAAGCGGAAGGAAAACATGTAGCCATGGTAGGCGACGGTATCAACGACAGCGCCGCTCTTGCCCAGGCCGACCTGAGTATCGCCATGGGACAAGGAAGCGACATCGCCATGGATGTGGCAAAGATGACTATTATATCCTCCGACCTGACAAAAATAAGTGAGGCTATCCGGCTTTCGGTGCTCACCGTACGTACCATTCGCGAGAACCTATTCTGGGCGTTTATCTATAATTTGATAGGTATTCCCATCGCAACCGGCATACTTTATCCCTTCACGGGATTCTTGCTGAACCCGATGATTGCCGGTGCAGCCATGGCCTTCAGCTCGGTTTCGGTAGTAACCAACAGCCTCCGACTGCGGATGAAACGAATCAGATAGTCCTCTAAATCAATAAATAAAGTCAACGCTGACGGCCTGCCTGCTGTCTTTTATGCATGAAACGTTTTGCAAGATATTTCCGCACCGGTTCATCGTATAACTTCAGACACAGGTAGGCTAAAATTATATTACCCGCCATCAACAGAATGGCAACAATCCATGTTTCCCCGAAAGTAAAATACTGGTTCTTTATCAGCCACGCATAGAACAAGTAATAGAAAGGATAGTGAATGATATAAACGGGGAAAGATATATCGCCCAAAAACTTACATACGGAAGAGGAAATCGTATCGGTGGTAGAACCGGAGGCACCCAACCATACCAGTATCGGGAAAACAATCATAATGCACACCATTTCAAACACGCCGTTGTAGCAGATGGGTTCCAAGCCCGGAATAAACGGTACGTAAAACAGGCCTATCAACACCAGCGAACAAATCCAGAATGCGCCACGAATCTTCACGGGTTTAAAATAACGGCATACCAGCATACCCAGACTGAAGGGGAAAAGCATACGCAACAAGCCTCCGATAAAATTGACAGAATCGAGTGTCCATCCTACTCCGAGCGAGCCGTAACCCGAATAATCAGTCAGTGTAAAGAAGGCTAAGCCAATTCCCATGACAGCCGTCCACACAGCCAATGCTTTGTTGCTGAAACGATGAATAAACAATGCATACAGAATATTACCTATATACTCGAAGAAAAGCGACCATGCAGGACCATTCAACGGAAACATTTCGCCATTTCCACGTATTTCGTAACTGCAACCCGGCACGGCAGGGATAAAGAACATGGCACACAATAGGGCAATCATCACAGCCGACGTAGCAACATGTGTTCCGTCCCACTGCACGCTACCCTGTATTAAGAAGGTAATTACTCCCAATACAGCTCCCATCACAACCATGGGATGCAGACGAATCAAACGACGCTTAAAGAAATTGCCGGAAGACATTGATTTTCCCCAGCGGTCGTCATACGCATAAGCGATAACAAATCCGGACAAGATAAAAAAGAAGTCCACGGCCAAATATGCATGATTAGGGTTTTCGATGATGGGGGCATTAGCCGCAAAAGCATACCCTTCAAAAATATGATACCATAAGACCAAGATAGCAGCTACTCCACGTAAGCCGTCAAGCAGGTCGTAATGAGGCTTTGTATCAGAAAAGGCTGCAGATGCTTTTAATTGTTGCATGATTACTATTTTTAATTAGACAAAAATTCGTTTCGGTTAATCACCAAACAAAGTTAACACCTATCAGCCAATAAAAAGTTGTCCTACATCAAAATCGGCTGCTACAGACTTCTATCGTTCTCACTCGACCGCAACCGGCTCAGCGTCGACAAGGTAATTCCCAAATAAGAGGCAATGTATCCCAAGTTCGTCCGCTGGCAAACGTATGGGAACTGTTTCTGAAACTCTTCATACCGTTCTTTGGCGGGAAGTGTCAGCCGCTCCTTATGACTCCGGTGCAACCGCCGGTATTCATTCTGATGAATGATTCTTCCCCAGTTGCAGAACTCCAGATTGGTTTCAAACAAATGCCTCAAATCGGTCAGCTGTATTCTGTAAACTTCTACGTCTTCCAGCGTTTCGACAAACTCTTCGCTCTTCTTATGCTGAATTCAACTTGCAAATGCAACAGAA
>FR887748.1 GCA_000432735.1 Bacteroides sp. CAG:443
ATTATATTTCAATTTGAGACAGCCTCTTTTCTTTGTCTTTACGCCCCCTTCTGATTTCAAACTGGACATAAAATGGAGTGTTTATATAGTCCCTTTGTTTTTTATATTGCCTCATCAGGGAGTTAGTCCTGTTTGGTATCTATGAGGTTGTGACTTCAATACCGTTGGCTTTCGTATTGTTGCGTTCTAACAGCTTTGGGGCCTTCATATTCTCTGTTTATACAAAGAAGTTTTCTCATAATACCGTTTATGTTCGTGCCCCCTGACAATCGTTCGTGATTGGGTATGCACGCGAGCAGGCTCGTTTTGCAGAATAAAAAATCCCCCGAAAGTCCCTTTTCAAAAGACTTTCGGGGGATATATTGGTATCCGTTATCAGGAGATTAGAGAGCTATTATTCTTCGTCCTCGTCTACCTTGGCAGCCTTGATTATTTCCTCAGGTACCTCGTCTACGCGTACATATTTCGAAACCTCATCGCCGTCTTTTACGGTCCATATCATTGAACCGGATTCCAGCAGATCGGTTACGACATATTTGTTGTTCCAGTCGCCGTTTTCGTAGTCGTATTCTCCGCTAAGGATGTATCCGTAGTGGGCATCCTTTTCGATAGAATAAGTACCGGTGATGTAGCGCGGATACATGCTGTCGTGCTTCTGGTACATTTCAAAGTTTCCTTTGCGGTCGAACACCACGTAGATATAGAAATCTTCCGGCAACTGTTCGCCGTTCAGTTCTGCCAGTTTCCATGTTCCCTGCATCGTGATAGGATTCACTTCGAGCGGCTGTTCGGTCACCACTTCGTCTTTGCTACAAGAGAAAGTCATCAGCGAAATGACCAGCAACATCAATATGTTTACTATTTTCTTTTTCATCATGCTATCTGTTGTTTTTTACTATTTACTTATCGGTTAAATTAACTTCCAGGGTGAGGGTACGGTCACTTGGCCGTCCTGTCACTCCGTCGAGAATCAGGGGAGCTTTGAAACTTTTGGTCTTTCCGGTCATCTTCGAAGCGTCGATGCTTATCACGATGTCGGCTTCCTGTCCCGGCTTGATGACTTCGGGTTCCGTCTTGAATGTCGCATAGCGGGGCAGGTTCATGACGGATAGCTTCAGGTCTGTCGTGCCGCTGTTGCCGCACAAGATTCTTTCCGTCTGTCTGCCGTTTCCTCCGGTGGCAATCCGGAATGTCACCTTGTTCTGTTTCAGTCTCAGTTTGCCCATGGCGTACGGATAGCGGCTCCATTCGTCACCGCCCGGCTGTACATTGCCCAGCAGCACCAGTTTTGCCAGCGGCTGTTTGTCTGAGAGAGAAGAGTATACAAACGTGTTGGCATCGATGGTTCCCGGGTGGTTCTTGGGCGTATAGGTTACGCTGATGGAACCTTTTTCTCCCGGCTGTATCTGCAACTTGTCTGTCTGGGCAGCGGTACATCCGCAGTCGGTATGTATCTTGGTAATGACTACCGGCTGTGTACCGGCATTCCGGAAAGCGAACTTCACCGTAACGGGTGCATCGTCTTCCGTCATTTCGCCAAGATTGATTACCGTCCGTTCAAACTCCAGCAGCTTATCCGCTCCCTTCAGCAGCGAGGGATTGAGCAGCGAGTCTATCTCCTGACGGGTGAGCGGATGCGCGCCCTGGGCCATCAGCAGCCCGGGGCAGCACATCAGTGCACTCAGTATCGTTAATCTGATCGATTCGAATAGTTTCATTAATGAATTACCTTATGATTACATCCAACCGTTGTCGTTTGCTCCCTTGCGAACGGTAACCGTTACAGTCTGCGATTTTCCGTTGCTTGTGCTTACTGTCAGCTTGGTGATACCTGCCTTGATACCGGTTACAGTCAGAACCGTACCGTTTACGCTTGCCGTAGCGATGGAAGTATCGGCCATGGTGCAAGTGTAAGTCAGCGATTCACCGTTTACGAAATAGCGTGCCAGGTCGATTGACTCAACTTTCTCAAGACCTACGTATACGTTCGGTACGATCATTTCCGAGCCGTTGCCTTCGATTTCGTTCAACAAGTTGCCTGCATTTACCAGTCCGGCACCCATCTTGTCCTTGTATGAAGGCAAAGACATCTTGGTGATGGCTGTTCCGGCAATGTTGTGGTTCATGTGGTAAATCTTGTTGCCTGTGTAGCCGGTGTACATTTCCTGCGATGATTCCTTCAGCAGTTCGATGTACTCATGCGCCTTGAAGTGCTTTCTCAGTTTTACGGCATACGACAGACCCAGAGCCGCTACGCCCGATACGTGCGGACAAGCCATGGAAGTACCGTCCATGTAGCCGTAGGCAGGCTGTCCGTTGCGGATGAGGGTAGACAGGATAGAACCCTGCGCATCGGCAAGCGTGAAAGAAGAGTCGAAATATTCTTCATCGCTTTCGCCGATTCTACCGTAATATTCCAGGTCGCCGCCCGGAGCACTGATAGCTACTTCCGGACCGTAGTTGGTATAAGATGCCGGAGTGAAGTCGGCAGCCGTACCTGCTACGCTGATACACTTGGAGTAAGCACCCGGATAACCCGGAACAGCAGCATACTCGTTGCCGGCAGCAAAGATAGCCAGACCTCCGTCGATTACACCGTTAGGCGAACCGGCATTGTTGATAAAGTAGTCGAGTGCTTCCTTTTCCAGCGGATAGGCTTCTTCCCATTCCTTTTCGGTTGCCGGGCCCGGAGTATATCCGTCCATCGGGTTTGCCAGACCAGAGTTGTAACCCCAGCTGCACTGGATGATGACAGCACCGTTGTCGGCCGCATATTTGATGGCTTTAGCCTCCATGTCGAGTGTTACGCCCGAGTTTCCGGCAAATACCTGTAGTGACATGATTTTCACACCGTCCTGCTTGCCCGAACCACCTGCGATACCGCAGACACCCTGTCCGTTGTTGTTTACGGCTGCAATGATTCCGGCAACGTGTGTACCGTGTCCGGTATCGTTTACGTCGTTCCAGGTGATATCACCAGAATCGGTTACGAAGTTGTAGCCGTACTTGTCGCCCTTGTAGCCGTTTCCGTCGGCATCTTTCTTGCTGCCCAACGTTTCACTTTCGTTTACCCAGATATTGTCTTTCAGGTCGGGATGTGTATACATCACACCTTCATCGAGCACAGCCACGATGATGGAAGGATCGCCTGTACATTTCTCCCATGCATTCAGGCAGTTCACGTCGCATCCCGGAGTAGCTTCTGCCGTATACAGCGGATTGATGTCCACATTCTGGTTTTCGAAGGCATAGTCACCGGTGTTGTTGTAGTTCCACTGGAAGGGGAAGCCTGGGTCGTTGGGAGTGTTCTGCATCGCTGCGAAGGTAGACCGAGTCTGGTTCAGTGCGTTTTCGCTGACATATACTCGCTTCTCATCCGAGTTGTATGCCTTCTTGATGCGGTGATTGCACTGAACGTGGCTGATGTCGCCCAGTTTCGACAACTGGCGTGCAGCCTCGTGCAGGTCGACGTTCTCGTCGAATTTCACCAGATACCACAGGTGCAGTCCTGCCGCACGGGTACGAGCCTCGTTCTTGCTGTCTACCGGGAATACACGTTCGAAATGGTATCCGCCCAGTATGTCGAGCACTTCATCGGTAGAGGGGATGCCGGAGCGGGTCATTGCCGCTCCGCTTCTTGACGCACGAGTCATAGCCTGGTCAAGAATATCTTCCATCTCCGGTTTGAATTTGATAATGAGTTCTCCGGGCTGAGCATCAGCCGGTATATATATTTCTGTATTTTGTTCCGAAGTATAAGTCTGTTCCAGCTCGTTGTCCGAACATGCACCCAGAAACAAAGCAAGTGTAGCAATATATATATATCTTTTCTTCATTCTAGTTTAAGTATTAAAATTACGTGTTATTCTCCTGATGTTTCTTCCTCAAGTACATATTTTCCGAAATATTTCGGGAATGCGGCATTCGGGTCGTTGGCCTGTTTTCCGTAGAAATAGTCGAAGTCCATAGGAACCTCGTTGAATCCAACTTCTACGCCGTCTGAGTTCTTTCCTCCTTCCTGCTGGAACACCATCGATTCCGGATACCAGTCGATCAGGTACGGATGGAAGATAATCCAGTTAGGCAGCTTGCCTGTCAGGAAGTTCAGGTTGATGTAGAACACCTTGGTGTTAGGAAGTACGCACGGTACGTCGGTACCTTTTACCGAGAACTCGCCGCCATCGTATTTTACGGTCACTGCCTTGTCGGATGTCTTCAGCCACTGGCAGGTATCGGCCAGCAGTGTGCATACGTCGGCATCAGGATGCTGGCTGGCGTACTGGCTGTAGTTTCCGAACTTAGCCATCATTTCCTCGTCGGTAGGCAGTTCGCCTTCGATGAATCCGTAAGACAACTGCAACTGTTCGAGGGTATCCCATTCCATCAGCTTCATGAACTCGTTCTTGTCGCTCGACTTGTCGAGGTCTACATACATACCGATGTGCTTGCCTTTCCACTTATATCCGCTTTCCATCTGCGACATGTCGAGCATGGTATCGTTACGTCTGCATCCCGACAGCTTCAGTACTTTCAGTTTCGGGAAGTTTTCCTTGTTGACGATGCTGGTTACCTTGCTCAGCGAAGCGAAGTTGTTGCTTTCCAGTCCGAGCTGTTCCAGACCGACATAGCTCTTGTCGGAAGCTCCTCCCAGTTTGACAAATTCTTCGGGCAGCTCTACCAGACCGTATGATGTGATGGAAAGCTTCTTGAGGTGCTTCAATTCACAGATTTCCGGGCCCAGTACGATTTCACGATCCTGACGGTTGGTATTGCTCTGGATGTTGAATGATTCCAGATACTTCAGGTTCTTGATTTCCTGCGGCAATGTTTCCTTGGTATCGATCATGGCGATAGAAAGCGAACGGACACGTCCTACGGCAGCAGCTTCGGGCAGGTCTTCGTCGGTTTCTTCCCACAGAGTTACGTCGGACCAGTTACGCATGTTCTCGCTCACGTCGAGTGAATACATGCACTGTACCTTCTGCGTGATGAGGACGATAGAGATAGAGTCGCCTGCGCGGTTGTCTTCGATGCGGATAGCCGGTTTCTGAGTTACGGTGAGGTATACTGCATCAATCTCATTACCGTCGCTGTCTACCAGCTGGTCTTCGCTGTTCTTGGGTACCAGCTTGACTTTAGCCACACGAGTATAAGGTACGGCGTTCATGTTCCATTTGAATCTTGCTTTTACCGAGCGCGGACGCGAACCACGATCGAGGTTCACGTTCAAGTCTTCTTCTTTCGGCAATGTCAGCCAGTCGGCTTTATCGGAAGCACTCATGCCTTCTTTCTCATCGGCCGGCACTTCTTCGGCAAACGAATATTCTACCCCTTCGATGGCAAACTGCACGTTGGTAGAAATGTTTACGTCGAAGTAACGGTTGTCTTCGATGTCGGAGTTTTCCAGTTCCACTTCCGGCTTGTCGAGAATGATCTGTTTTCCGAAACCGAACTGAGTTACCTTCAGGATTTTCGCCTCATTGCCCGCAGGGCTGAAACGTATCTGTGCGGTACGTGCCGTGTAGGTCAGTGTAGAGTCGATATTCAGCTCACAGGTTGCGCTTCCTGTTCCGTTGGCGGGCGATACAGATATCCACGGCGTAGAGCTGCTGGCCTGCCAGTTGACATCTGCCTTGACCATAATTTCTTTGAATGACTTTTCGGGTCCCACCGTGATTTCCTCCACGTCGAGCGAGAGTCCGCCCGGGATGTTCACGTCATCGTCTTCCTTACACGATGTTGTGATTCCAGCGAAAACAGCCAGTCCAAGTATCAATCGATTTATAATTTTCATAATCAGTTATATTTCCTTTGTTCTTTAATTATCGTTCTATTCCTAAAATGTCGCATCCGCGGATATCCTGAGTCTTGTCGTAGAACAGGTAATACATACCGGCCTGAATAGCCGAGCAGACACCCGAAAGGTCGATGGAGATGTTCGGATTGTCCTTGATGTCGAGAATCCAGATGTACGGTGTCATGGTTTCGTCCACTTTACGAATATCGTTCGAACCAATCTGCAACTGTACCAGGCTCGGGCACTGAGTAATACCTACCGGCCAGTCGCGCAGGGTACGTTCACCTTTTTCGTTGCGCTGGTAGCGGATAGCGAAAGCCTTCAGTTCGCTACAGTTCAACGGCTGAGGAGGTACCTGTGAGAACGAGTTATAGCTCAGGTCGATACCGCTCAGGTAAGGAATGTTTGTGGCACGGAAGTCATCGCACAGCTTGGTCAGCTTGTTGAAACGCAAGTCGATGGTTTGCAGCAGATGAGCGTTCGGGCCCTGCATGTCGCCTTCCTTCACTTCGGTCAGTTCGTTGGCTGTCAGGTCCAGAGTCTGGATAGGAGAGCCCGACTTGAACAGTGCTTTCGGGAAGTTCTTCAGCTTGTTGTACGACAGTGAAACCGTGTATGCGTTGATACCCTTGAAGTTATCGTCGCCGCCGGCAAATCCGGTAATCTTGTTGTGCGAGAAGTCTACGCTGCTCATGATGTAGATAGACTTCGCGTTGAAGATGTTCGGAACCTCAGTCAGTTCGTTGTAAGAGAAACCTAATGTTTCTACCTCGTTGGTAAATGCACAGAAGTCATCGGGGATAGAAGTAATCTTGTTGTTATCCAGATACAGGGTAGACAACTTGATGTCCGTTCCGAATGAGTGCAGGGTGTGTACCTTGTTGGTAGTACAGTCCAGCATCTTGAACTTAACCATCTTGTGCAGCTGTGCGTCATCCGGGAACTCTTCGAGGTTGTTGTATCCCATGTAGAGAATCTGAAGTCTTGGTCCGGCAGGCATGTCGCACAGTTTCGACCAGTCTTCTCTCAGCTGAGCGCCGGTGATGTTCTGGTTGCAGGCAACGTTCAGCAACTGCAATTCGGGCAAGTTACCGATCATGTCGAGCGGCAGACGAACCAAGTTCACACAGTTGTAAAGTTCCACGTCGGTCAGGTTGGTCATGTCAGACCAGCTCAGATTTTCCTTCTCATATTCCTGTGCGTACGCCGATTGAGGATCTGTCCAGCTGGTACAAATATCTTCGCACTTGATAGGAGAGTTGGCAATGTAGAACTGCTGCAAGTTCTTCAGGCGCATGACAGCCTTCGATACACCGGTGATGCCGTTGGTCAATATACCGATCTGAGTATCCTTCTTCGAGATACGGCTATTCTTCTTGATCTTGTTGCTCGGAGAAGTATAGTTGTCTATTGTCCACTGCAACATTTCCGACAAGTTGGCACGTACATCTCTGTCGAGGAAATGCTTCTTGTAGTCCATACGCATTTCGTTGCGTTTGGCTTCGCTCATGTCAGGCTGTATGCCTTGGGGACCGAACAATGTTCCACCGTATGTTTCATCGTGTGAACCCAGCGCCAGGATACGCAGTTCAGTCAGCTGTCCGATAGCATCCGGCAGTTTGCCCGACGCACCGAATCCAGACAAAGAAAGAGAAGTGACACGACCGTTGCTGTTGAGTGTTACTCCCGGCTGGTCGCCCCACATGTCGATATCCTTATTGAAGTTCCAGTTAGCACCCTGCGGATAAGTATCTCCGTAGTAGCTCCAGTTCTTTCCTCCCATCTTGTCCCAGATTTCCTTCAGGGCCAGATAGTCCTTGATGTTTTCGGCTGTTTCCGATACCAGTACCGGTACGATGGCATACTCGGTGAGCTGGTTGTCTTTTACGGTAAATGTTTCACCGCTGACAGCCTGTGTTTCGAGTTCGGTTTCTGTGACACCCTGTTTGGTGTATACAGTATACGAAATCACCTTATAGTCACCGGCAGGCAACCATACGGCAGAGTCGCAGTAAGCTACCCCGTGATCTTTGTACTTGTCGTTTTCGCTGTCGGGGTTTGTCAGTTCATATTCTTCTTCGTATCTGGCTTTCAGCTTTTCGAACTTGTAAGTCACCTGGCTGAAGGTGTTCTGTACCTGAATAGTAGCCAGCTGGATGTCGCTGAACAGATAACCTTCGCTGTTGGCACGTGTTTGAGGCAACTGCTTTTCCAGCTTGAACTTGACAGAACCTCTGGCCTGTGCGTCGATGGTCAGGTCTTTTACTGTCAGTCCGGAAGGAACGACAGTAAACATCTCGTCGGCATCGGCCGATATACCGGTGATAACCTGGTCCAGCTTGTCGTAGATTCTGTATCCTACGATCTTGTAGTCGCCCACCAGCAACTGCAACTTGTCGCTGCGCAGTCCGTATTCCGCGTTTTCATCGTTGTAAGCATTCAGCACCAAAGTCTGTGTAATGCTGGTACCGTTGTACA
Organism: Bacteroides sp. CAG:443; assembly: GCA_000432735.1. GTDB lineage: Bacteria > Bacteroidota > Bacteroidia > Bacteroidales > Bacteroidaceae > Phocaeicola. The sequence continues at coordinate 8,276 of FR887748.1, forward strand.
GCATTTCCACCTCAATTTTCTTTGCTTCACCCAGACTATCGACCGCAGCACGTGTTGCAGCGCTCTGAGTGGCAGCTTCTGTTCCGTTGTTGTACGATGCCTCCTTGTAGAGCTTGAACTGAACATAGCCGTACTGGCTCTGGTTCACTTCTTCATCGTCAGAGCATCCGCTCATAGCCATGCCCGAGAACACGGCTATGAGTGATACAAACAGTAGTTTTACTATATTAAATTGTAGTTTATTCATTATAACCAATTATGTAATTATAACCAAACTTGAATTCCACATTCAATTAAAATATCCATCGTATCGAAGTTAGCTACACCTACGGTCATGACAGGCTGTTCGTTGATCTGTTCCTGTGTAGGCAGACCTGAAACAACGATGTATGTCTTGCCGTCGATGGTTTCGCTGGTTGCCTGAGTATTTTTCCAAGCCCAGTTGTTCATGATTCCAACGTTGTAACCTGAAGGAATATCACCTACTACTTCCAGATAGATCTTGTTTCCGTTCTGAAGTACAGACTTGTCGGCCGATACATACCAGAAATTCGGAGTCATCTTGTCGGCATATTCGAACATTGGGTCGCTTGAGTCACGGATCATGGCTGCATCGTCAGGTACCTTTTCGAACGGAGTCAAAGTACCGTTCATCATTACATAACCCTTGAGCTGGAGGCTGGTCACTTTCTTTTCAGGAACCTGTGTGAAGCTAACCATCACATTGTCCTGATAAGTTGAGCTGAAGTATCCTTCTTCGTCCAGCAGCATATCGTTGTAGTGTCCTTTGTACTTGTCGCAGAAGTCTTTAGAAATCAACAGTACGATGGCACCTCTTTCTGTATCTCCTGTCAGCTTGTCAACATCCAGAGAAACGTTCTTATTGTTGATGCTTACCTTAACCCAGCTATCCAGACCCGTTGCATCGAAGTCGTAAGTATATGAATAGTAGTTAGGATAAATTTCTTCTCTATCTACGCGACCGATGATGTAACTGAACTCACCGTTTCTTACCTGGTCTACAGTCAGTGTAAGCGGCAGCGAGTAAGTAGTTTCTTCTCCTGTCATAGAGTTGGATACAGAGAAGTAAGTAGAGTTGTGATCCAGTGTCATGTGGTTCTTTGTGAACGACAGGTCTGTTTCCTTGAAAGTAATCACATTTTCTCTCAATCCTTCGTAAGAAACCGGAATTTCTATCTGCTGTTTCTTATCTTTTGTAGCGATGACCAGCTTGTCGTCTGCATTGTTGAAAGAGTTGATTACAGAAATGCCCGAAGCCTTGTCGAATGTCAGCTGGAATACTCCCGGAGTTTCAGTAGAAGCCTGAGCCTTGATCCAGTCCGGTTTTTCAGGGATACCGACCGTCTTTTCCGATTCCACTTTGATAGTCGTGTACACGATGTCGTATGCATTGTCTGTCAGTCCGCTACCCTTGATAACCAGCGGATGTTCTGCATCGTATACATTTCCTTCTTCATCAGTTACTACCAGGTCGGCATATTGCTTTTCCTGACAAGTAACCTTGCAGATAACCTGTTATCCAAACCCCAGCATTATCCTAAAAATATAGTTTTTTA
>FR887749.1 GCA_000432735.1 Bacteroides sp. CAG:443
AATTAGTTGGCTAATTTTATATTATTTACTGAATGTCCCTAACTTGTTTAGAAGTTGTGATGCTACCACAACAGGGGCATATGAGATTTCCTGTTTTATTCCATCCTGGCAAGGCTTTCTCGTCATAACTTCCTTCTTTTATTTCGAACTGAATATCAGTACCATGGATGATAGGATTCAGATACACCTTTTTCGATTTTGTATTTGCCAAATAAAACTGCTTTAGCAGAGGAACTTCTGCTCTGCAAGAAGGATTAGAACACGTAGCTGTCCGTGCCCAATAATAGGCTATAGGTTTGTTTCCTTTTTCGTCCGCAGGATAAAGATGTCCCACTTCGGCCTCAGTCATGGCTAGTAACTTTTTGGCATAATATTCTACATCAAAAGACAATCTATTGGGTATTTCTATATTGCCCGTAGGCATTCCTCCAAAATTTTCGGTATACAACTTTACTCCTTCTTTGCCATATAAAGTCATAAATTCCTCGTGAGTGTAGGTGATAGGTTTTCCGTATTTTTGAGGAAACTCTACCGAACCTTTTTCAATGATATGCGCTACGGGGTTGATGTCGTTACCGAAAGAACGGCATCCCAAACGAGCTGCCTCCAAGGGTATGGCGCCACCACCGGCAAAAGGATCGAATACGCTGGGCATCCGGTTCTGGAATTTCTCGATAGCCTCTTGTAAGGCTGCTTCTTTGGCTGTTACCTCTGGAGAAGCGAGATGTCGGTTTGGCGTGTAATACAATGCAGTCTCAGTGTTCGTGATGGCTTTAGAAGCTTCATCAAATTCTACAGCCAAGTCTGTGTATGTGGCTTCAGGACGTAGTTCGGAATTGTAGGCTATCCATATCAGCAAACGAGCCAGACGAAGCACCGTAGGGTCATTTTTACTTTCCCATTTTATCAGGCATCCTTCTTGCACTTGGTCCTTGGAAGGAGTTGTTTTTCCAGCCAGCATATTTTTTTGACAGGCAGGTGAGAACTTCCCGATAAACATCAACAGTCGGTTGCGAAGGTTGTCAGGCATCGGGTCATAGATAGATGTATAGGGAATATCTGGATAAGGGGCATAAAGCGGATTATTGGCCAGCAGATCTTGCACGGCATCACGGAATGCTTGAGGGCACTCAAGATCCAGCGGATCAGGTACCAGACTTGCAAATATTACTGCCCGACATACAGGCAATGGCCGACGGGCCCACCACAGATGCAAGGTGGAAATATGTCCATGACGGATGGATTTGTCGCGTACACTTTCTGCCGAGATTTCCTTAATCGGCATTGCTACTTCTATGAGCTTCTTTGCTTTTGTCATAATTAATCTTCTATATCCGGAAGTTTACCAATCATTGTTTCAAGTTCTTTTTTGTAGGCTTCATCAAAAGATTTGTTTTTCAGGAGGTTGTCAATGTCTGTTTTGTCAATGTCCTTTAAGTTGTTATAAAATGCGATGAAGCTGGTAACCATTGCATCAAAGTATGTTTTTACGATTTCGGTTACCTTATTCGGAAAATTCATTCCTCTCAGTTTTTGTTCATTGTCTGATTGGAAGACTTCTGTCATGTTTTTCTGTAAAGTATCGAAATCCGTTTTCCGAGAAGCATACATATATCCGGCCAAGTAATAGGTACTTTTTTTGAAGATAGGGAGTTTCCCCAGATACTTTGCATTATCTTGTTGGATTTGCTCTCTTATGGCATCGAGTATACCATTGGCAATGATAAATTTAAAACATAATTCATTCAGTTGTTTTTCATTCCCTTCTTCCAGTAAGTTGCTATTGAATATCTTATCATATTCGGCCTTTTGGAATACACGTGATTTGCCTAAACCGGAGCGTAATGAACGTGCCATGAAAAGGTAAACTGCTCTGTAAGCCAATGCTACATTGACCATGCTTATAATCATTTGATTACCCTGTATATTCTTGCCTTCTCCTTTTCGGTCATAAATGATGTTGAACTTTTTGAGGACCTCAGCAATGCGTATTTGTATAGGGTCATTAGCCATCAACGAATAACTTTTTACAGAATTTTGATTATTTGTTGCTTTGATAATATTCATTTTGAAGTCGGTCTGTGACGGATTAATTTCATAAATTCGCACCATAACATTGGCCGGCCTGAAATTGTCACGCGTGTTTTCACCGTATTTTGCACTATATAACGCATTGACTGTCTGGCATCCATTGATAATCTGTATGTTCTCCAAGGTAAAAGTTTGCACATGTTTTGCTGCATTTGTGTTGCCAATGGTCAAGGCATCACAAATGATACTAATCCCGTTGTTCATATAAGGAAACCAAAGACTTTCACTGCTGGTAATGGTTGCAATGATATCCTTGTTGACATTTCCGCGGTCACCCAGGTATAATCTGATGTTTTCTGCATACAATTGGTTGTGGTGATATTTATTCTGCAGCCGGATGAATTCATTGACATTGCACATCCCCACAATCACTTTCTTAGGTAATCCAAGACTTTCACGTTTGGAGTTATCTTCAAGGCGGTAAGAATACATTCCTTCATTAACTAGTTCCAGGGATTCACTTCCTACTTGGATTTTTCCTTCTCTGGCCAGTTCCAAAATTTCTTTCACTCCATATACTTGAATGGAAAATCCTAATAATTGCCGGTCTGCGTTGAAGCGGGCTAAGACATTATTTATTTCTTTTTCATTATTGCGATAGATACCTGTAGCATTGTTGATATAATGGCAATATACAATGATGCGACGATCTCTTCTTCCTTTCAGAAACTCATCACATTTTGTTTTTATTTCAGCTACTACTTCATTATCCGAAGGTTTCTCTAGAAACTCCGGGTGTACAAAATTATTGTTTACAAAAGTCGCAAAATTAAGTAACTCCACGGGAGACGCACTTTTGGAATCGTTTGCGTATAGCTTGTATTGGAAAATATGAAGCTGTTTTACTTTTGAACTTTCGGTTTCAATAAGAGCATACGCATCAATTTGCAATTCAGAACGTCCTGAAATACTTTTGTCGGTGATGACGAAATTTTCAAAGAAACCATCTTCTGAATAATCCATGACTAATGATGCGGACATAGCCATGTAAAGAATTTCATTCGTTGCATTCTTCACTTCGGTGGAACTTTTTCCAGCCTCAATCTCAAAATGCTCATTAGTTCTTTTAAAGAAATCAAGTTCTTGTTGTAAGTCTTCACTGATATACATGATAGTCTTTTTTTATTGTTCATATTTCTGTTGCCATTCTTTTAAAGGCAAGTAATATTGTACTCCTTTTGATACCTTTTCAAAGGTAAGACGAATGGCGGGGTTCTGTATTCTGTAAAGTTCAGGTGTGGTTTTGCAGTTTATAACTATATAGAGCCATGCTTTGTCGCCTAATTGTGCCAAGCGGTTCCATTCGTTTTCCGACAGCATGACTCCATCGGTAGCGGCACGTCCTTTCACTTCAATATACCGTTTTAGCTCGAATTTATCTATACTTTTTATATCATAGCCTAAATTTTGGTGGGAAACATCCTCCGGATTTCTGTCCTGGTCTGTTTCATAATTCATTGCAACTTGCATTGCGATTTCTTCCACTTCCTCATCACGTGTCATGTGGAAATGTTGTTTGTATTCCATTTGTGTCAGTGGAACGACGTAAGCACAACCTATGATTTCAGGTTCTTTAGGTGATATCTCCATCATTTGTTCCATGTCGGCAATGCGTTCTTCACGTCTTTGCATCAGTTCAGCTTTGCGTGCCATCTTGTACGATAATTTTTCTTGTAGTTTTACATCGCCCATGAAGACCTTCATCTGCATATCATTGATGGCGATATCCAAGTCCATAATAATCTGGCTGAAAGCTGTTTGCAGATATTCTTTCCGTTTGGCTACATCTTCTTCTACTTTTACTTTGGTTTCCTCGAATAATGGAAGGGTAATATGTTCGAAAGCCCAGCCCATTACTTCCTGACTTTGGATGGTAGCAGGTGGAAGTATTTCCTTGGCAAATTGCGATGGAGCATGAAGGTCCAGGAATTTGGCAGGAGAAGTATTGTGATAAGTTCCATCAGCTGTCTGAAAAATGAAACTCAACTGCTCGTTGGCAATGCTATCATCTCCTTTATTAGGACGATTGTCGGTAATTTGGTTCTTTACGAAAAATGCAAAGTACTCTTCCGTATCTTCCGGTGAAACCAATATGGTCCCTTTCAGCATTTCTTCTTTGAAGTCTTTACGCACGCAATCTGTCAGAGCGTCGAACAATGCATTACCAGGATTTATGTAATGTACTTTCCCTAAAATAGCAGCTGTATTTTGGTAATCAAGAAAGATTTGTTTGTCGAAACAAAATAAGAGTTGATTCAGATTATCGGCAAGTATATTATAGTTTTCTTTTAACTGCTTGCTAAGAATCTCAGGGATGGTTGTAATCTTATAAATACCTTTCTGTACATTTTCGTAACGTCCTCCTAAATATTTGAATGTCCGTTCAAAGAACAATTGAATGTAGATAGGTTGCAGACGCTTTTCATCAGAGTCTTCTTTTAAAAGTCTGGCATCCTTATAATCTACCGGACTATGGGCAATAGCCTTCTGTTGTGCTTCAATCTGACACTTGAACTCTTTTTCAATTTCTTGGTTGTTTTGAGCCAGAAAGCGATCTAAGTCTGATTCTTTTCCGTCAAACACAGAGGCAATGATTGCTTCCAGACTGACATCTTTCAGCACATCTTGAATGACATCGTAAACACGGTCATCCCCCATGCTTTCCCGAATGATATCCAGTTTATTGAGTAGTTTGGCTAATACTTGTCCTTCGCGGGTATTGTCTGCTACTAGGTTGAAGACAAGCACATCTTCTTTTTGACCGTAACGATGAATACGTCCCATTCGTTGCTCTAACCTGTTCGGGTTCCAGGGGATATCCCAGTTGATAAGTAGTCTGCAGAACTGCAGATTAATACCTTCACCTGCAGCATCGGTCGCAATCAAAATTTGAGTTTCTGGAGACATAAATTCCCATTGGGCAGCCCGGCGTTCGTCTACCGACAGGCCACCGTGAATGACAGACACTTTATATCCATTATTAGTCAGCCGTTCTTGTAGATAGGTAAGAGTATCTTTATGTTCAGTAAAAATCACCAGTTTCTGTCCATTAATCACTCCTTGGCTTTTAAGTAATTCTTTGAGTTGAATGTACTTCTTTTCTTCTTGATTCTGATTATAAAGTTGGTTGGCAATGTCGTACAGGCGTTTAACTTCTTGTGCTTCATTGGCAATTTCTGCAAGACTTTTGGATGTCGTGAATAACTTAAATTTCTTTGGATCAGAAAGAATGTTATCAAGCGCATCTTTTTCGTCATCTTCCAAATCATCATATTGGTCTATATTGTCTACATCAATCAGTTCCAGTTTTTGACGCTGTTTCCATATGTTAGGATTCTTGTTCACTTCATCAACAATACCTTGCAAGGCATTCCAACGTTTGTATAGCGTGTTTTTAATGGCATAAATGGAGCTAACCAAACGGCGTTGCATGACGGCTAATGCTAAACTGACATGAATATTTTTTTCTTCAGTAGCTTCTTCTTTACGTCTGGTCAGATAGTTAGTCACCTGGTCATAAAGGTATTTCTCTTCAGATGTAAGTTGGTAGGAAATGGTCTTTGTAAAACGGTTTTTGTATAACGGATGTCCATCCCAATCTTTCATGTCTTCTTTTAAGCGTCGAATGAAGAATTTATTCAACCCTTCTTTACTTAACTCTTTGACTCTATCGGAAGCTACATCATCTGTAGCAAATATATCTTCATCCAATAATTGCAGCAACTTTTTAAACGTATCTGTTCTTCCACGATGAGGAGTTGCAGTCAATAAAAGTAAGTGTTCGCATTGTTGCGATAAGACATAAGCTGCCTCATAGCGTTTGGATTTGTATGTTTTTTGTCCGTATTCGTATGCTGATAATTTATGGGCTTCATCAAAAATGACCATATCCCAACTTGTATTGCTGACCACAGACAAGATATCTTCACGGCTTATGAAATCAATCGATGTGACGACTTTATTGGCCGTACGGAAAATATTAGGATCTGCTGTAAACAGACTGCGGTTGACTAAGGTAAAAGGTATGTTGAATTTGACTCCCATTTCATCTTCTTGCCATTGTTTAGTCAAGCCACCCGGGGTTACAATCAGAATGCGTTCAATGATACCGCGCATAATTAGCTCTTTCAGTAGAAGTCCTGTCATGATGGTTTTCCCAGCACCTGTATCGTCAGCCAAAAGAAAACGAATTTTGGGCTGAGGCAATAAGTATTTGTAAACCGCTTCAACTTGATGAGGAAGAGGGTCGACCACACTGCAGTTAATGGCAAATAATGGGTCAAACTGATAAGCTGAATGGATGCGTTCTGCTTCTGCAAACATGACAAACTTCTCTGGATCTCCCTTAAAATTAAATTCGCCTTCTGCAGTTAATACTTCCAAAGACTCAAATTGAGCTTTACTAATAACTTTGGTACTGGTCTTGTGGGTATTTACTCCTGTGTATTTAATAGAATACATATTCCCGAGAGGCTGCAATTTAATAATGGTGACAGGTTCCGTTGGGATTAAGTTCTTGATTATCTGATTTACTTCTATCATTGATTACTTCTTTATTTTTTGATTATTAACTAATAAATCTTTCGCTTCAACATCCAATAAAGAAGCAATTTATAGCAGTTCTATCCTTGGTTGTCGATGGTTGCATATATACGCATTAGTTTAGCTGAAACTTTTACCTATTTTCTCAACTAGGTTTGCGTGATTCAAGTACTTCTTTGATACGATTCATAATAAAGGGAGATAGTTACGTATAATTGCAAATATATGAAATATTATGCGATATAAAAAATGGGATAGCTATCTTTATAGATTGTAATTTTAGTTTGATAATTTAGAGAGATTTTACTATATAATGACTGTAAAGAAGGCTTCAAAATTGAACTGCACCCCAAAAGTTTTGTATTTAACTTTTGGGGTGCAGTTCAATTTTGAGACGGCCTATAAAGGTTTGTTTTGTTTATTGTTCACCTTCTTTTCGGGCTGCATGAGGATAATCGATAGTATAGTGTAAGCCACGACTTTCCTTACGTTCCATAGCCTGACGAGTAATCAGATAACCTACATTAATCATGTTACGCAGTTCGCAAATTTCTCGTGAAGCTTTTACGCGCTTAAAGAGACGTTCTGTTTCTTCGTATAAAATATCCAGACGATTCCATGCACGTACTAAGCGTAAATTGCTTCGTACGATACCTACATAGGCCTCCATAATCTGATTTACTTCCTTCATGCTTTGAGTTATCAGGATGCGCTCTTCATTGCTGATAGTACCTTCAGCATTCCATTCAGGAATATCTTCATTGAAATCATAGCGGTCGAGGACGCTTAAAGCGTGTTTAGCTGCTGAATCGGCATATACGATAGCTTCAATAAGTGAATTGGATGCCAGTCGGTTTCCACCATGCAATCCGGTACAAGAACATTCACCGATAGCATATAGGCGTTTGATGCTGGATTGTCCATCCAAATCTACTTTTATACCACCGCATAAGTAATGGGCAGCAGGAGCTACTGGAATATAGTCTTTTGTGATATCAATGCCCAAGCTAAGGCATTTCTTGTAAATATTCGGGAAGTGCTTTTTCGTTTCTTCGGGATCTTTATGTGTTACATCCAGATAGACATGATCTTCACCTCTTTGTTTCATTTCGTTATCGATGGCACGAGCTACGATATCACGAGGAGCAAGAGATAAACGTGGATCATATTTCTGCATGAATTCTTCGCCTCCCAGATTCCTTAATACAGCTCCATATCCGCGCATTGCTTCTGTTATCAGGAAACTGGGACGATCTCCCGGATGATATAAAGCCGTAGGGTGGAACTGAATAAATTCCATATCTTTTACAACACCTTTCGCACGGTAAACCATGGCGATACCATCACCTGTAGCGACTAGTGGATTGGTGGTATGAGTATAGACTGCTTCACAACCGCCGGTAGCCATTACTGTTACTTTCGACAAGAATGTATCTACCTCTCCAGTACTTTCATTCAATACATAAGCGCCATAACATTTGATACCTGGAGTGTGACGGGTAACTATGATACCGAGATGGTGTTGAGTAATGATTTCTACAGCATAAAAATTAGTAAATACCGTGATATTAGGATGTTGTTTTACCGCTTCTATCAAGCTGGTTTGAATTTCAGCTCCGGTATTGTCTTTGTGATGAAGAATACGAAATTCGGAGTGTCCTCCTTCCTTGTGCAGGTCGAATTCTCCGTTTTCATTCTTATCGAAATTTACGCCCCATTTTATTAATTCTTCAATTTGGGCAGGAGCATTACGTACTACTTTTTCTACTGCTGCCGGATCACTAATCCAGTCGCCGGCCACCATTGTGTCGTGGATATGTTTTTCGAAATTATCCACCTTCAGATTCGTTACGGAAGCAATTCCTCCTTGTGCATAGTAGGTATTGGCCTCCTCCAGTCCGGCTTTGCAGATCAGTGCAACCGAACCTTTATGCGCTACTTTTAGCGCAAAGCTCATTCCGGCAATTCCTGAACCGATAACGAGAAAATCAAATTTTCTTACCATAACAACATGTATAATACTATTGCAAAACTACAAAAAAACTAGTATGACCGTGTCGTATCTTTGTTTTTTTTCTAAAGAACCTTTAATATGTATCGTATTCGGCGATAAATTGCTATCTTCACCCAATAATTAATAAATCTTGCAGACACAATGGATAGAACATTTCATTCTAAGGTAGACTGGTGGTATTGGTTGCTGATGGCTGTTACGGCTTTTTTGCTGTTTGATTTTTTCTGGTTTCATTATACGATAGCAACGATATTGGTTGCAGTTGTCATGATATTTGAAATTGAAATGTTGATTCATACTCGTTATATTGTGACGGATAATGGTAAGTTGCAAATTGAGACAGGACGTTTTGTTGCTGATAAAACGATATTATTGAATGATATAAAGGATTTGCGGAAAATAAAATCTTTCTCAGTTGCTCCTGCTTTATCTGTCGATCGGATCGAAATTGTATATCATAATAACGACAAAGTGGAAAAAATATGTATTTCTCCTCAAAATGCCAGTGAATTTCTTCGCTGGATAGAGAAAAAAAGGAAGATTGAAGAATAAACATAGTGAGCTACTAAAATTTATGCTTTATGGAAAAATTCAAACCTAGAAAATCGGTAAAAAGATTTGTTTGTGAAACGTTGGTAAGTACACTTATAAGTTCGCTCATTTTGACTCTGATCGTTGTTTTTTATAATCAGGAAAATTTAGGTATATCAGTAGTGGTACTTATACTTTTTTTTATTCTGGATGTACTTTTCTCCATGTATGGAGAAGTAAAGGAGTATCAGATAGATGAAAAAGGAATAATCAGGATTGTTTGTTATCTGGGATTCTCTAAGGCTATGATAAAAGACGTAACCCAAGTGTTTTTTGATCCTCAACGTAAGGCATTGCGTATTATTTCAAAAAAAGGAGATCGATGGTGTCCTATGAAGGAACCGGAACTGTTTGTGGATGCTTTGTATGAATATTATCCCCAGATGGAGTACGAAGTCTGGAGATAATTTCTGAATGTGAACCTATTAATCTAACTATCATATGAAATACCAAGTTGCAATCATCGGTGGAGGGCCTGCCGGATATACAGCTGCCGAGGCTGCTGGAAAAGCAGGATTGAGTGTTGTATTGTTTGAAAAGAACAGTTTAGGAGGTGTTTGTCTGAATGAGGGATGTATACCTACTAAGACGTTACTGTATTCTGCAAAAGTATACGACTACGGCCGTCATGCTTCGAAATATGGAGTAAACGTTTCAGAGTCATCGTTCGATTTACCGAAGATTATTTCACGAAAAGCAAAAGTTGTCCGTAAACTTGTGTTAGGTATCAAGGCTAAATTGACGGCTCAGCAAGTAACGATCATCAGCGGGGAAGCTTATATTGTCGATAAAAATACCATTCGTTGTGCAGATGAAACATACGAATGTGAGCATTTGATTATTTGTACTGGTAGTCAAACGGTTACTCCTCCCATACAAGGTATTGAGAAAGTGGAGTATTGGACGCACCGCAATGCGCTAGACAACAAAGAGTTACCTCACTCGCTTGCAATTGTTGGAGGAGGGGTTATCGGAATGGAGTTCGCTTCTTTCTTTTCCAGCTTGGGCGTACAGGTAACGGTTGTTGAAATGATGAATGAAATTCTGAACGGCATCGACCGTGAACTGGCTGCTGCTTTACGGGCAGAATATGCCAAGCGAGGTGTGAAATTCTTGCTTGGTGCTAAAGTTACAGGTCTTTCGCAGGATGAAGAAGGCATACATGTATGTTATCAAAATGCAGATGGGGCGGGCAGTGTATGCGCCGATAAATTATTGATGAGTGTCGGTCGTCGTCCGGTTACGGAAGGATTCGGACTCGAAAATCTGAATTTGGAGCGGAATGAACGTAAAAATATCTGTGTAGACGCTCATTTACGTACATCTGTTCCCGGTGTATATGTATGTGGTGACCTGAACGGAGTTTCTTTGCTGGCACATACTGCCGTTAGAGAAGCCGAGATAGCCGTAAAAGATATTTTGGGTGAATCGGAAGAAATGAGCTACCAAGCTATACCTGGAGTTGTCTATACGAATCCGGAAGTTGCTTCTGTTGGTAAGATAGAAGAAAATCTACAGGCGGAAGGCATTGCCTATCGTGTTGTAAAGCTACCCATGGCTTACTCTGGCAGGTTTGTTGCCGAAAATGAAGGTACAAACGGAATACTTAAGGTGCTGGTAGACGATGCTGATACGGTGCTGGGCGTACACATATTGGGAAATCCGGCTTCCGAACTGATAGTCTTAGGCGGTATGATGGTAGAGGAACATCGTAAGTTAGCTTATTTCAAACGTTTTGTCTTTCCACATCCTACAGTGGGTGAAATCTTCAGAGAATTGTAATGTATGAAACGAATCGGACTGCTATTTATCTCTTTTATTATATGCTGTTGTACGCTGGCGGCGCAGACACTAGCCGAACGGCTGGATGCTGTGGTTTCTTCGGATAAGTTATTGACTACGTCGGAAGTAGGCATTAGTGTCTTCAATCTGACTCAGGGAAAACAGGTTTATGCTTATCAGGATAAGAAACTTTATCGTCCAGCCTCCATTGAAAAACTGATCACCTCGGTTACGGCTTTGGCGGAATTAGGTGAATATTATGTTTTCAACACAAGGGTAGCATATACAGGTACAATCACGCAAGATAGTGTACTGCAAGGAGATTTGTATGTAGTCGGTGGGTTTGATCCGGAGTTTATGGACGAGGATATGAACAAACTGGCAGAAGCTGTTCATAACTCCGGAATCCGATCTATTCAAGGCCGTCTGGTTGCCGATGTATCATTGACCGATTCTATTTATTGGGGGCCCGGATGGTCGTGGGATGATACACCCGAATCTTTCCAGCCTTATCTTTCTCCGCTTATGCTGAATCGAGGATGTGTGAATGTAACGGTTATTCCAGGTACAAAAGGAAAACGTCCGCAAGTAGAGGTTGTACCCGAATCGGATTATTATACTGTTTGCAATCTTGCCAAAAGCTATCTGCCACAAGAAGGAAAGCTGAAGGTTACCCGTAACTGGCTGGATAACGGCAATACGATTTATATCAGTGGAAATGCAAATTATCGATGTACCAAGAAGCTGAACATATATGCTTCGCAAGATTTCTTTTTGCATACATTTGCCTATAAGCTGAATAAAAAAAGGATTTCCGTACAAGCTGTTGCTTATGGAATGTGCCCTGATGAAGCAACGGGGCTCTATACTTTGTCACGTCCACTAACTCCTGTGCTGAAACGAGCTCTGAAGAAAAGCGATAACTTGTCTGCCGAAGCTCTGTTTTATCATTTGGGCATTCATCATTCGGATGAAAAGTATGTAGGATACAAGGACGCACAAAATGTCATTTACGATTTTATGAAAAATGAGATCGGGTATAATCCTGATGATTATAGCATTGTAGACGGTAGTGGCGTATCACTTTATAACTATATATCTCCAGCACTGATGATGGAATACCTGAAGTATGCTTATTCACGTGCCGAAATATTCCGTCCTTTATATGAAGCTCTTCCGATAGCCGGCGTCGATGGAACCTTGGGAAACCGTATGAAAAAAGGAAGGGCATATCGCAATGTTCATGCTAAAACAGGAACGGTAACGGGGGTCAGTTCGCTTGCTGGATATGTAAAGGCTGGAAATGGAGATATGCTTGCCTTCGTTATTATCAATCAGAATGTCTTAAAGGGTAAGGATGCCCGTCTTTTTCAAGATAAGATTTGCGAAATATTAACACACTAATAAAAAGAAATTAGTATATTTGTGACGTGAGGAATTAAAATAAATAATTCCGTGTTCGCAAACGGAAAAGCATTTTGCTTTTTTATGCTGATATTAGTTATTAACAATATAAACACTAAAGAAAACTATGGTTAATTTTTCACTTGAAGGAAAAGTAGCTCTTGTAACAGGAGCTTCTTATGGTATCGGTTTTGCTATAGCAACCGGTTTTGCACAGGCTGGTGCAAAAATTGTATTCAATGACATTAAGCAGGAGCTGGTAGATAAGGGGCTTGCTGCATATAAAGAACTCGGAATTGATGCCCGTGGTTATGTATGCGATGTTACCGATGAAAAAGCTGTAAATGCATTGGTTGCACAGATTGAAAAGGAAGTGGGTGTGATTGATATTTTGGTAAACAATGCCGGTATTATCAAACGTATTCCGATGTGTGAAATGTCAGCAGCCGAATTCCGTCAAGTGATTGATGTCGATTTGAATGCTCCTTTTATCGTATCGAAAGCAGTTATTCCAAGCATGATCAAGAAAGGTCACGGAAAGATTATCAATATCTGTTCAATGATGAGTGAACTTGGCCGTGAAACAGTATCAGCTTATGCAGCAGCCAAGGGTGGTTTGAAGATGCTTACCCGCAACATTGCATCCGAATATGGTGAATTCAACATTCAGTGTAATGGTATCGGTCCGGGTTATATCGCTACTCCTCAGACAGCTCCTTTGCGTGAGCGTCAGCCCGACGGTTCCCGTCATCCGTTCGATGCTTTCATTGTTGCCAAGACTCCTGCTGCACGTTGGGGAAATCCGGAAGACCTGATGGGACCAGCTATTTTCCTTGCTTCGGATGCTTCAAACTTCGTAAACGGTCATGTGCTTTACGTAGACGGTGGTATCTTGGCTTATATCGGAAAGCAGCCTAAATAATTTTTATCCCTCCCGAAAGAAGTAAAAAGACCTGCAGATGTTTCGACTGAAACGTCTGCAGGTCTTTTTGTTTTTTGTACAAAAAATAAAATGTTTTGTACAAATTTTTGGTCAAGCACTACGACGGTGTTTCTTACTTATACGCTTGATCCAGAAATAATATCCCGTAAGTGGCAAGATACCTCCGATGAAAGCCGACAGAAAGTACAGAATGCGGGTAATCACTCCTCCCCATTGTCCCGTATGAAGCGAATAAATAAGTCCTTTCATCTTACTAGAAATAGGTTGCTTATCGGCATCGTATCTTTCGATAGCAGTAATCTTTCCGGTATGTATGTCGAAAGAGGCTGTATCTCCTTTCCGTTTTCCGGTCTGAATAATCTGTACACTATTTCTACTCAACAGGATGTTACCGTAACGATTGTAGCGGCTTTGCAGTTCTGAAAGTGCAGTGTCCCATACTTGATAATCCAATTTTTCGGGTTTGCTCTTCTTTTCTTTCTTGTCTTTGTTTTCTTTGGCAGGTGCAGTGTGTTGTGTCTGTTCAGTAGAAGCACCAAACAACGCGTAAAATCCGGTGCGATACCATCGGAACGACCAGGTTGGTCCGGTAAGGGCCATAACTAACAAAAACAGAGTAGCATAAAAACCCAAAGAGACATGACTGTCGTACCAGAACCGGAAAGACCCTTTGCTGCATGAAACCTTCAATCGGTTGTGCAGGCTCTTACGAGTTCGAGGCCACCAGAGTATGATGCCGGAAACTAAAATAACTATCATCAGCAGGGTAGTGATGCCGACAATTGTCTTTCCGGTGGAAGGAGCTCCCTTTTGTGCAGGGGCATCGAGCAGCCAGCGATGCAGTTTGCGAATGGTCTGGAAGAAAGTATTTCCTTCTACCCATCCGTTTATTTCTCCTGAATAGGGGTTGACACTTAACTGACGTTGCCCGGCATTGGTGAAGCTTACCATCCACGCTTCTTTGGGGTTGCTGGCTATTTGCAGAGTACTGATTTCCAACGTATCTCCTGTTTGCTGGCAGACGCGTGTAATGATTTCTGATGGCTTTAAGGGTTTACTGCCTTCTTCATATTTTACAGTATATAAATGAGGGCTGCAAGCACGGGTTATTTCTTTCTCAAAAACCAGGGTTGCCCCTGTCAGGCAGATTACCGAGATAATCAGTCCGACGGGGACGGACAGCCATAGATGTATTTTTTTGAATATTTTCTTCATTGTTACTCTCAGAATGATTTAGGAGATAATAAACCTACGGCAGCAACTTCATCTGCTATGATGCTTATTCCTTTCGTAGCAATGGCTGTAGCTGGATCTATTTTATACAAAGCCGGATAATTACCGTCGTTGGTTACTACGGGAATATAAGCCACTCCGTTGGTACAGAAAGGAGTACCCAGTGATGTTATACTACTCTGATTGGGTAATCCGCTTGATACAGTCGTGAGTTTTCCGTCTTCGGCTTTAAATATAGCCAGTTCGGTCACAACAGCATTCTTTCCATTCATCATGCCTGCTACTCCGTCTGTGTACATTTGCATCAGGAAGTAATCCTGGGTGATGTGCCAGCAGCGGAACATCGGTTTCTTGTTGCCTAATTCTTCCAAGTTATAATAATAGTTCGAGTCGAAACTTGTTTCGCCTGCCTTGATGCGCATGACTCCCGAAGGAAGTGTACCGGTTACTTTTTTCAGGTCGCTGGAAGAAGTTGCCGTACGTCCATATCCCGGAGAGAAAACATATAAGTCGCCGTTATCGGCAGCCCAGATGGTCTGATAATACTGTGAACGGAATCTTCCGCAGGCAAATCCGATTTTATCTGTTTCTACAATAGTAGGCGTTTCATTGAAGCTGTTTCCGTTGTAGATGGCGATAAATGCCTTGTCGGGATACTGAGTAGCAGGTATTTGTCCGGCTGTATACGATCCGGAACCACTGCCTCCATCCGATTTAGCAACCAAATCGGCATCTGTTATCTTATCGGGAAATGTATTGACACCGTAATGACTCATTCCCATGGGAATGACCGAAGTATAGAGCTTGTTGTTTGCTTCTACGAAGCCTGCGAAACTCACAAATTCACCATTTCCAAGGAAGTCTTCGGCAATCTGTGTACCTGTTGTTGTTTTGCCATTGGTAGCATTCAGGTAGTTGAACTGAAGATATTTGGCAAAATGTTCTCCGTCTGTTTCCTTGCTTCCATTGTTGGTAGAAGCAGTAATTACGTTGTTGCCCCAGATACCGTACGTTGTAATGCGGTTAAATGTATACGAATTATGTTCTGCAGGCTTTCCGGTCGACTGTTCGAGTATATACGAAGCTCCAGTCCCTGCTTCTCCGTTGTTATATTTCAAGCTGAAGAGATAGTCTGTACCATAGAAAACCCAGTAAGAACCTCCGATGGTTTCGGTTCCTTTTCCTACCGAAGTAATGGTTCCTTCGTCGAGCGATTCGGAAGTGATAAGGTAAGTAGCATCACCGGTCTTTGCCGCAATGACATATTGATTGGTTCCGGTTGCTGATGCTCCCGGATTTCCAGTTACATGTTCTTCGCTGCAAGAGCTGAACAGATTGGCTGAACAGATAGCAACAGCCAGAGCCTGTGTGAAATATTTTTTTTGCATGTTCTTTTATATTTAAAGTATGATTAATTTCCAAAATTCACTCTTATTTTTCCGTAGAAAGCCCGTCCTGCTTTTTGCAGACTGAAGTTATCGTACAGTTTGGCATTGGTCAGGTTACGGCATTCGAAAGAAAGATTGTAACGTCCTCCTTTCAGGCTGTATCCGATGCTGAGATTATGCGAAAGCTGTTCGGGTACACGGATTTTGGTGGTCGGATCTCCTAAGTTTTCCCAGTACAACGGGAAATCGTGCTGATAATATCCGTCGTATCCCAGTGTCAGTACATTTCCTTTGGCAAACAAGTCGTGCCAGGTCAATGAAGCATCGAAGTTGGCATACAGATACGGCTGGTTGGGGATACGTTGTCCGTACGTCAAACTTTCCTGCTGAGTACCTCCGGCACGGTATTTTTCCTCGTCGCGGGCATTCATTGAATTGAATGTACCCCCTATGTTGAACCAGCGGGAGTAATTATATCGCAGTGAGATGTTATATCCTTTAGTCTTCACCCTGCCGTGGTTCTCGTAATATCCGAAACTCATGTTGCTTACCTGCGACAATCCTCGCTTGATATAGTCCTTGGTATCGCGATAAATCAGGCTTCCTTCTACGTAAATGGCATGCTTGCCGATATGGTAGGAATAACTCAGGTTTAGATTGAAGTTGTCGCTTCTTTCCGGTTTTAGGTCCGCCTTTCCAGCTTCCAGATCCTCATCGCCAAAAAGTTCATCGGTGGTAGGCAGTCGGTAAGCCTTTTCGTAAGAAAGTTTAGCCTGTAGGTCTTTCACGATAAAATAAGTGCCTGCGGCACCGTATCCCAGCGAACTGAGATGTTTTTTCAGCAAAATATAATTACCGATTCCATCTGAATTTTGTGATACAGGACCTTCATTATACTGGTTATAGTATTTGGCGAAGGCGGAAACATTCCATTTATCGGAAGGCATGTATCGGTACGACAGTCCGGTGATGTTCTTCCGTGTCTTCTTTGGAATGCTAAAATCGGAAAGCTTGGAGCTGCCCGATATATACGAACGAGTTGTACGGTGGAAGGTACTGATTACGTGATTCAGTGTAAAGGTATGTACTTCTCCTATACGGTAATTGGCTGTAAATGTTCCATTCCAGTTCGTATTTTTCGATTCATTATTCTGGTGCGACTGTTCTCCCGGTGTTCCGGTATATTTCTTGTCACCCAGCCAGTTGTATTTGTAGGATGCAGTATCGATATTATGGGTAATGTTATGGTTATAATTGGCCGTTGCCGATACATCCAGCCCTTCAATCAGGAGATTACGCTTGCGGTATTCTACCGACGGGACGAACGAATATCCTTTACGGTGTTTTTGACCGAAGACTACATACTGATAAACTCCCGTCTGGATTTCCTTATAAAAGTTGGAATAGTTGAAGCTGAATACCAGTCGGTCGGCCCAGCTCTTGTCCATGATTCCTATTTTTCCGATAACGGCTTCGTTGTGGAACGTATCGTTGAAGCGCTTGACGTGGTAGATTTTTTTCTTGTCCGTACTTTCGGTAATACCGTCGTCGCCAAATTCGGTGATATAGTTATCGATATAATAGTCGTTGTCTGAATAATTCTGAAAAGCATTGATTTCGTACATCAGACCATTCTTGAAAGTCTGTCCGAAGTTGACATACGATTTATGGGTGTTGAACGAGCCATACGAATAAGACGCATCGAGAAACCAGTTGCGACGCTTCTTATTGGTTACAATGTTGATAACTCCTCCCAAAGCATCGGTTCCAAAGCCTACCGGTACAACTCCTTTGTACACTTCAATGCGTTCGGCAAAATTGACTGGTATATTGTTCAAGTCGAAAGCTGTTCCTGCTCCTTCCTGAGGTACACCGTCGATAAAGACTTTTACATGTTTCCCGCTGAAGCCATCGAGCATGAGTTGCATGTCTGATCCTACACCTCCCGATTCCCGAAGTTTCATACCCGGAAGTTGGTTTAATGCCTCACTCAGACTTTTGGTAGAATTATGCAATTCCTTCGTATCGACAGCGACTGCATTGAATGCAGATTTCTTGACACGTCCTACTCCGGTGGATGTCACTACCACTTCATCCAGCTCGGTTACCGAAGGCTTTAGCACAACAGTCTGTTTCGTACGTCCGTCGGACACGATTTCGATTGCTTTTTCGTATGTTTCAAATCCAACGGCCGAAACGACAAGCGTATATTTTCCAGCCGGGGCCGGTAGATGATAAATACCTCGTTCGTCGGTTGTACATCCATACTGTGTACCTTTCAAGTAGACAGTTGCAAAGTCAACAATCGTTTTATCAGTCGATACAACTTTACCCGACAATAACGTACGGGGCTGAGCTACTAAAGAAACACAAAAAAATAGTGTAATTAAAGTGAGTATGCCGTTTTTTATCATTGATTCTTTTCCCTTAAATTATGATACCTATATACTTTTCAAAATCATTATTTTTGACAATGCAAAGTTATATAGCCAGAGAAAAGGCATCAATCGCTAAATTTGGGTATTTGTGTTGGTAAAAATCTCGGATATAAGTAAAACGGCAATACCTAAATATTGGTATTGTAGTTTAGTCGAAAACTTTGAAGGTATATCCTTGTTCCAGCAGCCATTCTATAGAGCGGGGTAGAGCATATTTCATACGTGCCTCCGACTTGATAGAGTCGTGGAACGTAATGATGGAGCCGTTGCGAGCGTAGCGCTTTACGTTTTCAAAAACTTGCTTCCCGTTTAATCGCTTACTATAATCGCGGGTTACCAAGTCCCACATTACAATGCGATACTTTCTCTTCAGTACCATATACTGTAACCAGCGCATGTGTCCATGTGGCGGGCGGAATAAGTCCGTGTGAAGATATTCGTTGGCCTTGTCTGTATTAGCCAGGTAGTTCTTACTCAGGAATTCAAATCCGCGAATATGATTGAAGGTATGATTTCCAATGCGGTGGCCTCGTTCTACCACCATGCGGAATTCTTCCGGATGCTTACGTACATTGTCACCTACCATAAAGAAAGTAGCTTTTATGCCGTACTTATCCAGCAAATCGAGTACCCATGGGGTTATTTCGGGGATGGGGCCGTCATCGAATGTCAGGTAAACAGCTTTTTCGTTTTTGTCCATGCGCCATAAAGCACTTGGATATAAAAGGCGCAATATTTTCGGGGGTTGTTCTATTAACATGAATAAATGCGGTCTTTGTGATTTTCTTGAAAAAAGAAAATCACAGAGGAACAATTACCAAGTCACAAGGTTTTGTTCCTCTGTGTTTTTCTATAGAAAAATTTATATCAGAAATCTTATTGATTTTCCGGGTGGGTACTGCCTACACGGCGTTCCAGTAACTGATAAAGTTGCTCAAACTTCTGTGCATAATGGGCTGCCGATTCCAGTTCCTTGCCCGTCTTGGCATCTTTCAGGTTCGCGAGTGTCTTGCATACATCATCCAGTATATAGAAGTGACGCATACATTCTTCGTATGAACCGGCAAAACGCTCGTCATCAAGGCTTAGATACCAGCTTGCATACTCTACTGAGTTGTTGGCCAGTTGTTCAAGTATGTTTTCTGCTTTCTTGGTCTGTCCCAGTTGAGCGTAATCGTCTGCCATTTCTTTCGAACTGCTATAAATATAGTCGTGACGGACAGTTGTACTAGGAATTACCTTTTCGCAGTAATCCAATGCTTTCAAGGCTTTATCTTTCTTACCTTCTTTTATTAATTGGCTGGCAAGCTGGACAAACAGACGGCGGTGAGTATCACACATGCGGAGTACCGTTTCATCCAGGTAAATATCAGGGTTATCGATGCCGCCAAACTTAAATTTGGTCATCAGGTTGTTGTACATCTTTTCACTGTCGATACGGCGTCCTAACTTGATATTATCGAAAGGAGTGATACGGTAAGCCAGTCCTTCCTGCAGGAAGTTGTTTGTCAGATTCATTTGATTTTCAGTTCCTACAGTGATAGCCATATACATCGGACGTTCCCAGTTGGTATTGGCAAGCATTTCCAGCATCATCAGTTCACTCTTGTATAGTACACGTTTGCCTTTCAGCGAAATATGCATGTAGTCTGGAATTGAGTCAGGAGTCAGCATGCCAGAACGCTTGATGGCTTCTTTATCCAGTTTGATGACAATACTGTCGGTTGGAATCATTTGCAAGCCTTCTTTCGGCGAACGTACCCAGTACTTCAGAATATTCTTCAGTTCGTACGGGTTATCACCAAATTCTTTCTTGGCTTCTTCCGGATTCTGCTTGTAGAAATTGTTTATGGTTTCCATTGCTTCCGGACGTACATATACAGCTTCATTGTGTCCTTGTACATAGTCTATACGTTCCCAGTTGATAGGAACAGACGGAGAATCGTAGGCCGGCCGGCGCATCTGGTCGATGTACCAGTCTGTCTGCAAGTAGCTGAGGTTACATACACGTACATCAGTACGGAATCCTTCTGTTTCCTGGTTATACCAGAGCGGGAAGGTATCGTTGTCACCATTGGTAAAGATTATCGGATTGCCTTTGTCTTGTACGGTACTCAGGTAGTTCTGTCCGAAGTCGCGGCAGGTATAACGTCCGCTGCGGTCGTGGTCATCCCACGTCTGACTTACCATCTGTACAGGTACCAGCAGGCAGACGATGCTTGCCAGAATTGCTGCCGGTTTTTCGCTCATACGTTTGCTCAGCCATTCGGAGATGGCGGCTACACCCAGACCAATCCAGATAGCAAAGGCATAGAATGAACCTGCGTATGCATAATCACGTTCACGCGGTTGCTGAGGTGTCTGATTCAGATACAGAACGATAGCAAGTCCTGTCATAAAGAACAGGAAGAAAACGATCCAGAATTGCTGGATTCCCTTTTCTCCTTTGTATGCCTGCCAGAACAGACCAATAAGTCCGAGTATCAGCGGCAAACAATAGAAGACGTTATGTCCTTTATTGTTCTTCAAATCGGATGGCAACAGGCTTTGGTCACCTACAAGATACTTGTCGATGAAGGGAATGCCTGTAATCCAGTTACCATGCTCTATTTCTCCTTGGCCCTGGATGTCGTTCTGACGTCCTGCGAAGTTCCACATGAAATAGCGCCAGTACATGTAGTTTAACTGATAGATAAAGAAGAACTTGATGTTATCCCACTGGGTAGGAATCTTGACCATCAGCATTTCTCCGCATTGATCATATGGAACTTGTCGTCCTTCTACTCCTCCCAGCCAGTCTTCATAAGCTTTGGCATGATCGGAACTCCACATACGCGGGAAAAGCATGTTCTGTGCATACTTATATTCTGTTTTGTTACGTACTACTTCGTAGCTGTCCTTTTCATCCGGACGTTCCTTTTCTTTACGCTGGTATACCGGTGCACCTTCGGTCATATCGTAAGTACATCCGCCATCCACTTCTTTCAGCGCAATTTTTGAAGCATAAGTCTGACCATAAAACAACGGGCGTGTACCGTATTGTTCACGTCCCAGATACTCACCTAAGGTAAAGATGTCTTCCGGAGAGTTCTGATCCATCGGAGTATTTGCCGAAGAACGGATCACAATCACGGCATACGAAGAGTATCCTACAACGATCATCATCAGACAGAGCAGAGAGGTATTTAGTGTACGTGCGCTTACACGAAGTTTTTCGGGCAGGTCGGCAAATAAATAAATGGCCAATATAACCAATACGATGATGCCAATCAGTACACTGCTCCAGCCGTGTCCGTAGAATGGAATACCTACCAGACCGACGGTGGTAAGGAATGAGATATTCATGAGTTTGCGGCTGCGGACTGTATAGCTTTCGTATACTCCCCATATAATGCTGGCTGCCAGTATGATAATGTAGATAATCAGTCCGGTATTGAATGAGAATCCCAGTCCGTTTACAAACAGGAGTTCAAACCATCCACCTACTTTTACGATACCCGGTACGATACCATACAATACAGCAGCTACAAGTACCATGGAGCCGATGAGAGCTATTATACTACCTTTCAGGCTGGCATTCGGGTTTTTCTTGTAATAATATACCAGTACAATTGCCGGAATACACAGCAAGTTCAACAGGTGCACACCAATAGAAAGTCCTGTCAGGTAAGCAATCAGGATTAACCACCGGTCGCTATGGGCTTCGTTTGCCCGGTTTTCCCATTTTAAAATCAGCCAGAATACCAAGGCTGTAAATAAGCTGGAGTATGCATATACTTCACCTTCTACCGCGCTGAACCAGAATGTGTCACTCCATGTATAGGCAAGTGCTCCTACAAGTCCGGATCCCATGATGGCAATCAGACGGCCTGTTGTCATGTCTTCTTCTCGCGGACATATCAGCTTTTTAGCCAGACAAGTAATACTCCAGAACAAAAACAAGATACATGCTGCACTCATCAATGCACTCATGGTATTTACCATGCGGGCTACTTGCGAAGGATCACTTGTGAACTGGCTGAAAAGATTAGCCGTAAGCATGAAGAAAGGTGCGCCGGGCGGGTGACCTACTTCCAGTTTATATCCTGTTGTAATAAATTCGGGACAGTCCCAAAAGCTGGCGGTTGGTTCTATCGTAGAGCAATATGTAAAAGCTGCAATCACGAACGCCAGCCACCCGACCAGATTGTTAATCTTGTTGTACTGTTTCATGTGAGTTATTTTGTTTCTCATTAAAGTTCATTGTCCGCAAAGATAGTGATAATCTTTTTTCTCATTGCAGATTACACGGATTTTCATGGTTTTTAGCATATTGATTTCACTCTTTATCTTTTTTACCCGTCATTTTTATTCATGAAGGTTTGACCTTTTTGCAAGAAAAGGATAAGGAGGAAATTTTATAAAAGAGGAAAAAGTAAAAACGAGTTTGTTATTTATTTAGTCGTGATGATGACTTTTTAATACCCGATGAGGCAGGTTGCCATGTCCCAGTAATTCAATAGGGCAACCGAAGTGCTCTTCCAGCCATTCTGTAGGGATCTCCGTATCGGGATGATAATCAAGTGTGCCGTTCACACAGGCTATCGATTTGACATTCTGCAATACGGTACCGATGTCATGGCTGACCAAAATAATGGCCCGTTCTTTATTGATATCTTCCAGAAGGGAATAAAGCTTTGCTTCAAAACGTTTGTCGATATAGGTATTGGGTTCATCCAAGATCACGACCTGAGGATCTGAAACCAGTGCACGCCCCAGCAACGCACGTTGTAACTGTCCGCCACTCAGCTGTCCGATAGCTCTCTTTTCCAGTCCTTCCAGTCCCATGCGGGCAATGATGGCCCGTACCTGTTCGTGCTGTCTGGCGGTGAACGAACGTAATAAGGATTTCTGCTTATTCAGTCCAGATAATACGACGTCGTATACGGAGATGGGGAATTTCTTGTCGATGGAATTGTATTGTGGCAAGTACCCCATACTAATTTCCGGCACAACTTTTCCTTCTTTGTAAAAGCGTATTTCTCCCGATACGGGATGGATTAATCCCAGGATGATTTTTATCAGAGTGGTTTTTCCTCCACCGTTCGGACCGATCACTCCTAGAAAATCTTTTTCGTACACAGTGAGATTTACATCATCCAGTACTTGCTTGCGGTCGTATGCCGCATGGATATGGCTTAATTGTATGATAGGTTGTTTGTCCATAGATCCTTTATTCACTTAAGGCTTTTGCTATAGCTGTCATTTCTGCCTGCCATTTATAACTTAACGGGTTAATGGAAACAATCTTTGCTCCCGTTTCCTTAGCTATAATTGCAGCATTTCGTGTATCGAATTCCTTTTGTATAAAGATTACTTGTACATGCTTCTCCTTGCAACGGCGTATCAATGATTGCAGATGAGCAGGTGAAGGTTCTTTTCCTCCTTCTTCAATGCTAATCTGTTCCAGTCCATAGTCGCGTGCAAAATAAGAAAGGGCCGGATGATAGATTAAGAAAGTGCACGTTTTATTTTGCAGGTAGGCACGGATTTCTCGGTCTGTACGTTCTATTTCCTGTTTTAACTTTGTCAGATTTTCCTTATAATACGCTGTGTTTGCTGCATCTAATGTACAGAGAGCATCGAAAATATTATCGGCTATGATATAGGCATTTTGGGTAGAACTCCATATATGGGGTTCTACGCCACCTGCATGCGAGTGACTGCCATGGTCGATATCATTTTCCCGTATCAGACTGACTTTATCCGACAAATTGAAAAATTTTACTTCCGGTGCATTGCTTTGCAGCTTTTCGGCCCATACTTGTTCAAAGCCAATGTAGCCAATGCGCAGAAAGGCTTGGCTTTGACTCAATGTAACAAGCTGTTGTGGAGTTGGATCGTATGTTTCAGGATTACTTCCTTCGGGTACCATACTGATTATCCGATATTTATCTCCAGCAATAGCCTCTGTAAAATAACGGAGTGGCTCGATGCTTACCGTCAGAGTAGCTTGCTGCGTCTGTTGCTGTCGACTACCGCATGCAACCAGTACAAGCAAGTTTAAAAAAAGTATGATATATTTTTTCATGAGATTACCATTAATTGTATTGGGCAAAGATACGAAAAAATATTATTTACCTGACGGATTGTTGAGGCTGTCGGGCGACTCTTTGTACTGGGTTGGGGTGATACCTGTATATTTTTTGAAAGCAGTACTGAAATACCGGCTGGTAGAAAAGCCTGTACGTTCGGCTATTTCCGTCATATTCAGGTCACTTTGTCGGAGTAGCTCCATCGCTTTTTCAATACGTAGCTTATTGACATACTCATTGGCCCCCATGCCTGTCAGTGTCTTCAACCGATTATATAATGATGCACGGCTGATACCTAATTCCTGACTGATGAATTCTACGTTCAACCCTTCATTTTCCATGTTATCGGTGATAACCTTGTTCAGTTTGAAAAGGAAGGAATCATCGGCCGATGTCATTGGTTTGTCTGTATCCGCTACGATAGAGTTGCGGGTATATTTTAATCGGATTTGCTCACGTAAATAAAGTCTGTTTCGTACACTCTCCAGTAGTGAGTTGATTTCGAAAGGCTTTTCCATGTAAGCATCAGCTCCGGTTTTGTATCCGTCCACATGGCTTTGTTCGTCTGTTCGAGCTGTAAGTAGGATTACCTGAATATGATTGATATTCATGTCTTCCTTGATTCTGCGGCACAGTTCGTATCCGTTCATTTCTGGCATCATGATATCGCTGATAACAATATCAGGGATTTCTTTGAGGGCAATCTGAAGAGCTTCTTTTCCGTTTGAGGCAATGTATAAGTTCTTAAAACTGTCTTTCAGAGCTTCCGTTACCATTTGTCGGATACTTTCATTATCGTCGACAAATAAGCATGAATAGTCTTTAGTATTTATTGAGTTAGCTATCGGCGTATATTTTTCTTCTTCTGGAGCTGCTTCCGTGAGAATATTCAGATATTCACGTGGAGGGCAGATTTCGGATGATTGGGCATGAATAGGCAATTCATACCAGAAACATGCTCCTTTGTCGGGATTGTTGTATGCACCTATTTTCCCTTTATGCATTTCTACCAGAATTTTAGAATAGGAAAGCCCAATTCCACTTCCGTTCCTTTCGTTCACGCCTTGATAAAAGCGTGTAAAGAGCCTCTCGGTATCTACTCCTTGCAAACCAGGTCCTTGGTCGATGACGGAGATTCGTACCGATTGTTTATCTTCGGTCAATTCTGTGCGCAGCGTGATGCTGCTATCTGTAGAGCTATGTTTAAACGCGTTTACTATCAGATTCGTAAGAATGATAATATGGCGTTCCTGGTCGAATTCTACTTCCCCTACTTCTGGTGATAGCTCGTAGAGTATGGTAATATGCTTATCTTCTTCCTCGTATTTGAAGTCGGTTGCTATTTCCTTTATCCATTCATTCAGTGGATATGATTGTATATTAAGTTTGCTTTGCTCCATTTCCATTTTTCTCAGGTTCAATACCATGTTCAGCAGTTCTTTCATTCGTTTGGACTGTTTCAGGATGCTTCTGAGGGTAGGATATATAGGATTATCCTGAGGCATTGTTTTTACCAGTTGGTTCAGTGGAGTATAAATCAGTGTTAGAGGTGTACGCAATTCATGATTGATATTTATCAGAAAACGTACCTTTTCTTCATATATTTTCTGCTTATGTTCTTGTAAATCAGCTTTCATTCGTTCTTCTTTACGATTTAGCAGATAGAGAATGAAAGCAATAAGCAATGTTGCAGCCAGAAGTATCCATAATAAATTGAACCACCATGTCTGATACCATACGGGTGGTATATGGAGAGTGATGACTTGTTGTGGAGCAGTCCATGAGCCATCTTTGGTACTGCAGGAAACCGAAACATGATAAGTTCCAGGGGTAAGTGAGCGGAGTGTCAGTTCAGGAAGTTTGCTGTCTGTGGTTGATTCTTCCTTACCGTCAATATACCATCGGTATACTTTTTTCCTGAATATATTACTTTCGTAGGCCATCACCTTTATAATGACTGTTTTGTTGTCGAAAGACAAATCGAGAGAATGCTCATCCTGATCGATGTCAGACAGATAACTTTTGTTGTTACTGATAATGTCCATTAGCCTTAATTCCGGAGGTGTAGGGATGGTGATGCTGCTTTTATTACCATCAATATACAACATGCCGTTAATGCCTCCCAAGTAGATATCACCTTGTGGGGAGGCCCATACTGCCTTTTTGAGAAACTCATTGTCTTCGGCTCCATCAGACTGGTCCAATGAGATCAGTTTATTTTCATTGTCAAGCCATACAAAAAGTTCTTCATTGGTTCCTATCCATACTCTCTGCTGCTGGTCGCAAATCAGTGTGGTAATATTACTTAACTGAGGGGCATTTATCTGTGTTTCTAATTGTGTTGTTGGGTTATATCGAAGTACTTTATCGGGAAATCCTATCCAAAAAATGCCTTGTGCATCTTTGGAAACGCATTCAATATAATTTCCTTGTTTAGAAGTATAAATTGTTTCTATTTTGTTGTTTTGATGATTTATCATATAAATATGTTTCAAGTCATATAGATATGTATTTATACTATCATAACTGATAGGGATAGCTTGTCCTTCGATAGAAATCTGACTATCGCTGAGCTGTTGTAGTCTTCCACTTTTCAAATAATATCTGTGTATTTTAGCAGAAAGTATTAAAACCGATTCTGTTTCATCCTGATACAAGTTGATTCCTTTTCTACCATATAAGGCAATTTGATTGATAACTGCACTATTTTCATTGATAGGACGTATTTGCCCTGTCTGTTTATTAAATATGAATACACCTTTCGAAAATAAGGAGATAAGTAATTCATTTTGAGAATATTTACATAATGATACAACTTTCTCCCCATAAGTTGCCGGATAGTGAATAAACTGTTTGGTATGCGGATTGAATCGGTTTACTCCTCCTCCGTCTGTTCCTATCCATATATCATCAGAACCTGGCTCTTGGAAGAAGCTGAGAATGGCTTTTTCACTGAGTCCGTTGGTATATCCCAGCGGAACGTCTGCATACGAACGGACAATGGAGTGCCGGATGTTGATAAGTCCTCCTTTTACGCTTCCTGCCCATGTATTTTCTTGTCCGTCGCGTTGATACAGACTTTGTATGGAGTTGATGGGCAATGAATTCCGGTCACCCGATAGATGTTTTAAGACTGTTACAGACGTTGTTTGCGGATTAATGATATTAATACCTCCCCCGTCTGTTCCAGCCCATATCTGTCCGTTGTGTTCACTCAAACACAGAACAACATTATGACTTAACTTTTGATTTTCAGTGTTATATACAGCTTGTATGTTACCCTGCTTGTCGAAACAGGTAATGCCTCGGTTATAGGCCGTAGTCCATACATACCCTTTGCTGTCTATCAATACATGAGTGATTTCTTTCTCGTTGGGTAAAGGAGATTTTTTCTTTTTCCCGCTTTGTATATTGAGTAAAATTATCCCTTTCCATTGGCTGGTACAAAGTAAAGTCTGATCATCCCATGGCATTATTTCACGAATAGGGAAAGCATTAGATAATTTGATATGTGGTAGTGCCTTTATTTCTTTTTCGTGATAATTATATTGATAAATATTATTGTAATCGGCTAGTAGGACTTTTCCTGTCAGTTTACAAAGTGCCGTAGCTTTGATGATGTTTCCGTTTTCGTCCAATACCGGAGTGAAATGATCCGTATTCCGCTGGTAGTTTACAGTTCCATTATTTGTTAGTATCCAAAGATTGTGTAAGCTGTCCTCTTCTATCTGGTAGATTTCATTTCCGGGGAGGGAAAAGGGATTTCCTTCTTCATGAAAATAAGTTTTCAATTCATAACCGTTGAATTTTCCAAGTCCCTGTTTGCTGCTGATCCATACAAAACCATTTTCTTCAGCATAGATATGTTGTATATATGGAGGGAAGCCATCCGATATAGATAGCTGTCTGTATAAAAACTCGTCTGCCTGTGCACCGATTGACGTGAACAGAAAAAGTATGAAACAAAAGAATGGGGTGATATGAGCTTTCATAGTGCTTGCAAAACTTTGGAGACAAAAATACGAAAATTCATTGAATTAAGTATCAACTTGTATACTTTTCTATAAAAAGAGAATCTGTAGAAGTTTATTATTATGCCAGGCTATTATATTTTGCATTCGCCTCCTTTTCCTTCCATTTTTGTCTAAAAATGTTCAAATTTGATTATTTAGCCTATATTTTCAGATAGAAGGGCACTTTTATTGATTTTTAGAAATAAATTATTGATTTTAGAACATTGAAAAAAATTAAACCTTCCATTTTTGCCATAGTTTATTAAACCGAGGCATTAAAAAACATTATTAACTTTAAAACTATGAAACAAATACGATTTAAGGTACATTCGGTTTGTATCTTCTTTATGTTCTTGTTGATGCTTCCTCTTGCAGCAGTTGCACAGGAAGGGATGATAACAGGACAAGTAGTCGATGAAAAAGGTGAAAGCATAATTGGTGCTACCGTCCAAGTAAAGGGTACTTCGAATGGTACAATTACCGATTTTGACGGAAACTTTTCTTTAAAAGCCAAAGTAGGCAATACATTGGTTGTTTCTTATGTGGGCTATTCAACCCAGGATGTGAAAGTCACTAAACAGACAGGTGTTCGTGTCGTATTAAAAGAGGATACGGAAGTGCTTGATGAGGTTGTAGTAGTAGGTTATGGTACTGCGCGTAAGGGTGATTTGACTGGTGCACTGACTACTATGAAGCCAGATGCAAATGATGCTGCCAAGGCTACTTCACTTGATAATCTGTTGTCGGGAAAGGTTGCCGGACTGGTAGTCAGTTCTTCTTCTGCAATGGCAGGATCTGCGTCTTCTATTACCATTCGTGGTGCTAGTTCTTTGCGTGGTGATAATCAGCCGTTGTATGTCATCGATAACGTACCGCAGGCTTCTGCCGGTGAATTTGCTTCTTCTGGTATCAGTGGTGACTTCCAGATAAATCAGGACCCCTTGGCTTCTTTGAACCCTGCAGATATCGAAGATATTACCATCTTGAAGGATGCTTCTTCTACTGCTATTTATGGTTCTCGTGGTGCAAACGGTGTTATCTTGATTACGACTAAGAAAGGTAAACAAGGTAAAGCAAAAGTGAATGTTTCTGCTAACTTTACAATAGCTGAGCCATCAAGACTGATGGAGATGACTAATCTTTACGAACATGCAGCTTACATCAATTCACGTATTTCGAACGGTCAATATCCTTTCTATATTGTGGGTGACGAAGTGAGATATGTATACAATGATGCTTTGGCAAATTATGATCCCAATAACCCGGAAACTTATCATATAATTAATTATCGTAACTGGCAGAAGGAGATTTATACATCTGCATTCTCTCAGAATTATTCATTGTCAGTAAGTGGTGGTAGTGATAAGACGACTTATTATATCTCTGCAAACTTTAAGGATATTAACGGTACTGTAAAACAGACCGGTTTGAAACAAGGTGACTTGCGTGCTAATATCGGTATGGACTTGTCGAAAACCGTACACTTGAACATGACATTGAGTGGTTCTCTTCGTCAGAATAACATGATGGCCGGTGGTAGTACATTGGGTGGTTCTACAACCGCTATATCTCGTACCGCTCTTGATTATGCTCCGTTTGAAATGCCGGCAGATGACCCTTCTTTCAGTTCAGAAAATAAAACAACTATATTCAGTTGGTTGAATGACTATGTGGATGTTGCTAATGATAAGACATTCAATGCTTCTATGGATTTGTCATGGAATATTGTGAAAGGCTTGCGTTATAACTTGCGTGTGGGTGGTAACCTGAACATGAACGACCGTAAGCGCTGGTATGGCTTGCAGTTGTATCAAGGTATGAACAACAATGGTTATCTGGCACTGACAGATTTGAACAAAAGCAATGTTACTATTGAAAATGTATTGAATTATAATACCAAACTAGGCTCAATTGCAACATTGGATGCTACAGTGGGTGTTACTTACGATGATTATAACTTCCTGAGTGAAAATACAAATGGTACTCAGTTTACAATGTTCGATTTGAGAGAAAACGGACTTCATATGGCTGGTAATGTACAGCACTTGGCTCCGACTCAAAAAGACTATCAGTTACTTTCTTATCTGGGACGTCTAAACTTGACTTTCCTCGACAAGTATTTGATTACAGCTTCCTTACGTGCCGATGGTTCTAGTAAGTTTGGTAAAGGAAACCGTTGGGGGTATTTCCCTTCAGCTTCTGTTGCATGGCGTATGGAACAAGAAGAATTCCTGAAAGATGTTGATTGGTTGAATCAGTTGAAGGTTCGTTTAAGTTATGGTGTAACAGGTAACCAGAGTATCGATCCTTATTCTACATTCTCCATGTATGGCTCAAATGGTAATTATCACTATGGCAGTGGAAGTGGTGATCAGGAATCGGTTTTACAGATTACAAACTTGCCAAATGACGGCTTGACTTGGGAAAAGACCTCTTCATGGAATGCTGGTATCGACTTTAGTTTGTTACGTTCACGTTTGAGTGGTACATTCGATTTCTATGTAAAACGTACAAACGATTTGCTGATTTCACGTTCATTGCCGGGTTCTGCCGGATTTAGCTCTACTTATTATAACCAGGGTTCATTGGATAACAAAGGTGTAGAATTCTCTTTGACTGCTCAGGTTATTGATACTAAGGACTGGAAATGGAGTATTACAGGTAATATCGGAAAGAACAAGAGTAAGATTGTAGACCTTGGTTTGCTGCCTTCAGACTTTGGATGTTTGGGTGAACGTATTGGTTACTATGGTAACTCATTGGGTGACCACTTTGGAATAGGTCATGTATTCTTGCAAGGTGAAGCTCCGGGATTGTTCCTGGGTTATGTTACACAAGGAATTGTACAGCCGGAAGATATTACAGATCAAGGTGTGAAGTTTATCAAGGAAGATGGTTCAATTGGTTACTATAAGGATGTAAATGGAAGTACTCCGGTAGCAGGTGATATCAAATTTGTAGATAGAGATGGCAATGGTTCTGTAAATACTTCAGATCGAGATATTATCGGTGACCCGAATCCAGGATTTACATATGGTTTCCAGACTTCTTTATCTTGGAAAGGTTTGACGTTGAGCGCTGCCTTTAATGGCGTGCAAGACCGTGATGTCATCAACGTAAACAACCGTTATATCAATACTCCGGGACAGAAAGCCGGTACAGTATCAAAGAAGGCTTTTGAAGGTATGTGGACACCTGAAAATCACTCAAATTTGTATCCTTCTTCTAACTTCATTGTTCAGAACATGGTAATGGATCGTTACGTAGAAGATGCAAGCTACTTGAGATGTTCAGATATTACATTGAATTATGTTCTTCCTTCAGCATGGATGAAGAAGATCGGTTTCAAGAATACATCGATTTTTGCTTCTGTAAAGAATGCATTTATCATTACAGATTATAGTGGATATGATCCTGAAGTTAATAGCTTTGCTTTCGATGGATTGCGTCCGGGTGTAGACATGAGCTCTTATCCTACTCCTCGTCAGTTTGTATTTGGACTGAATGTAACATTCTAATAAATTGGATTTAAATAAAGATTAGATTATGAAACTATATAAATATTTGATATTATCTATAGTAGCGGCTTCCAGTTTTTCGTCTTGCTTGGATGAGGATCCGTTATATTCACAGAATAATACAGTCGTTTTCTCGTCTGAATCGAGTGCGCAGTTGGCTTTGCTGGGATGCTATGCGTATATGACTTCTACATCGGCTTATGGTCAGCATTATCAGGAAATTCCTATTAGCGGTGCCGGATTCGCATGGTCACAACGTAGTGGTAGTGATGGTATTGTTTCGTTACAGGCACTTTCAAGTGACGGATTGATTTCTACTACTTGGAATGGTATGTATAAAGTGATTTCTGAAACCAATGCTTTTTTGGAGAATCTGTCATCTAGTGGATTGAGCGATGATATTAAGAACCAGTATGGTGGTGAAGCGAAATTCCTCCGTGCCATGGCTTATTATAATCTGGTATCTCTTTGGGGAGATGTGCCTTTGAAAACTGTAGCTTCTACTTCAGAGGGTATCTCAATGCCTCGTACTCCGAAAGAGCAAGTATTGAATCAGGTTGTGACAGACTTGAAAGAAGCTATGAGCATCAGTGAAACTTCTGAGGTTGGACGTGTTAATTCGTGGGCAGTAAAGGCATTCTTAGGAAAAGTGTACTATCGGATGGCAAAGCTTGGTATAACAATAATCTGAAAAATGCAAAGGAGATGTTCGATGAAGTTTATAACAAGCATGTATATGAACTGGAAAAGAATTTTGCAGATTTGTTTGGTGACTGGGTGACTACCTCGAAAGAAGCTATTTTCCAGTTGAACTTTGCTTTGAATTCTCCTTCTTGCTTTAACCGTGCCAGCAACCGTTTCTCACCGACAGGTTCGACACCGGGTGTATGCTGGAGTACGTATCGTGCGACAAAAGCAGCTTATGATATGCATCAAGGTACTTATCCGGGTGATCCTCGTATAGCTGCTACATTTTTGACTGCACATAGAGACCGTGGAGGAAACAATAAACCGGAACCTAAAGCTCAGGTAGGTGATAAGCCGTCGGCAAACGATTCTGTATATTATTATCCTTATTTCACCTATACCGTTCAGTTGGATACAAAGAAGGTAAATGGTAAGGATGTTGCTGTATACGATTCTATCTATAAAAATGGAAAGGCTGTTGCTGCTAAACAATATGTAGGTAGATTGCCTTATGAGAAATTTAAAGATCCGACTAATCCGGATTTAAATTATCTGAATAATCTGAATGAAGCAGATGGTAAGACTCCGCAAGAAAAAGCATATATTAAAGCTTTGAAGGGTATACAGAAGAAATATGCGGAGAGTGGTAATCAGATGGCATGGCCTGCTCATATGAAGTTGTATGATCCTAACCAGCAGGGAACTTCTTCTCATAAGAATCTGATGGTATATCGTTATGCTGAAATGTTGTTACTGATGGCTGATGTTTATAATGAACTGGGAGATACTCAAAAGGCTATCGAACTGGTAGAAGAGGTGTTGAAACGTGCACGTAAATCAGCTGGTGGTAACGGTGTTGAACCGAAGGCATGGTCTCCACAATTGACCAAGGATCAAGTCAGTGAAAAGATTTATTTCGAGTTCTTGTTCGAACTGGATGGAGAACCTTCTATGTATGAACTGCTTCGTATCAAAGGTACTGAGTACTTGAAGAAAGCTTTACAATATCATAATAATCATGAGTTTACAAAGGCTTCGGATGCATACTATAAGACAGCTGCTCAGAAATGGACCGACCGTCTTTATAATGAGGGTAATCTGACAGAAGACTTCCTGAAGAAGAACTTGTTATTACCGATTCCTGATACGGAAAGAGATGCAAATCCGGGTATCACGGATAATAACTTTGGTTATTGAAAAGCTATATAATTGAAGTCTGTTGAGAAATAGCCTGATTGTTGGTTAAAGTTTCTTTTAAGGGTTTCCTGAAGAAAAGGGTAAAATTGAAAACAGACTCTTGAAAGCTCGCATAATTACATTCTTTTATTATAAAGCTTATTGTAATTGTGCGGGCTTATTTAATAAATTTTTGTAGGATTTTGATGGATTCCCTTCTGTATTAGCTGAATGATGGGTGAAGTATTTTCTGCATTATATTTTTATGTAATCTTTATTAGCACTACAGACTCAATGTTTGTAATGATTTTACTCCGAATAATTAATATATAAATATGAAAAACCTGAATTTATTTTATTCTATGGCCGGATTGAGTGCTTTAGCTGCAACAGCGTCTTCTTGCCAGCAGAATAAGTCGGAAGCAAAAAAAAATTATAATATTGTTTATATCATGACCGATGATCATACGGCTCAGATGATGAGTTGCTATGATACGCGGTATATGGAAACACCTAATCTGGACCGTATTGCTGCCGATGGGGTACGTTTTACGAATAGTTTTGTGGCTAACTCGTTGAGTGGTCCGAGTCGTGCTTGTATGATTACGGGCAAACATTCGTGTGGAAATAAATTTTATGATAATACGACCTGTGTGTTCGACAGTGCCCAACAGACTTTTCCTAAATTGCTTCAGAAAGCGGGATACCAGACAGCTCTAATAGGAAAGTGGCATCTGGAGAGTTTACCTACCGGATTTGATTATTGGGAAATATTGCCGGGACAAGGGGATTATTATAATCCGGACTTTATTACTCAGAATAATGATACTATCCAGAAACATGGTTATATAACCAATCTGATAACAGATGACGCGATAGACTGGTTGGAAAATAAACGGGATAAGGATAAACCTTTCTGCCTGATGATCCATCACAAGGCAATTCATCGTAACTGGATGGCTGATACGTGCAACCTGGCATTGTATGAAGATAAGACTTTCCCGCTTCCGGAAACATTCTTCGATGATTATGAAGGTCGTCCGGCTGCTGCCGCACAAGAAATGAGTATCGTAAAAGATATGGATATGATTTACGATCTGAAGATGCTGTGTCCAGACAAGGATTCACGTTTGAAAACATTATATGAATCATTCCTAGGACGTATGGATAAAGAGCAGAGAGCTGCTTGGGATAAATTTTACGGCCCGATTATTGAAGATTTCTATAAGAAAAATCCTCAGGGTAAAGATTTGGCAAACTGGAAGTTTCAGCGTTACATGCGTGATTACATGAAGACGGTTAAGTCGCTGGATGATAATGTAGGACGTGTATTGGATTATTTAAAAGAAAAAGGTCTGTTGGACAATACGTTGGTGGTTTATACTTCCGATCAAGGTTTTTATATGGGAGAGCATGGATGGTTTGACAAACGTTTTATGTATGAAGAATCGATGCATACTCCTCTGATTATGCGTTTGCCTGAAGGATTCAATCGTAGAGGAGATATTACCGAACTGGTGCAGAACATTGATTATGCTCCAACGTTTTTGGAACTTGCAGGGGCAAAGGTACCGGAGGATATGCATGGAGTTTCTTTATTGCCTTTGCTGAAAGGAGAACATCCAGCCAACTGGCGTAAAGCTTTATATTATCATTTTTATGAATATCCTGCGGAGCACATGGTAAAGCGTCATTATGGAATCCGTACTAACCATTATAAACTGATCCATTTCTATAATGATATTGATGAATGGGAACTTTATGATTTGCAAAAGGACCCTAATGAGCTACATAATTTGTATGGTCAGAGTGACTATGATTCGATTGTTACAGACTTAAAGAAACAATTGTTGGAACTGCAGGAAAAATATAATGATCCTGTACGTTTTTCTCCAGATCGTGATAAAGAATAAAAAATTAGAGAGATTATGGTTAAGATATATTTTCAGTCGAAAAAATGGATAATGGCTTGTATTGCAGCTTTGGCACTGGGTATGGCTGGATGTCATTCTCCGAAACAACTTGAGGATGTGGTTATTGTTCCTCAGCCGTTGTCTGTTGAAAAGGGAAGCGGCTCTTTCTCTTTTAGTGGGAAAACTGTCATTGCTGTAGCTGATGATGAACAACGTATAGTGGCCGAAAACTTTGCTTCGCTATTTACTAAATCGGCGGGTTTCACCCCTAAGGTTGAAAAGGCAAAAGATGGCAATATCGTTTTTTCTATTGATCAGTCGATGAAAACAGATGCTTATGAATTACAGATAACTTCTGATAAAATAACGATAAAGGCAGCCGATGTGAAAGGCTTCTTTTATGCCTTGCAAAATATTCGTCTGATGCTTCCCCCTGCAATAGAAGGACAGGAGCATGCTGCGGAAACATGGGCTGTACCTGCTGTTACTATTAAGGACGAGCCTCGTTTTGATTATCGAGGTTTTATGCTGGATGTTTCTCGCTATTTTTTACCAAAGGAAGATGTGATTCGGATGATTGATTGTATTTCTATGTTGAAAATTAATCGTTTACATCTGCATCTCACAGATGATAACGGATGGCGTCTGGAAATAAAAAAATATCCTCGTCTCACAGAGGTTGGAGCATGGAAAGTAGATCGTCAGAATCTTCCTTTTCCTGATAGAAGAAATCCAAAGAAGGGAGAGCCTGCTACTGTAGGTGGATTTTATACTCAAGAAGATATGAAGGAAATCATTCGTTATGCTGCTGAACGTCAAGTGGAAATTATTCCGGAAATAGATATTCCTGCTCATTCGAATGCTGCTTTGGCTTCTTATCCAGAATATGCGTGCCCGGTCGTAAAAGATTTTATCGGGGTATTGCCAGGTCTGGGTGGAAAGAACGCTGAAATAATCTTTTGTGCAGGAAATGATAAAACCTTTACTTTCTTGCAGGATATTCTTGATGAAGTGATTGCATTATTCCCTTCCCGCTATATCAATTTAGGAGGGGATGAAGCCGCTAAAACCAATTGGAAAAAATGTCCTTTGTGTCAAGCACGTATTCGTAAGGAACATTTGGCTGATGAAGAAGCTTTACAGGGATATTTTATGTCACGCATAGGAGATTATGTCCGTAGTAAAGGTAAGCAAATTATGGGTTGGGATGAACTGACGAATAGTAAGTTGCCGGAAGAGTCTATTATTTTAGGCTGGCAAGGATATGGAAAAGCCGCGCTGAAAGCAGCAGAACAGGGACATCGGTTTATAATGGCACCTGCCCGTGTAGCCTATCTGATCAGATATCAAGGACCTCAATGGTTTGAGCCTGTTACTTATTTTGGTAATAATACATTAAAGGATTTGTTTGAGTACGAGCCTGTTCAGAGCGACTGGAAGCCTGAATACGAATCTTTGTTGATGGGAGTTCAAGCTTGTATGTGGACTGAATTTTGTAATGTACCCGAAGATGTGTTTTATATGACTTTCCCGAGATTGGCTGCTTTGGCAGAAATAGCATGGGTTCCAAAAGAGAAAAAGAACTGGAATGAATTTTTGAAAGGATTAGATAATTTCGACAAACATCTGGAGCAGAAGGGAATTATCTATGCACGTTCTATGTATAATATTCAGCATAAGGTTACACCGGAAGAATCTGGAAAATTGAAAGTGGAACTGGAATGCGAACGTCCTGATATGGAAATACATTATACGTTGGATGGTACTGAACCTATGGAAACATCTGCTGTATATGATTCTGCTTTTGTCGTTGATAAGAATGTGGAAATAAAAGCTGCTACTTTTACTAAAGGTAAACAGATGGGAAAAACGCTTATATTACCTATCCATTGGAACAAGGCTACAGCTAAACCGTTAGTGGGTGCTCCGAAAGAAATGGGAATATTAGTCAATGGCTTACGTGGAAGTCTGAAGCAGACTGATTTTGAGTGGTATACGGGAGGACTATCACAAACTATTTCTTTTGTTGTAGATTTGCTGAAGCCTGAAAAAATGAAACGTTTTGCTGTTGGTTGCATTACGAATTATGGTATGGCTGTACATAAGCCTCGAATGATGAAAGTAGAAGTTTCGGACGATAATAAGACATTTAAAGAAATAGGAAAGTTGACCTTTACGGATGATGAAATTTTTAAGGAAGGTAATTTTATTGAAGATTTATCGATTGAAAATGTTGATATTATCGGACGTTATATTAAATTTACACTGGAAACTCTAGGGAATTGTCCAGATAATCATGTTCGCCCGGGACAAGCGTCTAAAGTTTATCTTGATGAAGTGATAATTGAGTAATAATTTGACATACTTGAGTTCAACTTATAAATGCAACTTTTTGGGTGCGGA
>FR887750.1 GCA_000432735.1 Bacteroides sp. CAG:443
ATCCGCACCCAAAAAGTTGCATTTATAAGTTGAACTCAAGTTATAATTTACTTTTTATTAAGATTAACGCCAATTTTGAGATTTGTATACCCGAATTCTGAAAAAAAATACGCTGCCGAACCTTCTCAGGCAGGCAGCGCAAGCTACAATACAAAATACAAATACAACTAAACGAGATATATTGTAAAATTAAGAAATAGAAATCACAAACAAAAATTTGGGAACAAAAAAATGTAATTCCTATTCTTATTTTTCTTTACAAATAAAGTCTATTACACAATGCCTTGTGCCATCATGGCATGTGCAACTTTCATAAATCCGGCTATGTTCGCACCTTTCACGTAGTTAATGTAGCCGTCAGGTTCTGTACCGTATTTCACGCATTGTTCGTGAATGTTATGCATAATCTGATGCAGCTTTTCATCCACTTCCTGAGCAGACCAGCTCAAGTGCATTGCGTTCTGGCTCATTTCCAATCCAGAAGTTGCTACACCACCGGCATTGACAGCCTTACCTGGAGCATACATCAGTTTATGTTCGATGAAGGCATCAATAGCTTCAGGCGTACAGCCCATATTCGAAATTTCTCCTACACAGAGTACATGGTTGTCAATCAGATGCTGAGCATCTTCTCCGTTCAATTCGTTCTGTGTAGCACATGGCAGTGCGATATCTACTTTGACTTCCCACGGACGACGTCCTTCTACAAATGTAGAATTAGGGAATCTTTCTGCGTAAGGTGCTACGATATCGTTGCCCGAAGCACGTAGTTCAAGCATGTAATCGATCTTTTCTCCACTGATACCCTCTGGATCGTAAATGTATCCGTCAGGACCGGAAATAGTTACGACTTTAGCTCCCAGTTGAGTAGCTTTGGTAGCTGCTCCCCATGCAACATTTCCGAAGCCGGAAATCGCAACAGTCTTTCCTTTTATGTCGATACCTTTCTTGTCGAGCATGTGCTTTACAAAATACAAGCCGCCGAATCCTGTAGCTTCAGGACGGATTAATGAACCGCCGAACTCCAGACCTTTACCGGTAAATGTACCTGTAAATTCATGAGTCAGTTTTTTGTACATGCCAAACATGTATCCAACTTCACGGCCACCTACACCGATATCACCAGCCGGAACATCCATATCAGGACCCAGATGGCGCCACAATTCCAGCATGAAGGCTTGGCAGAAACGCATGACTTCCGCATCGCTCTTTCCGCGCGGAGAGAAGTCGGAACCACCTTTACCACCACCCATAGGCAATGTGGTAAGGGCATTCTTGAAGGTTTGTTCGAATCCTAAGAATTTCAAGATAGAAAGGTTTACCGATGCGTGGAAACGGATACCACCTTTATACGGGCCAATGGCATTGTTGAATTGAACACGGTAACCTAAGTTTACTTGTACTTTACCTTTATCGTCTACCCAGGGTACGCGGAAAGTAATAATACGGTCAGGCTCTACCAGGCGTTCAATTAACGAAACTTTTTCAAATTCAGGATGTTGGTTGTAGATATCTTCAATGGATAAGAGAACTTCTTTAACTGCTTGCAAATACTCTGATTCACCCGGATGCTTAGCTTCCAGAGATGACATAATTTGATTAATATCCATGATCTTTTTGTTTAAGGTCTGACAAAATGAAATTATTTGTTATTGCAAAGATAGGATTTTACCTAGAATGGCAAAATATTTTGGCTTGTTTTTGCCTCTAAAAAGTGATAAAAAGTTAAAGCGCGGTAATACATTTTTTGTCCGAAAGTAATTTTTCTCTGCCGGTAAGTTGCACAAATCAATAGAAATCCCGTTATTTGTTAAATAAATAAAGCGTAAACCTTGAAGCTATGCTCAGTAAGTTAAAATTAAATCAGCTCTATTTTAAGGATACACAGTTTGTCAACCTGATGACGAAACGAATCTTTAACGTACTTCTTGTTGCCAATCCTTACGATGCTTTCATGCTGGAAGACGACGGACGTATCGATGAAAAGATATTTATCGAATACATGAATCTCAGTCTTCGTTATCCGCCTCGTTTCACACAGGTTTCTACCGAAGAAGATGCCTGGAAGCAGTTGGGAAATACCATGTTCGATCTGGTTATTTGTATGCCGGGATCGGACAACAGCGATACGTTCGATATTGCACGGCAGATTAAAGAGAAGTACCCTCACATTCCGCTGGTGGTACTGACTCCGTTCTCTCATGGTATCAAAGAACGTATGGAGCACGAAGATTTGAGCATTTTCGAGTATGTATTCTGCTGGTTGGGAAACACCGACTTACTGGTATCTATCATCAAGCTGATAGAGGACAAGATGAATCTGGAACACGATATAAAGGAAGTCGGTGTACAGATGATTCTGTTGGTGGAAGATTCCATCCGTTTCTATTCGTCCGTACTGCCCGATTTGTATAAGTTTGTCCTTCGTCAGAGTCAGGAGTTTGCAACCGAAGCTTTGAATGAGCACCAGCGTACGTTGCGTATGCGTGGTCGTCCGAAGATTGTGCTGGCACGTTCGTATGAAGAAGCCATGAACTTATATAATAGGTATCAGCATAACATGCTGGGTATTATATCGGATGCACGTTTTCCACGTGAAGGTCAGATTGATCCGAAGGCAGGCATCCGTTTCCTGACCGAAGTACGTAGCCGTGATCCTTTTATCCCGTTGATCCTTCAGTCGGCAGAGGTTACCAATAAGAACTTTGCAGAGAGTTGTGGGGCACAGTTCATCGATAAGAATTCCAAGAAAATGAATATTGACTTGCGGGAGGCCGTTTCCGAAAATTTCGGTTTTGGCGATTTTATTTTCCGCAATCCCAATACCATGGAGGAAGTAGTCCGGGTACATAATCTGAAGGAGTTGCAAAATGTCATCTTTTCTATTCCGGCAGAATCACTCCTTTATCATATTACCCGAAATCATATTTCACGCTGGTTGTATTCACGTGCTATCTTTCCGGTAGCCGAGTTCCTGAAGCAGATTTCATGGAAAGACTTGCAGGACATCGACGCACATCGTCAGATTATTTTCGAAGCGATTGTGAAATACCGTAAGATGAAGAATCAGGGAGTGGTGGCTGTGTTTGAGCGCGACCGTTTCGACCGGTATTCTAATTTCGCTCGTATCGGCGACGGCTCACTGGGAGGAAAAGGACGTGGACTGGCGTTTATCGACAACATGGTAAAACGGCATGCCGAGTTTGAAGAATTTGAAAATGCCTCCGTTGTTATTCCGAAAACGGTAGTACTTTGTACCGATATCTTCGATGAGTTCATGGATATGAACCAGTTGTATCAGGTTGCGTTAAGCGATGCCGACGATGAGACGATCCTGCGTGCCTTCCTGCGTGCCAAGTTGCCCGACCGGCTGGTTGAAGACTTTTTCGCCTTTTTCGATGTGGTGAAGTCTCCTATTGCCATACGCTCATCCAGTTTGCTGGAAGACTCTCATTATCAGCCGTTCGCTGGTATTTACTCTACGTATATGATACCTTATCTGACAGACAAATATGAAATGCTTCGCATGTTGAGTGATTCAATAAAGGGAGTCTATGCTTCGGTATATTATAAGGATAGTAAGGCGTATATGCAGGCTACCAGCAACGTGATCGATCAGGAAAAGATGGCGGTGATTCTTCAGGAAGTGGTGGGTACACAGTATGGCGACCGTTTTTATCCTTCTATTTCGGGAGTGGCGCGTTCCATCAATTATTATCCCATCAACGACGAACTGGCAGAAGAAGGAACGGTCAGCCTGGCACTGGGACTCGGAAAATATATCGTCGACGGAGGACTGACGTTGAGGGTTTGTCCTTATCATCCGGATAAAGTGCTTCAGACCAGCGAGATGGAGATGGCTTTACGCGAAACACAGACGCGTTTCTATGCGCTCGACCTGAAGAATCTGGGACAGAACTTTTCGCTCGACGACGGCTTTAACTTGTTGAAACTTCCGGTAAAGGAAGCCGAGAACGATGGAGCTTTGACCTACATCGCCTCTACCTACGATCCGTATGATATGGTTATACGCGATGGTATTTATCCGGGAGGCCGTAAGGTCATCACTTTTGCCAATATTCTTCAGCACGATGTTTTTCCGCTGGCACGTATTCTCCAGCTTGCTCAGAAGTACGGACAAGGCGAAATGCGTCGTCCTGTGGAGATAGAGTTTGCTGTAAATCTGGATGCGAAAGAGAAAAAGGGTGTTTTTTATCTGTTGCAGATACGTCCGATGGTGGATATGAAGGCCGATTTGAATGAAGACTTGAATACTATACCCGAAGATCAGCTTCTGCTCAAGAGCGTCAATTCGTTGGGGCAGGGGATTATGGATGATATTCAGGATGTGATTTATGTGAAGACCGACGGATATTCAGCGTCCAATAATCAGTT
Source organism: Bacteroides sp. CAG:443 (assembly GCA_000432735.1). Lineage (GTDB taxonomy): Bacteria > Bacteroidota > Bacteroidia > Bacteroidales > Bacteroidaceae > Phocaeicola. Next base: position 4,396 of record FR887750.1, read on the forward strand.
GATTGCTTATGATATAGAAAAGCTGAACAAGCGTTTCCTCGACGAAGGTAAGCATTACATATTAGTCGGACCGGGACGCTGGGGAAGCAGCGATACATGGTTGGGTATTCCCGTAAAATGGCCGAACATATCGGCGGCCCGCGTCATCGTGGAAGCAGGGCTGACCAATTATCGTGTCGATCCGAGTCAGGGAACACACTTCTTCCAGAACCTGACCTCTTTCGGAGTAGGGTATTTTACGATCAATGCTTACATGAACGACGGCTTGTACAATCAGGAGTTGCTGAACAGCATGCCGGCCGTAGAAGAAACAAAATTCTTGCGGTGGGTTCATTTCGACAAGCCTTTGACTGTCAAGATGGATGGAAAAAAGAAAATAGGTGTGGTTTGCATGGCTTAATCGCACTATATTGCAGAAAAACAGGCAGAAAGATTACACGAAGAAGCCTTTGGCAAATATGTTCTTTGGTCTTTCTGTCTGTTCTTTTTTTGTACTTATCCGTTATTCCTGTATTCCAGCGGACTCATACCGACATAGCGTTTGAAATATTTTCCGAAAAAGGACATATTGGCAAAATTCAGCGAGTCGGAAATTTCCTGAATAGACAATTTTGTTGATTTTAATTGTGATTTTGCATCCATGATGACCATCCGTGAGATGATTTCCATACATGTATTTCCCGTGGCTTGTTTCACAGTTGTACAAAGATGTGTATGAGTGATACCTAATTTTTCTGCATACCAAGATACATTGCGTGTCTTGTTGTAATTTTGCATCACTAGCTGGGTGAAATTCTTACACAATATCTCACTTTTCGAAAGACTGCTTTTATTATCGTTTGCCCGGTTGTTGTACATAGCAGCTATACCCGTATGAATGTCACTATATAAATGAGACGTGATAAGTTTGCGTGTATTTTCATTAAAGAATTCATATAGTTTGATGAGGAAACAAAAGTAATCTTTCAGCAGTGTAGCACCCTCTGGACGAAGAGTGATGAGAGGACGTCCCAAGGGTATGTATAATGTGTTGATGGTAGAAGGGTTTAAATTGGCTTGTTCTACATACTTTGAAGAAAATCCGCCAAAATATAACTCCAGTTCTCCTTTTACACTGTGTATCTGAAGGATGGTTCCCGGCATGATAGATACAAAATCATTTTTCCTTACAGTGATTTTATTCAAATTGACCGAAGCTTCCACTTCTCCTCCCAAACATAGAACAAAAATTTCCGATTTTATCCGGCAGGGGAAATTTGTATACAAACTGAGTAGTTCCTTACTGATTCCGGTTCCTACAATCCATTCCTCCGGCAAATCTATCTTGGGTAGTTCTTTTTCCATATGTATTGATTTTTTGCAAAGGTAACGGTTTTTAGAATATAGACGATTATGCTATTCGCGAAAATACTTGTTAAGTTTTGTAAATTAATTATTTAGGTATGTAGGGTGAATCAAATATTAAAAAAAAGAACAAAAATAATAAGATTAGACCTTGTAGAATACACTAAAAGGTAGTTACTTTGCAACCGCTAAAAATAACTTAACTTAATTAATAGATGAAAAAGAATTTGTTTTTATGCTTATTCGCTGCATTATGTACAATGGGTACATTTACTGCTTGTAGCAGCGATGATGAATCGGGTGTAATTACACCTGCAGCAGCTGATGTAACAGGTAACTATAAGGGTAATCTGGATGTGATGGTGGATGCAGCAAATTTGCCCACTGTTGAAAATCAGTTAGTATCAGTAACCAAGGCTGGTGAGTCTACTGTAAGTCTGTCAATATCTGATTTTTCTTTCATGGGTATATCAATTGGTGATATCAATTTGAACGAATGTCAGTTAAGTGGAAGTGGTGATAAATATACTTTCACTGGAACAACAAAAGTTAATGCTGCTATACTAACAGCTGACGTAGATGCTGAAGGTACTTTTGAAGGAGATAAACTGACTATCAATATGGATATAGCTGCTTCTCTGGGTAGCGTAAAACAAACTGTAAAGGTTGTTTATACAGGTACCAAGTTGACTGGTTCTGAAAGCAGTGAAGCTAAGATTCTTTCTTTTGTTTTCGATCAGGAAGTGTCTGCAGCCAATGCAGTCGTATTGGAACAGCCGGTAGTTGATGAAACGGCAAAGACCATTAAGTTTGCTGTAAGTGCTGATGCTACTAGTACTGATTTGTCAAAACTGATGCCGACTATTGAGGTTTCTGAAAAAGCAACTGTAACTCCGGCAAGCGGGGCTGCTCAGGATTTTTCAAACGGTAAGACCGTAACCTATACCGTAACTGCTGAAAATGGAACAAAGGTTACATACACAGCTTCTGTTTATGGTAATGTTACTTCTTATGATTTTGAAAACTGGTCATACGATACGAGTATGTATCCTGAGGAAAATCAGATTTATATGGCAAATGGCTGGGCTTCCTGCAATAATGCTGTTGCTTTGATTAAGTATATGGGTGCATTGGGTGGTATTACTTATACAGGTGAATATCCTATACGTCCTTCTGATGATGCATTTACAGGTGAAAAGGCAGTATTGTTGGAATCGGTTGATACACAAGGTGGAAACATCTTTGGACAGAAAGTTCCAAAAGTTACAGCTGCTTCTATTTTCTTAGGCTCTTTCAATGCCATGGCTGCTATATCTGATCCTATGGCTACAACAAGTTTCGGTATCATGTACGACAAACAGCCTCTGAAGGTAACTGGTTATTATAAGTATACTCCGGGTACTGAATTTTACAATGCAAACGGTGAATTGCAGGAAGGTGTTACCGACAAGTGTGCCATGAGCGCAGTTCTTTATGAGGTATCTAGCGAAGATGAAACATTGAATGGTAGTAATATTTATACTTCTGATAAGATTGTGGCAAAAGCAGTGTTCACAAGTGACAAGAGTGTAGATACTTATACTCCGTTTGAGTTGAATCTCGAATATGCAAAAGCATACGATTCTTCAAAGAAATATAAGTTTGCGATTATCTTCTCTGCAAGTGCCGACGGGGCAAGTTACAATGCTGCTGTAGGTAGTAAGTTGCTGATTGATAATGTATCCGTAGTAAATCAGAATTAATTCTATAATTTGTATAACAAAAAGGGACGGTTGGTGTGATAAGCATCAAGCGTCCTTTTTTTGTTTGTCGTGGAGGAGAAATAATTTTTTGTACAAAAAATATCAGACTTTGTACAAATTATAAAAAAACGTGAGGATGTTTTTGATGACTTTCGGGGATGTTTTCAGAAACATATCGCGAGGAAAGTGTAGTGGAAGGCGTAGAGTTCAGAAGGACTGCTATAGACGGATGAAATACTTTAAATATATTAGAGATCTTTTGTAACCTGCCTAATAAAGAAACGAGGACGTATCAGATTTCCGATACGCCCTCGTTTCTTTATTTTTATTATTGTTGAAAATCAGTTTTCGGTTAGACAATACCCTGAGCCATCATGGCCTTGGCTACCTTCATGAAACCAGCCACGTTCGCACCCTTCACATAGTTAATATAGCCGTCCGGTTCTGTACCGTACTGTACACAAGCTTCGTGAATGTTCTTCATGATGCTCTTCAACTTTTCGTCCACTTCTTCCTGGCTCCAGCTCAACTTGATAGAGTTCTGAGTCATTTCCAGGCCCGATACAGATACACCACCTGCGTTGGCAGCTTTACCCGGAGCATACAGAATCTTAGCTTCCTGGAATACGCGGATTGCTTCAGGAGTAGATGGCATGTTGGCACCTTCAGAAACTGCGATGACACCGTTGGCAATCAGTGCTCTGGCATCGTCGCCGTTGATTTCATTCTGAGTTGCAGAAGGAAGGGCGATATCTGCCTTTTCATTCCACGGACGTGCGCCTGCCACATATTTGCAGCCGTATTTTTCTGCGTATTCACGGATACGTCCACGGTACAAGTTCTTCAGTTCCATGATGTAATCCAGCTTTTCGCGGTCGATACCGTCCGGATCATAGATGTAACCGTCAGAATCGGACATGGTTACAACCTTAGCTCCCAACTGAATCAGTTTCTCTACGGTATATTGAGCTACGTTACCCGAACCAGATACCAGACAAGTCTTGCCTTTCAGTTCGATGTTACGTGTTTTCAGCATTTCCAGCAGGAAGTAGATGTTTCCGTAACCTGTTGCTTCCGGACGAATCAGCGAACCACCGAATTCACGTCCTTTTCCGGTCAGTACACCGGTAAATTCGTGAGCCAGCTTCTTGTACATACCGAACATATAACCCACTTCACGACCTCCTACACCGATATCTCCGGCAGGAACGTCTGTTTCAGGACCGATGTGACGCCACAGTTCCAGCATAAATGCCTGACAGAAACGCATGACTTCCGCATTCGATTTGCCACGAGGAGAGAAGTCAGAACCACCTTTACCGCCACCCATCGGAAGAGTGGTCAGTGAGTTTTTGAATGTCTGCTCGAAAGCAAGGAACTTCAAGATTCCCAAGTTTACTGAACTGTGAAAACGAATACCACCTTTATAAGGGCCGATAGCGTTGTTGTGCTGAACGCGGTAACCCATATTGGTCTGGATATTGCCTTTATCGTCCATCCAGGTTACACGGAACTGATAAACTCTATCTGGAATACACAAACGTTCAATCAGATTTACTTTGTCGAATTCCGGGTGTTTGTTGTATTCTTCTTCAATAGTGCCGAGCACTTCTTCTACTGCCTGATGATATTCAGGTTCATTTGGAAATCTTCTTTTCAGATCTTCCAGTACTTTAGCTGCATTCATAAATTATCTATATTAATTATTGGATTGTTTTGATTTCTTTGTATGTGACAAAAATATAGATAATTTTTTATTTGCGCAACACCTTGATAAATAAAAACAAGAAAAAGCCTTAAAAATGATTGAATTTATAATTTAAATATGCGTAAATAGTTATTATTTGTCATTCCTTAATGATTTGATTACAGGAATAAATACAAGAGCTCCTGAAATAAGAATCATTACGACGAGGGGGCCGTCAATGCGTGGGGCGGAGGTCAGAATCACAAAGCAAAGTGCTGCCCAAAACAGGGTAAGAATGACACATTGGGTTTTGGTAAGTGGTTTTCTCATGGTTTTTAAACAGGTAGGGTTTATAAATAAAAAAGCTGAAAATAAAGAATAAAGACCTCTTTGTCAGAGATGTTTCTTCACTCTTTATTTCCAGCTTTCCGTTTATTCAGAAATTAGCATTCTTTCTTTTTCTTTTCTACAATGGCATCGATGCAGGCAATGGCTGTGATGTTGACGATGTCACGTACAGAGCTTTCGATGTCTGTAAAGTGAATCGGTTTGTTCAGTCCCATCTGGATTGGGCCGATGACTTCTGTTTCACTCATGCTCTGGATGAGCTGGTAAGTGGCATTGGCAGAACTCAGGTTCGGGAATACCAGCGTATTGACTTCTTTGCCTTTCAGACGTGTGAACGGATATTTTTCGTCGCGCAGTGCATTGTTCAAGGCAAATTTAACCTGCATTTCTCCGTCGATGGCCAGTTCCGGATATTCACGGTGCATGTAGCTGATGGCTTCGTGTACCTTTGCCGGACTTCCTTCCGTATCGGAACCGAAGTTGGAGTACGAAAGCATGGCTATCACTGGCTCCTGATTGAAGAAACGTACTGCCTTGACAGACAGTTTGGCGATGTCAATCAGCGTATCGGTATCCGGATGACGGTTGATCAGGGTATCAGCAATGAAATATGTTCCTTTCTTCGAGTTGAGGATGTGCATGGTACCGAAGTGGTTGTATCCCGGCTGTATGCCGATCACTTCCTTGGCCACCTTGATGGTATTCGAGTATTTGGTGTACAGACCGGTTACGAAGGCATCAGCTTCACCGGTTTCTACCATCATCATACCGAAGTAGTTGCGTTCGAACATCTTGTCGTTTGCCTCTGCGAAGTTCGCTCCCTCACGGGCACGCTTTTCACACAAGATGCGTGCATAGCGTTCGCGGCGTTCAGCCTCACGGTCGTGACGGAGGTTGACGATTTCAATGCCTTCCAGGTTCAGGTCAAGTTCTTTGGCCAGTTTGGCTATTCTTTCTTCGTTGCCCAGCAGAATCGGGTTACAAATACCTTCTGCCTTGGCTTCTACGGCCGCTTTCAGCATATTGGGGTGAGTACCTTCGGCAAAGACAACGCGCTGCGGGCAGCGGCGGGCTGTTTCGTACAACTGGCGGGTCAGCTTGTTTTCCTGTCCCATCAGTTCGCGCAGGTGATTCTTGTATGCCTCCCAGTCGGTAATCTGCTTGCGTGCTACACCCGATTCCATTGCAGCCTTGGCTACCGCCATGGAAACTTCTGTAATCAGTCGGGGATCGACTGGTTTCGGAATGAAATATTCCGGACCGAAAGTCAGGTTGTTTACATGGTATGCCTCATTCACTACATCCGGAACCGGTTTCTTGGCAAGTCCGGCAATGGCGCGTACGGCAGCTAGTTTCATTTCTTCGTTGATAGCTGTGGCACGGGTATCCAGTGCACCGCGGAAGATATACGGGAATCCGATAACGTTATTAATCTGGTTCGGATAGTCGGAACGGCCGGTTGACATCAGCACGTCGGGACGTGACGCCATGGCATCTTCATACGAAATTTCCGGAGTAGGATTGGCCAGTGCGAATACAATCGGATGATCGGCCATGCTTCGTACCATGTCCTGAGTCAGTACGTTGCCTCTCGACAAGCCAAGGAATACATCTGCTCCCTTGATGGCTTCTGCCAGTGTATGCACATCCGTACGGTCGGTCGCGAAGAATTTCTTCTGTTCGTTCAGGTCTGTACGCTGTTTGGAGATTACCCCTTTGCTGTCTAGCATGACGATGTTTTCCAGACGGGCACCCAGTGAAACGTATAGCTTGGTACACGATACAGCCGAAGCACCGGCACCGTTTACCACAATCTTCACATCTTCTATCTTCTTTCCTGCTACCTCCAGCGCGTTGAGCAGTCCGGCACTCGAGATGATAGCTGTACCATGCTGGTCGTCGTGCATGACCGGAATGTCGAGTTCCTCTTTCAGACGCTGTTCTATCTTGAAGCATTCAGGAGCCTTTATATCTTCCAGGTTGATACCTCCGAAAGTCGGAGCAATGGCTTTCACCGCTTCGATAAATTTATCCGGATCTTTCTCGTTAACTTCAATATCGAATACATCAATACCTGCATAAATCTTAAAGAGCAGTCCTTTACCTTCCATTACAGGCTTTCCACTCATGGCACCTATGTCGCCTAAGCCCAGTACAGCCGTACCGTTCGATATAACGGCAACCAGGTTTCCCTTGGCTGTATAATCGTAAGCTGTATCAGGATTTTTCTGAATTTCGAGACAAGGTTCGGCAACTCCCGGGGAATATGCCAGCGATAAATCTCTCTGCGTTTGATAGGGTTTGGTAGGAACTACCTCTATTTTGCCGGGCTTGCCCTGTGAGTGATAGAGCAAAGCGGCTTCTTTTGTTATTTTGGCCATGTTTTTATAGTTTTTATAGTTTCTCAATAAATGTGTATCGCAAATGTAGGAATAAAATAACAAATGGAAGATTATTTCTTTTAAAAAACTATAAATTGTAGAAAGCCTCGATTTCGTTGGTCGATAATATTTGCCAATTAGTCGGATTAATATGGCTATATGTAATAACTGGCTTGTTTTATGGTTATTGTTAGTTAAACGGTGCTTTTTTTGACCGATTTTTTCATTATATTTGCATGGCTAAAAACTAAACATGTCGAAAAAGTTTTCTTATCTGAAGTAGAGAGTGTAAAAAAGTGAAAAACATTAATTATTATAATATGAATATGAGTGTAAAAAGAAACAGAAGTTTTTCTTCTAGCCGGATTGCCCTTATGGCTTTAGGGGTATCGGTGTTGACTGCCTGTGGCGGTGGCCAGGGCGGTATGAAAATGGGTGATAACGAATTTGCTGTACAAACGGTTACAACAACTTCCAGTAATCAATCCACTCAGTATCCGGCTACTATCAAAGGCTTGCAGGATATTGAGATTCGTCCGCAGGTATCGGGCTTTATTGTGAAATTGTGTGTCGATGAAGGTGCCACAGTTCATAAAGGTCAGGCACTGTTCCAGATTGATCCTACTCAGTATAAGGCTGCATACGATCAGGCTAAGGCCAGCGTAGAATCTGCAAAGGCAAACCTGAAAACCGTTTCCGAAACAGAAGCGAACAAAAAGATGCTGCATGAACAGAAAATCATCAGCGATTTCGAATATCAGACTGCTATCAATAATCTGTTGACTGCCAAGGCTAGTCTGGCACAGGCTGAGGCTGCTTATTCGGCTGCTAAGCAGAACTTAGGTTTCTGTACAGTAACCAGTCCGTCGGACGGTGTGATCGGAACTTTCCCGTATCGTGTAGGTGCATTGGTTAGTGCTTCAATCGCAGAGCCGTTGACAACTGTTTCTCAGATTGGTGATATGTATGTGTATTTCTCTATGACAGAAAAACAATTGCTGGCTCTGACAAAGGCAGGTGGTACCTTGAAAGAACAGTTGGAAAAAATGCCGGCAGTTAAATTGCAGTTGTCGGATGGTACAATGTACGACGCTGAAGGTAAGATTGATGCTGTCAGCGGCGTTATCGACCAGAGCACAGGTTCTGTAAGTATGCGTGCTATTTTCCCGAACAAGCAGAATATCCTGCGTAGTGGTGGTATGGCGAACGTCGTATTCCCTTACGCTATGAATAATGTTATATTGCTTCCTCAGTCGGCTACACAGGAAATTCAGGACAAGAAATTTGTGTATGTCTTGCAGGCCGACAGTACACTGAAACATACCGAAATCCAGGTTTCCAATTTGAACGACGGTAAGAACTATATCGTAACCGGCGGATTGAAAGAAGGCGATAAGGTAGTAGTTGAAGGTGTTCAGACTTTGCAGGATGGACAGAAAATCGTTCCTATTACTGTAGCTCAGAAAGAAGCTAAGTATCAGAAAGCCCTCCAGGATCAGCGCGATGGAAATATCCAGACTGCTTTCAATTGATTTGTATGAGGTGAACAATTTATTCGTATAATATTATTCAAGGAATAGAATGAAACTAGATAAATTTATTAATCGTCCGGTACTATCAACGGTAATCTCTATCTTGATAGTTATTCTGGGTATTATCGGCCTTGCTACACTGCCGGTAACACAGTATCCGGATATTGCGCCTCCTACCGTATCGGTAAGAGCTACCTATACGGGTGCCAACGCGCAAACAGTATTGAACTCCGTTATTGCACCGCTGGAAGACCAGATCAATGGTGTAGAAAACATGATGTATATCCAGTCTAGTGCGTCGAATAACGGTTCTGCTGATATTAGTGTATATTTCAACCAGGGTACTGACCCTGATATGGCGGCGGTCAACGTACAGAACCGTGTTTCTATGGCACAGGGTCTGTTGCCTGCCGAAGTAACAAAAGTCGGTGTCACTACTCAGAAACGTCAGAACTCTATGTTGTTGATCTTCTCTCTGTATGATGCTGAAGATAAGTATAACATTGAGTTTATTGAAAACTACGCAAAGATTAACCTGATTCCCGAGATTCAGCGTGTGAAGGGTGTGGGTGATGCCAACGTAATGGGAATGGATTATTCTATGCGTATCTGGCTGAAACCGGATGTCATGGCACAATATAACCTGGTACCGTCTGATATTTCCGGTGTATTGGCAGAACAGAACATCGAAGCCGCACCCGGACAATTCGGTGAACGTGGTAATCAGACGTTCCAATATACCATCCGTTATAAGGGACGTTTGCAGCAGACGGAAGAATTCGAGAACATCGTCATCAAGGCACTGCCTAACGGTGAGGTTCTTCGTCTGGGGGATGTAGCCCGTATCGAACTGGGCCGTCTGGCATATACCTTCAATAATACGGTAAACGGACATAAGGCTGTAACCTGTATCGTATTCCAGATGGCTGGAACCAACGCTACAGAAACCATCAACAACTTGCTGGATGTAATTCATAAAGCAGAAGAAAGCTTGCCGGCAGGTTTGAAAATCAACGTGGCTCAGAATGCCAACGACTTCTTGTACGCCTCTATCCACGAAGTTATCAAGACTTTGATCGAGGCATTTATCCTCGTGTTCATCGTAGTATACGTCTTCCTGCAGGATATGCGTTCTACTTTGATTCCGGCCATCGCTATTCCGGTTGCCTTGATTGCGACATTCTTCGTCTTGAAGCTGATCGGATTTAGTGTGAACTTGCTGACTTTGTCGGCGATGGTGCTTGCCATTGCGATTGTGGTCGATGATGCCATCGTTGTGGTGGAAGGTGTCCATGCGAAGTTGGACCAGGGATATAAATCTTCCCGCGAGGCTTCTATCGATGCCATGAGCGAACTGGGTGGCGCATTGGTTTCCATTACACTGGTCATGATGTCCGTGTTTATTCCGGTAAGTTTCATGGGTGGTACGGCAGGTACATTCTACCGTCAGTTCGGTATCACCATGGCGATCTCTATTGCATTCTCCGCATTGAACGCGTTGACTTTGTCGCCTGCGTTGTGTGCCCTCTTCCTGAAACCGCACGATTCAGAACATCAGCCTAAGAAGATGAGCGTGGTCGACCGTTTCCATGCTTCCTTCAACGCCGCATACGACTCTTTGTTGAAGAGCTATAAGAAACGTGTTGTCTTCTTCATCCACAAGAAATGGCTGGCATTGGGAATGGTAGCAGCTTCTATCGTTCTGCTGGTATTCTTCATGAAGATTACTCCGACCGGTATGGTGCCGAACGAAGATACAGGTACCATCATGGGTGCTGTGACATTGCCTCCTGGAACTTCACAGGAACGTGCCATGGAAGTATTGGCCAAGGTAGACAGTCTGGTAGCTGCCGAACCTGCCGTACAGTCACGTACTATTATCTCCGGTTATAGCTTCATCGGTGGTCAGGGACCTTCTTACGGTTCTGTCATCATCAAGCTGAAAGACTGGGAAGAACGTTCACTGATGCAGAATTCCGATATCATTTATGCTACGTTGTTCATGCGTGCGCAGAAAGTCATCAAGGACGCACAGGTATTGTTCTTCGCTCCTCCTATGATTCCGGGTTATTCAGTATCAAGCGATATCGAATTGAATATGCAGGATAAGACCGGTGGTAGCCTGGATCACTTCTTCGAAGTAGTAAACAGCTATACCGCAGCTTTGGAAGCACGTCCGGAAATCAACTCTGCGAAGACTACCTTCAACCCGAGCTTCCCGCAGTATCAGTTGGATATCGATGCGGCAGCTTGTAAGAAAGCAGGTATCAGTCCGAGCGACATCCTTTCTACTATGCAGGGATACTTCGGAGGTCTGTACGCTTCTAACTTCAACCGTTTCGGTAAGATGTACCGTGTAATGATTCAGGCTGAACCTGACGCAACCAAGAACATGGAATCGCTGAACGGAGTAAAGGTTCGTGGAAGCAACGGAGAAATGGCTCCTATCACACAGTTTGTCAGCTTGAAGAAAGTATACGGTCCGGATATCATCAGCCGTTTCAACCTGTATACTTCTATGAAGGTCATGGTTGCTCCGGCATCAGGATATACTTCCGGTCAGGCTTTGCAGGCCATCGCCGAAGTAGCGAAAGAAAATCTTCCTACCGGATTCGGTTACGAGCTGGGAGGTATGGCGCGTGAGGAAGCTTCTTCAAGCGGTAGTACTACCGGTATCATTTTCGTGCTCTGTTTCGTATTCGTATACTTGCTGTTGAGTGCTCAGTATGAAAGTTACATCCTTCCGCTTGCCGTACTGTTGTCAGTACCGTTCGGTTTGATGGGTAGCTTCCTCTTCGTCAATGGCTTCGGTGCACTGGGAAGCATTCCGGCATTGAAGATGATCGTAGGATCCATGTCAAACGATATCTACATGCAGATTGCATTGATTATGTTGATGGGTCTGTTGGCAAAGAACGCTATCTTGATTGTAGAGTTCGCCCTCGACCGTCGTAAGCAGGGTATGAGTATTTCGTGGGCAGCCGTGTTAGGTGCTGCTGCTCGTTTGCGCCCTATCTTGATGACCTCTCTGGCAATGATCGTCGGTTTGCTTCCGTTGATGTTTGCCTTCGGTGTAGGTGCTCACGGTAACCGTACATTGGGTTCTTCAGCTATCGGTGGTATGTTGATCGGTATGATTTTGCAGATCTTCATTGTCCCTGTATTGTTTGTGATCTTCCAGTGGTTGCAAGAGAAAGTTAAACCGATGGAATGGGATAGCCTCGATGAAAGCGAAGTTGAATCTGAAATTGAACAGTATTCTCCTGCTAGTAAAACTCATAAATGATAAAGACGATAATGAAAAAACAAATATTAGGTGCAATGTGTGTAGCTGCCATGATGAGCAGCTGCCACATTTATAAAGCTTATGATCGTCCGGAATCGATAGATGCTTCAGGCATCTATCGTGATCCGGCCTCGGCGACCGATACGTTGGTCTCGGATACGGCCAACATGGGAAATCTGCCGTGGAAAGAAGTTTTCCGTGATGCCAAACTACAGGCTTTGATTGAAGAAGGGCTGGCCAACAACGTAGACATGCAGGCCGCTATTCTGCGTGTAGAAGAAGCAAAGGTGATGCTGACCGCTGCTCGTCTTTCTTACCTTCCTTCCATCAATCTGGCTCCTCAGGGAACACTGAGCAGTTTCGATAAGTCGAAACCTACACAGACTTACCAGCTTCCGGTTGCCGCAAGCTGGGAAATTGACCTGTTTGGCAAGCTGCTGAACGCGAAACGCGGACAACAGGCTGCTTACCTGCAGAGCAAGTATTCCCGTCAGGCTGTACGTTCTCAGATTATCTGTGGCATAGCCAACACATATTATTCGCTTCTGATGCTCGACCGTCAGGTGGAAATCACTACCGAAACGGCTGCCATCTACAAAGAAAACGTACGTGTAATGGAAGCCATGAAGATAGCCGGTATGACTACCGAAGCTGGAGTTGCACAGATGCGTGCTGCCAGTCATCAGGTAGAGGCTTCTCTGCTGGACTTGAAACGTCAGGTACGTGAAACCGAAAATTCACTTGCTGTTCTGCTGGCCAAGGCTCCGCAGACTATCGACCGCAGCACCCTTGATGAACAGGTGATGCCGGAAGAACTGACAGCTGGAGTTCCGATGCAGTTGCTGGAAAATCGTCCGGATGTGAAGATTGCCGAAATGACGCTGGCCAGTGCTTATTATACAACCAATCAGGCACGTTCCGCATTCTATCCGGGACTGAATATCACCGGTACTGCCGGATGGACCAACAGTGCAGGTGTTGCGGTATTGAATCCGGGCAAGTTGATTTTGAATGCGGTTGCTTCGTTGACTCAGCCTATCTTCAACAACGGAAAGCTGGTTGCTAACCTGAAGGTATCGAAGGCAGAAGAAAAGATTGCCCAGATGAATTACCAGCAGACCATTCTGGAAGCCGGAAAAGAAGTTAGCGACGCTTTGTTCTTGTACGATACACAGAACAAGAAGCTGATTGAAGACCGCGGTCAGGTAGACCAGTTGGATAAAGCGGTAACTTATACCAAGTCCTTGTTCCAGAGCGGTGACGCTACTTATCTGGAAATCCTTACTGCACAGCAAAATCTGCTGAGCGCACAGTTGAGCGAAGTATCCGATAACTTCCAGCGTATTCAGGCTGTCATCAACCTGTACAGTGCACTGGGAGGAGGTAGAGAATAATTAACCTTAAATATGAAAGAAACTATGATTAGTCCATTAGCTTACGTTGACCCCTCTGCCAAGATCGGAAAAAACGTTACGGTACATCCGTTTGCCTATATCGACAAAAATGTGGAGATAGGCGACGATAATGTGATTATGCCTTATGCCAGCCTGATGAGCGGTACCCGTATGGGAAATGGCAACACAGTTTATCAGGGTGCGGTCATTGCAGCCGTTCCCCAGGATTTTGCCTATACGGGCGAAGATACGCTGGCTTGCATCGGCAATAACAATGTGATCCGTGAAAATGCGGTAATTATCCGTGGAACACATGCCGGACATGCTACGTCTATAGGCGATGGTAACTTCATCATGACAGGTGTACGTTTGTCGCATGATGTGACAGTGGGTAACCGCTGTATTATCGGAAACGGCTCACAGGTATCAGGAAACTGTATTATCTACGACTGTGCCATCCTTACATCCAACGTACTGATGCAGGGAAACACCCGTCTGGGAAGCTATTCTCTGGTACAGGGTGGCTGCCGCTTTATCAAGGATATTCCTCCTTATATTGTTGCGGCTCACGAACCGATTGCTTTCTACAGCATCAATACCAAGGTGCTCGAGATAGCAGGATTCTCTGAAACCCTGATCAAGCACATTGCTCAGGCATACCGTATCCTGTATAAGGCAAACACTTCACAGCACGATGCCCTGCTTCGTATCAAGGAACAGGTTCCGCCAAGTGAAGAAATCAATCGCATTGTCGAATTTGTTGAAACATCTAAATTGGGAATCATTCATTAACGGTACTTATGGCAGGCGTAAAGAGGAACAAATGTGATCGTGAAGAGCTGAGAAAACGGGTGATAGAAGAAGCATCCCGGGCTTTTGGCAAATATGGAATCAGAAACGTACACATGGATAATTTGGCATGTGCCCTTTCTATTTCCAAGCGTACTCTTTACGAATTATTCTGCGACAAGGAACAGCTTTTGCTGGAAGTCTTGATTATGCACCAGCAGAAGATGGGTACCTATATAAGCGAGGTTGCTTCCAGAGCTCAGAATGCTCTGGAAGTAATCTTTGCTTTTTACAAGCGAAAGCTCAATGAGCTGACCGAGCTGAATCCGCTTTTCCTGCGCGACCTGCGCAAATACCCCAACGTGTTGTCTTGCATACGCGAACGTCAGAAACAGAGTGATGCGGCGGCATTGATTCATTTTCAGAAAGGCGTAGAAGAAGGCATCTTCCGCGACGACATCAATTTCGACATCATCAATCAGGCCATGTCCATGCAGTTTGAGATGCTTGTGTACTCCGATATTACCAATAATTATCCATTGTCGGAGATATACAGCGAGGTCACTTTCCTGCACATGCGGGGAATTACGACTCCCAAAGGAATGCAGATGGTAGATGCTTTTTTACAGTCTGTAAAAGAAAAGCGCTGAGAATACGCCTCATAATCTTCGAAAAACCGCTATCTTTGCAACTGTTTTGCAAAGATTTGTCGATGAAAAATAAAATAACATTCACTTTTATCTTTACCCTGCTGGTTGTGGCGGGACTGCTGGCTTTGTATTATCTGCCGCCTGTCAATTTGAACGGTACTCCTTTGCGCAAAGTCGACTTGCTGTCCGACCTGCGTCCCGATCCGGTTGTGGAAGAAGTTTCCGATTCTGACTCTATCCCTTTGCCGGTTGTGGCAAAGCCCGTATTTGTAGATACCTGCAAGACCGGTATGACCTGCATTGAAGATTATACCGATTCCCTCGGTCTGGGAATGGGAGCATTTTACGAAGCCCTGGAGAACAGAGCCTCTCTGGGGCGACCGGTACGTATCGCCTATTTCGGCGATTCCTTTATCGAAGGCGATATCCTGACAGCCGACCTGCGGTCCTTGCTTCAGCAGAAGTTCGGAGGTAGGGGAGTAGGCTATGTGCCGGTAACCTCCCGTGTAGCCGGATTCCGTCCGACCATAAAACATACCTTCGAAGGCTGGGAGAGCCATGCCGTAACCGACTCGTCAGGCTTCAAACGCGCTTTTCAAGATATTTCCAACCATTACTTTATTCCTCGTGCGGGAGCGTCGGTTACTCTGAAGGGCGGGAAAAACTATACAGCCTGTCTGGATACCTGCGAAACGTCCTCCTTCTATTTCTTCTCGCCCGATTCCGTTATCCTGTCTGCCCAGATCAATGGGGGCGAAAGTAAGGAATATATATTCCCCGGCGACAGTACCCGTATGCAAGTGGCACAGGCAGATGGCCGCATCGGTACCATCCGCTGGCGTGTACAGCAGGCAGGAAAGCATACCCGTTGCTTTGCGGCTACCATGGATTCGCACGAAGGGGTGATTCTCGATAACTTCAGTACCCGTGGCAGCAGCGGACAGCAGCTTGCCGGCATTCCGATGTCGGTGCTGAAAGCCTACAACCGCTTGCGTACCTACGACCTGATTGTCCTGCAATACGGACTGAATGTTGCTTCGGAAAAAGTGATGAACTATTCCTATTATACAGTCGAGATGGAGAAAGTCATCGCCCACCTGAAGGAAGCTTTCCCCGAAGCCGCCATTCTGATCGTCAGCATCGGCGACCGTGAGAGCAAGACCGAAACCGGCGAACTGCATACCATGCCCGGTGTGAAGAACCTTGTCCGCTACCAGCAGGCACTTGCCGCCAAGACTCACGTTGCCTTCTGGAACATGTTCGAGGCCATGGGAGGCGAGGGCAGTATGGTCGAAATGGTTAACAGCAAGCCCGCCATGGCAAACTACGACTATACCCATATCAACTTCCGGGGCGGAAAGCATCTGGCGAACATCCTGTTCGATGCCCTGATGTACGGCAAGGAACAATACGAGAAACGCAAGGCATACGAAAATTAACGCACGATGAAACTGAAACAACTAGTCTTTTACATAGCCTGCCTGACAGCACTTGTCGCCATGCCCGGATATGCGCAGGATGTCCTTCCCGAGTGTCCGAAACCCGACAAGCACTCATCGCCTGTTTATCCCAGTCACGAGATGAAACAGCTGATGCAGTTTGTATCCGTCGACAGTCCCATGCCTGCTGTATTCCGCAATACGACCGAAAACGAGCTGACCGATCCGGCAGGTTCATTACATCCCTTTTGGGAGAAATTAGGGGCTCTCGACCGTCCGTTGCGCATCGTACATATAGGCGACTCACACGTCAGGGGCCATGTCTTTCCTTATGTCATGCGCTGTAGCCTGGAAGACGATTTCGGCTCCAAAGCCGTTGAAAACATTCCCGTCACCTACCAGACATCCGGCATCGCCCGTGAAACCGGTTCCAACGGAGTGGTATACCACATAGTGGGGGTAAACGGCGCAACCTGCCAGAGTTTTTCCACACCGGAACATTTCCGACAGATAGCCGACCTGCATCCCGACCTCGTCATCCTGTCGTTTGGAACCAACGAAGCACACGGGCGGCGCTACAACGCCTCCGAGCATACCGCCGCCATGAACTATCTGATAGCGGAGCTGAAAGCCTCCTGTCCCGATGTCGCCTTTCTGATGACCACCCCTCCGGGAGCCTATGTGCGGAATGGCAGGAGAGGGAAGATTATCAATCCCCGTACCCCGCTGGTCGTAGAAAACGAACTGAAGTTCGCCCGCGAGCACGGCATTGCCATCTGGGACATGTACGATATTGTCGGCGGCAAGCAGCGTGCCTGCCTGAACTGGAACGCAGCCAAAATGTACCAGCGCGATAAGATACATTTTACCCACGAAGGATATACTTTACAAGGATTATTATTACACGAAGCATTTATAAAAGCATACAATCATTATGTGGCAACTAGATTGGACTAAACTGGCAGATATACTTACGTACGACCCCCGTCAGCCGATGATTTTCAGCAGCGGACTGTTCCTGTTCCTCTTTCTGGGGTTCAGCCTGGTATACGTACTTTTGCAGAAACATACTACGGCACGTCTGCTGTTTGTATCCGCCTTTTCCTATTATTTCTATTACAAGAGCAGCGGCATTTATTTTTTCCTGCTGGGAATTGTCACCGTGAGCGACTTCCTGCTGGCGGGACGGATGGCACGTACCGAAACACTCTGGAAGCGCAAGCTGCTGGTCGTGATAAGTTTGTGTATTAATCTGGGACTGTTGTGCTATTTCAAATACACTAACTTCTTTTACGAAATGCTCTGTCCGCTGTGGAACGGCCACTACGAAGCCTTCGATATCTTCCTGCCGGTCGG
Source organism: Bacteroides sp. CAG:443 (assembly GCA_000432735.1). Lineage (GTDB taxonomy): Bacteria > Bacteroidota > Bacteroidia > Bacteroidales > Bacteroidaceae > Phocaeicola. The sequence goes on from FR887750.1 coordinate 22,344, forward strand.
CATTTCCTTCTTCACCTTCCAGTCGTTGAGCTATACCCTCGACGTATACCGCCGCGACCTGAAACCGCTCGACAACCTGCTGGACTACATCTTTTATGTATCCTTCTTCCCCCAGCTGGTAGCAGGACCTATTGTGCGTGCCCGCGACTTCATCCCTCAGATTCGCCAGCCCCTGTTCGTTTCGAAGGAAATGTTTGGCGAAGGAGTCTTTTTCATCGTAAGCGGTCTGTTCAAGAAAGCCGTCATTTCCGACTATATCAGTATCAACTTTGTAGAACGCATTTTCGACAATCCCAGCTTGTATTCCGGAGTAGAGAACCTTTTCGGCGTATACGGCTACGCCTTGCAGATATACTGCGACTTTTCGGGTTACAGCGACATGGCCATCGGTATCGCCCTGCTGTTGGGTTTCCGTTTTCCCATCAACTTCAATTCCCCCTACAAGTCGGACAGCGTGACTGATTTCTGGCACCGCTGGCACATCTCCCTGTCCACTTGGCTGCGCGATTACCTCTACATTTCGCTGGGCGGTAACCGGAAAGGCAAGATACGCACCTACATCAATCTGATCCTGACCATGCTGCTGGGCGGACTCTGGCACGGCGCTTCGTGGAATTTCATCGTATGGGGCGGCCTGCACGGCGTAGCACTTGCCGTACACAAGTTCTTCCGCAGCCTGCTTCATCGTCCCAAAACTTACCGCAGTACCGGATGGCGCCGCGTGTTTGCCGTGATTATCACCTTTCACTTCGTGTGCTTCTGCTGGATCTTCTTCCGCAACACCGAGTTTGCCGGTTCGGTTTCCATGATCCGTCAGATCTTCACCTCGTTCCATCCCGAACTGTTCTCGCAGCTCGTTGCCGGGTACTGGAAAGTATTCGCCCTGATGGCAGTCGGCTACCTGCTCCACTGGTGCCCCGATAGCTGGCAGAACGCTTGCAGTCGCGGCATGACACGCCTGCCGTTGGTCGGTCAGGCACTCATCCTGATAGCCCTCATCTTCTTGGTCATTCAGGTAAAGAGCAGCGACATCCAGCCATTTATCTATTTCCAGTTCTAAAATAAAAGAAAAAAATACCCTTTTTTGCCCTTCACGCCCTTCACATACGGCTCTTCCGGCATGCTCAACGCATCATCGAAACCCGCTGTGTGAAGGGCGTGAATAGTAAATAAGCCTATTGAATGTCTGTTTATAACCCCAATTTCCTCGTAACCCTCCGAAAACGTCCCGATGTTTTGGGAAAATTTGTACAAAACATTTTATTTTTTGTACAAATTTTTGGGAAGACTTATTGATACTTTATTTCTTTCGTCTGCGCGATGTTTATGCCTCTATACGAATAGTTTATATCTTATCTTCCTCATTTTTCTTTCGAAGAACATATCCTAATGTTATGAAATCTAAATATAAAATCTGAAATCTTTTATTTGCGTAACTTGTTTGTTGAATATAAAATTCAATGAATATGACTAGAATAAAGATTAAGTTACGTTTATCTACAGTTTCAGGCAGGGCTGGGACTGTATATTATCAGATTTCTCGTAAAAAAGAAGTAAGGCAAATAACTACAGACATCCATTTATTGCCGGAGGAATGGGATGCCTCTGCCGGATGTGTTTGTAAATCTGTCTATTCTGGTTATTTCCGTCTTTCTGCAATTCAACATCGTATTGACCGGGAAGTGGAACAGCTCAGGCAAATCATTCGTACCCTGGAATTGTCCGGAGGAGATTTTAGTGCCCGTACCGTTGTCGAGTATTTTTGTTCTTCGCGGAAAGTAGTATCTGTCCTTTCCTATGGTCAACATTTGATATCCCGTTTGACAGAAAAAGGTAAATTGGGCAGTGCCCGTAACCTGCGGTGTACCCTTTCCAGTTTTGCGGACTTCCTGCATGGTAAAGACATAGCTCTTTCAATGCTCGACGAAGTTGTGGTAGGAGAGTATGCAGACTGGCTGGCAAAGCGTGGCATAACCTCCAATTCCTCGTCTTTCTATATGCGCAATTTACGTTCGGTCTATAACCGGGCTGTTCGTGAAGAAGGAATTGAACAAACTTTTCCTTTTCGCTACGTTTATACAGGTATTGATAAAACGGCAAAGCGTTCGGTGGATGAAAAAGTGATTATCCGTCTGAAAGGACTGGAGTTGAACGATATATCCGGTCTGGGTTTTGCCCGCGATCTCTTCCTGTTCAGTTACTGCACGCGTGGCATGTCGTTTGTCGATATGGCCTATCTTCGCCACAAGGATATCCGCAACGGCTATATCTGTTACAAGAGAAAGAAAACCGGTCGTCCCCTGTCGATACGTATCGAGCAGATTGTGCAGGAAATAATCAATCGCTATCAGAAAAGGACAACAGGCAGTTGTTATCTCTTCCCCATACTGCATACGGAAGACGATGAACAGTCGTATAAACAATATCAAACAGGCTTGCGTTATTACAATAAGCAATTGAAAAAACTTGCATCTTTATTGGGAGAAGATATTGTACTGACTTCTTACACTTCCCGTCATACTTGGGCAAGCACGGCACGTAAGCATAATGTACCTGTAGCAGTCATCAGCGATGGAATGGGGCATACTTCCGAAAAAACAACTTTGATTTATCTTTCTTCTATTGATACTTCTGTTATCGATCGTGCGAATGCCGAATTGGTTGCATCGCTAAATAGAAAAAGTGAGTAGGAATGGTCCTTCTCTAAGTAAGAAGCGGTATCTATCAATTGGGGCAAAGATATTGACTTCAAATGAATTAAGCAATAAATATTGGGGTTATTTTATTGTTTTTTCACAAATAACTAGATTTGACTGATTCTCATATATTTACAAATTCAACTGTTAATATTTATTTAAGATTAGCATCTTTTATTTACAAAGGAGCACTATCATGTTGTGTAAATAATAGATGACACAGGGAACAGAAAAAGAAAGAAAAGATAAAAAATTAAGCGATATAAGTCTCTTTTTTCTTCTTTACTTCCAGCTATTTGAGTATTGGTACCGCTTCTTACTTAGAAAAGGTATATTATTCAGTAAAAACTAGGCATTTATTATATAATATATTGAAACACAATACTTTACTAGGGTTTCAAGGAGCTATTGCTATACATTTTCAGAAAATAATGTTTTAAATTGGGGGAGGTTATGGCTACTGTAAGCAGTAGTTTTATAGGGCTAGAGGAACCAATGCATTGGTATGCAATGAGTGTTCCTTATAATCGGGTGCTGAAAGTAAAAAGCATGCTGGATGAAAAACAGATTTCGTGTTTTGTGCCCATGCATTATGTGGTACGTACTGTCAGAGGGCGGAAGGTACGATTGTATGTTCCAGCTGTCAGCAATCTGATTTTTGTTCATACAACGGATTCCTGTCTGAAATTGTTTAAGCAAACCACCTCTTTTTTGCAATATTTGGTTTATAAGGTAGACGGCGTTTCCCAAAAGGTTATCGTACCCGATGATCAGATGGAGCAGTTTATGCGTGTATGTCGTACAAACGACGAGCATTTGATTTACTTGAAACCGGAGGAAATCAATTTCTCTAAGGGAACTCGTGTACGTATTCTCGGTGGAATATTCAATGGAGTAGAAGGCATTTTCGTAAAGGTAAAGGGCAAGCGTAACCGACGGGTAGTTGTGCTCATTGATCATGTTTCTGCTATAGTTGTGTCTGAACTATCTCCTGATTTGATTGAAATTATTCATACTTAATTATAAATAGATGATTGCATTATTTTTGGCAGGCAGTTTCTTGATAGCCCTGCTGCTGGGAATAGTGATGATTCCCAACATTCTGTTAGTGTCCTACCGAAAACGTTTGTTCGATTTGCCTGATTCTCGTAAGGTACATACTTGTCCTGTACCTCGTTTGGGAGGGATTTCCTTCTTACCGGCCATTGTCATCACTTTCGCGTTGATAATGGGATTCCGTATTCTCCATGGTATACCGGTAGAAAATCTTCCGCTGTCGCGTACCTTGTATGAATTCCTGTTTTACATTGTTGGAGCCATGCTGCTGTATCTGACGGGTGTGCAGGATGACCTGATTGGTGTAGGTTACCGCCGGAAGTTCCTGATACAGATACTAGCGGCCTTGCTGCTCGTTTCTTGCGGCGACTGGATCCGTTCGCTGGGCGGGCTGTTCGGCATTTACGACCTTCCGGCATGGCTAGGCATTCCACTTACTGTTTTCCTTGTCGTTTATATTACCAATGCCATCAACTTGATAGACGGTATCGATGGACTGGCTTCCGGCTTGTGCTGCATTTCTCTTGCCATGCTCGCCTACATGCATATCTATGTGGGACAGTATGTTTACGCCTTTTTGGCACTGGCTACCTTGGGTATCCTGATTCCTTTTTGGTGTTACAATGTATTCGGTAATGCCCAAAAAGGCCATAAGTTGTTTATGGGAGATACCGGCAGCCTTACCCTGGGCTATATCCTGAGTTTTTTGGTTATCCACCTGAGTTTTGTTCACTTTGACGAAGTCGAACATACCAATCCGTCGCTGGCGATTGCCCTCAGTACCCTGATTGTTCCTCTGTTCGACGTGGTGCGTGTAGTATTACATCGTGTACGTAACGGAAAAAGTCCCTTTCTGCCCGATAAGAACCATTTTCATCACAAGCTGCTGCGTACCGGTATGCGGGTACGCTGGGTGATGATAACTATTCTGGCTATTTCACTCTTCTTTATTGGGTTGACCTTGCTGCTGTTGCCTTACTGCAACGTTACCTTTATCCTGATTATTGATATCATTCTGTGGATAGCATTGCATCTTTATCTGAATATGCTGATTGCCCATAAAGTAAAACAAACTACACTTGTAAATAATTAATCTTAAAAATATAATCAAACATCTTTTAATGCCATTGTTATGAGATTATCTATCCGCTCTTTGTCGCTACAGGTGGCGTTTTTCCTCTTTGCCGTATGGGCAACCTTTTCGTGTTCGGCTCCTTCTCAAGTAACGTATTTTCAGGATTTGCGTCCCGGTGAGAGTGAGCAGAAAGTGGTGGCGGCTACCGAAATCAAAGTTCGTCCGGGTGACAAACTGTCTATCATCGTAAATAGCCGTGACCCTCAGTTAAGTCAGTTGTTTAATTTGCCGTATGTCTCTCGACAGATTGGACAGGTATCTGCATCCAGTAGTTCTGTTTCAGGCTCCAGTCAAGGAATATCTGGTTATACGGTCGATGAAAAGGGAATGATTGATTTCCCAGTGTTGGGTAAGATTGAGATAGCCGGCAAGAACCGCGAAGAAATTGCAGCTTTCATCAAGGAAGAGCTGCTTTCTAAAAATCTGATAAAAGATCCGGTGGTAACTGTGGAATACATGAATCTCTGTATTTCTGTTTTGGGAGAAGTGGCAAATCCAGGTCGTTACAGCATCGACCGTGATAAGGTGACCTTACTCGATGCCATCAGTATGGCGGGGGATCTGACCATTTACGGCAAGCGTGAAAAAGTATTGGTGCTTCGTGAAGAAGAAGGAGTACAGCATGTATATGGCATCAATCTCTGTTCGGCAGAGCATTTGTATACATCTCCGGTATATTATCTGCGTCAGAACGACGTAGTGTATGTAGAACCGAACAATGTCCGTGCCCGTCAGGCGACGGTAAATGGTAACAACGTACGTTCAACGTCGTTCTGGATTTCACTCGCTTCGCTGTTGACCACAATTGCTGTACTTGTCTTTAAGTAATAATTGAAATTTAATAAATTGTAATTTATGTCCGAAACTCAACAACATACCCGTCCGGCTGCCAAAGCGGACGATTTTATCCGTATTCAGGATTTGTATTACCTCTGCCTTGCCAAATGGCGATGGTTTGTGTTATCTTTGGTGATATGCTTAGGTATTGCGTTTATTTACTTGCTGAAAACTCCTCCCGTTTATACTCGTACGGCTTCCTTATTGATTAAAGAAGAATCGAAAGGACAGTCTCTTTCCGGTGACGTCGGAGCCTCGTTTTCCGATTTGGGGCTTTTCCAACCCAATACCAATGTAAACAACGAGCTAGTTTCGTTGCAATCGCCTGCCGTAATGTACGATGTGGTGAAACGTCTGCATTTGGAAGTGGATTATAGTACGGAAGGAAGTTTCTACGCACAGGTTCGTTATGGTCAGAACTTGCCTGTAACTGTGAGTTTTGCCGGTTTGGCCGATAATGAAACTGCCGCGCTGACGGTAGAACCTGCTCAATCGAAAGGAATCAAGTTGACTTCGTTTGTCCATAACGGAGAAAAGGTAGATGGCGAAGTGGTTGGAACCTTGAACGATAGTTTGGTTACTCCGATAGGAAAGATTGTAATCCGTCCGGCTGCCGCTTTTGTGGACTGGCAAAAAAGTTCGGAACCGCTGACTGTTTCTCGTTCTGGATTAAATTCGGCTGTCAGCCGATATTCCGCAGGATTAAGTGTTGCTTTGCAAAGTGAAAAAACTACCATTGTGGATTTAACTTTTAAGGATGTCTGCATCCAACGTGCAGAAGATATTCTGAATACGGTCATTGCGGTATACAATGAAAACTGGATTAAGGACAAGAATCAGATTGCGGTTAGTACTTCCATGTTTATCAACGATCGTTTGGGCGTGATTGAAAGCGAGTTGGGCCATGTGGATGAAAATATCTCTACCTTCAAGAGCGAAAACCTGTTGCCCGACGTACAGGCAGCTTCGCAGCTTTACATGACGGAACGTAGTCAGGCACAGTCGCAGATTCTGACCTTGAATACCCAACTTTCCATGGCACGCTACATCCGTAACTACCTGACCGCTGCTTCCAGTCGCAACCAGTTATTGCCTGCCAATTCCGGTTTGGAAAGTGCGAATATCGAAAATCAGATTTCTGAATATAACAACTTGCAGCTTCAGCGTAATAATTTGGTTGCAAACAGTAGTGAACAGAACCCTTTGGTAGTAGATATGGACGAATCGCTGCGCTCCATGCGCCGGAGCATTGTATCCTCCGTAGATAACCTGATTACAACCCTGAATACCCAGATTCATAGTCTGGAAAAGAGCGACCAGCGGGCAACAGAGCGCATCGCTGCCAATCCTTCGCAAGCCAAATACCTGTTGTCGGTAGAACGTCAGCAGAAAGTAAAGGAATCCCTTTATCTTTTCCTGCTCCAGAAGCGTGAGGAAAACGAGCTTTCGCAGGCTTTTACCGCCTACAATACGCGTGTGATTACCCCACCGACAGGTTCTATGGCACCTACGGCACCTATGAAGAAAAACATTTTGTTGGTTGCTTTAGCTTTGGGAGTACTAATTCCCGTAGTGTTTGTTTTCTTGCAGGAAACCCTGAATACCCGCGTACGTGGCAAAAAAGATTTGGAAAATCTTTCCATACCTTTTGTAGGAGAAATCCCCTTGTATGGCAAAGTCCGTCGTTCCGGTCTGTTCCATAAAAAAGTGACTCCGCTTACCGAAACCAAGGTTGTGGTAAAAGAAGGTAGCCGTGACGTAGTGAACGAAGCTTTCCGTGTACTGCGTACCAACTTGGAATTTGTATCTGGTGAAAACGGAAAGGGACAGGTTATCCTGATGACTTCCTTCAATCCGGGTAGTGGTAAAACCTTCCTGACCGTTAATATTGCCGCTACGCTTGCTATCAAGGGGAAACGCGTATTGGTTATCGATGGTGACCTTCGTCGCGGTTCTACTTCGGTCTATGTGGGTTCGCCCCACCACGGATTGAGTAATTATCTGGCGGGTAAAGTACAGCGTATTGAAGACGTCATCGTACCGGCTTCCGAAACCGTTCGTTTCGATGTGTTGCCGATAGGTACTATTCCTCCCAATCCTACGGAGCTGTTGGCCGGTGAACGTTTGCAGACATTGCTTGCTGACTTCCGTACCCGTTACGACTATATCCTGATAGACTGTCCGCCGATTGAGCTGGTAGCCGATACTCATATCATCGGGAAGTATGCCGACCGGACCATCTTTGTGGTACGTGCCGGACTGCTGGAACGCAGTATGCTGCCTGAATTGGAAGCTCTCTATATCGAACATAAATTCAAGAATATGACGGTACTGCTGAACGGTACCGAAGGCAACGGTTCGTATCGTTACGGCTATCGTTACGGTTATCATTACGGCTACGGATCTAGCTATTATTACGGAAACGAAAAGCAGAAATAAGAATGAGCTGGTGGTGGCCTTTTCAGAAAAAGCAAACACTTGCAGAAAGCGGAATCCTGCGGGGAATGACCGACTATCATTCCCACCTGCTTCCCGGTGTAGACGACGGTGTGCAGACTGTCGAAGAATCCTTGGCTATATTGCGGCTGTATGAACAGTTGGGAATCCGTGAAGTTTGGTTTACACCCCATATTATGGAAGACATTCCCAATACCACAGCTGGACTACGTAGCCGCTTCGAACAGTTTCAGAAACAGTATACCGGAAATATCCACTTGCATTTAGCAGCCGAGTACATGCTCGACAACCTCTTCAAGGAACGCCTTGCCCATCGTGATTTATTGCCGATAGGAGAAGAAGGCAATCACCTGTTGGTAGAAACCTCCTATTTCAATCCCCCGATGGATCTGTATGGCATGATAGAAAAAATCAAGTCAGCCGGATTTATTCCGGTACTGGCACATCCGGAACGCTATACCTATATGGGGGAAAAAGAGTATCATCGGCTGAAAGAGGCTGGAGTCATGTTTCAGTCGAACCTGCCTTCCTTGGCAGGCAGTTATGGGAAGCTGGTTCTTCAAAAAGTTCGTCATTTTTCAGTACAAGGATATACCGATATATGGGGAACCGATACCCATCGGTTACAAGTTTTGAACTCAATAATCACATCCCCTTGTCTGATCAAAGAAATTTCTATAAAAAATGCAATATGAAAGGAATCGTATTAGCCGGAGGTAGCGGTACACGTTTGTACCCTATCACAAAAGGAGTCAGCAAGCAATTGCTCCCCGTATTCGACAAACCGATGATCTATTACCCGATTTCGGTACTGATGCTTGCAGGCATCCGTGAAATTCTGATTATCTCTACTCCATTTGACCTGCCGGGGTTCAAGCGCCTGCTGGGTGACGGGAGCGACTTCGGAGTGCGCTTTGAGTATGCAGAACAGCCGTCACCGGACGGACTGGCTCAGGCATTTATCATTGGAGAGAAGTTTATCGGCAACGACAGTGTATGTCTGGTGCTGGGCGACAATATCTTCCACGGCGCAGGTCTGACCGGATTGCTGAAGGAAGCGGTTCGCACGGCAGAAGAGGACAAGAAAGCTACGGTATTCGGTTACTGGGTAAGTGATCCGGAACGCTACGGTGTTGCCGAGTTCGACAACGACGGAAACTGCCTCTCGATTGAAGAGAAACCAGCGCATCCGAAATCGAACTATGCGGTAGTGGGTCTTTATTTCTACCCAAACAAAGTGGTAGAAGTTGCCAAAAACATCAAGCCGTCGGCACGTGGGGAACTGGAAATTACGACTGTAAACCAGCAGTTCTTGGCAGACAAGGAACTGAAGGTGCAGACTCTGGGACGTGGCTTTGCATGGCTCGATACGGGTACACACGACTCTCTGAGTGAAGCCTCTACGTTTATCGAGGTGATTGAAAAACGTCAGGGACTGAAGATTGCCTGTCTGGAAGGCATTGCTTTCCGTCAGGGATGGATTACGGCAGATAAGCTGAGAGAGCTGGCACAGCCCATGTTGAAAAACCAGTACGGACAGTATCTGCTGCAGGTGATAGATGAAGTAGAATATACAGGTAAAAGTAATCTGGACTATTAATATGGAAGTAATTAAAACTGCTATAGAGGGCGTGGTCATCATCGAACCGCGCCTTTTTAAAGACGACAGAGGATATTTCTTCGAGTCATTTTCGGAACGTGATTTCAATGCACAGGTACGTACCGTAAAGTTCGTGCAGGATAATGAAAGCAAGTCATGCTACGGTGTGCTGCGCGGTCTGCATTTCCAGAAACCGCCTTTTGCACAAAGCAAGCTGGTACGGGTAATCAAAGGTGCCGTTCTGGATGTAGCCGTAGATATCCGCAAAGGTTCTCCTACTTTCGGAAAGCATGTAGCGGTAGAGCTGACGGAAGACAATCACCGACAGTTCTTCATTCCGCGTGGTTTCGCACACGGGTTCAGTGTACTGACTCCGGAAGTGATTTTCCAGTATAAGTGTGATAATTTTTATGCGCCACAAAGCGAGGGTGCCCTTGCATGGGATGATCCGGACTTGGGCATTGACTGGAAGGTTCCGGCCGACAAGGTGATTCTATCGGCAAAGGACAAACACCATTCACGCCTGAAGGATTCGGAATGGCTGTTCGACTACAAGGAAGATTTGTATAAATAAGGAAAGGAGCAATCATGAATATTTTAGTGACAGGCGCAAACGGCCAGCTGGGTAACGAGATGCGTATCATCAGCAAGCAGACTTCCTATAATTACCTGTTTACCGACGTAGTGGAAGCCGAAGGAGTGGAGACTACTCTGCTGGACATTACCGATGCGGAAGCGGTGGATAAAATGGTACAGGAACAGCATATCAACTGCATTGTGAACTGTGCGGCTTATACCAACGTAGACAAGGCTGAAAGTGACGCGGTTCTCTGTCGCAAGCTGAATGCTGCAGCTCCTAAGATTCTGGCGGAAGCCATGAAAAAGGCAGGCGGTCTGCTTGTTCAGATTTCTACCGACTATGTTTTTGGAAGTGATCCGTATAATACGCCATGCCATGAGGATCAGAAGGGTACACCTACAGGTGTATATGGTGAAACGAAACTGGAAGGAGAACGATACATTGAAGCTACGGGATGCGACTACGTGATTATACGTACAGCCTGGCTGTATTCGGAATTTGGAAAGAACTTCGTAAAGACCATGCTGAACCTGACAGCTTCGAAACCGGCTCTGAATGTGGTATTCGACCAGGCAGGTACACCGACTTATGCGCTCGATCTGGCTGTTGCCATCGAAGCGGTTCTGAATGACTATGCTGCCGAAAAGCCGCAAAATGGGTACAGCAAGACTGGAATCTATCATTTCAGCAACGAAGGGGTATGCTCGTGGTACGACTTTACCAAAGTGATAGCCGAGCTTGCCGGACACACGACATGCGATATCCAGCCCTGCCACAGCAACGAGTTCCCCAGCCCGGTAAAACGTCCGGCTTATTCCGTACTGGACAAGACCAAGATAAAGCTGACTTTCGGACTGAAGATTCCTTACTGGACCGACTCGCTGAAAGCATGCATGAGCAACATGGGAGTGCTTAAATAAATCATCGCAAACAAAGATAATTATGGAAAATTTTAAACGCAATATAATCGTAACCGGTGGAGCGGGCTTCATCGGCAGTCATGTGGTACGTCTGTTTGTCAACAAATATCCGGAATACCACATCATCAATCTGGATAAGCTGACATATGCCGGAAACCTCGCCAACCTGAAGGATATAGAGAACAAGCCGAACTATACGTTTGTAAAGGCTGACATCTGCGACTATGAGAAGATGCTGGAGCTGATGCAGCAGTATCACGTAGACGGTATTATTCATCTGGCTGCCGAAAGTCATGTAGACCGTAGCATCAAGGATCCGTTTACCTTTGCACGTACCAACGTAATGGGTACACTGAGCCTGCTTCAGGCTGCAAAGGTGTACTGGGAAAGCCTGCCTGAAAAATACGAGGGTAAGCGTTTCTATCACATTTCTACCGACGAAGTGTACGGTGCCCTGAAACTGACACACCCGGAAGGCGTGAAGCCGCCGTTCACCACAAAAGCCTCATCGGGAAAGCATCATCTGGCTTATGGAACGGAGTTCTTCTATGAAGATACCAAATACAATCCGCATAGCCCGTATTCTGCATCGAAAGCCAGCAGCGACCACTTTGTACGTGCTTTCCACGATACATACGGCATGCCGACCATCGTAACGAACTGTTCGAACAACTACGGTCCATATCAGTTCCCTGAAAAGCTGATTCCGCTGTTTATCAACAACATCCGTCACCGCAAACCGTTGCCTGTATACGGCAAGGGTGAAAATGTGCGCGACTGGCTGTATGTGGTAGACCATGCACGTGCCATCGACGTGATTTTCCACAACGGAAAGATTGCCGAAACTTACAATATCGGCGGTTTCAATGAATGGAAGAATATCGACATCATCAAAGTGGTTATCAATACGGTAGATCGTCTGCTGGGACGCCCGGAAGGAGCTGACATGGATTTGATCACCTACGTAACCGACCGTCCGGGACACGACATGCGTTATGCCATCGACTCTACCAAGCTGCAAAAAGAACTGGGCTGGGAACCGAGCCTTCAGTTTGAAGAGGGTATTGAAGAGACCGTGAAATGGTATCTGGATAATCAGGAGTGGATGGATAATGTTACCAGCGGTGATTATCAGAAGTATTACGAGAGTATGTATAAGAACAGATAATAGGGGCACCAATTTATGATAGCATAGTTAGATATACTTCTGACTATGTATTTGTTTCGGAAGTATTGTTTAAGGGTATTGATATTATAATGGCTAAAGAATCAAGAGTAAAGAAAAGTTTATTGAATGTACGGATGAACTTAATATGCTACATGATTTCGTTGATTGTGGCTTTCTTCACACGTAAAGTTTTTTTGGATCATTTAGGTACTGAATTTATTGGTTTTACTGGAACTTTACAGAGCCTTTTAGGTTTTTTGAATTTAGCAGAATTAGGTGTAGGATCGGCTATTGGTTATGTCTTATATAAACCTATTTTCGATGATGATAAGGAGAAGATTAATGAAATTATTTCTGTTTTTGGCTATTTATATCGAATTATTGGTCTATTCATATTAGGGTCTGGTGTAATTCTGTCTTTATTTCTTCCCTTGATTTTTCCTAATACAACATTTTCCTGGGAAGTCATCTATTTAGGCTTTTATGCTTATCTTTTTAGTTCAATGCTTGGATATTTTGTAAATTATAAACAAACATTACTTTCAGCTGATCAACGTAATTATGAAATTACAGGATATTATCAGGCAGTAACAAGTAGTAAGATGGTGGTACAAATGATTTTAGCAATTTGTATACAAAGCTTTATATTGTATTTGTGTATTGAATTATTATTTGGTATTATTTATTCATTTGTTCTTACTTATCGTATTAATAAAGTGTATCCTTGGTTAGAAAGTGATATCAAATTAGGAAAACAATTGTTTAAAAAATATCCTGAAATTGGAAAATATGTGAAACAATTGTTTGTCCATAAAATTGGAGGGTTTGTTCAATTTCAAATTACTCCATTTCTAATATATTCTTATGTATCATTGCCTATTGTTGCATTATATGGAAATTATACATTGATTACTCAAAAAGTTCAAGGATTTATTTCTGGTATTTTGGATAGTACTTCTGCTGGAGTCGGTAATTTAATATCTGAAGGAAACAGAGGAAAAATCTATGCAACATACAAAGAATTATTTGCAATACGTTTCTTTATATCCGGAGTATTAACTGCTTGTATTTTCCATTTATGTAACCCTTTTATCTCTGTATGGTTAGGTAGTGAGTATCCACTTCCTAGACATATTCTGTTGATGATATCTATCCAATTCTTTTTGGCTGTTTTTCGTGGAATAACTGATCAGTTTATCTTTGGATATGGTCTGTTTTATGATGTATGGGCTCCTGCTGCTGAATCTTTGATTTTTGTAGTATCTGCCATTATTTTTGGCTCTTTATGGGGATTGTCAGGGGTACTTTGTGGACCACTAATTTCTACCATTATAATTGTATATATATGGAAACCCTATTTTTTGTTTAGTAAAGGATTTAAGATATCTGTATTTCATTACTTCAAATTATTTACCATTCATTTGATTGGTATTTTAGTGGCATTTGTTGGTACAGAATTGTTATTCAAGAAGTTTTATAATCAGATTTCATTGAATACAACTTGGCTGAATTGGATATTAGGGGCTTTACTCTTCACAGTTTTATTGACTATATTTTCTTTTATATTTCTATATGTCCTATCTTTAGGATTACGTACTTTTATACATAGATTTGTTAAAAGAAGAAGGCGATAAAGAAATAAATATCATTTGTATATTGTATTATAAAGTTACTTTATGAAGAATTTGTTTTAATGCTGGCTGATATTTATCAATGTTAATATCGAAATACTTATTTGATAATTTTTTGATGTAGAATTTGTTTGAAAATGAAATTATCTACATTGTAAATGTTATATTTTATGATATGTACATTCAAATTAAGAAAGAGAATAGTTAGATGCAAAGAAAATAAACTTATTAGAAAACGATAAAATTTATGATAAGTATAGTGGTTCCAATATATAATGCAGAAAACTATATCCATAAGTGTATAAATAGTATATTATCTCAAACTTATTCTAATTTTGAGCTAATTTTAGTTGATGATGGTAGTGTAGATGGTAGTGGACAAATATGTGAAGATTTTGCAAAATTTGATTCACGTATAAAAGTAATTCATCAACAGAATGCAGGGGTCAGTAAAGCCAGAAATATGGGAATTAAGGTGGCTATTGGTGATTGGGTAACATTTATTGATGCTGATGATTATATTGAAAAAGAATATTTGTCTGGGCTTGTTAAGTTTGCTTTAAATCAATCCATGCTTATAGTGCAAGGGGTGAAAAAAATAGGTGTTGATGATAAAATTATTCAAATATTAGATTATGGTGATAGACTTTATAATCGCGATAATATTGAATCTTTATTTCATGACTCAGATTTTTTTCATGCCGGTTTTCCTTTTGGAAAGCTTTATAATTTATCAATTATAAAAGAAAAACATATTTCATTTAATGAAAAAATATCTTATGCTGAAGACTTGGTATTTATGTTGAATTATATATGCTATATTAAGGAAGTCAAGTTTATTCGTGGAGCAAATTATTACTATCAAATTAAAACGTTAGGCTTGTCTCATAAATATAATTCATTTGAATCAGAATTTTTAATGTATAGTAAATTTATTGAATACTTGAAAATAATAGCTGTATCTAATAACTTTACAATAACGAAAGAGTCTTTATATTACGCTGCTATACAATTTATGAGAAGTATTTATTCTCTTTATATTAATAATGGATATTTTTTTTACAAAAGAATATCCATTATTAAACAATTGAAGGCTGAATATTATCAGTTTATATATAAATATTACTTTCCTAAGATTGATATTTTGAAAATTTGTAAATTTTTATTTCTTAATAATATTTATATATTTGATCTCTTTTGTGTTTTAAAATTTAGAAGAATTAGATTTCTGAAATAAATATTGATATGGTAATTTTTGGTGGAAAATTGGTGAAATATTACATAAAAATATTTATGCCAATTTTAATTATTAGGTATTTACCTCTTGTTGTGTGTTTCTATTTCTCAAAGAATAGGATTATTTTAGAAGAAGATTTAAAAAATTTTACTCAAGAATACGGTATAACCGGTAGTATAATTATTCAGTTATTGTGGGCAATAACTCAAAATCCATATTGGATTACTATTTTCTATTATAGAATTGGAAATAAAAGAGCTTTTATATGTAATCTTTTTAAAAAAGATAAATCTTCTTTATTCTTTTCTGATGTAGAATTGGGAAAAGGTATTAAATTATATCATCCATTTGCAACAATATTGAATGCAGTAAAGATCGGTGATAATTTTGTTTGTAGGAATAATACGACTATTGGGAATAAAGATTCTAGCCAAAATAATCGTCCAGTTATAGGAAATAATGTAGAAATTGGAGCTAATGTTGTAATATTTGGAAATATTTGCATTGGTGATAATGTTATAATAGGGGCAGGAAGTGTAGTAAATAAAAGTATTCCCAATAATTGTATTGTTGTTGGTAATCCAGCGAAAATAATAAAATACAAATCATGAAAATTCTACAAATAAATTCGACAGACTTGTTTAGTACTGGTAATATAATGCTTCATATTGCAGATGTAGCGAGATTGAGGGGTTATGAAGTTTACACTGCTTCCAAATATCAGAGAATGAGTATTGTGCATAAAGGTAAGAAAATAAATCATTTTTATATTGGTAACCGAATTGTAAATACATTTCATCGTTATTTCTCTTGGATTACAGATCTTCAAGATTGTGCTTCAATATTTCCAACTTTGAGATTAATTTATAAGATAGAAAAAATGAAGCCTGATATTATACATTTACATGATGTAGTTGGGTGGTATTTGAATATAGATATATTGTTTTTGTATTTAAAGAAGATTAATATACCAATCATTTGGACTTTTCATGATTGTTGGGCAATAACAGGTAGATGTATTTATTTTGACGCAATAGGTTGTAATCGTTGGCAAATAGGATGTGGAAATTGTCCACAAAAAAAATATATGCCGGGAACATGGTTCTTTGATTTATCAGCATGGAATTTCAAGCGGAAAGAGCGTTTATTTACCAATATAGAAAATATGACTATAGTAACCCCATCTGAATGGTTAAAGAATCTTGTCCATAAAAGTTTTCTTAAAAAATACAATACAATAGTAATAAACAATGGTATAGATCTTAATATTTTCAAGCCGACAAAAGGAGAGATATATAATAAGATAAAACGACTCAATTCAAAAATTGTATTAGGAGTTGCTGCTACATGGTCACAGAGGAAAGGGTTGAATACTTTTCTTCAAATGGATAAAGAACTTCCTGAGAATTTTTCTATAGTATTAGTCGGAATTGATAGTTCGGAGTTACCTATCAATCGTCGTATTATTGCTATTCGACGAACTAATAACCAATCAGAACTTGCTGAAATATATTCTGCAGCGACAGTATTTGCTAATCCTACAATAGAAGATAATTTCCCAACTGTAAATTTAGAATCTTTAGCATGTGGAACTCCTATTGTTACTTTTCAGACAGGGGGATCTCCTGAAAGTATAGATGAGCAGACAGGTATTATTGTGAAAAAGAATGATGTTAAAGGTTTTATTTCTGCTATTTTAGAAGTTACAAATAAAGATAAAAACTTTTATGCATATAATTGTCGAAAAAGGTCATTATGCTATGATATGAATTCTAAGTTTAATGAGTATGTAGATCTTTATGATAGGATAATAAAACAATGAGAATAGCAATAATTATTCTTAATTATAATTCTTCCGATGATTGCCGGAAATGTGTCTCTTTTCTAAAACGCCAGGAAGGAGTGGAGCTGGAATTGGTTTTGGTTGATAACTGTTCACCTGATAGTGATAAAGTAAAGACTCTTTGTGAGGAAGAAGGGTGTACCTTTATTGCCAGCAAAGAAAATCGGGGATATAATGCTGGAAACAATATCGGATTAAGATACGTTGCAAGTAAAGGATATAAATATGCTTTGATTGCCAACCCGGATATGGAGTTTCCACAGACAGATTATATAAAAAAATTGGTATCCATTATGGAACGAAATCATGAGATTGTAGTTTTAGGAAGCGACATTGTAACTCCAGAGGGTATTCATCAGAATCCTAAATATCGGGGAGAACAAGATTGGCGTAAATCGTTTAGTTGGCTTTCAGATTTATTTTGTCGTCAGAAAAGAGAGGAAAAAACTCCAGTGTGGGTAGTTAATCCTCAGGCTTCTCAATATTGCAAATGCTTGAACGGATGTTGTTTCCTGATTAGCATTCCATTCGTTCAGCAATTGAATTTTTTTGATGAGGAAACTTTTTTATATGGTGAAGAACCTATATTAGGACGGCAAGTAGAATTGGCAGGAAAACAGATGTTTTATACACCTGAAACTTTCGCGGTACACCATCATTTGAAAAGTAAGGAAGGAAGTCGGGCATTTTGTTTCAAACATTGGAAACATTCTCAATTGCTTTATGTTAGAAAATATAGTGGACTTTCTCGTTTTGGAAAATGGGTATCTTACCTTTCTATACATTGTTATTTTACGACATTAAAGATATACCATTGGTTATATTCAAAGAAGAATAAATGATAAAGAAACTGCGTTTGGATTTTTTAGATGCAACTAAGGGAGTGGCTATTCTTTGCATTACTTTGTTGCATATTGAAGATGGAGTTTTTCCTGTATGGTTGAATACTTGGATTGGCTTATTCATGATTACAACCTTTTATTTTACTTCTGGATGGATATCATATGGGAAAAAAGAATCTGTTTCAGTACGGCATTTCTTTATGAAACGTCTTCGCCAATTGGGCATCCCTTATATAAGCTTTTCACTCTTGATTTTTTTATTTGAACTTATTTGGATTGCGCTAGGTTTTATGCAATTGAATATTTTATATCGAGACGTTTATAAAGTATTGACATTTAGGGGGATAGGAACATTGTGGTTTCTACCTGTACTTTTATTTTCGGAAACGTTATTTTTGTTTATCAGGACTAGTAAATACAAAAGATATTATTTATTGTTATTCTTTTGTATGACGTTAATGATATCCTATTTATATAACACATATTGGATACCTAAGCTAGGTGATTCTACTTATTTGAAATTGATAGATTCTCCAATAAGACCTTGGGTACAGACACTTGCCGCTTGGCCTGTTGTTGCTGTCGGATATGCTTTTGCCAAATATATTTGGCCGTTTTTGTCTGTTTGGAAAAGCTATTTAAAGGTATTGTTTGGAGTAATAGTCTTAATATTAAGTATGCTTTGGGTAACTTTTCCTCCGTTTGAGTTGTATTTTTTTAATGGTTTTCTATCTAATATATTACCAGCTGTTGGATTTGTTTTATTATTCAGTGGTCTTGAATGGCTGGATCTTCGTTTTTTGATTTATTGGGGAAGAAATTCTCTTATTTTGATGGCAACTCACTTTAGTATTACGGAGGTAATGGTGTTAACTTTTGATCGATATATATTAGGGCATGAATTATGTAGAGGCCCTATCACTCTTGTTTATTTTGTTGTTATTGTGTTGTTTACATATTTGTGGGTTTATTTATTTAATCATCCTTTACGTTTTGCTTTAGGAAGAAAATAATAAAACAGGTATAAGATGGAAAATCGATTAACGGTTGATAATGCTCTGCATAAATATACGTTTGTTTTTATCATGTTGTTTGGTATGTCTTACATACCTTTAGATGGACCTGCAGGTTTTGGAATAGTAAAACTTGTGTTGATGGGAGGGATGATAGTTTTATCATTAGTATATTGTTTCAGGGTAACTAAGGCTTTAGTTTGGGGGGTAATATATTTGCTTTATCAATATATTACAGCTAGTTTTCATCCAGAAACTTGGAGATGGTCTACTTTACTTTTTTCGACTTCTTTTGTCCTTACTTATGTTGCATTTTACAATATGGTTTATGTGGCAAAGGTATTCAGTTTAGATTTTTTTATTAAGATTTGTCGATGGGTAATTATAACTTACTTTGTTGTATGTATAGTGCAGCAATGTTTTGTACTGGCTGGCTTTTCGTATTTTCCTCTTGTAAATTTATGGAAAGTATTGGATAGAGGTATTGGTTGTAATTCTTTGTCAATGGAACCTAGTACTTTTGCCAGAACTATGTTAGTGTGGTATTATGCTTATGTTAAATGTCAGGAATATAAAGGAGGAGTTGGACCTTTTTCTGTACGTGAGTTGTTTTATGGAGAGCATAAAAAAATTACATTATGTTTCTTGTGGATGATGTGCAGTATGGGAAGTGGAACAGCTTTTGTGTGTCTTATTGCATTTTCTTTATATTTTGTACGTAAAAGTAATTTCTATTTTGTAGTTCCATTGCTGATTCTTTTGTATATAGGATTAAACATGTTAGAGTTTGAACAATTGAATAGGGCCACTAGTGTAATTAATGCTACAACAACAATGGATCAGGCTACCGTAGAGGCGGCTGATGGCTCGGCTGCCAGTCGTATCAGTCCCCTGCTGAACTCTTTCCATGCTGATTTTTCTAAGTCAGAAACTTGGTTTGGAAAGGGAATAGACTATGCTGTAAATCATAATTTAATTTTGACTCAGAAAGCTACCTTATTTGATGACTATGGTTTTTTGTTCTATATCCTGACGCTTTGCTTTAATTTTTCGTGTGGTTATCGTTTCTGGTCATTGGCAACTTTATTCATGTTCATGGGAGTAGGTGGCACAAGTGGAGGAAATATACACTATCTCTGGGAATTAATGATGATTATGACTTGTGTTCGTTATTTCTATGAAAATCGATTTACTCAATCGGTTTAATCAGTTTGCTAATATAATCATTACTATATGAATTTATTGATATCTTTTCATCAATATTTGAAAAATCAACCAAATAGCTCGTTATTGACAAATCAGGAATCAACAGCTTTAAAAGGCTTGTTGATTTTGTTGGTAGTGTTGGGACATAACACTTATTTAATGGTTGATATGTTTGCTTATAAATTCTTATACGCTTTTCATGTTTATGCTTTTTTCTATCTTCCTTTCTTGTATAATCATAAAGAAGAGACAATTTCACATTGTGTGATTAAAAATATATTAAGGCTCTATGTTCCTTATACGTTTGTATTTGTTTTGTTGTTGGGGATCTATTTAAAAACAAACTCAGCGTTCAATATTGGAAATATATTCTTTGCTTATGTAACAGGAAATCCCAATTACTTCTTAAAGATGGGAGGATTTCTTTGGTTTATTCCAACGTTGTTTTCTTTGTTAGTTATTAAACAATTTTATTATAGAGGTAATCTCGTTTGTCGTTATTTGTTATTAGTATTGAGTTTCTTTTGTCTTGTATGTTTTTCTTTTGGATATTTGGGAAGCTGGCAAATCTATCAGCCTTTTCGATGTATGACTGCTTTTGCGATGTTGTTTCCAGCGGTAATTTCCCGTTTTTTTATAAGACAAAATAGAATCAAGTTTATAGATTTATGTTTCTTTTTCTTTGTCATTATAGCTTTTATAATTTATCCGGGAAATCATTTTTTTGCATATACAATCTTAAATAGATTTATATTGCCTATTGTAATATTTTTATTTCTGTATAATCAGCGTATAAATTTGGGACGATTTAAGTTTTTCCAACGGATTGGTCGTTATTCGTTTCCCATTTATGTGTTTCATATTTTTATTTACCAATGTTGTTATTGGTTGCTAGGTAATTACATGGGAGGTGGTACATTGTGTTGGGGTATTCTTGCTTTTGTTTTTACATTCATCGTTTCTTATTTTATTGCTAAGGTAAAGGCTGTGCGTTTTCTGTTTCCTCATTAATAATATTTATTATGAAAAAGATAATTCGTTTTTTGAGCTTTATTAAAAAGCTATCTGTTGAATTTTTTGCTAAATGGAAGAATTATGGTTTTTTGTTAGCCTGGTATAACTTAATATGGTGGTTATGTTTTTATCTACGCCCTCCTTTTACTTTGAAAATATCTACCTGGGCTATTTTAAGAAAAACTCGATGGTTGGATAAGTATTTCATGAAAAATTATGATGATATTATTGAACACTTTCGATGTCTATCTGTTGAGCAGAATAATGATGAAATAAAATCTTCCTATACAATTTGGGTATTTTGGGGGCAAGGAGAAGAAAATATGCCTCCTTTGGTAAAGGCATGTTATCGTCAGTTGACTCGTTATAACAGCAATGTAATACTTCTATCCAATCATAATATTGATAAATATGTTATTATTCCTTCAAAAATAAAAGAACGGGTATCTCGTAAAGAAATTAGTTGGGCTTTTTTTAGTGATATAATAAGAAATGCTTTATTAGCAAAATATGGAGGATTGTGGTTAGATGCAACAGCTTGGGTATCTGGAAGTATTCCTATAAATGAATTGAAAGAATTTGATATTTTTTCACCTACTGGTGATGAAAAGTTAAGTTCTAAATCTCCAATTTTTTGGTCGGGGTTCGAATGGCATTGGAGCGGTTGGTGTTTATGGGCACGAAAATCAAATGAATTGTTATTTTCTTTTGTAAGAGAAATGCTTATTAATGTAGCTTTGAGAGAGAAGGAAATTCCTGATTATGTGACTATTGATTATTTGATATATTTTGCTTGTAGAAATTTTACATCTGTAAGTAGAAAAATGAAGCAGATGGAAACCAAATACTGCTATAATCGTCATAGATTGGCAGCTATGATGAATGAGCCTTTTGATATGAGTAAATACGTAGAATTAATAAAAGATGATTTTGTTTTTAAACTTAGTTTCCGTTCTCCGTGGAAAAAATATACATCTAAGGGAGAACAAACATTTTATGGATATATTCTGTCAAAAAATGAATAGATTTTAATTTAATACATTTTATGGGTAAAATCATTAATGAAAAACGTATTGCTATTTTAATG
Organism: Bacteroides sp. CAG:443; assembly: GCA_000432735.1. Classification (GTDB taxonomy): domain Bacteria; phylum Bacteroidota; class Bacteroidia; order Bacteroidales; family Bacteroidaceae; genus Phocaeicola. The sequence goes on from FR887750.1 coordinate 44,666, forward strand.
GCAACATATAATGGCGAGAAATTTTTGAAGGAACAAATAGATAGCATTTTAGGACAAACTAATCAAGATTGGACGCTTTATATTCAAGATGATGGCTCTTTAGATAGAACGATTGATATTATAAATCGTTATGAAGATTCTCGTATTGTTATAGTAGATAGTGGGCTTACTCATCAAGGTGCAGGGATGAATTTTATGTCTTTGCTTAATATGATAGAATCAGAATATTATATGTTTTGTGACCAAGATGATGTTTGGTTTAATAACAAAATTGAAGTTGAGTATCAACGTATGATTATAGAAGAAAAAAAGCATTCTAAGTCAACACCTATAATTGTGCATACAAGCAGGACCTTCACTGATGCTGATTTAAATATTAAATTAGAAAATGAATTTAATCCAAAACATTTACCAAAAGAAATAATCAGAAAGAAAATAGAGAAGCTGAAGAATCCTAATATTTTAGCTATATATACTATAGTAGGAGGATGTACAATGATGCTTAATGTAGCAGTAAAAAAAATAGTGTTTCCTTATATAAATGTACGTGTACATGATTCTGTTTGTGCTATGGCAGTTGCTAATAGTGGGGGGATAATATCAACTATTATCGAGCCTACTATGTTTTATCGGATTCATAACACCAATACTTGTGGTGTAACAGATAGTCGATTACTTCCCAAAATATTGCATATATATGATTCCTATAAGAGAAATATAAAGGGATATTATATTTGGAAAATTTATGGAAAAGGAAGTTTTGTTCGTTTTCTTTATTATAGAATTAAATATTTTTTTTGTTTAAGATTTAATTAGTAATGAACCTTACTTTAGCGATTTGCATATATAATGCCGAACAATACATTATAGAAACATTGGAAAGTGTCATGGCACAAACCATGCAAGATTTTTACTTGTTAATTATAGATGATTGTAGTACGGATAGTAGTGTAGATATTGTAAAAGATTTTTTTATAAAATATCCACGTCAATATAAGATTATTACATTTGACAAAAATAAAGGAATTGCCAATGCACGAAATTTTGCATTAAATTATACTAATACAGAATTTCTTCTTTTTATTGATGCTGACGACCTTTTAGAACCTACATTGGTAGAAAAAGAATTTATATCTATTACACATGATAAGGATATTATAGGCGTTTCGTGTTGGTCACAATTTATAAATGAAAAAGGGGCGAAAATTCATGGTGGAACATTCTTAGGAGAAAAAGAAAAATCTCTTTTTATTGAAAAAGCAAGTAAGAAAAAACTAATTTTTCTCCCTATACATACAATGTTTTCTACAAATTATGCTAAAAAGGCTGGTGGATTTTGCATATCAGGATTCCCTGAGGGGAAACCACGAATGCAAGACTATTGTGAAGAATTAGACTTATGGACACGTATGAGTGATTTTTATAATGAGGGTAAAGCTTTTATTACAATACCTGAAGTTTTATACTATTACAGAAAAAGTGACGGACTTTCTTCCAATCATTTTAATATGATTTTGAAAATGCGCTATACCAAAACGAATCTCTTGCGTAGAAGAAGTGGGGAGAAAGAACTGACTTTCATTGAGTTTTATAGTGCACTATCAGCCCAGAAGCTAAAAGAATATCAACGTGATGCTAAGGCAGCTGATGCATTGCGAAATAGTGTATTCTATTTGAAGCGAAAAAATATTATAAGAGCAATCGGGCTGGTACTACTATCATTATGGTATAAACCATCATATTTATTTGATAAACTTAAACATAATTCAGGTTTAAAAAAATAATTTATATGAGTAATCTTGCTGCTGAACATATTGCAAATATAATAGGTCTACTGAATAGTAAGGCCAATTATGCTGTATTGAGAAACTTTGAAGGACTTCCAGATCATAATAAAAGTCGGGATATTGATATTATTATAACTAAAAAGAGTTATAAGAAAATTAAAAATGAACTGGTAAATTTAATAGATCGATCAGGATGGAAAATTGTCACTTATCTATATAGTGACCGTTTGATTACCTATGTATGTGCATATCAGACGGGAGAAAAAACAGAAATTGTACAATGGGATTTTTTTGTCAATACTTCTGTTTTTGGTATCTTATTGATGGATGCGGATGAATTTCTTGTTTATAAGAAATTTAATGGATTCTTGTATTACGTAGATGTAGAATGTCAATTTTTGGATAAATATTTGTATAATCGGGTAGTTGGTAGTCAATATCCTGAAAAATATAGAGCAACCCGTGAAAAAGCGGAACATACGACAATTGTAGAGCAAAAAATACGTTCTCTTTTTGGCTCGAAAACTGTTGCACTATGTGATAAGATTAATGGGAAGAAGCTGTTATGGGCAGCTATATGTTGGAACTTGAAATGTCATCCTATCTGTTTTTTAGGGAATCTAATATTGTTTCTTTGGACATTTTGGGGAAATTATCTTCGTTCGAATACAGGTTTCAGTATAGGTTTTACCGGTCCTGACGGTTCGGGAAAGACAACGATTATAGACCTGTTGTTGGAACGACTGGCACCTGTATTTCGTACAGCACACAAGTATTATCATTTTCGTCCGACTCTTTTCGGTAACTTAGGGGAAGTGGCACATTCTGCTGGACTGAAAAAAGAGGTAGATCGTGACTATAGTAAACCACACCGTGGGGGAAAGACCGGAGCATTAAGTTCTTTTGCCCGACTGCTCTATTATTCATTGGACTACATTATAGGTTACTTTGTGAAAGTAAAGACGGTAACTCGTATTACACGAATTGTGATTTTCGATCGTTATTATACAGATATTATTTGTGATAGTCGTCGTAGTCGCATTTACTTAAACTACAAATTCTTGTATGGATTCGGAAAACTCTTCATACCGTCATTGGATTATAATATATTGCTGACTGCTGGCACAGATACCATATTGGCACGTAAAAAGGAGCTGGATGAAGAAGGTATTCGAATAATTAATAAGAAAATCGACTATTTAGCTGGTAAAAAGGAATATAAAAAGGTTCTGAATGAGCAGATACCAGAAATGGCTGTAGCAGAGATTTTAAGCTACATCTTTGAAGAACAACATAAGAGGAACTTACAGAGATTGAAGTAATGTCAAAACAAAAAATTTTCATATCTGCCTATGCTTGCGAGCCCGGTCTAGGTAGCGAAATCGGAGTGGGATGGCACTGGGTACTGGAAATGTCGAAGTACTTCGAACTATGGGTACTGACGCGTCGTAGCAATCAATATACTATTGAACCGTGGATAGCAAAACATCCGGAATACAGCCATATTCACTTTCTATACTTCGATCTACCGAAATGGGCGCGCTTCTGGAAGAAAGGGTTACGCGGAGTACGTACGTATTATAACATTTGGCAGTGGCTTACAAACAGTATTGTACGCTGTACAATGAAGGAGAATAACATCCATATTTTCCATCATTTGACCTATGGAAACGTGTTGTGGAAGGTAAGTAGTTACGGGCAAAAGCAGTTCTTCATTTGGGGACCAGCAGGTGGTGTAGAGACAATTCCAGAAGAGTATACGTGTCATTATCCGAAAAAGATGCAATTGGTAGAAAAGTTACGTCGGCTGATAGCTGACAATCTGAAATACAATGCTGGGTTCAAACATCGTTGTAAGAATGCGGATTTAATTCTTTGTAAAACGGATATTTTACGGCAACATATACCGGAAAAATATAGAGATAAGGCTGTCTTGTTTACAGATGTAGCAGTGGATAATTTGCTGGCTATACCGGCTGTGGTAGAAAGTGCATCGAATAAGCGGGTAGAATTCATTACCGTGGGAAGACTGGATCCGTGGCGTGGGTTCGACTTAACCATAGAAGCGTTTGCTAAAGCTGCGGAAAAAAATGAGAATATTCATTTGACTATTATAGGAAAAGGAGCGGATAGAGAAAGGCTTGAAACGCTAATAAACAAATTGAAACTAAGAGAAAAGGTGACGATGGCTGGAAGTGTGAGTATGGAACGCTATCAGGAATATATGCGAAACTGTGATGTGGTAGTGAATGCTTCGCTAAAAGAGGGGGCAGTGACTGTATCTTTTGATTCGATGGCGATGGGGAAACCGCTGATTTGCATTGATACTACAGGGTATACACGCTATTTTTCACCTGAATATGCTGAAATTATACAGCGGGCAGATAGAGATACTACCATACAATCATTAGCCGATAGTATGGTTAAGTTGACTGATTCACATTTACGGTTTGAAATGGGGGAAAAGGCGCAGAATGCGGGCAATAAATTTACCTGGGAGAATCGTGGTGAAGAGATTGAGTCAGTAATCAGCAAAGCGTTGAATGAAAGGAATGTAAAATGAATATAGAGCAGCAATTAAAACAACTGCTGAAATGGGGTGAGGGTGAAACATTCTATTGCTTTGCCAATGCCGATGGTAAACGTTGGTGGATGCCTGTCCGACATATGGCAATAGCCATGAATCTGTATCAGCCCAGTGGGGTGAAGGGTAAATTGTTGAAAGAAGGGTTGCCGTGGCTTCATTGGAATCCGATAGTAAGAAAGGTACTTCATACGGAACGGCTGCAACTAGAGTTGGGAGACGAATTGAGGGAGTTGCTGGAACGGGTGTTTGGACAGCAGGGACTGGAGTTTGCTATTTTTGGAGGTACTCCTTGTGTGCATCAGAAGATAACTATACAGATAAGTCAAAAAGAGCGTATATTGGGATATGTGAAGGTGACCGAGAGTGAGGATATATACCAAATTTTTGACCATGAAAAACAGATATTGGACATGTTGCATGGCAAGGGTCTCAGCCAGATTCCAAATTGTTTGTACTGTGGAACAATGAAGAATGGATTGCATTTATTTGTACAGTCTACTATAAAGACAAAGCATTCGGAAGTGCTACATGTGTGGAATAAGGTTCATGCGTTATTTTTAAATAACTTAGCTGTTTGTACACGTCGGGAAATGTATTTTGAAGAGTCTGATTTTTATTCTGACTTAAATAAATTAAAGGAGTGTTTGCCTGTATTAGGAAATCCTTCTGTTATCATTGAGACCATACAAGAAGTGCAAGAAAAATATGCAGGTAAACGAGTTGTTTTCTCTGCTTTTCAAGCTGATTTTACACCATGGAATATGTTCTTAGAGAAGGGACGGTTGTTTGTTTTCGACTGGGAATATGCACGGATGACCTATCCGTCCCGATTGGACTATTTCCACTTTCTGATACAAACAGCGATTTTTGAAGAACATTTGTCGGCGGAAGGTATTTTTCAGCGATATATTTTGTCACGAGGCAGATTAACCGGAATTTGGGAGAACCCGAACCTTGCACTGCAATGTTATCTGTTAGCTATTATGTCTATTTATTTGCAGCGAGAGCTGAGAAAACTGGGAGAAGATACAATTAGACGTATAGATTTGTGGTTGGAGTTGTTGGATAAAATAAAGAATAAGTAATGAAATTATTGACTTGTTTTCATTATTTCAGCGACTTCAGCAGTAACCTAAGGTATTGCAAATGCTGGACAGACTGGCAAATAAACTGTCAGTTTGTTTAATGGAGTATTAAAATAGACTGAATAAAAGAAAGTGCAGAACTTTAATTAATAATCCTATGAAGATATTGGTCGACTCACATTGTTTTGATTACAAAACGACTGAAGGTATAAATACTTATATTAAAGGATTGTATGGCGAATTAGTTAATATAGCTATAGATATAGATTTTTATTTTGTTGCTCAAAATACAGACAAATTAAGGACGATATTTGGCGAAGCTGCAAATATTCACTACATTACATTGAGCTCAAAAAACAAAATCTATAGATTGTTATTTGAGTTTCCTGCTGTAATCAAGAAATATGATATTGATGTTGCACATTATCAATACACATCTCCTCTAATAAAAAATTGTAAGAATATAGTAACGCTTCATGATATTTTGTTTAAGGATTATCCTGAAATGTTTCCACTTTCTTATCGACTTATTAAAGGTTTCCTCTTTAAGCTGTCGGCGAAACGAGCTGATCTGTTATTGACAGTTTCCAATTATTCGGCTAAGCAAATTGCCATGCACTACAATATTCCTATCAATAGGATTGAAGTAACCCCGAATGCTGTATCAGAGGACTTTTATACAATCGATAAAAATGAAGCAACAAACTTTGTAAAATCTCACGGTTTCGAGAAGTATATTCTTTATGTTAGTCGTATCGAGCCAAGAAAAAATCAAATTGCTTTGCTAAAGGCATACAACGAACTACAACTTTGGCAAGACAATTATGACTTGGTCTTTATTGGTAGAAGAACTTTAGCTACCCCGGAGTTTGATACATATTACGAACAATTACCTGCAAAAGTAAAATCTCATATTCATATTTATAATCAAGTGTCATACCCAGATTTAAAATTGTGGTATAAAGCAGCTTCATTATTTGTTTACCCAGCTGTAGCAGAGGGATTTGGTATTCCTCCTATTGAAGCGGGAAGTGCAGGGGTACCTTGTGTTTGCTCTGATCGTACAGCGATGGGAGATTTTAAGTTCTTTAATGGTAATTTGGTTGATCCTATGAATATAGATGATTTAAAAAATCAAATTGTAAAGAATTTGAAGCAACAAGATAAAGTACTTCTATCCAAAATACAAAAACAAATCTATTTCACCTATAACTGGCGGTCTATAGCTTCAAATTTTTATTCTGAACTGAAAAAACATTTTGCAGGATAACTATTTGATCCAATTATAAATATAAAAAGGTAGAATACTTATTATAATGTAATTAAATATTAACATAGGACTTTTTATGGTAAAAAAGGTAGCCATAATCGGTACACAAGGAGTACCGGCCAGATATGGTGGCTTTGAAACGTTGGTTGAAAATATCATAGGAGATAATTGTAGTTCCGATATTCAATATACGATATTTTGCAGCAGCAAGGATATGCCGGAAAGACTTGATAATTATAAGGGGGCATTCTTACGATATGTACCACTTAGAGCCAACGGGGTGCAGAGTATTCCATACGATATGTGGTCGATGATGAAGGTTATCGGGAAAGGTTTTGATGCAGTTGTGGTATTAGGTACATCTGGGTGTATGTTTTTACCGATTTTCCGTCTTTTCTGTCGAAAGAAACTGATTGTAAACATTGATGGACTGGAACACCGACGTGCAAAATGGGGAAAGGTGGCCAAATGGGTGTTACGCAACAGTGAACGGATGGCTGTAAAATTTGCGGATGTAATTATTGCGGACAATCAGGGGATAGCGGATTATGTGAAGCAGACTTATCGGATGAATCCGGTGGTGATAGCGTATGGCGGCGATCATGTACAGCGTGAAGTCAGCGATAAGTTTCAGCAGAATGTTTTAAAGGAATATGGAGTAACTGCCGGAAATTATGCCATAACGGTATGCAGGGTAGAACCGGAAAATAATAGTCGGACAATATTGGAAGCATTTGCTGCTGCCGGAAAAGAGTTGGTCTTTGTAGGAAACTGGGATCGGAGTGAGTATAGCAGGGGATTGAAAACGGAGTTCGAAAAGTATGCGAATATTCATTTTATTAATTCAGAATATAACTTGGATAGGCTGTATGCATTACGCGTCAACTGTGCCTGGTATATTCATGGACATAGTGCGGGAGGAACAAATCCTTCGCTGGTAGAAGCAATGTTTTTTGGGCGACCGATTTTGTGTTTCGATGTTGTCTATAATCGGGAAACAACTCAGGGACAGGCTTACTACTGGAAGAATCCGCAAGAATTACAGTCGTTGTTGGAACGAAACGACTTGGATGGTAATGTAATGAAAGATATAGCTAAAAAAGAGTATATGTGGAAACATATAGCCGAACAGTATGAAAGTCTATATTAAGTTGACATCTGTATTTGAATTGAAAACTATGAGAATATTAAGGAAACAGAAAAGTAGAATTTTTATTTTATTATTGTTCTCGCTTAAAATGTTGATTGGTAATAGTGTGCAAGCACAGCCTATTGTTCGGTCTGGTGAAGTAGATATCTTTATGGGAGTGGATTTGAACTATCGGGATATTTTTTACGAAAAACCGTATGAACTGCTGGTGAACCTGACACCGGGTGTGAAATGGAACATGGGGCGGCAGTGGCAGGTGGCGGCACAGGTATTGCTGCCGGTATATAACGATTATGGGGACTACTATAAACGGGTGCGTCTGAACATGGCGGTGCTGTCGAAAGACTGGTATATTGGCAAGAAGCTCTTTCTGAAAGGAAGTGGCGGATTGTTCAGCCACGAGCGCTACGGACTGGATGCGAAGCTCTTTTATACCGTAAATAGCTGGCTGGCACTGGAAGCACAGGCGGGATGGACGGGCTTCTGTTCGATGGCTACGGGATGGCGGGCAAGTACGCCTGCCAGATGGACGGCGCTGGCAGGAGCTGATGTATATCTGAACCGCTGGAATACGCAGTTGCGGGTGCGGGGTGGACGTTTCGTTTATGAGGATTATGGTATAGTAGCCGAGGGGATGCGGCACTTCACGCATTGCAGCGTGGGACTGTATGCACAATATAGCAACGAGGGTGGACGTAACGGAGGATTTAAGGTGGTGATGATGATTCCGCCGTATAAGCGCAGACACCGGAAGGTGAATTTCCGACCTGCTTCGAATTTCCGGCTGACGTATAACATTCAGGCGGATATGTATGCCAACAAGATGTATAATACGGATCCGGAAGAAAATGAACGGGAAGGTTGGTTCGATCGTGACCGGCTTCAGTGGGGTAGCAATACCATGAAACCGGACTTTGAAGAAAAGGAGGTGAACCGATGAAGAGGAGAGTTTTAAGTGGGCTTATCGGGGTATTGCTTCTGACAAGTTTCTCAGGCATACGGGCGCAGGAATATACGGGTATCACTGGCATGATGCATGTGCCTACGGCTGAAATGGCTCCGGCGGGGACAGCCCGTGTGGGAGCTTTTTTCTTGAACGGAGAATTTACACCGGATAAGCTAACGTATAAGGGTGAGAAATATAATACATATAATCATTTTCTGGCTATTGCACCTTTTTCGTGGGTGGAACTTTCGTATGTGTGTACACTGTTGAAACATCCAAGCAATAATGATGTACAGAAACAGTGGCGTTATGGAAAAGATCGTCATTTCTGTATCAAACTTCGTCCATTGAAGGAGGGAAAATACTGGCCGGCACTGGCTGTAGGGGCACAGGATCCCACTCGGACGGTGGAAGATAAGGGAGGCAATTATGCTTATTTTAATAACTTTTATGTGGCAGCCAGCAAGCATCTGAACTGGAAAGGGCATGAGCTGGGGGTACACCTGACATACCGTTACTACCGTTCGGATTTTAATGCGAAGTGGCGGGGAGTGGCCGGTGGCATTACGTACCGGCCGGCATTTGCGCCTAACTGCCGGGCTATGCTGGAGTATACGGGGAATGATGTAAATGTGGCAGTGGACTGCTATCTGTGGCGGCTGCTTTTTGTACAGGCGGGGTTGCAGAACGGAAAATATTTTTCGGGTGGACTGATGTTGCGGATACAGCTTTAACCGGATATTCTTTAGAAAGGACGTGATAGTCAACTTTATATATTAACCAATTTAATTAATTAAATTTTTAGGATTATGAAAAGTTTTTTGAAATGGGGAGCACTGGGTGTATTCTCCATGAGTCTGATGATGGGAATTGTTGCTTGTAGCCATGATGACCCGGATTACAGCAACGTTACGCCTCCTACAGTGGCATCTGTAGCTAGTACGATAGGAGGTATTGTTTCGGATAAAAGTGGTGACGTTATAGTAGGTGCGAATGTTACACTGGAAGGAAACGGTACCGAAGCTAAATCTGTAAAGACGGGTAATGATGGTGTGTACTTGTTTGAGGACGTAAAACCGGGTAGTTATACCGTTTCGGTAGAAGCTGATGGCAAGATTGGCGCTACAAGTGCTGTAACTGTAGAAAACTCTAACGTGATGCAGCGTTATGTCTGGAATATTTCGCTGGTTGCTGATACGGAAGAGAAAATTACGGTTTCTACTACAGAGGAAACAAGTGGTAGTATTAATACGGAAACTCTGAAAGGTAACGAAATAGCTGAGGTTGGGGTTACGGCTGTGGTGCCGGCTGATGCTGTTGCTGGTGTAGAAGCTGGTCAGAATGTTGTGGTTAGTGTAAAACCGGTATATTCTATTGCTGAGGCTGAACAGCGTGCATCGCGTGCACAGGCTGAAACGATGCTGACTGGTACGGAACTGACTTGTAACGTGGAAGGTGCTACACTGAAAGAACCGGTAGAGTTGCGTTTTGCTGTAGACCAGACATTGGCTAATGGTGCTGATGTAAGAGTTTTCAAGAATGGTCAGTGGAGTGCTGCCAACTGGAGAGTAGAGGGTAATGATATCGTTGTAGAGGCTAAGGATTTTGCGGTATACGGCGTATTCGTTACTATCAATTACACGTTGACTGATGCTCAGCAACCTGTTTCGTTTACTCAGAATGTATGGGATAACTTGTATGGTTCACAGACTATGACTGTTGGTTCGGCATCGTACTCGTTTAAAGTGGGTTCTGAAATTGAAACTACTGCCGCAAACATGACAACGGGTCTGTTGATTGAAAAACTGGCTCAACTGTATACTGCTACGGCTACAACTGTAACACGCAGTTATCCGCTGAATGTAAGTCTGCCTATCGGTACAAAACTGGAGATTTCTGGTTCTCAACTGGTTACTACTGCTACTATTTCTGGACTGGGAAGTACTGCTACGCTTAAGCAATATGGGGATGTTTCTATCAATGTACAGACATCCAACCGTCAGCACACTGGTGGTGGTAATTAATAGTTGACTGTCTATCATTGCGAATTTCAGATAATGTAAAATCGCTGTGGCTGTTTCCGAAAGGGATGCCACAGCGATTTTTTTATTTGTATATTCCTTAGTTGACCGACAGTTGTAAGGCATTGTTGAAATAATTTATGATGTAAAGGATGGAATTTTCTTTCTTTTATGATAGATGGTATTACAATCGAAATAATGGAGGATATAGATTACATAATTGATAATTGTATTTTATATACTAAATTTGATTATGTAATGAATAAAACTTATTTTTGTGAATAAGCTTATACAAAATAACGGATTGTCGTGTATGCCTGATTGGAAATGTAGGGCATGAAAGGTAACTGTGAAGAGTAAAATAGATATATGTATATAAAAAATATAAAAAATAACCGTTTTTTTAGTTATAACTAAACTTTTATGCCTAACTTTGAAATTAGAAACATAGACGCGGTCAGAGGCACACAGAAATTCTACAAACTCATTAAAGATGGTACTTGCCAAATGGATGAGTTCGAGAATGATATGGAAGCGGAGTATAAGTCAGAATTAAGAACTATATATGCGTATATGGATCAGGTGGCCAATTTGAGGCCCTTGCCCAAAACTAGATTTCACTTCTATAATAAAGACAAAGGAGGTTATAGGGAGTTTGAGTTTAAAAGCAAGCATTTAAGGGTTTATGGAATAGCAATAAATGAAGGCAAACTTATAATTTTGGGCGGAACGAAATCCAATCAGAAAAATGATACAACAACTTTTAGGAGAATAAAGAAAGAATATATAGATTCGATAAAAGGATAATCAAATGGACAGAAAAGAATTATTGAAAAGTCCGGAGTATTGGACGGCATCAATCCAAATGGAATTATATCGCCAGATTGAGGCTTTTATGAAAGAAAAGAATTTCAATAAGACTCAGTTGGCCGAATATCTAGGTTGTTCTAAGGGATATATTACTCAGCTATTGTCAGGAGATTATGACCATAAACTAAGTAAATTCATACAATTGTCATTAGCTATTGGAAAAATTCCGGAATTCCGTTTTACAGATGTGGATGAATATATTCAGGATGAAACACAATCCTATAAGAATACCATTGTGGTTTCTGAAGAGTATATGTCTCCAATATTTGCATTACCAAATAAAATAATAGAAGATGCCGCATAAAATGACAACAATACCATATAGAATTAGTGGAATAAAAACGACCCAGTTTGCATTATTTCCGGAAAAATTCGTCAACGGCAAAGATATAACTGTACAGACATCATTTTCTTTCGGATATAATGAAGGGCTGGACAGTATCCGGTGCATTTCAAATTTTAAATACTTGCAGGATGAGAATGTATTAATGATTACAGAAATACAATGTACATTCGATATAAGCCCTGATGGAACATTGGAACTTAAACATTTTAAAAAAATACCGATTGATTTTCTGCGTTATATGGCTACGATAGTAACCGGTACAGCACGTGGTATCATCCATGCAAAATCAGAAGGAACTTTATTAGCTAGTATAATACTCCCTCCGATAAATGTGGTGGAGTTAATAAAAAATGACTTGCCTATAAATGGGTGAAGATATACAATAAAATTTTGTATATAAAATCTTTAGAATAGGATATTCAGTAAATGTCCTCCAAAAATAAGATGGCATATGAAGTGATTATGGTTTATCATCTTCATATGCCATTCTTTTTTATTGTTTTTCCCGATAGGTTATTTCTGTGAAGTGATGGTATAGCTTTCGTATAGTACGCCGAAGGTTCCTTCGCTCACCAGAAATTCCAGTGGGAAAGTAAAGGTCTTGCTGGCTTCGTCGTAGGTAGCGTCTTCGGCAAGGGAAACGGTTACAGCTCCGTAGGTTGCGTCGTTGATGCCGGTGGCAAAGGAGGAAGATTGCAGGGTTACCTTTTCGCTGCCATCCCATGCAAATACGATGCTACCCGTACCTGTTCCCCAGCATGCTTTCAGACGGTACATGTCTAAGATAGCTGAGTATTCCATTTCCTGATCGGTTGTTATCGGGTTTTCATCGGGACTCATGAAGTAGTCGCTGAACTTGCCGTCGGCATAGGGCACGTAGTCTTCCTTGATAACGTTCAGTTCCAGACGGGGATAGAGGTCGGACTGTGTGTATGCTTGGGTATATGCCGGATCGATAGTCAGGGTCATGGGATAGGATTCGAACATAGCCATGTCGCTGCTTACCTTTATGGTAAGGGTCTTGCTGCTTTCTCCTTGTGCAAAGTCTACCTGTGCGGGAACTTCGAACAGGTCGGCGTAAACGCTTGCCATTTTTAAGGGAACTGACAGGGCTCCGTCGGTCTGGTTTCGTCCTACGGTAATGGTGAATGCGGTATCATCTGGGCCCAAAGCAACTTCTGCGCTGACGGGGGATTCGAAATAGACGTTGATGCCGTTGGCATTGCTGGCTTCTCCCGGGGTATATTCGTCGTCGCTACATCCGCTTAAGAGGGCGGATGCGAAAAGAATTCCGGCGAGGAGGGTTTTATTTAATATTTTCATATTTGTCTTTTTTTAGAGTTATACGATTAATCGGTTACACCGTCTTTCAGATTCGGATTTTGCAATGAAGCGGGCTGGCTTCCACCAGCGTTGTTGACAATGCTTGCATTGTTGTTTGATTCTTTTTGCGGAATGCGCATGAGCAGATAGGGATCGTTTGCTTCGATGTTAAAGCAAAAGGCATCAGGCCAGTTACCTTTGTCGGTTCCGTGGAAACGAACAACAGGCTTGTTCAGACGCATGATGTCGGCCATGGCAAAGCCTTCTCCCCACAGTTCAATACGACGCTGTTTCCATATTTCGTTTTGCAGGGCTTCTTTGGTTGAGGCGGTGCAAGTATAGCTCGGATCGCGGTATGTCTTGACAAAGTTCTCGAGTTTGGTTTTTGCCTGTCCTTCCTGATTGCTCATGGCAAGTCCTTCGGCTTCGATGAGTAACATTTCTTCTACTCGCATGATGCACCAGTCGCAGTCGTTGGTGGCGCTTCCGATACCGCTTTTCATTCCGAACTTAACGTTGGTATAGGGTACGAATGCCATTTTTACGTCGGTAATGGTATACGTCGCTATGTCTTGTCCGCTGGCTTCCCCCCAAGTCAGTCCGTTCAGCAGGTCGGAATGCAGGTCTTTGTCTACCCACCATTGTTTGCGGATATCTGTAGACGGTATTTCATCGTATAGTAATGTATTGATGCGTTTGTATACACCTACTGCTGCTGCGTATGAGGAGCCGGAGAAGGAACCGAGGTGTGACGGCCACGAGGGGTTGCCGCCATTCTGGGTTACATCGTTTGCTGTGATGCTGATGCCCCACATCCAGTTGTGGTCGTCCATATTGTAGAAAGCGGGTTTTGATACTTCCTCACGACTATAGGGGGTATAGCCTTTCATGGCTTCGGCTGCATCGCTGGCTGCTTCTGCCCAGTTGCCCATATAGAGGTTGGCACGTGCGCGGAGTCCGTAGGCTACTTGCTTGTCTATACGTGTCTTGTCACCTTTACGGTCGTAATTTTCCAGTTTGCCGATAGCATCGTTCAGGTCGTTCAGGATTTGTGTATAGACCTGTTCTACCGTTGCACGCGGATTGTTGTTGAAATCTATAGTCGTTTCGGTGATAAGCGGTACGCAAGGTTGGTCTTTACTGCTCTGGTAGTTGAACTGGTAGTAGGGGGCCAGACACAAATAGTCGAAAGCACGTACGGCTTTTGCCTCTCCGATGTATTGTTTCAACTTATCGTCTTCGGTATTGGGGTCGATAGAAGAAAGAATGTCGTTGGCAAGTTTCAGCTGGTTGTAGAAATAGCTGTAGCGGAGCTGTGGGTTGGCGTAGGTTTCGTTTCGGTCGGAATAATCGCTCGATACACTGAACCAGTTGTAACCGCTGTTGTCGCAGACCATATCGGCACCGTTTAAATCTTGAGAGATGCAGGCAGTAGGGTAACCGAAGTCGTCGTCTCGTTCGTTGGTAGGGGCACCGGCATACTGGGTTCCCATATAGTGGTACATACCTACAAGGCTTGATTCTACACGCGAGGGAATGAGTTCGTTGGTGTTCTCAATCTGTTCGCCGGTGACACGGAATCCTTCGCCGTTTATGTCATCCATGTCGGAGCAGCTATTGAGTGTGGCACATCCCATGGCCACTAAAAACAGTTTGCTATATAGTTTCATAATTTATGTTCCTTTTGAAGTGTTTAAAAAGTGAGGTTGATACCGCCGGTGATGGTACGCATAGCAGAATAAGAGCTGCTGGTTGCGGCACCACTTCCGTATGTTGAGCTTCCCAGACCTAAACTCTGACGGGGATCAAGACCTTTACGTGCTGTAAGCAGGGCAACGTTGTCGGCCGATACATATACACGTAAGTTGTTGATCTGTAATTTCTTGGTCCAGCTTTTCGGTAAGGTGTAACCTAAGGTGATGTTATTCAGGCTCAGGTAGTTTGAGCTGACCAGGAAACGGCTTGAATCCAACTGGTAACAGGGGTCGCTGGCATCAAGACGAGGAACGTCTGTATAACGGTTTTCCGGAGTCCATGCATCGCGGATATCGGTCGACCAGTTGTAGCCTTGCATACCACTACCACCATTGTGCATAAATGACTGATAGGTTCCGTCGTAGTAGCGTCCGCCCAGCTGATAAGAAAGCTGTACGCTGAAATCGAGTCCTTTATAGTTCAATGAGGTTCCGAAACCACCATATACTTTGGGGAGTAAATCGCCCTGATCGGATTGCTTGGCATCACCATGTTCGGTTGTCGTTGAATAATCACCGTTATCGGGGTCTACATAATACAGTGCTTCACCGGTATTGGGGTCAACACCTGCATATGCTTTCACGTAAGATTCGTACAGAGAACCTCCGATGCGGTAGATGTAGTAAGAACCTTTCTGTCCGCCGGCTGCTTCGAGTTCGGGTGACAGGGCTGTAATCTTGTTCTTATAGTGAGTCAGGTTCACATTGGCTGTCCATTCGAAATCTCTTGTACGGAAGATAACACCGGTCAAATCGAGCTCGATACCTTTATTGGATATGCTACCAATGTTAGTCGGGATAGAGCCTGTACTGATACCGGAAGAAACTGGTGTCGGCTGATTGTACAGCAGGTCTTTGGTGATACGGCTGAAGTATTCTACGGTACCGTTCAGGCGGCTGCCGAACAATTCGAAGTCGAAACCTGTATTGAAGGAGTAGGATGTTTCCCAAGTCAGGTCTTTGTTTCCCTTGTAGGCCAAAGTCGTAGAGTATTGTCCGTTGCTGTATGAAACTGTATACTGGTCTTTATAAGCATACCAGTTGTTTACATACTGTCCGTTGACCAGAATGAGCAGATGGTCGTTTCCTTGTATACCCCAGCTTGCCTTGTACTTCAACATGTTCAGCCAGCTGATATCTTCGAGGAATTTTTCTTTGGTCATGAGCCATGCGCCGCCCACACTACCGAAGTTACCCCAGCGATGTTCGGGTGCGAAACGTGAAGAAGCGTCACGACGATAAGAAGCGCTCAGGAAGTATTTTCCATCGTAGTTGTACTGTACGCGGCTCAGAATACCTTCCGTCATGTAGTTGTCTGTATAAGAGTTGGTAATTTTCTTGTCTGTTCCAACTGCGTTGCCCAGTTCGCCGATATTGGGATCGTAGGTATTGGTGTTATCGCCATACAATACTTGTTCTTTCAGTCTGTATTGTTCGTAACCGACCATGATGTCGAAGTTATGAACGTTGTTGAAGGTATGGACGTAGCTTGCCAGATACTGTGTATTCACACCGAAGGTACGTGTGCTTTCTACATATACCTCACCGTCGGTTGAGGCTGCGCTTCCGAACGTACTGTACAGGTTGTTCGAACGTGTATTCTCGAGTGTGGTTGCAATGTTGGCTGTAAGGGTAAGTCCTTCCAGCGGAGTGATGTTGGCATACCATTTACCCGAGAATGCATCAGTGTAGGTATGATACCGGTTCAATTCGATATCGCGTGCCGCATTTCCGGTGAACGACGGGCGTGAGAAGTTGGTCGTAGAACCAGCATCGTATGTTTTGTGTCCGGTAGTAGCATTGATTTTGATAGAACCGTCAGGATTACGTACGTACATCGGATAGATAGGTGCGATGGAGTTGACAATAAAGAACAAGTTACCGCTGGAAGCCCAGTCGTCGGACGTCTGGTTGTCGGGTACCTGCGAGTCTGAATAGGTATAAGCCAGGTTGGTTCCGATTTTCAACCATTTCTTAGCCTGATAGTCGACTTTACCTCTACCTGTGTAACGCTTGAAGGCTGAGTTCTGAATCAAACCGGTATCGTTCAGGTAGCCTGCGCTGGCATAGTAGTTGATCTTATCAGATTTACCAGATACGCTGGCGTTATATTCCTGACGGAAACTGCTTCCAAAGATTTCATCGTACCAGTCATCTGGAGTGTAGTAATAAGTACCGTCGGAATATCCCAAAGTAGCGTTCGGGTTCAGCTTAAAGTTTGTTCCGATAAGGTTTTCTCCTTTAGGTACGGTGTATACTTGGTAGCCGAGACCACCGTTCTTTGCGTCGAATAATGTGCTATTTGCATAGGCATAAGCATCTGCTGCCGATGAACCAGCATAGGCTTTTGAGTTGTATAGTGCCTTGAACATGGTTTCGTAGTATTCTCCCGGGCTGCTGATGACATCATAATTAGGAACAGCACGTGAGTTTGATCCCCATTTAGCATCGAAAGTAACGCGAGCTTCGCCGTTTTGTCCGCTTTTGGTCGTAATCAATACGACACCGTTGGCACCACGAGCACCATAAATAGCATTGGCAGCAGCATCTTTCAACACGGTCAGTGATTCAATATCCGAAGGGTTGATAGAAGAGATGTTTCCGTCGTAGGGAACTCCGTCGACTACATAGAGCGGATCATTGCTGGATGCCATAGAACCAATACCACGGATGCGTATCTTGGCTGATTCTCCCGGCTGACCGTTGTCGCTGGTCATCTGTACACCGGCAACTTGTCCGGACATAGCGTTGGTGATATTGGATACACTTCGAGTGGCTATTTTATCTGCATTCATGGTACCTGCCGAACCGGTGAACGATGATTTTTTAGCAGTTCCGTAGGCTACTACCATAACTTCGTCGAGTGCTTGTGAATCAGAGGATAAAGTAACTTTTACAGTTGGTTTGATTGCTACTTCCTGTGTCTCCAGTCCAATGAACGAAACGACCAAAGTTTTCGCCGAACTGAATTTTAATCATAACATGTTGATTATTAATGGTATAAGAAAAAAAATAGTTAAGATTGTATATGTGAGAAGTTATCCGCAGGAGAAGCCTTTTCGACAAGGTAAAAGTGCTTTTTTTCTACCCGTTTGTACCTTATCAATGGATAAAAAAAGAGAATGTGAAAATACACATTCTCTTTTTAGCAAATGCTGATATTATTGCTTTTGAGGTCGCAATTAGAAATCGTCAGCAGGGAATCCTGTACGGCGGAATCCTGAAACCTTGTAAGTCAGTCCGTCCGGATCATCATCGAATTGTATCATGTAAACGATACTGTCGGCAGGCATTCCACTTGGAGTAAGAGCTGCACCTTCCAGTATTTTACCATCGGTGATTTTCACCTTGCAGTCGTATGAAGTATTTTCGATGAAATCGTTGGTCGTAAACGTTCTGTTGTTGTAGTCTACGTTTACCTTAACCTTGTAATCCCAAAAATTAGCTCCGTCTTCCAACCACATTTCTGTAGGCACATTGGCTGCGGTATTGTAAGTATACATACGGAAATGTCCTAGTCCTACGTCACCAACTTCTTGTCCGTTGCTGATAACGGTCGCAGTAACCCACCAGTCGCCAGCCATCTTTTCGACAGATGTACCTCCAGGTTCCGTATCATCATTGCATGAAGTAAGTACAATTGAAAGAGCAACAAATAAAAATGTTATATATTTTTTCATAATGTTTCAGTAATTATTTGGTTAATGTAACACTAAGAGGAGTTCCTCCATAATCTACAGTCATCGTTACGACACCTGTTTCCGGATTGTATTTTCCTTCTGTCAGACTTAATGTAAGCTGTGAGGCAAAATACCAGTTTCCGACTTCAAGCAGGCTGAGTGTATTGTCGTCGTTCAATTTTACTTTGGCTTCTGCATGGAAATCGTACATAGGCTCAAATCCCGGGTTCAGTCCGTAGAATTGCAGACCTCCCAACAAGTCGTCAATCAGATAAGTTCCGTCTGAGTTTTCTGTAATAAAGATAGGAGCACCTGTATAGTGACGAGTACTTGTTTGTGATTCCCCCTGATATGCACCTGCAAAATGATCAGGATCGACTACCATAACCTGACGACTCTTAGAGACTGAAAAGCCGTCAACATTGGCTACGGAATATACTAAATTATAAAATCCCGTTGTAGTATTGTCAACGTTACCAGTCACTTTCACTCTATCACTAATATCTTCACCGTTTTCTGTAGCTTCATATCCAGGTTCCGTATAAGTTTCTCCTAAAGATATTTTTACAAAATCATCACCTTTCAGATTTAATTCTGCAAAATAGGTAACTTTAGAAAGGTCTTCTACCGAGTCTTCGCAGGAGGTAGCTGTTCCTAATAAAAGTCCTCCCATGAGTATGCAATAAAATATTTTTTTCATTTTCTTAAAGCATTTAAATTATTAGTTTTTATCCCACCATACAGGAGTGCTTACAGGCACAGCCTTAGGAGTATTTACATTGTACATACGTGCACTCAGAGGATATGTCATACGTTTCACAAGTCCACTTCCCAAACCATTAATCCATGGCTCAATCAAATCACCCGGAACATAGCTTGATCCACCTTTAAAGATATCAACTTGTGGTACTGTTGTCAGATTAGGACAGTCTGTACGACGTATTTCACTCCATGCTTCCATGTGGTCCATACAGAACAGCGCAGCCCATTTCTGCATGTATACCAAGTGTAATTTGTCATTTGTGGAAGTTGCATTATCCCACAAAGCCAAAATTCCAGCTTCCTGACCACCCATGCTACGTGCCTCAAAATCGGCTGTAACACCAGCATTATAAGCACTTTGAGCACCGGCTTCATCATTCATAAAACGTAATCTTACTTCAGCTATTAAGAATTGAAGTTCAGCCTGAGTAAACATATAGAATGGCTGAGTTGCTCCATTGCCATCCGAATGCTGATAATTAATGGCACTTACATTTTCATTTTTCCAAGTGTCTGAACCATTATTCTCATCCGATTTGGTTCTACCGCCCGGTATCTGTCCCAAATATTTGCCTTCTTTTTTATTTTTATCAATAGCATAAGCAATACGTGGGTCGTTATTAGCCTGATAGTAAGATACGATAGGATAAGCAGCGCACTGATTACCTGCTGTATTGATGGCATTTGTTTCGTACCATGGATTACGTTTAGATGTTTCGTCTGCAAACCCAGTAAAAGCAGCATCTCCTGTAAAGAAGTTATTTTCCTGTACCAGAGTTTTAACTTTTTCTGTATAGTTTGCTACGTCCACTCCAGCGTCGATGAAACGTAAATACATGCGCAAACGCAATGCATTAGCAAATCCTTTCCACTGCGCCATATTACGATTAAATACCAAATCTTCGCTGTCCATTGTAGCATTGGCTGTCAACGCACTTTCGGCTGCATCCATTTCAGCCAATACACCTTTGTATACATCTTCTCCGTTATCCCATTTCGGGTTGCTGACAGAATTACCTTTCAGGGCTTCGCTATACGGGGCTTCGTTGGTATTGTCGACCATTACTTGCAGTACATAAGCACGCAATACAGTTGTAGCGAAACGATCGGCAGGATTTGTACTCTTATCCAGTACTTCCTGAGCATCCATCAGGGCACCTGCATAAATAATGCGGTATGAATAGTCCATCAGCTGAGAAGATTCATTGAACATATACTGGCTAATTTCGATGTATTGGCTCTGTTCCGGATTCTGTTCATAATACTGTGCAAAGTAACCTGCATAGTTATGGATTTCACCTCCTACGGCTGCGGCAATACCTGCTTCAACAGAAGGGAAAATCAAGTCCGGCGTTATCTGCTCGTTACCTGGATAATTAGGATCTTCATTGATGTCAAGATCACAGCTTGTACACAGACTTGCCATCAATAAGGTATATAATGCTAATTTTTTCATAAATAAGTTTCTTTTTTAATGATTAGAATTTCACATTTAAGTTGATACCGAAATTACGTGAAGTCGGGTTTGAAGAATATTCACCGTAATTACCTGACAAGTCATTACCGAATGAAGTAGTTTCAGGATCGATAAATGTGTTGCTGGATGGTGTCCAAATGAACAGATTATTTCCATAAGCAGATAAACGAACGCCCTGCAAAGGAGTCTTGGCCAACCATTTCTTCGGTAAATCCCAGCTTAATACTACAGAACGCAGTTTGACGTATGACTTATCAATCAGGTCGATTTCACCACCTATACCACCCATCGGATCATAGTAGTAGTTACAGATATCTGCACTTGAAACTGGTGTTGTATTTTCTACATAACTGATGCTTCCATCGGCATTCGTCACTTTGTTTACAGAGTTAGGAATGATGAAGGTGTTACGGTCATTGTATGCTGTCTGGATAGCGTTACCTGTAAAGTAAAGAGTATTCTTAGTCTTTGAATACATAATACCTCCCTGACGGATATCAAAGTCAGCACTCAAGGATACACCTTTATAAGTAAGTGTAGTAGAAACACCCATCTGATAACGGTTATTCATATCACCATAAGTAGCGAATTCAGCAGCAGCTACAGGTAAACCTGTTGTAGCGTCTGCTACAATTCTGCCTTGAGGGTCACGTTCTACAGCTTCAGCCTTAAAGACACCCAAAGGTTGTCCTACAATGGCATACATACTTGTACTACCATTCAGACCGTAAATTACTTTTTCATTACCTAATTCTTCCGGCAAGCTGACAACCTTACTCCAGTTCTTTGTGAAATTCAATGTTACATCCCAACTGAAATCTCTTGTCTGGATAGGAGTACCGCTAATCAGCAATTCAATACCTTTGTTACTGATCTTACCTAAGTTGATGTTTTGTGAACCATATCCGGTTGCAGGGTCCATACTTAATGACATGATCTGTTTGTCTGAATTACGATTGTAGTATGCAATATCGAATGACAGACGATTGTGGAAGAATGCCATATTCAAACCGAATTCATATTCGGTAGTCATTTCCGGACTCAGATTAGCACTACCCAAGATATTACCTAATGTGTAAGAATTAACTCCACCCAACGGGAATTTCAGATAACCAAACGGAATTGAATATTGCGCAGAACCATATACAGGGCTTAACATATATACATCGGCATCGTTACCGGTCTTACCCCAGCTGGCACGTACTTTACCGAAAGTAATGATGTCTTTTATTTCATCGCTCAGCAGTTCGCTGAAAATGAAGCTACCAGTTACACCCGGATAGAAGAAGTCACGGTTACCCTTCGGCAATGTAGACGACCAGTCGTTACGGGCAGTAACAGTCAAATACAACATGTTTTTCCATGAACCTTCGAACTGTCCGAACACACCCATCAGACGGCGAAGTTCGTTATACTGAGTGACAGTAGGAGTCTGTGAAGAGTTCGACAGATTAAACCATGTAGGAATAGTCAGATTGTTTACTCCCGATTTCTGATAAGAATATTTACGTTCGTTTCCGTTGAAACCTACCAAAGCATTTACATGGAAATCATTGATCGGCATATCGAATGACAACAGGAAGTCCTGATTGATTTCACGACGGCGGCTGGTCATGATGCTATATTCACCATATTGTCCGGCAAACGGGCTACTTGCTCCCATACCTTCACCGTTAGGAGTACCTTCATAATACAAAGCGTATAGATTTTCTGCTCCGTATTCAGTTTGTCCGGTTGTAGAGTCCAGACCCATACGGTAGGTGAACTTGAAGTACTTCAGAAAATCGTAATCCAACTGGAATTTACCATAGAAACGTTCTGAATTGTAAGTATTCAGGTTGTGTTCCAGAATATAGTAAGGGTTCATTACACCGTAAGGAGTGTAGTAATATCCCGGAGTATTGAACGGATCGTTCAAGTCGGCCAGACTTTCTACATTGATGTCACGCGGAGTCTGCCACAAAGAATTGGCCATAGATAGTCCCTGACCGGTTGTAGCGAATTTATTGTCCTGATAAGCATAGTTCAAAGAAGTACTGAAAGTCAGATTACCTATTTTATGACTACCTCTGGCTGAGAATGTATACTTGTTGTATGAGTCTGCATCGGTAGGGATTATACCATCATCACTAATCTGAGAAAACGAAACAAAATATGTACTCTTATCTGTTGCTCCATTAAAAGACAAACTGTTATTATATCTGAAGCCTGTATCAAAGAAATCTCTCATGTTGTTTTCAACAGGGAGATAAGGTTTTATCTTCTGAGAATTGTTGTACACATTACCATACAATTGCATGGATCCATCGAAACGAGGTCCCCAAGAACCGTTTTCTAACAGAGTATGTGAACCACTCCAACCCATACCAAACTCATTCTGCATTTCAGGCATACGCAAGACAGACGACCACTGTACGCCACCGTTATATTCGATGCCTAATCCTTTTCCTTTTTTACCACTCTTTGTCGTAATCATGACGACACCGTTTGCTGCACGGCTACCATAAAGTGCTGTTGCAGCAGCACCTTTCAGGATTGTCATGTTTTCTACGTCATCCGGATTCACGGCATTAGCACCATTACCAAAGTCATATCCTGTGTTCAATCCATCACTAGAAGATACTGATGAGTTATCCAAAGGTACTCCATCGACTACATATAGAGGCTGGTTACTACCACTCAATGAACTTACTCCACGAATGATGACTGAGTTAGAAGCTCCTGGATCGGAAGAGGTAGCAGAAATCTGCACACCAGCAATTTTACCTGCAAGGCTAGACATTACATCAGAAGTACGAGTTGCAGAGATTTTTTCTCCATTAACTGAAGTTGCTGAATAACCTAATGCTTTTTCTGATCTTTTTATACCCATTGCTGTTACAACAACTTCCTCCAATTGTTCAGCATCAGACTTTAAAACTACATTCACAACTGGCTTAATAGCAACTTCTTCACTACGTAAACCGATGAACGAAACGACCAAAGTTTTCGCCGAACTATAAAATGTTTTTAAATTACTTATAATCAGGACTATTAGCTGATGTATAACTCCTTTGGATTATAGTACTAATGAGTTTTCTGACAGATATAAGCAGCTATGAATATTTTATTTTCTACCTATCTGTAGCCTTTATATATGAAGAAACCGCCACTGATGAATATACATCAATAGCGGCTATAAATAAATTGGTTTTATTGATAATGAGTGACTTGCCTTTTATTCTGTCATTCGTTGATATATATATTTATCGTAGAAATCGCCATCTTCATCTTGTCCTAAACATTCAATGACAAACTGATCAGATGAAACTTCCACAATCCTGACTACAGATACATCAACTCCATGCATATCCTCTGGAATGATGTCATTTCCATCCAATGAAAAATTCTCAATATCCGTTTGATGCCAGTTGCCGCTATAATATTCATAAGCAGTCATCTTATATCTATTGTCGCCTATTTTTTGAATTATGATTTTTTCGCAGTCGGAAGTCGGCTCAAAGGGATTGTAATTTTCATTATAAGAGATTTTTTCCCCCTCATCATAATAATACCCACTCTCAGATACCAGGCCCCATACTCCTTCAAGTTGGTTTACATCAATCACAGCTTCATCCTTAGAACAGGATGATAATCCCAAAACGATGATTACTAATAACGTAATCAAAAATAAAATCTTCCTCATAACACTAATTGTATTTAAAATTTTATGTCTTTAAAATTAGGTATTGTCTATAATGTATGCAATATAAATTTTTTCATTATAAGGTTATGTTTATACTTATCATAAATATGATGTCTAAAAATAGGATTATGCTGTAGTTTTTTATATTTAAAGTTTATTCAAAACTTACATTTTTTCAATTCCTTTATGATTGTTTGAGGAAGTATCTCCCCATAAACTTGTGTTGTTTTGATGTTCCTATGACCTAATAACTTTTGTACAGTAGCCAGTTGAACACCTTTATATAATAATAGAGTAGCATTGGTATGACGGGCAGTATGAAAAGAAAAATGTTTTTCTATTCCAGCTAGTTTGCCTATACGTATTAATTCTTTATTGACTGATGCATTCGACTTGATGAGAAAAAAATCCTTCAAATTTGAATAATGTGATAAAAGTCTAACAGCTTTTCCTTGAAATAAATGACTAAGAGGTATTTGAGTAACAGTTCCGGTTTTCTGAGATTTAAATACCAGCCAGAGTCCACTATTTGTTTGAATAAAATTTTCTTCTTCCATACGTATAAAGTCTGAATAACGTAAGCCTGTATAGCAGCAAAATAGAAAAGCATCAAGACTATGACAGAGGCTCTCTTTCTTTCTGGAAAAATTGATTTGCTCTAATTTTTCTAATTCTTCTGGTAATAAATATGTATGATGACTTTCTGTAGTCTTTATTTTATATTCTGTAAACGGAGAGAATTCTTTGGTTATCAGACCTTGCCGAATAGCCTCATTAAAGATGGTCCGGATATGGCGAAAGTGTTTGGCAATAGTGTTCGTTCCCAGTTTTTTGTTTTTCAAAAACTGTTCAAAGGATAACAATGTTTTATAATCCAGTTGCCTGAAAGTGATACTAGGGGAACAAGAATCCAGCAGAGAAAGGGTGGTATTTAAATTGCTTTTAGTACTTTCACGTATTGATGAATTTTCTATCCATTTTCTACCGAATGGAATAAATTTGTTTTCGGTACTAGTATCTTTACCTGTTTCTTTCAATATTTGCAGGCAAATATCTCTTCCTTGTTTCCAAGCTTCCAGTTCACGCATTTGCAAGGTTAATACGAACTCTTCCAACATGTAGTTAAGCTCTTCGGCATGAGGGTGATTACAAACTAATGATACTCGATTATTCCATTGGTCAGGCTTGAGATAAACATGTGTAGAGAAATAAGATTTTTTCCCAGAAAGATATGCCTCCACTTGTACCAGGGCTTTTCCTTGTTTGTCTAACTGTTTTTTACGATTATAAACTATACGATACTTGATTTTTTTCATTTCTATTTTTATTTATATATGATATCTTAGTTTGACTAGCTATTAAAAATAAATAGATATACATTGTTTGCATCTTTATGCAATACAAATAAATAAATTTGTTAAATCTTAATAATTGCCAACTTTTGAATTGAATATAATTTCTTGTATTTTTGATAAAAATGTAACAGATAAAAACATTTTAGTATCGTTTTTTATGACATAATATCTTTATTATCACTCTTTGATATTGACAAAGTGAAATGATTTTACCCTACAAAAACAAACATTTTGGCATGAAATAGGAGAGGTAAGTGTTAAAAGATGGACTGATTGTATAGTTTTCTTATCGAATAGTATGCCTATATCATATTTTTAACTAATTTTGCATCCGAGAAATAACTAATGAAAATTTATTAATTCAAAGTTAAACTTTAAGAGAGAATCTTATGAAAAGAAAATTGATGCTTTTAATGACCTGCCTGATGATAGGTATAGGTCTGGTAAACGCGCAAGTTTCAAAGGTAACAGGTACTGTTACTTCTGAAGAAGACGGTTTACCGGTTGTTGGAGCGTCTGTCTTGGTAAAAGGTACCACAGTAGGTACTGTTACAGACATCGACGGTAACTTTACTATTAACAATGTGCCTAGTTCGGCGAAAACTTTGGTCGTTTCGTTCATTGGTTTGGAAAGCCAAGAGGTCGCTATTAAGCCAGTTGTTAAGGTTACATTGAAGTCTGATTCTGAGGAGTTGGATGAGGTTATGGTTGTAGCTTATGGTGGAGCTACCAAACGTTCTTTTACTGGTTCTGCTACGGAAATTGGTGGAGAACAGATTTCTTTAAAAAATCCAACAGAGTTGTCTAAAGCGTTAGCTGGAGAGGTTGCCGGTGTACAGGTTATGTCTACTTCTGGACAGCCAGGAAGTAACGCCAGTATTCGTATTCGTGGTTTAGGATCTGCATATTCTAGTCGTTCACCGCTGTATGTTGTAGATGGTATTCCTTTTGAAGCTGATTTGAGTGGTATTGATCCGAGTGATATTGCCTCTATGACAGTTTTGAAAGATGCTACTGCCACTGCATTGTATGGTTCTCGTGCTGCTAATGGTGTAGTTCTGATTACCACTAAAAAGGGTGAAGCTGGTAAGACACGTGTTGACGCAGAAGTCAAATATGGTGCGAATATGCGTTTGACTCCGCTCTATGATGTTATTGATAGTCCTGAAAGATTTACTGAATTAACATGGGAAGGTTTACGTGGTTATGCAGAAGTTGCAGGTGGATACGATCGTGCTAAAGCTGGAACATGGGCATCACAACAGTTGTTCGGAGGACAAAATGGTATTGCTCCTATATATAATATGTGGAATGCAGATGGTGATAAGTTGATTGATCCTTCTACTGGCCGTTTTTATAGTGGCATTTCACGTAAGTATACTCCGGAAAACTGGGAGGATTATTTGTTTAGAACTGGACAGAAGTTTGATGCAAGTGTTAAGATATCAGGCGGTAATGAAAAGATGACTCATTATACGGCATTTAGCTATCTGAAGGATGAAGGTTATTATATTTCTTCAGATTATGAACGTTTCAATGTTCGTAATAATATGAGTAATCAGATCGCTCCTTGGTTGAAAGCTACAACTGCATTGTCTTATGCATATATGATTACTAATAAACCGGGACAGTCGGATGATAACATGAATAATGGTTTCCAGTTTATTAATGGTATGCCTTCTTTGTTCCCTGTATTTGAACGTGATGAGAATGGAAATATCGTTCAGGATACTAATATTGGAGGAAACAAGTATGATTATGGTATGAATGCTGGTTATAGCCGTCCGTTCGCTGCCGGTATTAACCCTGCAGGTGCTTTGCTTCTTGATAAGGACGAAGTTAAAACACATCAGTTCAATGGAAATGCTTCATTTGAAGCTCGCTTCTTGAAATATTTTAAAGCTACGGCTAATTTAGGACTTCAATATTACGGTCAGGCTGAAAATGAATTGACTAATCCTTATTATGGTGATAGTGCAGGTAAAGGACAGATTGTTAAGACTCAGGTGAATTATTTGAACTTTACTGCCAATCAGATTTTGTCATGGAGCCAAAGTTTTGGTAAAAACAATTTTGATGCTTTCGTTGCTCATGAATCAACGAATAGTACTACTAACGTTTCATACGGATCAAAATCGAAGATGGTTCGTCCGGATAATACCGAATGGAGTAATGCTGTTGTAATGGATTATATGGAATCGTATACTTATGGCTATGCGATTGAAAGTTATTTCGGTCAGTTGCGCTATGACTGGGATAATAAGTATTTTATTCATGGAACACTTCGTACTGATGGTAGCTCACGTTTTGCTAAAGGCCACAAGTGGGGTACATTTGGATCTATCGGTGCTGCATGGGCTATTACCAATGAAGAGTTCATGAAAGATGTAAAGTGGTTGAAAAACTTGAAATATAAGTTGAGCTGGGGTGTTCTTGGTAATCAGGATTTCATAACAAGTCCTGTTGTCGCTGGATATTATCCGTATGAAGATTTATATCAGATTAACAACTTGAATGATAACTATACTTTCAGCTTTGTTTATAAAGGTAATCCCGATTTGACTTGGGAAAGAAGTTCTACAATCAATACGGGTATTGAATTTGATATAGCTAATGTTCTTGAAGGTGAAGTTGAATACTTCCACAAAAAGACAACTGATATGTTGTTTATGAAACAGGTGGCTCCTTCTTTGGGATATGCTTCTTATCCGGTAAATGATGGAGAGCTGGTAAACCAGGGTGTGGAATTTTCTTTGACCGCACATATTTTGAATAAGAAAGATTATAAGTTTGATTTCCGCGTTAATGGTGGATATTATAAGAATGAAATGACTAAAATGCCTATCGATGAGACAACTGGTAAAGAAAAGGCTTTGGAACTGAGTACTTACTATGGATGGGCAAAAGGACATTCTCTGTACGACTTCTATATGCGTGAATATGCTGGCGTAGATCCTCAAACTGGATATGCTATGTATAATCAGTATTATAATGTATTGCCGGATGGTACAAAAGAGTTGATTACGGATATGGAAACTTATAAATCAACTAAGACCATCAACCAGTTGGAAGTTGAACAGACCAGTGACTGGAGTCAGGCTACTAAGAAATTCGTAGATAAATCGGCTATACCTGCATTACAAGGTGGTTTCGGATTTGATTTGTATGCAAAAGGCTTTACGGTTAATGCTACTTTCTCATATAGCTTAGGTGGATATGGATATGATTATAACTACCAGGCATTGATGCATAATGATGGAGCAGGACAACATAACTGGCACAAGGATATTGAAAATCGTTGGCAGCAACCGGGTGACATTACGGATGTTCCTAGACTTACCAATAATTATGGTGGTGGTTCTGATGGTACTAGCTATGCCAATTCAACTTCGACACGTTTCTTGATCAGCCGTTCTTACCTGAATCTGGCTAACCTCCGTATAGGATATACTTTCCCACAGAGTATTACATCTAAGTTGCGTGTAGGTGGTTTGAGTGTATATGTTTCTGGAGATAACTTATTCTTCCTTTCTGCTCGTAAGGGATATGTTGCTAATGCTGCTTCGGGTAGTGGTAGCAATGATAATGATAACGACTCTGGTGAATCTGGTAGAAGCCAGTATAGTCCGTTGAGTACAATCATGGGAGGTATTAAAGTTCAATTTTAATTAAAATAAAATCAGAAGTTTATGAAATTAAATAAATATATTCCGGTTGCTGCTTTAAGCTTGATGCTTTTAAACAGTGGCTGTTCAGATTCTTTTTTGGAAAAAAGTCCTTCGGATTATATCACTTCTGGTGATTTGGAAGAGGTAGCTAAATGGAATACCAATATCCTGATGGGACAAGCATTAGGTACATATTCTACTACTTTTGCTATGTCTACTGGTGGTGTTGGAGGACATGATGACTTTGGGCAAAAGGCCGTTGATATCGCAACAGACTTGATGAGTGGTGATATGGTCATCATGATGAAAGGTTATGGCTGGTTTGAAATGGCAGGTGATTTAACCTGTTCAACTCGTACCGCAGCTCAATTCTCTTATCAGTTCTGGAGATATTACTACCGTCTTATCAAGGCTGCTAATGAAATTATAGATGCTGCTGGAGGTGATGAGGCAAAACCTACTGGGGAAAATGGTGTGTATTTTGCACAGGCTAAAGCTTTGAGAGCACATTCTTATTTTAATTTGGTAAATTTATATGCTCGTCCTTATTTGGAAGATAAAACGGCTTTGGCAATACCTATTTATCGTACTCAGTTAACTTCTGAAGCTGCAGTGAAATCGAGCGTAGAAGATGTTTATAGTCTGATTGTTAAAGATTTGACGGATGCTATTCCTATGCTTGAAGGATATGAACGTCCTTCAGGACAAAAAGACCAGATTAATCAGGCTGTAGCAAAGGGTATGCTGGCGTATGTTTATCTTATGATGGGTAAAAATGAAGAAGCGGCTCAATTGACTCAAGATGTGATAGATTCACATGAATATACATTAATGAGCAGAACAGAAGTTATAAACTCTGGATTTAACTCTGTTTCTATTCCGGGATGGATGTGGGCTATTGATTTGACTACAAGCAACTCTCCGGCTCTGCCTACATTCTGGGGACATATGGACTTGTTTACGTATAGTTATGCATATGCCGGTGGTGAAAAGTTGGTTGATACTAATTTGTATAATTCTATACCGGATACGGATGTTCGTAAGAAATGGTTTACTGAAACTGATGAAAATGGAGAACAGTATGAATTGACAAACTGGTGGAAGTTCTATGACAGTAAACGTATTTTCGGAAACAGAGAATGGTATGATGATGAAGTTTATATGCGTGTTGCTGAAATGTATCTGATAAATGCTGAGGCTAATGCACGTAATAATAATCTTCCGGCAGCAAAAACTACTTTGAAAGCTTTGTTGGCTGAACGTGATACAGAAACTGCGGCAAAAGTAGATCAGATGAGTCAAGAAGAACTCATGGATGAAATCTATTTCAACTGGCGTCTGGAATTGTGGGCTGAGGGACGTGGCCTGCTTACTATGAAACGATTCCAGAAGAGTATTACTCGTTGTCAGGAAGATGCAATGCTTCCGGGACAGACTTATGATTATAAGGATGAACGTTTGACATTTAAGATTCCTGAAAATGAAATCATAAACAATCCTAATCTTGCTGATTGAAAATAAGCATAATTAGCTGATTTTTTAGAAACCCGTCATTGACTTTATTATAAGTTGGTGACGGGTTTCTTGTTTTTTTTGTTTGATAAAATACTTGATGCGTGCTTTTTTGTTTATATTTGCGAAACTAGAAATACAACTATACTGAATGAAAGAATTTGTTATATCAGAAGCTCAAACTGAAAAGGCTGCGCTGGTGGGATTGATTACCCAGACGCAGAATGAACGTAAAACGAATGAATATTTGGATGAACTTGCTTTTTTGGCCGAAACAGCCGGAGCAGAGGTGGTTAAACGTTTTACTCAGAAACTGGATACTCCCAATTCCGTGACTTATGTTGGAAAGGGTAAGTTGCAGGAAATTAAGGAATATCTTCTTCAGCAGCACGAAGAAGGAGGTGAAGAAGTGGGTATGGTGATCTTCGATGATGAACTTTCTGCCAAACAGATACGAAATATCGAAAAGGAACTGAATGTAAAGATTCTGGACCGTACATCACTTATTCTTGATATTTTTGCCATGCGCGCACAGACTGCCAATGCCAAAACGCAGGTAGAGCTGGCACAGTATAAATATATGTTGCCCCGATTGCAGCGTTTGTGGACACACCTGGAACGTCAGGGCGGTGGTTCTGGTGCCGGAGGTGGTAAAGGTTCTGTGGGACTTCGTGGTCCGGGTGAAACGCAGTTGGAAATGGACCGTCGTATTATCTTGAATCGTATGGCATTGTTGAAACAGCGTCTGGCTGATATTGATACGCAGAAGTCTACCCAGCGCAAGAACCGTGGACGACTGATTCGTGTGGCATTGGTCGGATATACGAATGTCGGAAAATCGACGCTGATGAATTTGCTGGCGAAGAGTGAGGTCTTTGCCGAAAATAAGCTGTTTGCTACTCTCGATACAACGGTGCGTAAGGTGATTATTGACAATTTGCCTTTCTTGCTGTCTGATACAGTAGGATTTATACGTAAGCTCCCTACCGATTTGGTGGATTCGTTTAAATCGACGCTGGATGAAGTGCGCGAAGCAGACTTGCTGTTGCATGTGGTTGATATTTCGCATCCGGATTTTGAAGAACAAATTCAGGTGGTAGATAAGACAATTGCGGATCTGGGTGCCGGAGGTAAGCCGACGATGATTATCTTTAATAAGATAGATGCTTATACGTATGTGGAAAAGGCTGAAGATGATCTGACACCAAAGACGAAAGAGAATATTACGCTGGAAGAACTGATGCATACCTGGATGGCTAAGATGAATGATAACTGCATCTTCATTTCTGCCCGTAACAAGACGAATATCGACGAGTTGAAAGATATTGTCTATAAGAAAGTAAGGGAACTGCATGTGCAGAAATATCCTTATAACGATTTTCTTTATCAAACCTACGACGAAGAATAAAATATGAAAAACTACCGTTCGCTGACTAATGAAGAGATAAACAGGCTGGAAGCACAGGCTTGTTCGGCTTCTGACTGGAATGATGTGCAGGTTGACGAGCATTTTACTCCTGATTATGTTCACCATGCTCGCTTTTCGGGCAAGGTACGTTTGGGTGTGTTCGAGTATGAGTTTGCCCTGCCGGGAGGTATCTGTAAACATGCAGGACTGTCTTATGTGACATTGCATAATGTAACGGTTGGGGATAATTGTTGCATAGAAAATGTAAAGAATTATATTGCCAATTATGAGATTGGAGCATATACGTTTATCGAAAACGTGGATATCATTCTGGTGGATAAAAAATCTCGTTTTGGGAACGGAGTGGAGGTTTCTGTCTTGAATGAAACGGGGGGCCGTGAAGTGATGATACACGACCGGCTTTCTGCTCATCAGGCGTATATTATGGCTTTGTATCGTCATCGTCCGCAGTTGATTGAACGTATGAAGGCGCTGATAGAAGCGTATGCGGATGAACATGCATCTGATGTCGGTACAATCGGTTCGCATGTTACTATCGTTAATTCGGGCTATATCAAGAATGTTCGTATTGGCGATTATTGTGAGATAGAAGGAGCCGGAAGATTAAAGAACGGTAGTATTAACAGCAATGCGGCCGATCCTGTGCATATCGGTTACGGGGTAGTCTGTGATGATTTTATTATTTCCAGTGGTTCTCATATAGAGGATGGGACAATGATTACCCGATGTTTTGTGGGACAGGCTTGTCACATGGGGCATAATTATTCGGCTTCCGACTCGTTATTCTTCAGTAATTGTCAGGAGGAGAATGGAGAGGCATGTGCTATCTTTGCCGGACCGTTCACGGTTACGCATCATAAATCGACGTTGCTGATTGCTGGTATGTTTTCTTTCATGAATGCGGGTTCCGGCTCTAATCAGAGTAATCACATGTATAAACTGGGACCGATTCATCAGGGGGCATTGGAGCGAGGAGCGAAGACGACTTCTGATTCTTATATTCTTTGGCCGGCACGTATCGGTGCCTTTTCATTAGTGATGGGGCGTCATGTAAATCATCCGGATACGTCGGATTTACCTTTTTCGTATCTGATAGAGGATAAGAATACGACTTATCTGGCTCCGGGGGTTAACCTTCGCAGTGTGGGAACCATTCGCGATGCGCAGAAATGGCCGAAGCGTGACTTGCGTAAAGATCCTGTACGCCTGGATCAGATAAATTATAATTTGCTCAGTCCGTATACCATCCAGAAGATGATGAAGGGAAGGAGTATCCTGAAGGAATTGCAACGGGTGTCTGGTGAAACATCGGAAATATATTCTTACCAGAGTGCGAAGATTAAAAATTCGGCGTTGAATAAAGGAATTGGCTTTTATGAAACTGCCATTCATAAATTTTTGGGGAATTCTGTCATCAAACGTCTGGAAGGTATCTGCTTTAAAAATAATGAGGAGATACGTTGTCGCTTGCAGCCAGATACGGTGATAGGAGAAGGAGAATGGGTGGATATTTCGGGATTGATTGCACCTAAGACAGAGATTGAACGACTGATGAACGACATCGAAACAGGTACATTATATACAGTGGACCAGATTCATGATCGTTTTGCTGAAATGCATGCCAATTATTATACGTATGAATGGACGTGGGCCTATGGTAAG
Source organism: Bacteroides sp. CAG:443 (assembly GCA_000432735.1). Classification (GTDB taxonomy): domain Bacteria; phylum Bacteroidota; class Bacteroidia; order Bacteroidales; family Bacteroidaceae; genus Phocaeicola. The sequence continues at coordinate 79,035 of FR887750.1, forward strand.
ATGCTGGAGTTTTATGGGCTGAATGCAGAAACGATTACGGCAAAAGATATCATTAACATTGTGCATCAGTGGCAGAAATCAGTTGTTGGACTTGATAGAATGGTGTATGAAGATGCCAAGAAAGAATTTTCTCTTACTTCGATGACGGGATTTGGGGCAGACGGCAGCAAGGAGGAACAGGTACTCGACTTTGAACAAGTTCGAGGGGTGTTCGAAAGTAATCCGTTTGTGACAGCTGTGCTGAAGCATATCGAAGTGAAGACTGCATTGGGTAATGAATTGATTGAACGTTTAAGAGGTTTATAAAAGGCGATATTACTATGAAAAATATATGGCTGTTTTGCATGCTGTGCTGTGTTTGCATGATGGCTCAGGCTGGAACCTATCGTAAAAGGGAAGTCAGCCATCCGTGTTTTATCACAACCAATACGTCAAAAATTGAGATTAAAAAAATTATCTTGACCGATGAACAGACGCAAGTGGATGCTGTTTTGTATGGTCAACCGGGTGAAATGGCGGTTATTTCTTCGCATACATGTTTGCGTACTCCCCAGCAGGAGTTTTGTTTGCGTGAAGCGGAGGGTGTGTCTATTGATGGACTGACGGAACCGGAAGCTATTCCGGCATCGGGCAAGCATTCTATCATCCTTTCTTTTGCTCCGATACCGGCAGGTGTGCATGCTGTCGATTTTGTGGAAAAAGAAGAGGGCTGGACTATTTGGGGAGTGCAGTTGAGCAAGGCAGAGCCTTATGTCTATGTACCTAGTTTTTTACAGACTCGTGTTGTGGAGAGGAGTAAGTCTTTACCGGAACCTCGTCTGAAAACTGGAAAATCAATTATTAACGGATATATATTAGGGTACGATTCCCAAATGGGGTTGGATGTGGTCTTCCGTCATTCCGACTGGCTGTTTTCTGACGAGTGGGGGAAAACGGTGAAAGTACGTCAGGATGGATCTTTTCATATTGAAACCGATTTATTGATTGCCGGAGGTGCTAAGCTCCAGATTAATAAGGCTGAGTTAAATCTGTTTCTTTCTCCGGGAGAGGAGATGACTGTATATATTCATTTACCAAGATTGAGCATGTCGGCTTCTCATTTACTGAAAAATAAATATGGAGAGCAGCAGAAGGCTTGGTTCGACGGAGGAGAGGAATTGCTGAATACGGAACTGGCTACATGGAGATATCCTCTTGCTGTTGATGATGAGACTGATTTTGTTAATAACACTACGGGGATGTCGGATGAAGAATATGATGCTTTCGTACAGGATAGACTGAATGGGTATGAGTCAGAACTGAAAGATGATAAAAGAGTGGGTGAGGCATATAAAGAATATGTCTTGGCCAATTTGAAGGTGAATGCATTGGTTCTACAAGGTACACATGGTACAATGCCGAAGGAAGTAGATTCTCCTTATGCTAGATATAGTAGTGATTATATGACTTATTTGCAGTATCTGGAAAGAGATAAAGGTGAAATGCAGGATGTATGGGAGGATATGAAGAAGGCGAGAAGTATCTACCGGAATACTGTGAAGGAAGAACGTATGAGTTCGGACGACAGGAAGGCATTGAATCTGATCGGGCAGTCGGAAATACGCACGTATGTAAAGGAGAAAATGCAGGCTATGCAGGCGCTTTCGGAACGTGCAAAGGCTTCTAAAGGATATGTTATTGCTGAATTGGATTCCTTGGTTGCTGGAGCCGACATCTTACCTGCCATTATTTCCCAGCATCGGGGAAGTGCCATTCTTGTTGATTTCTGGGCTACATGGTGTGGACCGTGTCGTAAAAGTATGCCGGCTGTTCGTTTGTTAAAAAAAAAGTTGTCGGCAAAGGATGTGGTTTATATTTACATTACAGGACCTTCTTCGCCGGAAGATGCTTGGAAAAATGCGATAGCTGACATAAATGGAGTACATTATCGCCTGACACAGAAGCAATGGGAATATCTTTGTCGTTCGTATGGTATTACGGGCATTCCGGGATATCTGGTTATTAGTTATGACGGAAAGCTACAGGATCGTTATGTAGGTTTTCCCGGGGTGGATGTTTTACAACGGGACTTGCTGAGAGCCATGAACTAAGGTGTTTCGGAATAGGTAAAAGGAAGGTTGCTATTGAAGTGGACTAGTGGAAACTCCCGTGAGTTTTTGAATCATCTGCTACAAAGATTTTATCTTAATTAAGGAAAAATTTCGATAATACTTCGTACCTTTGCTGACATAGTAACTAACAATTAATTTCTTATCATTATGGCAACACCAGAATTCAAGTATCAGCCGATGTTTGAACACGGAAAAGATACTACTGAATACTATTTGCTTACAAAAGACTATGTGTCTGTAAGCGAGTTCGAAGGAAAACCTATCCTGAAAATCGAAAAGGAAGGTCTGACAGCAATGGCTAATGCTGCATTCCACGATGTTTCTTTCATGTTGCGTCGTTCTCATAACGAACAGGTAGCCAAAATTTTGAGTGATCCGGAAGCCAGCGAAAACGATAAATACGTTGCTCTGACTTTCCTGCGTAACGCTGAAGTTGCAGCTAAGGGCGTATTGCCTTTCTGCCAGGATACCGGTACTGCTATTATACATGGTGAAAAAGGTCAGCAGGTATGGACTGGATATTGTGATGAAGAGGCTTTGTCGCTGGGCGTATATAAAACATATACTGAAAATAACTTACGTTACTCACAGAATGCTCCGCTGAGCATGTACGAAGAAGTGAATACTCGTTGTAACCTTCCGGCTCAGATTGACCTGGAGGCTACCGAAGGTATGGAATACAACTTCTTGTGTGTAACCAAAGGTGGTGGTTCTGCCAACAAGACTTATTTGTATCAGGAAACAAAAGCTATCTTGAATCCGGCTACTCTGGTTCCGTTCCTGGTAGAAAAGATGAAGACTCTGGGTACAGCTGCTTGTCCTCCTTACCATATCGCATTTGTCATTGGCGGTACTTCTGCTGAAAAGAACTTGCTGACTGTTAAACTTGCATCTACTCATTATTACGATAATCTGCCTACTACTGGTAACGAATACGGACGTGCTTTCCGTGACTTGGAACTTGAAAAACAAGTTTTGGAAGAAGCTCACCGTATCGGTTTGGGTGCACAGTTCGGTGGTAAGTATTATGCACACGATGTTCGTATTATCCGTCTGCCTCGTCACGGTGCTTCTTGTCCGGTTGGTCTGGGTGTTTCTTGTTCTGCTGACCGTAACATCAAATGTAAGATTAATAAAGACGGTATCTGGATTGAAAAACTGGATTCAAATCCGGGTGAACTGATTCCTGAAGAATTGCGTCAGGCTGGTGAAGGTAATGCTGTAAAGATTGACCTGAATCGTCCGATGCCGGAAATCTTGGCTGAACTCGATAAGTATCCTGTTGCAACTCGTCTGTCTTTGAACGGTACAATCATCGTAGGTCGTGATATCGCTCATGCCAAACTGAAAGAACGTCTGGACCGTGGTGAAGATCTTCCTCAGTATATTAAGGATCATCCTATCTACTATGCTGGTCCGGCTAAGACTCCTGCCGGTATGGCTTGTGGTTCTATGGGACCGACTACTGCCGGACGTATGGACCCGTATGTTGACTTGTTCCAGAGTCATGGTGGTAGCATGATTATGCTGGCTAAAGGTAACCGTAGTCAGGCTGTAACTGATGCTTGTAAGAAGCATGGTGGTTTCTATTTGGGTTCTATCGGTGGTCCGGCTGCTATCCTTGCACAGAATAACATCAAGAGCATTGAATGTGTAGAATATCCTGAACTGGGTATGGAAGCTATCTGGAAGATTGAAGTTGAAAACTTCCCGGCATTCATCCTGGTAGACAACAAGGGTAATGATTTCTTCAAACAAATCAAGCCGCGTTGTACTGGAAACTGTAAATAAGTAGGGATATTCAGTAAATGTCCCCAAAATAAGATGGCATATG